>OZ245922.1:0-1006762 GCA_965229705.1 Patescibacteria group bacterium
GTTCAACCAGTCTCCTCTTACAGTGAGGATATATTCGCCAAGCAATGGCAGGAGCTTATGAGTATCTTCCTATAGGGCAGAGAGTTCTCAGAAATATTGAAAATGTGATCAGACAAGAGATGGATCATGCTGGATATCATGAAACGCTCATGACTATTCTCACTCCTCGAGAGTACTGGGAAACAACGGGGAGATGGAATATTCCTGAGTATTTCAAAGTCCCGTGACACGGTGAGATAGAGTACCGTATTGCTCCGACGAATGAAGAAAATATTACTCCTATCATGCGAGAGTTTATTCAATCATACAAAGACCTTCCGACATGTGCTTATCATATTCAGAAAAAGTTTCGTAACGAACGACGGGCTAAGTCTGGCCTCCTGCGAGGAAGAGAGTTTATTATGAAAGATGCCTACTCGTTTCATGCCAGTAGAGAGGATTTTGACGACTTTTATGAAAAAATCAAAAAGGTGTATATGCGTATTTTTGAGAGACTTGGGCTTGGAGATGATACCGTTATTGCTGATGCTGATGGAGGAGCTATATCTGATAAGAACTCTCACGAGTTTCAAACATTTCTTGAGGTGGGAGAAGATACTATTGTATCAGATAGTTCTGGCTACTGCTATAATCTTGAGCTTGCTGCGGGTGTGCCTGACGAGAAAAATATCTCAGAAAAAGAACTACCAATGCAGTATATTGATAGTGTTCCAGATATTGTAAATATGGAAAAGATGATGGCGTACTTCCATGCGCCAGACTGGCAAATGCTCAAAACAGTAGTGTATAAACTCCAAGACTCACACAAATATATTGCAGTAGCAATTCGAGGTGACCTAGATATCAATGAGATAAAACTCAGCAGGTTTATTCGTGAGAAATACAATGATAGTTTTACTCTGGCAGGAGAATCTGATCTTGAAAAACTCTGAACAGTAAGAGGATTTATCTCTCCTCTAAGAGACGGAAAACTTGATTTCGATTGTTATGGTGATCATTCTCTCACCACCGTAAAAAACTTCTTTGGCTGAGCAAACCAGATCGCAAAATCTACAAAAAACATCAATCTCTCAGATCTCGATATCAAAGAATTTTGAGATTTTTCTGAGCCGCGAGAAGGATTTACTTCTCTGAGTGTTCCTTGAGAAAAACTCACGTTTCGTAAAGCCTCAGAAGTAGGAAATATCTTTCATCTTGGAACAAAGTATAGCAAGCCTTTTTGAGTAAGTTACCTTGATGAGAATAATCAGATGAGGGATGAGGTAGAGATGTGATGTTATGGTATAGGGGTGTCTCGCCTTATGGGAGTGATGGCTGAGTATTTTATGACGGAAAAAGGAATATCCTGGCCAGAACATATAGCTCCTGCGAGTTATTATATCATAGTGATAGGAGAGGAACATATCGAGACAGCATACAAGATATGAGAGGCACTTGAGGAGAAATGAGAGAGAGTCATAGTTGATGATCGGATATGAAGAAAGGTATGATACGGTCAAAAGATGGGCGATTGTGAGTTATGGGGAGTTCCTCATCGTATTGTGGTTTCTCCCAAGACTTTGCAGCAGGGAGGATACGAGGTGTACAAGAGAGGAGAGGAAGTTTATATTGAGGAGTTGTAAATACCTTATCTCCTTACTTTTCCCTTATGACATCTCATAGTCCAGATAGACCAAAAGCATTAGTAAAAAAAACATCATCCCAAGCAAGAGAGCTAGGCTTCCCTCAAGCTCACTCAGTGGTTCAAAGTTTATGAGCAGAAATGTGCTCCTTGAGTCCATGAAGAAAAAAGATTTTTGACTCAGGACTTTGGCCACGAGAGAAAAAGATGAGCCGTGAACTTGGTCTTTCAGAATTAGAAGAGCTCTGATATGAGCTATTTTATAGAGGAAAAAATGCTGACCTTTATGTCTGCCCAGGGACTGAGGATATACAAGTCCTACAAGTGCGAAGTGATAGAACCTCTGTTTTTGATATTCCCCTTGATCTAGAGATCGCATGAAAATGAGAGATACAATCACAGATATCACAGCTCTGAGCGCAGTTTGTAGTAGAGAGAGGATTTGTAACCTGCTATACAGAATGAGCAGATAATATCCCCGAACACCTTCGAGCGAGATCTCAATGTATGTCTCTATGTGCCCCACTCACAATGAAGATTGATGGACATCAAAAAGGACTCGAACTGGTGATACGAAACTTTCATACGGGTTCACTTTTTCAGCTGTATCAAAAATGACAAGACCCTTACGGACTCAATATTAGTCCATGAATGCTGGAATGGGAAAGATTTGATACACCCCAGTTTACTCCAACAACCAAAGAAAAAAATGATACTCCTCTCAACTCAGAAATGGTAAGGTCACATTTTCCTCAGCTGATTGAAAGACTGGAAGCGCTCTTTGCAGATTTTACAGACCATATGAATCAGAGATGATATGTTGTTGTAGATACAAAGCTAGAAGTGTTTATAAACAGTTCAGGAGAATATGTTTTATGAGATGAGATTTTTACACCAGAAAGCTCTCGCTTTATCAAGAAAGAAGATTTTGAGGCAGGGAGATATATATCAGCTGATAAACAGATTATTCGAAATCTTGGCAGAGAACTTGGTTGGAAAGAAAAATGGAGAACAGCTATATCTCAAAACCCTGAAAAAAAATTTCTTACAGTATCAGAATCTGTAGGAGATGATATTCGATTGCAAGTCTTGGAATGATATCAGTGAATACTTCGTGCAATGAACAATGAGAGATGATAGCTTATTTCAGACAAGTTGAATTTTCCTTGAACTACAAAGTTTATACCCTCTGGGTATTTTTACACATTTCCTATTTTTCGTTGTTTCTCTTACAGTTTTTCTCTCACTTTCAAGGTATCTTTGATAAAAATATTGCCTTTTTCTCTCAAAATATTGTGTATCAGCTTGTCCCCATAGGAGAGACGATTAAAAAAATCTTCTGCCGAGATGATGGCAAACTTGATCTTTTTATCAAAAAAAATACTTTGCAAAAATTCAGAAAAAACATCTCTGTCTATTTCCCCAATCATAAAAATATCTAAAATCGCTTTTCCATCTTCGGTGAGTTTATGCTTCACGCTTTCATTGACGATAACTAACTCAAGAAGATTTTGCTTTTTAAAAAATGCTTTGATAGCATCAAGCGGATTATAATTTTTGAGAAAAATACTCTGAAACTCACTCAGGTAGAGGAAATTTGGATTGATAAAAAATATTTTTTTTCTCAGTTCTATTTTAGATTTGAGAACACCGAGTTCTTCGAGATTATCCAGTTCACGCTTGATAGAATTTATTTGTTCATCAAGATCACGAGCAAGACCACGCATATGAAATCCCTCATTTTTTCACGCGTAAAACTCAAGAAAAAGCTTTTCAAGAACTTTTGCTCTACTCTTAGAACCAAATATTTTTGAGAGATCGAGTTTCATATGACGAAAAAAGGGAGGTTTCCATAATATATGTATGAGCGTACTATATTGACTTTCTACTTGGAGGCAAACTCATTTTCAAAGCCCTGCTTTTTCAAACACAACTCTATATCATGGTAGGGAAGTCTCCCAGGAACAAAGTGGTAGTGAATATGTTCAATACTCCGAGGCTTCACTCATTCACGCACAAACATAAAATAGTCATCTTCTCCGTATTTTTCACGCATCACTTTTTCTACCTCTCGAAACTCAAGAGCTTCCTCATCACTCAAATCTTTACTCAACACCACATGCCTATAGGGAATAGCCAGAAACATATTACTCAGTCACAAAATAGGGTATTTGTTATGAGCAATAAACCAGTGTTTTCCCTCCCAAATAACATAGCAATAGTTCTCTGGAAGAGTGTATTGGCAAAATGGGCAATCACTCACTCACTTGTCAGAGGGTTGTACCTCATGCCATATGTCTCTGCTTAAAAATTTCATATCTTCATAGTAAAAATTATTTGCAATAGTATAGCTTTTTTCTATCATATTCCTATATTATTTTCAGCAGTTTTTTAAAAATATGCAATACATTAAACATGACTTAGAACAAAGAGGTTTTCTTCATCAGACAACGCATGAAGAAGTATTTGAAAAGTTTGAGGGTGGTGGACAAAATTTTTATTTTGGTGTTGACTGTAGCGCTGATAGCATGACTATTGGAAACTTTGTGGCTCTTATGATGGCAATACACTTTATGATGAGAGGCAATAAGTGTTATCTCCTGGTTGGAGGAGCAACCTCAACTATAGGAAATCCGAGTGGAAAAGACAGTGAAAGACCTATCCTCACGCCAGAACAGTTAGAAAAAAATCAGGCAGGAATTACCCGACAATTTTCTCGTTTGGTAGATAATATCAAAGACCAAACCGGAAAAGTACTCCAATATGAGGTTGTGAATAACTATGACTTTCATAAAAATATGACAAGTTTGGAGTATCTTCGAGAAGTATGACGCTACATGACCGTGAACTGGATGCTGTGAAAGGATATTGTGAAAAACCGAGTCACTGATCCTGATAAATCCATTTCTTATGCAGAGTTTAGTTATATGCTCATTATGTGATACGACTATTATTATCTCTGGAAGCATCATGGAGTCACTCTTGAGGTATGAGGAAGTGATGAGTGGGATGGGATACTCGCAGGTCTGGAACTCATCCATAAAAAAGATGGTGGTACAGCTTATGGTGTAACAAATAAACTGATCACAGACGCAAATGGAAAAAAGTTTGGAAAGTCAGAGGGCAATGCTCTATGGCTTGATGAAAATAAAACATCACCATTTGAATTGTATCAATACTTTATCAACACTCTTGATAATGATGTGGAAAAATATCTTCGTCTTTTGAGTTTTAAAACTCTTGAGGAAATAGGAGAGATATATCAAGAACATATGAAGCAGCCAGAGCTTCGTATGGGGCAAAAAGTTCTTGCTCGTGAAGCAGTCTCTCTGATACATGGATCGAGTATTGCAGAGTATTGTGAGAAAATCACAGAATTTCTTTTTGGAAAAGGGAACAAGATGGAGCTTCTTTCAGGGCTTGACTCAGAGCAATTTGAACTCTTTTTCAAAGAGATAGGAGGAGTAGCCTACAATGATGATGTATCTCTTACACAGCTTTTTATCGATTCTGGTCTTGAGATATCTGTATCTTCAGCTACGAGGAGCGTGAGAGAAAATGGACTTTCAGTAAATGGAGAAAAGATTTCAGATTTTGAGGGAAGTATCGAAGCATATTTTTGACAAAGAAAATTTTTCTTACTAGGGAAGGGGAAGAAGAGTTTTAGGATAGTGAAGAGATAGAAAAAATGCGTAAGAGACCAGTCTCGAGAAAATAAACATGCCTTTCTCAGAGGTTCCTTAAAAGTGTAATACATAACTCATATATGCTATGAATAATATTTCTCTCAAGAAACTCAAAAATGGTTTTGAGATGCCTCTTCTCGGTATCGGAACATGGCGCATGTGAGGTATGTGAACGCGAGACCCACACAATGATGATGCAAGAGATATCAAGGCTCTTCGATACGCTATCTCGCAATGACTCATATGTATAGATTCAGCAGAAATGTATGCTGGCTGATATAGTGAAACACTTCTTGGTCAGGCAATACAAAATACTCCGAGAGAAGAGCTCTTTCTCTCTTCAAAAGTTCGAGGAGATAACTGCTCATACACGGCAATAAAAAATGCCTGCCGTAATAGCCTCCAGAGACTCTGAGTAGAGTATCTAGATTTGTATTACATTCACTGGCGTGATGCCCAGTTTTCACTCAAAGACGCTATGCGAGCGATGAATGAACTCGTAGATGAATGACTGATACGCTATATAGGAGTTTCAAACTTTTCTATCGAGAGCCTCCAAGAGGCGCAAAAACACTCTGAGTATCCTATCGTGGCAAACCAGGTACATTTCAATCTTATATTCCGAGAACTTGAGGTATCAGGTCTACTACAATACTGTCAAGAAAATGATATCATGCTGGTCGCTTGGCGTCCTTTTGAATATGGAGAATTTGCTACTCCAGATGCTCAAATACTCTTAGATACGATATCTGAGCAGTATAACAAAACACATTTTCAGATAGCGCTCAACTGGATTATATGACACCCTAATGTTGTCACACTTTTTATGTCTCGAACACCAGAAAATATAGATGAAAACTTATGAGCACTTTGATGGAGTCTGAATAGTAAAGATATGCAAAAACTCTCCAAAGATTTCCCAGGTCAGAGAGATATTTCAAATGCTGTACCTTTAGAATAAAAAAAGTATAAAAAATATTTGACAGTAAAAATATGTATATATAATATCTGTCCTTGAAGGAGGACAAGCCTATTTTTAGCTTTTGGGCTTGATCTTGTAGCGAAAAAGGTACCACTTAAAACGCTACAAGACCGTTGATATAAAATATCGACGGTCTTCCTTTCTCTTTTTTGAGAAGTATATATATTATCCTTCTGTATCATTTGATTGCAGACTGGAAATACAAGAGGACTCGAAAGAGTCTTTTTTTGTAATGATTTATTTTTTGTATACCTGTATATTTACGCTATCACTCATAGAATTATTATTTGAAAACGCTACCTTGAGAGTGACAGTATAACTTCCAGTTTTTGAGTAACTATGAGTGGGATTTGCCTCGGTAGAAATATTTCCATCACCAAAATCCCAAAAATACTCCATGATCTGCCCCTGAGAATCAGCGGATGAAAAATCAATTCCTTGTCAGATAGGAGCTCTTTTGAGACTCGTTTTTATAGAAACATCTTGCGCAGGAGGGAGAAGTACCAAACTCTTTTCTAGAGAATATTTTTTTCCGGATTTTCCCGTAACTGTCAGCCTGACCGTATAGTCTCCAGCTTTTTTGTAGGTATGTCATGGATTGATAGCGTCTCTCTCTTCTATGATACCATCACCATAGTCGTAGGTAAACTTTACGATATCATCATTTTTGATAAAAGATTTTGAGGCGTCAAAACGTACACTCACAGGAACATAGTTGTCCTCATATTGCATATCCAGACTCAAAACAGCATCTTTTTTGAGTCCTTCGATATATACAAACTCTGAGAGGTTGATAATGTCATCTTTGTTTCTTCTATGTTCAAAGGTGTAATTGACTCTAAGAGTATGATTTCCAGCTGTGGGTATCTCCATATCAAACCTCTCTCCATTTCCATCAATATCTCCATCATTTCATATATCCCATGTGACATCACTGAGTACATAGAGAATATTTTCAGGTCTCACATATCGAGCAATAAAACTGAGAGTGCTTGGTACTCCTTGCTCATCAATAAAATACTCATGAGCATTTTCCTCATATCGTATATTTTCGAGATCTTCTCATTGTTGGTTCTCTATGATAAGAGATGAACGGAGTTTGAGTTGTTTTTGTAGCGTAATGATTTGTGTGAGGAGTTTTTGAGCACCAGTAGTATCTGTCAAAACCACTTCTATTTCTTGGTCTCCAAAGCGAGAGAAAGTATGCTGTATCACCTCTGAACTGTTTGATCCAGAACTCTTGGGTCAGACACTATATGTTTTATCCTCTATACGCCACTGGTAGCTTTCGATAAAACCATTTCCAAAAGCAGTAGCAGCATCTATTACCTGAAAACTATAAGACAATTCATCTTCGAGAGATGCGAGGGCTTGTATATCTCATACTATTTCTGATTGACCATCGTTTCATAGCTTAAGAACTTTATCTATCTGTGGATCAGTAGTATTTCATGACTGAAGAGATACACCGACATATATATCATAAAAGAAAATATCACTCGGAAAGAACTCATATCATGTATATATTTCTGTCCATTCAGGATATCGAGGATTTGGATTATCTGCTGTTTTTGGTTCAAGGAAATACCATACAACTTCTCATAAATTCTTGAGATTCTGAGCATCAAAAGAGACTTTTTTCCCTCAACTTTTTGTTTTTGTTTCTCGCATGTTTATAGTGTGAGAAATAGTCACGGCAGGAACATTGACGATTTCTTGGGTGAGAGGATTCCCCTCTATATCTGTTCCTTGCGCTCTCACAGATATTTCATAGTTTCATATATCAGAAAAAGTTTTTATGATTTCGGGAGTAAAGCTTTCTTCTGTAATATCACCAAAACTCCAAATATATTTTTTTACCTGAAAGCCTTTTTTTGCTTGAGAATCTTGAAAGTTATTCAGATCAAAGCGAAGAGTTACAGGTCCTATCAGATTTTCACTACTAGATAAAAGCGCCTGTGTATCACGAAACTGTGAAGAGATAAGCAGATCATTATCAAATATCTTGAGGTCTCCGTATGCTTGTTCTTGCCAGTTTGGGAGGTTTTTTATTTGTTGATCAATATACATCCATGCGCTTCCCGTCATAAAAGTGAAAAGTAGGAGAGTCGCAGAAAGTATTGCAAAGTTGATACGCTTTTTTCTCAATACTTTTTTGGTAAGTATAAATGTGAGCAGAGCATATGAGAGAGCAATGGTACAGATAAAAAGCAGTATGGAAAATATGAGACTAACAATTTGTGATATAAAGCTATTGATATCATTGAGGTTGATTCATAAGCTGGCGAAGAATTTTACATCTTCCACTGTTTTTGCATTCAGTACAATAAAGGCAATAAAAGCTCCTCAGAGTATGAGTCATACAAAGAGGATTGCTCATAAAAATCAAAATATTGCTGAGAGAGGGGTCTTGGCTTTTTGTTTTTTTGCTTGAACACTGAGATCTTCTTTGACGCGTATCCATAGTCGTTCCCCATTTTGTCATGGAGCAGTTTTACTGTGTATATGAAAGTTTTTTGACGAGACAGATACTTTTCCTTTTCCTTCTTGCTCGACATCTGTATTTTCGAGAATGAGTCCTGTGAGTTGTTTGAGTTTGAAGAGTATGTTGGTATAGTTTGGATACTTTATATATCGAATTTCTCGGTCTATATTATCCTGTTTACATGTGATTTTGACCTCATTTTCTTCAGGTTCTACGATGATGTAGTCATATTCTTTTTCATGCAGGAGTGTCACAACATCTTCAAGAGACTGGATATTGATATCTATGATTTTACTTGCAGGTATTTTCTCTGGAGTTTTTTGCTCTTTTTCACCAGTATCTTGAGGAGTATGTGTATGAGTTTCTGCAGAAAGGGGATCAATAGTTGACGTGTTTTCTTGTGGCATTATTTCCTCTTTTATTTTTTCTTTCTCAGAAGTCTTTTGTCTATCCTCGTGAACGGGAGATACATTTCTATTTCAGATAGGAGGAGTATTTTCGCTTACTTCTTCATCAATATTGAGATTGAGTTTGGAAGGGTCAAAGTTGTTCATAGTTTTTATATTCTATATCCTTTTGCTCGAAAAAGCCCTTTTAAGGAAAAAATAAATTTCTTTATACAAATAATAGCATATAAAAGGGAAAAATGTATAAAAAAAGCCTTGACGAAGCTGACTCAGAGTGAGAAAACAATTATCAACAAAAAACCCTTCAAAATTATGACAACTTTCAAAAAAAGAGAAGAATCTATCTTCCCCTCCCTTATCAAGGGAGGGGTCAGGGGAGGGTTACATATTCTAGAGATGGCTCGGTAGAACCAGAGAGGATGAGAAATTTTCTATTTTTCAGAGTCTCCTTTAAATTCTTGTTTTTAGACTTTCCTGCATATAATCTCTGGAATATCAGCAGAGATTTTTTTATGAAGAAACATATCAGAAAATGACAGGCATGATCTCAGAATCTTCTTCCAAAAAAGAAAGCAGTCACAAAAAAGATTTTTTATCAGTCGACTCCAAAAAAACATCATACGACTCTAGAGTGAGTATATAAACAGATAAATGAAAGAGTTGCTTTTATTGATGTAATATATGAGAAAACAAACGAAAAAAAATGATACTTTGTGCATAGCTCAAATACACTTTGAGCCTTTGATGGAGATAGAGTTGTATTTCGTACAAAGTTTTTTCGTGGAAGAGAGGAGGCAGTGATATGTAGTGTTGTTCAGCGGAGTACAAAAATGATTATTTGAAAACTCCAAATAGGCAAAAAGTTTGCCTTTGTTCTTCCGGAAAACTCCATCATAAAAAAAGATATCTTTATTCCTGGGAAACACCTCAGGTGATATACACACGGAGAAGAAGTTGCCGTACAAATACTCAAGTGGGAAGGAAAGTCCCCAGAATGAAGAATCATGGAATCAATACAAAAAATGCCAAAAGGGCGAGAAGATATATACAAGATAGCTTTGCAAGAATGAGTGAGAGTAAACTTTTGAAACAACTTACAGATGGTGAGACCGGTCTCAATAGAAAAAGAAAAAAAGACTCGTCAAGATCTTCGATCACTCTATACTTTTACGATAGATGGAAGTGAGAGTAAAGACCTTGATGATGCTCTTTCCCTACAACCTCTTTTTGCCGAATCTCGCGAAGGAGAAAAACCCAAACAGCAAAAGGGATGGAGACTCTTTGTGCATATTGCTGATGTTACTCACTTTGTACCAGAAAACTCATCGCTTGATAGAGAAGCTCGAAAAAGAGCAACAAGTATATATCTTGCAGATCAAGTGATACCTATGCTTCCAAAAAAACTTTCAAATGAACTGTGTTCTCTTCATCCCGGAGAAGACAAACTGACTCTGACTTGTGAGATGCATCTCGATTTAGAGGGAAGAGTACAAAATACGCAGGTCTATGAGAGTATTATTTCCTCTGACTATAGACTGACATATCAAGAGGTAGAGTCTCTCACGGAAAAACCCTGAAGCAGTATATCTTGAGAAGATTTACAACTTTGAGACCTGCTTCAGTTTTGATGAAAGCTAACGCGCGAACTCCAAGATCATCTCAACCATCTCAAAAAACTCACAGATATACTGAAAAAAAATGCGACAAAGCGATGAGTACTCAGTTTTGATTTTCCAGAAACATATGTGGAACTAGATACCACATGACAACCACTCAATTATAGAGATTATCCACGCTATGATTCTCACAAAATCATCGAAGTGTGTATGGTGCTTGCGAATGAGCAGGTAGCAAAAATGTTTTCAAAAATCCCATTTTTGTACCGAGTACACGAAGATCCAGACCCAGAAGATATAGACAGTTTTCTTGTGATGCTGGAAAAGATATCGCATGAAAAACATATTTCCCAGACTCTTTCTTCTCAAAAGGGGTTTAGGAGTTTTTCTGATATATGAGCCTTTCTTCAGAAACATCCCTCTCTCTCATATTTACAAAGAAGACTTTTGAGGTCAATGGCAAAGGCAAAGTATAGTGAAAAAAACCTATGACACTTCTGACTTGCTTTACAATACTACACACATTTTACTTCTCCTATTCGTCGATATAGTGACTTACAAATACACAGGATTATCAAAGAATATATTACGGGAAAAACATGAATATCTCGAGAAAGAAAAGATCATTATCAAGAGATACTTCCAAAAGTTGCTCGACAATGTAGTGAAATGTCTGAGAGAGCAGAAAAAATAGAATATCGCGTGAGAGATATGCATGGATGTAAGTATATGCAGGAAAAAATCTGACAATATTTTACAGGGCGTATTTCTTGAGTGGGAACAAAGTGATTTTTTGTAGAACTTGAAAATACTATTGAGTGATTTGTTGAGTATGCTTTGAGTTGATATCAGATGCAAGAAGACGCTATAGGCATAGTACATATCAGCTCTGGAGAAGAAAAATACTTTGGAGATGCCGTTGAACTGCGACTCATCAATGTAGATATGCAGAGATATAAAATTGAGTTTGATTTAAGATAGCATGCTACACTTGCAAATAATATTTTTTCATCACTTTCTTATGACTCTCAAACAACTTCTTCGTCTCACCGGTATTCCTGTATTACTTGCAAGTATGTGCTGTCTCTCACCACTGATCTTTTTCCTTTTATGAATCGTCTCATTGAGTGTTGCAACAGAGCTGGCAGAGCTCTTTTATGGAACATACAAGTGGGTGTTTCGATGAGTGGGACTTTTGTCACTCGTGTGAGCCTTATGATGGTATTTTTATACAAAAGGAGTTTGTACGCTCGACGCAGTAAAAAAACAGAGAAAAAAAGTCATAAATACTATTCTCCTCGTTTTCAGTGTATGAATCCTTGCCTATATATTCTTCCTCTATATAGTGGTACATTATATAGGTGTATGGTTAGATATTTGGAAATAATATTTTTTTACAAGAGACTATGAAACACACACATATTGACGCATTTGAAAATGCTCAAAAACAACTCAGACAAGCGTACGAACTCTATGACACGCAGCATATGTATCAAAATCATTACCAGCGACTTCTACAGCCAAGACGTATTTTAGAGGTATATATTCCTGTCAAGATGGATGACGGGAATACTCAAGTTTTTCAGGCTTTTCGCTCTCAGCATAATGATGCTCGCGGACCATTTAAAGGAGGGATACGATTTCATCAAGATGTGAATAGAGATGAAGTAAAGGCTCTTTCTCTGTGGATGACTTGTAAGTGTGCCGTGATAGATATTCCTCTCGGAGGGGGGAAATGATGAATCATTGTCAACCCAAAAGAACTTTCACAAACAGAGCTCGAACAACTCTCACGATGATATGTAAGAGAAATATATAAGTACATTGGTCCCGATATTGATGTTCCAGCCCCAGATGTAAATACAAATCCAAAAATAATGTCCTGGATGATGGATGAATATTCTCAACAGCGGGGAGTATATTCTCCATGAAGTTTTACGGGAAAACCTCTTTCTAGTGGAGGGTCAAAGTGACGATGATCAGCAACAGCTCAATGAGGAGTATATGTTCTCGAAAAAATACTTGAATGACGAAATGAATCTCTTTCATGAAAAACCGTAGTGATTCAGTGAGCAGGAAATGCTGGTCTGACAGCTGCCAAGCTTTTAGAAGAGAGAGGAGCAAAAGTGATAGGGATTTCTGATTCACGAGGAGGAATATATAACCAGGAAGGGATAAATATAGAAAAAGTAAGCATGATGAAGTCCCAAAGAAAATCAGTTACAGATGATACTGATATGAGTATTTTATGAGAAAAAGAAGTGCTGGAATGCGCGTGTGATATTCTTATCCCTGCAGCTCTTGAAAATCAGATCACATCGGAAAACGCTGAAAACATCAAGGCAAAAATGATTCTCGAACTTGCAAATGGCCCTATCACTCCAGAGGCTGAAAGTATTTTAGAGCAAAAAAATATTCCAGTAATTCCTGATATCCTCGCAAACTCGTGAGGGGTAATGGTGAGCTATTTTGAGCAAGTGCAGAATAATATGAATTTTTATTGGGATGAACAAGAGGTAGATGCTCGACTCAAAACCAAGATACAACTCGCAGCATCAGATGTAGTAAGCCACGCGAAAGAGTATCAAACGAGCTATAGATCAGCAGCCTATATTGTTGCGATGAAGCGTATTTTTGCTGCTATGCAGGATAGATGAGAGTGTTAAGGAGAATCTGAAAAATAAAAAAATCTTGTGTAAGAGACCGGTCTCGAGAAAACAAAAATGCCTTTCTCGGAGCTTCCGTAAGGAAATTTTGAGAAACTTCTTAACTATAAATTTATGCGGTATTTTCACCGATTTTCTCTTCCTGAAAAAATATCACTGAGTTTTTCCCTGTTTGCTTTTTTTTCATTGGTACTGTTCCTCTTACTGGTTAATATTACCTATTTTTTTATTTGGTATAATGATCAAAAGCAACAAAGTTTTTCAGATATGGATATTACCTATAACTCTATGAACTTTTCTCAAGATCAAAAGAGCCGAGATGCTTTTCAGGCATATCTGATGACGCAAGACACTATGATCATTCCACAAAATGGTGAACTCATATGTTCTCCAAGCGTGAGCTCAAAAATCAAAGAAGCACCAGAAGAAATACAAGATAGATATTTCTATAAAGATGGAGATACTACATATTTTATCTATTCAAAGTACTTTGAAGGTATAGGAGAAGTGAAAGTATTTTTTGATACGACGCAGTATATCAATGACCAAGTGACTATCATGAAGGTTTCTCTGATATTTATTTTGTTGATGTTCCTTGTACAATATGCAGCTGGAAAATATGTCACAAAAATTCTTCTTAGGCCTCTCAGGAGCTTTTCTCACGAAATACGAAATATAGATATTCATGCTCCGAAACAAGTTCTCACTTGTAACGAGCCACAGCATGATGAGCTCTATATGCTGAAAGAGTCTTTTAATACTGCTCTTGAAAGTATTACTCATCAAACAGAAAAACTCAAGCAGTTTCTCACAGATGTGAGTCATGAGTTTAAAACACCCTTGATGGTTATGAGTTCAAAGCTTGATCTTTTAGAAAAAAAAGCAGAAAAGCATAGAGGAAAAAAACTCGATATCGCAGCATATTTTTCTGAAAGTCGAAGAGAAATACACAAGATGAATAGTCTCTTAGAATCTCTTTTTCTTCTTTCTCGCGTGGAGGAAAACAAGATGTGTCTTATCACTCAAAAGCTCGAGGTGAGGAATATATTTTTGAGTGAATGTGAGACAATGAGACAAAAGTTTCCACATAAAAATATACAGATCAATATAGATATATCGGAGAGTCTCTACTACCAGCTAGAGGAAAGTACCTTTCGTGTATGTATTGCGAACTTGCTTTCAAATGCTTGTAAATTTTCTGGAGAAGAAGTGGCTTTAACAATACATGCAGATACTGATACATTTTCTATTTGAGATAATGGTCGATGAATACTCTCTTGAGAAAGAGAGAAGATATGGCAAAAGTTTTATCGTCAAGATACCAAGATAGAGGGATTTGGTATTGGTCTGTACTTAGTAAAGCGTATAAGTGATATGTATGGATGGGAGATAGTTCTCTCAGAGAATACTTCTCAGGGAACGGTGTTTACATTTCTTTTGAAACATAATAATAAGATCTAAATATATATTTTTTTACACAATGATATGTCACATATACTCATCATAGAAGATCATACAGAGATCGCATCTAATATTCAGGAGTTTCTGGAGCTAGAATGATATAGGGTTTCTCATGCGCGTGATGGAGAACAGGGAATAGAAAAAGCTCTCAAAGAAGACTATGACCTTATTTTACTCGACCTTATGTTACCAGAAGTAGATGGGATATCAATAGCAAGAAAAGTCACACAGAGAAAAAATACTCCTATCATCATGATGACGGCAAAGTCATCTCTTCAAGAAAGACTTGCAGGCTTTGAGGTATGAGCGGTCGATTATCTGGTAAAGCCTTTTGATCTTTCAGAACTTCTGGCTCGTATACAGGTGCATTTACGATATAAAGACCGATGAACTTCATCATCTCCCTGACTTCATATTTCTTGAGTTGATATAAATATGAAGAAGCGAAAGTTTATGAGAGATAAGCAAGAGATTCATCTAACACATAAAGAGTTTCTTATTATGGAAAAGTTGATTGAGAGTCGTGATCAGGTAGTATCTCGAAGTGATATTATAGAATACTTATGGTGATGAGAAGCATTGTTTGGGAGTGATAATAAGCTTGATGTGTATATATCAAATATTCGCACAAAACTTGGGAAGGAGTGTATAAGAACGATAAAGTGAGTGTGATATATTCTTGGAGAGTAGAGATAATTCAGTGTTCCCCTCCCTTATTAAGAAGGCTCTGAAAAACGAAAATTTTTCAATCCACTCTGGCTCTATCGAGACATCTCTCCTTTGTAAAAGGAGAGATAAAAGGAGTTTTTCAGAACTTCCTTAAGTTTGTTTTAAGTCTGTTGTTATACAATTTTTTTGTATATTTTTATAACATATATTTTATGCAAAAGCTCTATTATATTTGAGTATGTGGACTCTTGGTAACACTTGCATCGTGCACTACGCAGGATACTTCACAGGAAGAGGTTATTATACCTCAAGAAACTGTTTCGACAGAGATCAGGGAAACTGTTGTAGATCAGAAAGCTATGAAGGAGGAAGTTATGCAGCAAAAGCCAGTACAAGAACCACAAGTATCACAGGTGGTATCTGAGACGCGATCAAAACTGTCAGAAACTCGCAGTGGTGTCTATGCTGAGTACAGTGAAGATGCTCTTACTCATGGAGGAGATACGGTACTTTTCTTTCATGCTGCGTGGTGTCCGAGCTGTCGAACTGCTGATGCAGCACTTTCTTCAGCGAAGATTCCTGCTGGTTTGAGTATTCTAAAAACAGATTTTGATAGTCAGCGCACTCTGAGAAAAGAGTATGGGATTGTGAGTCAGCACACTTTTGTACATCTTGATAGTGAAGGAAACTTTGTGAAGAAATGGGTTGGAGGGAATAGTCTTGAGGGAATTGTTGAGCAGGTGAAGTCATTATAACAAAGGAGTATATGAAAAGCCTCATCAAATGACGAGGCTTTTCTTGGTAGATGAATTTATTTCCCTTGAAACAATAGAGAGGAATCTGTTTTTCTCTTCCTTGTTACTATCGCGATTTTTTTCTCACTTTACTCTCAAATACTTATACATATAATACGGAAGATATATCTCAAATCCCAAAATATGAAATCATTTTTTGCTATACTCCTCATCGTTTTCCTTGCCTCATGTGGATCTCAAACAAGTATCAACCAAGAGAAAAATCCTCCAGAGATACTTACCCCTTCAGAAGAAAACCTTGCTCGAGAATATGAGGAACAAGAAAGCGATGACCAAACATGAGACTCAATGAGTCCAGAAACGCAAGAAGCTATTGATAGTGTTGTCTCAGACCTGATAAACACCGAGTCATCAATACCTCCCCGGCAAGAACTAACCGAAGAGTTTATTCCCCAAACCATCGAAAAAACTACCAGCTATAACAACCCAAAATGAAAAGTAGATATGAACATCAGCTATGTTCTCTGAGAAGATGGAACAATACAGTCTCTCTCTGTGACCTCACCAAATTATAGAGGTATGAAAAACTTTAATAAACAGGTGCAAGCAGTAATAGGTATGACAGAACAAGAAGCATCTGAGTTTTATGTTTCGGGAAGTTCACTAACAAATCCAGCATTTCAAGCTGCAATGAAACAGGACTAAAAAATATCTTAAAGGAAGATCTGAAAAACTCCTTTTTGTTTTCTCGAAACCGGTCTCGAGTACTTATTTCAAGAGATTGAGACCGGTCTCTTACGCAAGATTTTTCTATTTTTCAGAACTCCCTTAATCAAACTTGTAGATACACAACCTTATGAGAATCAATCTCAAAAAACAATGTTTTGGTTCTCTCCTCGAAATACATGGAGAGTCTCAAGAAAATATCAATTCAGTCATTACTGAGTCATTTTCATACATAGATGACTTTGAACAAAAATATTCTCGCTTTATTTCTGGAAACTGGCTCTCAAAACTCAATAAGGGTAAGAAAGCATGACTCACAAAAGAGATAAAAGCGATCATAGAACTCTCTCTCAAAGTTTCTCACCAAACAGAGGGGTATTATGATATCACGATATTACCACTTTTAGAAAATGCTGGTTACGGTATACAGAAGAAGAAAATTCCTGAAAATATTGGCTATAAAAATATTGTGATACATGGAGATATGATAATACTTTGATGAAATGTTTCTCTCGAGTTTGGGTCTTTTGGAAAATGATATATTGTTGATTATCTCTATAGGCTGCTCGAAAAACATTTCAAGTTTTGAGTGATAAACTTTGGTGGAGATATGAGAGTCATCGGAGAAAAAGATATTCATCTTGAAAATCCTGTAAAACTCTGAGAGTATATTGGAAAAACTTCTCTCAAAAATATGAGTATTGCCAGCTCAGCAGGAAATAGAAGAAAACTCCAAAAAGGCACACACCTACAGTTTCATAAAAAAGTTAGACAATGAGAACGAGTTCAGGCAACATATATCACGCACCAACTTTGTACCATGGCAGATATCTATAGTACCGCGCTCTTTGTATGTCCTTTTCAAAAAGCAGTACATATACTTGAGACGACTCACTGACTTGAGTGAATGATTATTTCAGAGACAGGAGAGATATACACAAGTACACATTTTGACTATTATCCTCAATAAAATGCTCTTATGAACCCAAAAACATTGATACAGCTCGGAAATATATTGTCACCAGTTTTTTTACTGATAGCCCCTCTCCTCTGGCTAGGAGTGAATTATTTTTGATTTTTGTATACTAGTTTTTTATGACTGACGATATATACATGGTTTTTTGCCGCGAGTTGGTATGCGGTTGTTTTTGTGATGATGATTCGCCCTCTTGCTGATCTATTTCCTAGCCACAAACTCTTTAGGAAATTGTGTCTTCTGCGTCGGGCTTTTGGTATCTTGTCGGCAACGATTATTCTTACGATACTTTTTTCAAATTGGTTCACTCTTACAGGATCTTTTTATGGATTTTTCTCGTGGTCTTCATGGTCTTTTGGATCCTCTCTTATAGCGAGAATGAGTGAAGTAACAGCAATCATACTTCTCATAACTTCAAATAACTTTTCTCAGAGACTGTTGAAGAAAAACTGGAAGCGCATTCAGCGTTTGAGTTATATATATTTTCTTTCTTGAGGAATACTAGCAATGCGTTATGGAGATGAATATTTTGTGATGATCACGCTGGTGGCAACGCTTATACTCTTTTTGCTTGCTGAGGGGAAAAAACTTTGGAAGAAGTTTCAGACTTCTCGTATACGGGGGTAGATTTTCTTCACTTTAATTTCTGGATTTTTTAAAATTCAAAAATATACTGTCCCTATTCTTATTTTTTAAATGTAATACTATGGATTTTACAAAAGATAATTTTTCATCAGAAACAGCAGAAGGTTTAGTACTTGTAGATTTTTGGGCAGAATGGTGTTGACCGTGTCAGGGGATGATGCCAGTTTTGGCTGATTTGGAAGCTACAGGAGTAAAGGTAGGAAAGGTCAATGTTGATACGCAGCCAGATCTTGCAGCTGAGTTCCGCGTTATGAGTATTCCCACTCTTGTATGGATGAAAGACGGAAAAGCAGTAGAACAAATGATTTGAGCGCAAACGCTTGAGACGCTGAAAGAGGCTGCGCAGAAGCATAAGTAGGATGTTTCCTATTTTCGCTATATAAAAAGACCTAAGAGAATTTCTCAAAGGTCTTTTTTGAAAAGTATTCTTATTTTTCGTCGGGATTCATATTGATCTTAATACCAGGTCCCATAGCGTTACATACAACTACAGAATTGATATATTTTCCTTTTGCACCAGAAGGTTTCACATCACTGATAATCTGTAAAAAAGCTTCAAGGTTTTCTATGAGTTTTTCTTTTCCAAAAGAGAGTTTTCCAAAAACAGAGTGTACATTTCCTTGCTTATCCGTCTTGAACTCAAACTTTCCTCCGGCAATATCAGTAATAACCGCTACAAGATCTTCTCCGACAGTTCCTGTTTTAGGATTTGGCATCAGTCCTTTTGGACCAAGTACTCGAGCAATCTTCCCAAGATGTTTCATCATAGACGGTGTAGCAACACAGACATCAAAATCAAGAGCTCTTTTCCCAGCAGCAATATCAGAGATCAGTTCTTCACCACCCGCAACATATGCTCCAGCTTTTGTGAGATCTGTGCTACTGATAGTATCAGAAAATGCACAAACTTTCGCTGTTTTTCCGGTTCCATGTGGAAGCTTTGTAGTGGTTCGGATCATTTGGTCTTGATGTTTTGGATCAAGGTTGAGATTAAAGTGTATTTCTACAGTGGGATCAAACTTGACCGTATTTGTTTGTTCGAGAAGCTCAACAGCTTCTTCAGGAGTGTATGACATTCCTTCTTTGAGAAACTGCATAGCTTGTTTATATTTTTTTCCTGCCATAGTTATATATAAAAAAATAAAAGGTATAGCGTCCAGGAAAAGGACTTCCTTTTGGTATCCTCCAAGACTTGTATGAGCGTAGGAGGAAAAAGGCGAGATGATTATATACAAAAGCAGAGAAAAGCAACTTTATTTCTCCACCGGATCATATCCTCCCTTATTCCACGGCATACATCGACATATACGACAGATTCACATGAGCGTTCACCGAAAAACTCATTTTTTCTCCAAGGCTTCTATCATATACTGGCTACATGTTGGAAAATGCTTACAATACGGAGCTCTATCCATGCTTTTTGCCCAAAAACTATGATCAGGAGACAGAAGTTTTTGGTAGAGTTTCACGAGAGATATGAGAATATGTTTCATTTTATGGATGCTATTTCTATTTTGAATTTTTTTTTACTCCCTTCCTTTTTTGCTAAAAGGAAGGGTTGGGGATGGAATAAGTGTATCAATTCCTATCTTGAATTCTTTCCTTTGTTCTCAAAGGAAAGAGGCTGCAGACTTTCTATCAAGTTTTGAGCCCTCCTCCTTTTTTGCTAAAAGGAGGAGATTCAGAGGTGGAATAAGTAATATGTTTTCTCAATTCCTATCTTGAATTCTTTCTTGCTTTCCTCGCTCCCTTCTTTTTTTGCTGAAAGGAAGGGTTGGGGATGGAATAAGTACAACACTTCCAGGATATTCAGAAGAGAAATGTATTTTTATTTATAAAAAAAATAACTACACTAGAAATATATCTATTTTAGCAAAAAATCAATGATAGCATATATTACAGGAAAAATTATTGATATATCTGAAAGTACCATACTCATACTTCCAGCAACAGGAGTATGATACGAGATAGGTATTTCATCTCTCAGCTACGGAAATCTTGTTATGTCTGACGAGGCTTCTCTCTATCTATATCATCATATCACAGAATGATGACAGGGACTTTTTGGTTTTGAAAGTCTTGAAGAAAAGATGCTTTTTAGTGAACTGATAAAAATCTCGTGAGTATGAGGAAAAGTCGCACTCCAAATACTTTCTCTATGAAAAAATAGACTCATAGAAGCTATAATATCAGAAGATAGAAAAACCATAGAAGGGATAAAAGGGATAGGAAAAAAAATGGCAGAAAAAATAGTCCTCGAACTCAAAGACAAAGACTTCGTAAAAACATATCATATACAAAACAGGTCTTCTGAGAAGCTGGTAGATGATCAAGGTATAGGTCATATATTGCCAGCAGATATGCGAGAAAATATTGCTATGACACTCCAAAACATGTGATACCAGTCTCGCGACATACACAGAGCTATGCAAAACATCCCAGCAAACCTAGAGACTCTCGAGGATATACTTCCATATATGATACGAGAATTGAGTTAATCTCTCCCAAAAACGTTATGAATATATCCATATTTGCTTCTGTTTGATGCCAAAATCTTGGTGATGAGCTCATCGTGAAAAATGAGCTAGAGTTACTGCGTAAGGAGTTTTGAGATGACGCGCAATTTTTTATTGCCTCTTATGATGTGAAGAATCCTTTTTTTCAACAAAAATGAGTTCAGTATTTTGAGTATTTTCCTTTTTGATCTAAAAACCCAAGAAATTTTTTTAGGAATATTCGCAATTTTTTTATCTTTTTAAAAGTTATTTCCAAGAGTGACAGAGTCGTTATAGGTGGATGAGGAATCATGTATGATAAGGAAAACCAGTCAGTAAAAAATCCTCTGGATCAATGGGTGTTTCGCGCGAAAATTGCAAGATTTTTTTGAAAAAAAATCTACTTTTATGCTCTCTGAATAGATGTGAGAGATTCAAAAAATATAAAAAAACTCAAAAGTATTTTTTATAAAGCTTGGAAAGTCACCGTGAGAGATAAAAAGTCTCAGGGTATATTGCAAGATATATGAGTCTCATCTCAGGTAGTACCAGATCCGGTTATGCAAGAGGGGGAGTGGTGAGGAGAAATTTTATGAAAGCTGTCTTCAAGAGATTTTACACTCAAAGATCTTGTAAAACATGATTTTAGAGGGAAGAGAGTTGGTCTTGCACTTCGATCAGGCTATCTTGGAAAATCAGGAAATCCAAACATAGAAACGCTTCTCATAGAAGAGTTGTGTCAGCATATTGAAAATGCTGGAGGGAGCATTCTCTTTCTTCCGCAGAGTTTTCACACTCGAGATATTTTGGCAAATGATGCGATATTTTTACAGCAATTTCTCAAACCTGGAAGAGAGATATGTATGAGTATGGGAGAGGTGTATACGATATACTCACACAAAATGGTGAGTATAGTTATCTCAATGCGTTTGCACAGCATGATACTTGCTTATGTGTATGGTATCAACCAGATTGCTCTAAGCTATTCACAAAAAACGGAGGAGTTTCTCCGTATTTCCTAAGGAATCTCTGAGAAAGGCATTTTTATTTTCTCAAGACCCCGGTCTCGAGTTACTTATTTCAAGGACTTGAGACCGGTCTCTTACACAAGATTTTTCTATTTTTCAGAGTCTCCTTAAGGATAATAAAAATCCCTCATGTAGGAGGGATTTTTTGAAAACTATCCTTTTTTGATTTCTTTCATTTTGAGTACTTCGTGCTTTCGCGTCTTTGGATTATATTTTCTGAGTTCTGGACCTTTTTTTCCAGCTTCAAAATTCTTTTTTTGGATATTGGTCATGTGTACCATATTTCCAGTTTCTGTTGAATAGTACGCAACATATGTTCTTTTTCCTTTTGCCATAATGGTGTCCTTGGAGATAAAATTTTCACAGGGATTATAACCAGTTTTTTAAGAAGGCAAGTTTTTTTACAAATCCTCAAAGGACATTAATGTAATTTTAGCATGTATTATATCAAGACTATGAGTATCCTGAAATGCTTTTATGGCATCATCTCAAGTAAATCAAAAAAAAGATATATGTGAATAAATATCTTGTAAAAAGTTTAAATGTAGCTGATTTTTAGGATTAAAAACTATTTCTTTCCTACCTTCAAGCATAAGTCTGACATCAATAACTCCATCTAAGAATAATCGTACATTATCTTTATATTTATTAAACTGTTCAGGACTTGTTCTAGCCAGTCTCTGCTCTTCTCATAATAATCTTCTCAAGTTTTCTTTTAGATGTTTGTTTTCAGCAGTAAGAGTATATATTTCTGATTGAAGCTGAGTAAGTTCTAATCACTTTTCTGTATCAACTCTTTCATTTTCTCATCAATCATTTCATTCTCAAACATTAATAGCTTTTATTCGATCCTCTAACTCTTGGATTCTACGAAGATTCTCCCAGAGTGTTTTATTGAATGATTCTCTCGTTATTGATATCTGATCTATATCGGTATAAGTCAATTCTATAGATTCATTGAAATCTGTATGATTCTCTACAAGACATTCTGACATAATTTATTTTTTACAATCTAAAAATACTCAATAAGCGTATCATAGATTTTTCTCTCATGCAAATATTGGTACAAGTTTCCCCTAAATTACAGTTTTATACCTAAAAGAATCTCTGAAAAACAAAAAATTTCTAATCCTCTCTGGCTCTAGCGAGCCATCTCTCCTTTGAAAAAGGAGAGAAAAAAGGAGTTTCTCAGAGCTTCCTAAAGTGATGGAGGTATATCAGATAAAACCTCTCTTTTTGTATGAAGAGAGGGTAGTAGGGCACTGTTTCAAAAAAGTGTGTAAAATAAGAGATAAAAAAATAAGGTATGTATGCAAATATGTACCTTATTTTTTTAATCCCTTAGGATATGGAAACTATATTGCAAAGATTAAAAAGCACAATAGAGAGTGCTATATACGAAGAATTTGAGGATTTTGTATCACGAGTAGATGTGTATAAGAACGGAACTCGTAAGATACGCCCTAAAACCTACTTTGGTCGTATGGATTTAGAAATACCTCGTACCCGTTGAAAAAAAGAAGAAGGCACAGTGTTTTTTTCTGAAATAAAAGCAAAAACACTCGAACAAATATTCGATACCATTTGGAGTCAGATACTTGGTCTGATGCGATTATGAAATACTTTTGAAGATATAAGACAGTATTTTACAGAAGTATATGGTTTTGGATTTTCTAATGATTTGCTCTCAAAAATATCAGCGTATATGATGAACTTCTGGGTTTCAAGTCAAGAACCTTACTTAATTTTTACACAATAGTATATCTGGATGCTACCTATATAAAGATGAAGGTTGAGAGTCATAGTGGCAGAAGCTGTATTAAAAGTGTGCCAGTATATTTCATCATCTGAGTAAATATATACGGAGAAAAAGATATTTTAGACTTTGTGGTGATGCAAAAACCAGAATCATCAGCTGTATGGCAAGAAATTATAAATAGTATAAAAAATCGAGGCGTAGATGATATTCTCATAGCTTGTGTTGATGGACTGGCCGGATTTCAAGAAGCAATACAATCTTGTTTTCCGAACACTCAAGTTCAGCCCTGTATCGTGCACAGAGTCAGAAACCTTCTCCAGTCCATTTCATACAAAGATAAAACAGAATTTTTTATGGAGTTTAAGAAAGTGTATAACGCTGTTTCTCAAGAGGAGGCTCTCAAGTTTTTAGAGGCTATGAAGCAGAAATGGGAAAAATATAGTATCTTGCTTCAGGAATGGTTTTATAATATTGATGTATGGGGAGGGTATTTTAAATATTCTTATCCTCTCAGAAAGCTTATATATTCTACGAATGTGATTGAGAATTTTAATGGACTTATTAAATCTAATATTTGAAAAAGAAGAGTATACTTTACTCAGAGATCTGCTGAAATATCTATATTTCTTGCAGTACAGAATAAACAAAAATCTCTCAAAAAAGTACGTGATTTTCATTCATTAAGAATGGAACTCGTAGCTTTCTTTTGAGAAAAAAGAATTCCTGTTCTGTAAATTTTTATTACAATAATTTACATACATACCTCATATCTATTTTTACACACTTTTTCAGAACTATACCGAGAAAATAAAAAATGTTCTTAAAGAAATGGGTATAAATCACGGACACACACATAATAAAAATTTCTGCATACTCCATGAACGCACGCCAGAAGGTGAAATAGATTGGGATAAACCACCAAGAGTGTATTGTATCGATTTTGACCAATCTGTGAGTAGTTAAAATTTTTTGGGAATATGGTAAGAAACTCTGAAAAAAGCATTTTCGTTTTTTTCCAAGACCGGTGTCTTACATGAGATTTTTTTATTTCTCTCCTTTTGCAAAGGAAAGATGCCTCGTTAGAGCCAGAGTGGATTGAAGAATTTTTATTTCTCAAAGTCTCTTTAACAAATTTTCCCATCTCTGGGATAATCAAAATCAAGATCAATAATATGAAGACCCGAGTCATTTATAATGCGAGTAAGAAGTGGTTGGAAATCTTCTTTTTTCTCTACCTTGTATCATTTTGCTCCAAAACTCTCAGCCATTTGTACATAATTGATTTTTCCAAAATCAAGACCATAGTCATCAAATCCTCCTCAATGTTGCTTCCATTTTATCATTCCATAAGAACTATTATTCAGCACCACTATCACTAGATCCAGTCAAAGACGAACAGTTGTCTCCAGATCACCAAGATTCATCACAAGTCATCCATCACCTGTCACGCATACAACTTTTTTTTCAGGGTTAAGCCTCTTTGCCTCCATAGCACTGGCATATCCAGCTCACATGGTTGCAAGAGCATTATCTAAGAGAAGTGTATTAGGTTGGCGAGCTCGATAATTGCGAGCAAGCCATACCTTATAGAGACCATTATCAAGAGCAAGTATATCATCATCGGCAAGAACTTCCCTGAGGTCTTTTGCGAGTCTTCGAGGCATCATATAAGGTATATCATCTTCAAGTGTGAGATTGTCAGATATTTTTTGTCTATTTCATTGGGCTATCTCATATATCCTTCTAAAGTCCCAGTTTTGTCCATCGATCTCTAACTCATAGAGCCTCCAAAAAGCATTTCCAATATCTCAAATAATATCAATGTATGGAGAGTATACATAGTCAAAATGTGATTTGGTAAAATTGATATTTATCACTGGAACTCCATTGATACCCAAAATATCTGTTGGTTTTTCTGCGTTATCGTATCATACTGAAAGAATGAGGTCAGACTCAGCAATCGCTTCATGAATATAGTCTCCACTGGTAAGTGCTGCTGTACCAAGGTTTTGTTCATCGAGACTCACATCTATCACCCCTTTTCCCATTTGACTACTAAAGTACGGGATATTATGTTTTTTTAAAAAAAGTGTGAGATACTTAGTGATACGCTTACGGTTTGCTCCAGCTCCTACAAGAACTATCGGACATTTTGCCTTCTCTAACTCTTGTTTTACAAGTATAATCGCTTTTTCATCTATTTCTGGACGGCGAATTTTATGTGTTTTGAGATCAATTTGGGTAAAGTTTTCGGCTACTTCTTCTGCAGCGATATCTTCGGGAAGTTCAAGATGAACGGCTCAAGGTTTTTCGTCTTCAGCAATGCGAAAGGCATTTTCTAAGATGTATGGTATTCTCTCACCAGAAACAATACTTATAGCATGTTTTGTTACTGGTTTCATCATACTCACGGCATCTATGATCTGAAAAGATCATTGTTTTGAGTGATTTTGTGGTTTTTGTCCGGTAATAACGATTACTGGCATACCTCCAAGTTGGGCGTAAGCAATACCTGTCATCATATTGGTAGCTCATGGTCAAAGGGTTGCCAGAGCAATTCCAGCTTTTCCTGTGAAGCGTCCATAAGTTGCTGCCATAAAAACTGCTGTTTGTTCATTGCGAGTCAGTATGAGTTTGATTGAAGATTTACCAATACTATCGAGCAAATCAAGGTTTTCTTCTCCAGGAACACCATAAATAGTTTCCACTCATTTTTGTTCCAGGATTTTTACAAATAGGTCTGATGATTTCATATATACTGAAAAAATATTATACAGGCAGATATACTATATATTGTGCGTATATATCTTAAAAAAATATGAAAAATTTAATTTGACAAAAAATATATTTTTCATATAAATGAAATATATTATTTCTCGTAAATTCAACCCTCAAAAGCAACTTTTTTAAAAAATATTTCTCTTATCTAAAAGTTGCATTTCATTTCTGAACTTTTGATCATGTTATTCCCCTGTCTCTTTTATTCAAACATCTTTTTATACTCCTCATACCCTTCTTGTTCCAAATCCTCAACTGGAACAAACCTCAAAGCTGCAGAGTTGATACAATGACGAATCCCTCAAAGCTCATCGGGCGCATCAGAAAAAATATGCCCCAAGTGCGCATCGGAAGAACGACTCCTCACCTCTGTGCGAGTCATAAAAAATCGCGTATCTGTATGAGTGGTAACCACATCATCTGAAAGAGCGCGAGTAAAGCTGGGCCATCAAGTTCATGAATCAAACTTATCCAAAGAACTATATAAAGGTGTTCCATCAATAATATCTACATATATCCCTGCTCGTTTATTGTCCCAGTACTCATTTTGAAATGCTCGCTCCGTCCCCTCTTCTTGCGTCACATGATATTGGAGAGGTGTAAGCCTTTTCCTAAGAGCCTCATCGCTATAGGTATCTTGCGTCAGTTTGGCTATTTCTTGTCTCCAGTTCTCCTCGATAAATCCAGCTCTTCCGGATCACTTTTTGTAGAGATTATACCGAAGAGCTGATTTTTTATAATAATCTTGATGATACGATTCCGCGAGATAAAACTCTGGTGTCTTCAGTATCTCGGTTACAATCTCTTGTTCAAATTTCCCAGACTCAGCAAGAGCTATCTTTGACGCCTCAGCTATCTGCCTTTCCTCATCATCACTCACATATATCGCTGTGGTATATTGGTAGCCCTTGTCCGCAAACTGACCGTCTGGATCAGTCGGATCGATTTGTGTCCAAAAAAGCTCTACAAGAGTAGCATAAGAAATACTCTCAGGATCATAGCTCACTCGAACTGCCTCTCGATGCTGTGTTTCTCATGATGCTACCTGCGTATAATTTGCTGAATCAGCACTTCCTCCTATATACCCTGACTCTGCTGCGTACACTCCGTCTTGCGCTTCAAATATGCCTTCCATACACCAAAAACAACCTCCAGCAAAATAGGCATATTTCTGTTCTCCTTTTATTTGTGAACTATCTTTTTTCATATCAGCCGTACTCAGAAAATATTGAGATCAAACAAGGAAACATATGATGACGAAGATTCCTCATAAAGAAAGTATTTTTTTCATAATATAACATTATGGAAGTATCAGATTTTCTCCATGACTTGCAACAAGAGAAAACCACATCTCAAAATATCAAGGGATTTCCTGAGGATTTTGAGAGCTTGATACAGATGCAAGACCTGTATCAAAGCGAGCTGTATACCTCACTCATTCATGCTCTATTGTTGACTCTCATGACGCTCAGAGTTCTTCCCATGGAAATCATAGTACTATATCTCCATCTCGCACGACATAAAAAAGCTTTTTTGGATGATAGCTCATATCCCTCTCTCATCATACAGGGAAATAGAGGTCTTCACTCTCATCATAGTTTCCATATGGTATTTCTCCATATCTTCGGAGATATCCTGTCTCATTTGAGAGCACTTCACCCTCTGGAAAGAGTCTCTGATACTCACTATAACTCATCAGATCTGTATCAATTATCTTCAGCTGTTTCCCTATATTATCTCCTATCAATGCTTTTCACTCACTCTGACTCCAGAGCGTTTCTGTTTGTGAATCATACATGAGCAAATTAGAGTTATAGAGTTGTCCAGAGACACCAAAGTGTACTTCTTGGTCATCGATAACTCTCTCATATACGATACCCGAACCACACAGTGGGCAAAAAGTAACAGC
Source organism: Patescibacteria group bacterium (assembly GCA_965229705.1). Taxonomy (GTDB): domain Bacteria; phylum Patescibacteriota; class Gracilibacteria; order BD1-5; family UBA6164; genus JAACSU01. The sequence continues at coordinate 28,665 of OZ245922.1, forward strand.
AACTTTTTTTCCAGCAAAATCATCATTTACAATCTCGTGCCATACCAAAACATCATAACCGTAAAATCGCGCATTATTATCTTCATCAACAAGTACAAGTCCTAAATCATCATCTCCGAGATATGCTGACTTTTCTGCTACTTCTCTATGGTTCAAAAACTTTGGTGCTCGAATGGCAGGAATACCATCTTTTCATGGTCATCCATCAAGAACGAGCTGGAGGTCAATAAGAGTTTTTGCCGTATTTGTTTGAAGTCCTTGACGCGAAAAGTGATATTCTCCTTCTCATAAAGTACTCATCTCTTCTCTAGGATTACCAGTATCTATTAGGGAAGTATCTTCTTGTTTTTCTTTTATGAGGCGTATGATCTCTTGTCGTTTTTCCTCGTATCATCATTCTCAAAAATGCGTGTAGCGAATATTTCCTGTATGGTCTATGAGATAAAAAGCTGGCCAGTACTTATTGTTATATGCCTTCCAAGTTGCAAAGTCATTATCTTGCGCAACCGGAAAACCAATTTCATATCTTTCTACGGCTTTTTGTACTTCTTGAAGTTTTTTCTCATACGCAAACTCTGGCGAATGAATCCCGATAACTCTCAATCCTTGGCTATAAAATTCTTCAAAAAGTGCTTGTGTCTGCTTGTGAGTATTGATACAGTTTACGCAGCTTGCTGTCCAAAACTTGATCATCACAATGTTTCATCTCAACTCAGAGAGACTTGATATTTTTTCTGCGTTTATCCATCCAGTCAATCAACGAAAATCAGGAGCTGTATATCCTGATACGCTCTCTGATTTTCCTTCTAACAGGTGCTCAGGATCTAAAAAAGAAAGCGATCACTCTATATGTTTTTCACAGCTTCCATCACGACACTCGGAGTGTAGAGGTTTATCATTTTGAAGAGTTTTTTGTTCAGAGGATAGTGTTGGCTCAGTATTTCATATATCAAATTCTTCTATGATTCTCTGTTCAAATCCTGTAGTATTGAGAAATCCAGCATCGAGTAGAGCTATTTCTATTTTTTTATCATAGCCGGTCAGTATAGCGATACCGACACATATAAAGACAATTCATAATATTTTTTTAAATATTCCGTCTGGTTTACTTGCCCATGTGAGTCTCCTGACAAGTGATTGACCAAATATCGCAATAGCGAAAAGGATGACTGCGAGTCAGAGGGTATAGGATATCAGAGCCAAAAATCAAAATGCAAATCCTACTGGAAGAATAATTGTCAGTATCAGGGCGTAGGTCGGAGAACAACTACTAAATACTGGACCAAGTGCAAACCCCATAAAAATATATTTTGATATACCTTGTTTTTCTTGTGTTTTATGAAGAAGGGTATTTGATGTTCCTGTAAATCAGAGTTTTGTAGAAATATATTTCCAAGTATTTGGAAAAAGCGTGATAATACCAAGCGAGATAACAATTCATCCTGAAAAAGTTTTCCAAAAACTTGGAGGAACATCTATGAGAATGGTACTCGCTTTTAAAAGAAGGGAGAAAATGATGATCGAGATACTCAGCGAAGCAATAATCACTATGGGAATGCGTTTGTTGTTTCCGTCTTCGGCACTAGCTCAGAGGATAATTGGGAGGAGAGGAAGGACGCATGGAGCGAGAACGGTTAGTACTCAGGAGAAAAAGGCAATAATGAGAAGCGTCATAAAAGAGCATTAAAAAATATGACCATTATCATATATATCATACTTAAATGAAGCTTAAAATGTGTATAGATCTCTAAAAACCATTTACACAAAACTATTTATACTCCCGACTGTTACTCTATCAAATCAAATGTTAAAATCAAAGGATTTAGTAATAGAATATTTTCAATCCTTAGCTACTTTCAAACTATTTATACTAAATGTATCTATCAAATTGACGATACTATCTTCGGTAAAAAAATAACTTGATTTTTGAGGCACATATAATTCTCCTCAAACTAAATGTCTATCCTTAATATGTTGTAATCTTTCATCAGATATTTTTAAACCTGTTTTAGCCACTTTAAAAGCAACTGCCTTCAACCTAGCCACCTCCGGTAGTAGGTAGTATAATCGGGATTCAAAGTGAGAATTGATCTTTATACTTTCATAACATCAGCTTCTTTTGCTTTTGTTTTTTCTTCTACTTTCTTGTTACTTTCATCAATGGCTTTTTGGAGATCAGCTTCATAAGATTTTGCTTCGTCTTCAGAGATTTCTTTCTCACTTTCAGCTCTTTTAATCGCTTTATGATAGTCTCATCTCACATTTCTCACAGAGACCTTGGCTTCTTCCCCAAATTTTTTTACAACTTTCGCCATATCTCGTCGTCTTTCCTCAGTAAGTTCAGGAACTTTTATCAGGACACTATCAGCCATAGTTTGTGGATTGAGCCCTGTTCCAGCATCGGTGATAGCCTTTGCGATAGGATGAATCAGGGTCTTATCCCATGGAGCGATAGAGAGCGTTTGAGGATCAAGGATATTGATACTGGCAGAGTTTTTTAGTGGTTGCACGCTTCCATACTGTTCTACCTGAATATCCTCTACCAGTGCTGGTGTTGCGCGTCACATTTGCAACTTTGAAAATTCACTTTCAAGGTGAGAGAGAGCTTTCTTGAGGTCTCCTTCGAGATTATCTAACATATATATTGTTTTAAAAAATAAGTATTTTTTGAAGTATAGGGAGAATATTTTCTATTTCAAAATTAAATATTCCTGAAGAATATCTTATTTTTCTAAGAGAGATATCACTTCAGGGCGTAAATACTTTTCGATATTTTGTGTATCTCATTCCTCCAAGAGTTCTCGAACCTTTGTCCCTGATATGGGGAGATGACTACGAGGAATTTCTACAATACTCAGTTCAAAAAAGAAGCTACTTTCAAACTCTTTGAGGACTTTTACCGCAGAATCGGTTGAGGTGTCTCCACAGTAGAGTGTGATATATTGTATGTTATCAGGGATATGTAAAAGAACTTCCTGAATCCAGTCGGTATCATCGGGAAAATCAGGAAGAGGAGATATAGATAGTTGTGTAAGAAACTTCTGAGAAATAAAAAAATCTTGTATCATTTCTTTTCTCTTCTCATAACTCCATGGATTTTCTATATTTTCTATATTGCTTGATCCGATAAGGATGAGTGTTACTGGATTTTCTTGTAGAGATTTTTGCACAAGGAGTTCGTGACCTATATGAAAAGGCTGAAATCGTCAGATGATAAGTCAGAGAGAGTTTTTGCGCATATAGTTTTACTTGCTCTTGTTTTCAGAGAGATGGATAAGAGGACTAAAAGAAGAGAGGATATATCAGTTTATAAGCTGTTAAAATAGTCAGTAAGGTCGGGGGCAATCTGTTTTTTGCGTGAGAGTCGTGCACCAAGAGATGCTTGGTTTTCATGAACATGACATCCAAAAACTTCTTCGAGTATTTTTGTATCTTTTCCTTCTAAGACAATGGTTGTATTTTCTTCTGCAAGGATATCTATGATAGAGAGCATAATAAACTCTAAACTTTGTTCTGTCTTGAGCTCTTCAAGTCCTCTTACAATCTCTTCTTTTCTTCCTAGGGCATATTCTGGGTTGGTGGTTTCGAGTGTTCCGATACCTATTTTATATGGTCCAAACTCGGAGTTTTTATAGTCATATTGTATGAGATCTTTTACCGGCATATCTCCCAGATCAGATTTTGCCTCAAACATGGGCATGGCAAATGCTTCAAGATCAGAAATACCAGCAATACTTTGGAGATCACTGGCAATAGCTTTGTCTTCAGCAGTGGTAGTAGGAGATTTCCATAGGAGCGAGTCTGACATGATACATGCGAGCATCATTGTTGCAACTTCTGGAGATATTTCAAACCCGACCTCTCGGTACATCTTATACAAAATAGAAGCGCTTGAACAGAGGGGTTCTACGCGAATATAGAGGGCAGTACTACTATGAAAGTCCATTCTATGATGATCAACGAGCCATGTGACATTCAACTCTTTGAGGTTATCAGGAGCTTGCGAAGACTCGTTATGATCAACGAGACACACCTCTATCTCTGGGTTAAGTGAGCTCTGAATCTCTGGTGTTTCAAATCCATATTTTTCTATGAGGTAGGCAGTTTCTTTATTGATTTCTCACTGGATATATACGGTTGGAGTATATCATTTTTTTGTAAGAAAATCTTTCATGATTAGAGGAGCGATTACGCTATCTGTATCCGGATTTTTATGCCCTACGATAGATATTTGAGTCATTTTTTTGTAGCTAAAAAACTAAAATATTTTCCTGAGAGATTATAAGTCTTTTGTGTTTTTTTCAATTTTTTTGATAAGGCTTCTCAAGTATTAAAAAATTATTAAAAAAATTTGCTAAAAAATATAAATATCTTGGGAAAAAGAGATATTTCAGCATAGTGAGTATGTTTTTATTTCTTCACATTTTTTTATGAAAAGATTTTTGAGTCTTGGGTGTCTGATACTCATATTTTTCTCTCAAATGCAGTGGCTACAGGTCTATGCTGCACAACAATCTGAACTGAAAAATAGTAAACAGCAGAGTACACAAACCCTCGAAGTATTAGATACTGCTATCGATCAGGCAGTAGAAAAACTCCAGAAAAATCTCACAAATGATCAGCAAACAGAGAGACTTGAAGAAAAGCATGAAGAAGTATCAGAATACCTTGAAGAAGTAGAACAAGAAATCCAAGATGCTACAAATACACAAGCCATCAAGGAAAAAGTCCAAGAGGCAAAAAAAGTCGTACTCCTCAAAGTTGTTTCTGGTGTTACTCAGTACGAAGATATAGAAGAAACAATACCACAAGAGGTAGCATCCTCACAGGAACAAATAGAAGAGGCTATGGAAACTATTCAAGACTCACTTGAAACATCTTCATGAGACTACAGTATCATAGTACAAACGGAACTTCCTGTATCAAAGGTAAAAAAACGCTTTCATAGCTTTGATACGAGTACCCGAGTATCGTTTATGTACGAGTCATGAGGACAACGAGTCTATGAAGTATTTTTAGAAAAAGATTCAATTTTTCGAAGAGAAATGCTCGAAGATATAGAAAAAGGAATTCTTCCAGAAAGCTTTATCGGAATACAGATAATCCTCCCAGAGGTGTACAGCCTCTTTTCTCAAAATTCTTCCCTCCAATCGAAAAATACCTCCTCTCTCATCGAGGGAGAGGATATATCTCGTACATGGGGAATAGCAGAATACCAAACATATCATCACTTTTCAGAATCTTCTCCACAAAAAGTGACAGTTTGAGTCGTAGATACAGGAATAGATTATCTTCATCCTGATCTCAGGAATAATACTAATATCAGTAGAGGCCAAGACTTCGTGAATAATGATGATGATGCATATGATGACCAATGACATGGAACGCATGTAGCTGGCGTCATTGCTGCCAGTATCAACCAAGAGTGAATCATCTGAGTAAATCCCTATGCAGAACTTATCCCTCTCAAGATTTGTACCAATCGTGGTTTTTGCCCAAGTTACGCTGTACTCAGATCTCTCGAATACGCGACAGAAAATGGTATCGATATTCTTAATATGAGTCTGTGAGGAAGAGGAAATCCCAAAGATCATGCTATCTGTAATGCGATAGAGTCATATACCAAAAATGGATGAATCGTTGTAGCTGCCTCAGGAAACGCCAATATCCCTGCAGAAAAATTTATTCCATGAGGGTGTTCGGAGTCAATAACAGTATGAGCCTATGACAGAGATAAGAAAAGAGCACCATTTTCAAACTATGGAAGTAAGGTAGATGTATCTGCTCCTTGAGTAGATATATACTCAACCTACCCAAAAAATACATGAAGCTATCGAAGTCTCTCAGGGACATCTATGGCAACGCCACATATCTCAGGTCTCGTCTCTCTGGCTCTTACGCAAGATAAGGATATAGGTACGAGAGATATGCGAAAACTTCTACAAAAGCATAGTGTTCCTCTTGAAAATACTTCAGGGAAAAGTATAGGAGGAAGAGTCGATACCCTGTCTTTTCTTGAAGAGTTTCAGAAGGTAGTAGATGAAAATGAGACTATTCAAAATACCCCTCTTCCTGATCTGAGTGATCAGGATATCCTGCCAGACATCCCTGATCCCCAAACTCTCTTTCAAGAGGAAACCGAAGACTCAGGGTCCTCGCTGAGTGATGCAGAAATCATTTCAGAAACCACATATATTGATGAAGAAATATTTTTTATCCCAGAACAAGAACAGGCAGACGAACGTGTACGCGTTTCTAACCTTGAGCTTGAAGAGACAGATGGATCAGTGCCGCTTATCCAATCAATAGCACCATATACGATAGATCTCAATATTTTTTCAGAACACAGCGAAAACCAAATACAAAATAGTGAAAATCCAGAAGAAGAATTTTTTGAACTGGATGAGACAGGAGTTGTTGATGTCCAACTTGAGCAAAATAAGACGCTTACACCGTATTCATCGCAATCATATAATGCAGATGGAGAATTCATAGATCAAACACAAATCAACAGTACTGAAGATGCGGGAGAAACTGTTCCAAGTCTTCGTCTGGAAGGACCAATTGATTTGGATAATCTCCCTGCACTTCAGCCCTCTCTCGACAGTGAACAAGAAGAAGACAGTGAAGATGTCGAACAAGAACAAGATATGCAAGAAGAGTATGGAGAGGATCCCGTACAAGAGATCCAAGAGCTCTTCATAGATGGGGCTGAAAGTGGAGTGGATATAAGTAACTTTCAAGAACAAGAGTTTACTCCTCTGCAACTCGAGCAATATCCAGAAGACTCAGAAACGCTTATATTTATAGATGAGGAAGGAAATACTATTGATACAAATCAACTTGAAGAAATTCCTCTTATAGAAGAAGTATTTGATTACAGCTACGATAGAGAAGTATTTCTTGATACTCATTCTGACTCTCTCCCTTTGGAAGAAGAGGGAAGCATGGTGGAAATAAATAGTGTATCTGATGAACAACTTCAAGAGCTGGTTATCACTGAGCATGATCCACATCTGCAAATACATCTTGAGGATATACAGTGAGACCCACTTACAGGGTATGATGATATTGAGATACATAGCTCACCAAATCCTGACTCTCTCTGAGAGGAGAACAAGCATAGCGAGAATGACGAAGTCGCAGCAGAGCAGGAGGAAGAAGATGGTATCATTCCTATTACTCCGATACTGGAACAGATTATTATTCCCGAGACTCAGGACGAACTCTTTGTATGAGATGCACAAGATTCTGTAGAAATTAATAGTCTTATAGACGAAGAAGAGTGGCAAACTATAGAGATAGAAGAATATAGAGGAGAAGAGGTGCTCGAAGAAGAAATCAAGTCAGATACCCTCATCGAAGAAGAAGATCAGATAGAAGACAGTTTTCATCAAGAACTTACGCAAGAAGAGTATGAAGACATTATCAGTGGAAAGGCAATTATCTTCCCAACGATAGACCAGTTAGAAAATGAGATTCCAACACCAGAGGATTTATGGGAAGAAGATGAAGAGGGGATGGAGATACATAGTCTTGGTGATGAAGTTGAAGAATTTACACTTTGAGAATTTACAGAACTCTCAGAGGAAGAAATGGAAAACAGAGAATGAGCAGAAGATAGTGAGGAATCTTTTGGAATTCAAAATACATATTACTGTCACATCAACGCTGGAGAGACCTGTAGTTTTAGTATGTATAAACCATCGAGGTATCGTTTTCATAAAACAAACTCTCTGATTTCTGAGCATTACACTAGTCGTCATGTACTTACTATCAGAGGACTTCTCGAAGGAACATCTACCTATAAAATGTCTCGTTATGGAAAATATTACTATACAATTTATGTTACTGTTACTGCTCCCAAGCCAGTAGTACCACCAAAAGATATATATGTTGATGTGGAGTATGGTAGGGGTCTATATGTGGATTTTGGGACAAAAACTAACTACTTATATGTAGACGGGAATACTCTTTGAAGGATATATGGAAGTGGTATGAATGTTTCAGGAGATACTCGAACTATGACGGTGTACAGAAACTATACTCATGCCTATAATATTCATATAACATCAGTACCACAAGAACAAGAAATTTCTCTGATTGAATGACAGAGGTTTTATAAAAACATGTATCATTTACAGGGTTTTACTCCAGTGATATGAGACGAAGATATTATTACATATAGTACAGGTTATCAGTCTTTGTATATACACGCAAAGACAGCTGGAAGCACGCAGCTAAAATTGATAAATGAGTCTCTTTCGCAGCATGCTTATACCTTTAATGTTACTGTTACCCCAGCTCCACCACCACAAGAATATGATGTCACGATTGAAGAGTGAAGCAAACTCAAACTTTATTTTCCTGAACGTACTTATAGTATTGAAGAAACATATAATGATGGTGCGAGGGTATCGATAAAAAAGAGGAGTTCTTCACTTCGTATACAAGCCGACTTTCCATGAAATATTGAATATCTGACAAGAGATATAACAGGTGTACAGCAGTATCTTGTTCGTATACATATTACTACGAAGCCTCCTGTTGTTATACAAAGTAGCGTACATGAGTGGCAGACGATTTCTCACAATCTTAATTACCCAACAAACAATGAATACTCTTATTCGTCAGAAGAACATGTGAAACTCTCAGTTGATAAGCATAGAGTATATATCACTTGAGAAAAGGCGGGGAATCTCGAGATATATGTAAAAAGAGAGGGGATTCATAGGTACACAATACAGCTAGAGGTAAAGCCTTCACCAGCACCCCAAGAACATAGTATTCGCGTTTGAGAATGAGAACAGACGATTCTTCGTTTATGAGATACTCTTTCATATACTGTATCACATTTGCCTGAGTGACGTGGAAAATTGTCAGTATATACATGGCGTAATAAACTTTCACGACAGGCAAAGATCACGGGAACATTCCCGTGAAACAAAACGCTATTTCTTCGAGAATATCCGTCATGAATAGTGAGACATATACTCAATGTAGAAGTTGTTCCTAAACCACCAATTGTTCGAGAAGTAACGGTGAAGCAGGAGAAGTTGAAATCTCTAAATTATAAGTCTTATGATGCAGATTTTTCTCTTTCTGCTTCTTGATACATAAGTTTTTCAAAATCAGGGTCTCGTTATCAAAAAAAGAGCTATTATGTCAGGGGTCTGAAATGATGAGAAGTAGAACTTTATGTAAAAGAGCAGGGTATTCATAGGTATACTTATAAAATTACGGTGATTCCAAAACCTGTGCCACAAGAGTATCATCTCAACTTTAGTTGGGCGTACGGACAAGCTAATATATCTTTCCCAGAATCGATTCGTAGATATAGGTTTTATTATCAAGGAAACACCGTTATGTATGATGATATACGAAAATATGATAAGAGTATAAGTATAGAGGTAGACAGAGTTTGAGAAGGAAAAATCATCATCAGAGACAGAGATGACTACGATAGATATATCATACATGTAAAATCTGAACCTCACTATCGTGACTATACACTCTATACAACTGAAAGAACCTATAACTTAGGAGTAAGTCTCAGAAATGTAAATACACATATAGTCAATAAATCAATAGCGCGACTCAACAAGTGATACCTAGAGTGACTCAAACCAGGAAAAACAGAGCTTCATATTAGTAGTACGAGTAGAAAAAGATCATGAACAATAATAGCTATTTACCGAATACAAGTCCTGCCAAAACCAGTTCCAAAAGTCATTGAGTGTGAGACAAGCACCTATGAAACATGCTCACTTGAAGTTTCTAATGGTGGATATTATTATAACACAACTTTCCCGAATAACAGTTATGATATAACGGCATCTAATACAGGCCTTCGTATTTCTTCACAGAGATCATGAGAATTTATCGCATATATGGAGTGAGAAAACACCAGCTATATTACGCATATATTTAAGGTGACTTTTCATTCACGACCTCCGAAGGAATACGAGTGTCAACTTACTCGGTGATGAGACTGTCATCTTTGAAGTTTTCGTACCAATAATCGCCAACTTACATTTACAACAGACGATCCATCACTTTTTGAGATTAGATATGTGCGTGAGCGTCAATCTGCGACGACAACATGAAACAAAACATACAATGGCGAAGAATATAAACAAATAGATGGAACATTCTCGTATAAAATTCGTTATACCCTGAGGGCAAAAGAGAATGGACAAACACAAATATATATCTACGACGATCAAGAACATCTTGCAACTATAGACCTCAATGTATACAAGATTCCTTCCATCGTTCTAGATACAACAAAAATAAGCACTAAACAAAGTGAAAAAGGCACAGTAAATATCCTCAAAGGATGATGAGACTACCAAAAGTACCAAGACTATGAAGACCTTGACTACTTCAACCCTGATACCAACGAACAAACAGAGGAGCAAAAGCAAGAACACTCCTACAGTGGTGATGTTACTATGCGTGAGATGACTCCATGACGTTATTATCCAAGTATACGCGACGCCTATGGACAGACAGTACAGATCACCTTTGTTGTCAAAGATACTACTCTCAAGATCTCGAACTACCGCCCTACCCTCAAGACCTGACAAACAAGCTATCTCGATATCCTTGAGAGTTATGGTACACCAAAAATAGAGATGAGCAGTGCAGACAAAGACAAACTCCAAGCACGCATCATCAAACAACAAGGATCAGAAGACCTACAAATCGAGCTTGCTGCTCAACAATCATGAACAGTAAACCTCCGAGTTACTGATCAAGAAGGGAATAGTAAGGTAGTACAACTAGTGATAGAAGGAGGAGATGTGAGTGAAGATACACAGGGAGAGGAGGAAGGGAGATCTTCATCTCAAAATCCTTGAGGAGAGAGTGATAGTGGTAATGGTGATGAGGAGAGTACAGAAGAGGAGAGTTGAAGTGCAATGAGTTTTCATGATCTCCAGTACGGAAGAAATAATAGTGAAAATTGACTCTCAAGTCTGTATTTTGAAATACACTGAAAACAAGAGAATCTACAAGAAGTATGAATACAATACAAAGATACAAGCTGAACATATGTAAGAGAAACATTAGAGAAAGAAGAAGACTGAATATATATACTCTGATTAGACAAAGAAATATGTATAAACTGTTACAACGAATTTCAACCATACTTCATAGACACAAACAATACTACAACATACTATAATACCAATACATACCTCTCATTTGCAGATAATGGAATAAGAACTACAAATACTAAAAACAAAGAAGAAGAAGACCTAGCAATAAGTTGAGTACAAGAATATGTAGAATCAACAAAGAACAAATTCTATAATATTAAAAAACAAATAAGAACGTTTAAAGACGGTAATCAATGATACATAGATGGAAGTAAACAAGCAGTGCGTGATGCTATAGAAGATTTAAAAGAAACCCCTGAAGATATATTGAATTTGTTACAATGAAGTTGAAAGATACTATATGGGTATATCACCTGAGAAAGAACAGCAGAGGAAGATTGGAAAAAAGCGAAGGAATGATTATGAGCATTATATAATCAAATAGAGGAAGTATATAATGAGTATGAGGAGTATAAAGAATATCTTACATCCTATAATATACAATGGATAGAATGATATGTATGAGTGAGTTCTAGTTTGATGTTTGTATGACCCGGAAAACTGAAATGAGCCAAGAGTAGTGAGAGGGTTGTGAAGAGGGTAAGGTCTACATGAAGGTCTTGATTTATAGCAAGTAAATTTAAGGATATAACTTGAGTTGATGACATAATAAAAGTAGCTCAGGATTTAGAAAAGGTCGATTGATTAGATAAAGTTAAATGATTAGAATGATGAGCAGTGAAGGTTTTAGGAGATAAGGAAGGAGTTGAAGGTGTAATGAAAAGTTTAGAAACTAAGGGGTGGAAGTGAGAAAAAAAACCATCGAATAAATGAAGTGTTTATAGGTATACATCTCCAGATTGAAAAGAATGAATAACTTTGAGAGATTTTCATAGTAGTGATACACAAGTGAGAGATGCTGGGTTTAAGCATGAAGTTACTATGGATTTGTTGAAGTGGAAAGATTGAAAACTACAAAAATTAAGATGAGAAGGGAGTGAGATAAAGTTTTTACTTCCTAATCAATAGAATTATGAAAAAAATAAAAGACATAAAAGATATATATTGAATAACAGAGTGATTTACAGATAAAGAATGAATAGAATATTTTTTATATGATTTATATGAAAATAAATATTCAAAATGATTAAATGAATTTTGGTTGTGTAATATGCCGAAAGGAACATATAATAGAATATCAGAAGAACAACAACTAGACATTACCCTAGACTATCTCTATCCTTTACTCAGAGATGGGAAATTGAAAATAAAAATATTATATCATGAATTAGAAAAAGATTGAGAAAATTTAAAAGAATATAAATTAGTAAAATCAAAAGAATATACACAAGAAGAATCAAAGCAAGCTATAGAGGATATAAAGAGAGAATGGCTTTCTTTTGATGATACTAGAGAGAGAGAGAGTTTTGAAATGCTGTGAGTATTATTTACTTTATACGAAAATGACTGGGATTGTTAAAAAAACGAAACTGAAAGCAATGAATAACCTTGAGAGATTTTCATAGTAGTGATACACAAGTGAGAGATGCTGGGTTTAAGCATGAAGTTACTATGGATTTGTTGAAGATAAACAATAAGTGAGAATTTGGAAAGGTAAAAGAAATAAAATTTATATTACCTGAACAATAATATATTTTATGGAAGATAATAACTTTAAAAAATTTTTAGAAAAAGAAAGAATCAAAGATATTTATGGTATTTGTGATTGATTTTCTATGGATGAGGAAAATGGTAAGATTGTAACTATTTATGATTTGTATTGGAATAAACAGTCGGTGTGACTAAATTATTTTATGAATAGTACTATAACTCAAGAGGAATGGGAGAAAATAAAAGATAATAGAGAACAACAACTAGACCTTACCCTAGACTATCTCTATCCTTTACTCAGAGATGGGAAATTGAAAATAAAAATATTATATCATGAATTAGAAAAAGATTGAGAAAATTTAAAAGAATATAAATTAGTAAAATCAAAAGAATATACACAAGAAGAATCAAAGCAAGCTATAGAGGATATAAAGAGAGAATGGCTTTCTTTTGATGATACTAGAGAGAGAGAGTTTTGAAATGCTGTGAGTATTATTTACTTTATACGAAAATGACTGGGATTGTTAAAAAAACGAAACTGAAAGCAATGAATAACCTTGAGAGATTTTCATAGTAGTGATACACAAGTGAGAGATGCTGGGTTTAAGCATGAAGTTACTATGGATTTGTTGAAGTGGAAAGATTGAAAACTACAAAAATTAAGATGAGAAGGGAGTGAGATAAAGTTTTTACTTCCTAATCAATAGAATTATGAAAAAAATAAAAGACATAAAAGATATATATTGAATAACAGAGTGATTTACAGATAAAGAATGAATAGAATATTTTTTATATGATTTATATGAAAATAAATATTCAAAATGATTAAATGAATTTTGGTTGTGTAATATGCCGAAAGGAACATATAATAGAATATCAGAAGAACAACAACTAGACATTACCCTAGACTATCTCTATCCTTTACTCAGAGATGGGAAATTGAAAGTGAAAACTAAAAAACTTTTAAAAACTAAGAAAGATTTAAGAAAAGAATTACAGAACCCTCTTAATGATTGGTGGAGGCAATACTTTGAAAATTCCTTACAGGACTCTAATTGGGATTGAGCTTGGATTTATGATACAGAGTATACTAAAAAAGAGTCTCAAAAAGCAATAGAAGATATTAAGAAAAAATGGCTTTCTATTAAAGATACTAGAGATAGGGAGAGTTTTGAGATGTCTTGAGTATTATTTACTTTATACGAAAATGACTGGGATCGTTAAAAAAACGAGATTGAAAAGAATGAATAACCTTGAGAGATTTTCATAGTAGTGATACACAAGTGAGAGATGCTGGTTTTAAGCATGAAGTGGTGCATGAGCGAGAGAATTATTAAATACATCTCTTGAGAAATTATCAAAAGAGCTATGAATGAAGATTGAAGACAACACCTGAGAAGTAACCATCAGAGGAAAAGAAGTATGAAAACACTATCCAATTATACAAGACACATACAAACAAACACAAACCCTCAAGGTAGCAATAACAGATGTCACACTGAAACTCTCGAGCTATATACCGAAACTCAAAACAAATGAGGTATGATACATAGATATATTAGAGAGTTATGGAGTACCGAGAGTGTATATTCAAGAGAGTGATAAGAATAAAATAACAGGAGTTATTACAAGAGATAAAGAGACTCAAGATTTAAAACTTTGAGTGTATGTAAGGATGGCTGGAAGCTATACTCTCAAACTGGTAGATGATGAGGGGAATACAAGAGTATTGCAGGTAGAGGTGGAAGGGAGAGATGTGAGTGAGGAAAAGGAGGGAGAGCAGCAGGGGGAAGGAATTGATGAGAGTGAAAGTGATAAAGGAGAAAAATTAAGCTATGATATTGAATCAATATTTATAGAACTCTTTCAGGCAGCGTGACTAGAGTATGATCACATCGAGATTAACCATGGGGATCATGAAAAACAAGAGAAAATAATGCTCAAAAAAGTGCATAACATGATACAAGCAAAGAGATGAAAAATTGCAGAGCTCAATTCTCTCAAATCAGCAGCAGAAATATTAAAATCAAAGTATATTGATAGAGATATCTCTGAAGACCATAAAGAACTCGTTCTGTGAATACTCGACTACATTTCTATTAAATGTACCTTAGCAATAAAAGACCAATGAGTTTCAGATGGAGTGTCACAAGCAATAGAAGATTACATATATGACATAACAGAAACACTTGATCCCAGAGAATTTCCAGAACTTTTAAAGTGAATAACATTTTTAATACAACAGGTTTTAGAGTGAAATATACCTGATCAGATAGAAGATATATCAGAATGATATAAGGAGTTATACGAAATATTTACGAATTTGAACGAGATACTTGATTGATTGAGTGACTACAAGAAGAGTTATTACTGATCATATATAGAAACAATAGTTGCAATGGAACTTATTCCATTTAAAGTATGAAAGTTAAGCAAGTTGAAGAAGCAGTGAGCTTGAGATAGTAAGACTTTGAAGGAGATAAGGAATCGATCAGACCTTCTAAAAGTAGCTAAAAATAGTATACAAAAGTATGAACTTAAAGAAGTAAAAGAATTTGGTATAGTTCTGAAAAAGTGTGTAAAAATAGATATGAGGTATGTATGTAAATTATTGTAATAAAAATTTACAGAACAGGAATTCTTTTTTCTCAAAAGAAAGCTACGAGTTCCATTCTTAATGAATGAAAATCACGTACTTTTTTGAGAGATTTTTGTTTATTCTGTACTGCAAGAAATATAGATATTTCAGCAGATCTCTGAGTAAAGTATACTCTTCTTTTTCAAATATTAGATTTAATAAGTCCATTAAAATTCTCAATCACATTCGTAGAATATATAAGCTTTCTGAGAGGATAAGAATATTTAAAATACCCTCCCCATACATCAATATTATAAAACCATTCCTGAAGCAAGATACTATATTTTTCCCATTTCTGCTTCATAGCCTCTAAAAACTTGAGAGCCTCCTCTTGAGAAACAGCGTTATACACTTTCTTAAACTCCATAAAAAATTCTGTTTTATCTTTGTATGAAATGGACTGGAGAAGGTTTCTGACTCTGTGCACGATACAGGGCTGAACTTGAGTGTTCGGAAAACAAGATTGTATTGCTTCTTGAAATCCGGCCAGTCCATCAACACAAGCTATGAGAATATCATCTACGCCTCGATTTTTTATACTATTTATAATTTCTTGCCATACAGCTGATGATTCTGGTTTTTGCATCACCACAAAGTCTAAAATATCTTTTTCTCCGTATATATTTACTCAGATGATGAAATATACTGGCACACTTTTAATACAGCTTCTGCCACTATGACTCTCAACCTTCATCTTTATATAGGTAGCATCCAGATATACTATTGTGTAAAAATTAAGTAAGGTTCTTGACTTGAAACCCAGAAGTTCATCATATACGCTGATATTTTTGAGAGCAAATCATTAGAAAATCCAAAACCATATACTTCTGTAAAATACTGTCTTATATCTTCAAAAGTATTTCATAATCGCATCAGACCAAGTATCTGACTCCAAATGGTATCGAATATTTGTTCGAGTGTTTTTGCTTTTATTTCAGAAAAAAACACTGTGCCTTCTTCTTTTTTTCAACGGGTACGAGGTATTTCTAAATCCATACGACCAAAGTAGGTTTTAGGGCGTATCTTACGAGTTCCGTTCTTATACACATCTACTCGTGATACAAAATCCTCAAATTCTTCGTATATAGCACTCTCTATTGTGCTTTTTAATCTTTGCAATATAGTTTCCATATCCTAAGGGATTAAAAAAATAAGGTACATATTTGCATACATACCTTATTTTTTTATCTCTTATTTTACACACTTTTTTGAAACAGTGCCATTTTCTCTACTTGTTCTCTCACATTCTCATGATGCTTTTTATTTGAATACATATCTAAATACTCACTAACATTCACGCCTAATACCCCAGAGTATACTCTGGTATTTTTACCATCCTGAGATCTGTGAGCTTTTATTATTGGTTCTACTGGTACATAATCAAAACCTTCTTTTTTCCAAGTATCTGTTGCTTTGTATGCATCCATCCAACTGATAAATGCACTGTTGGGAATTATTCTTAATATAACATTGTTTATGAAGTTTTTTCCTAAAAGGATTGTTTTTGTTCCTGTTTTAGGAAATTTTTTTCTGATAAATACATCCTCTCATTCATCTATACCTTTGTATAAAACAGGATTTCTTTCTTCAGCCTGTGACAATTGCTCTTTTTCAACTACTTCCACTACTTGCATAACTTCATTTTCAATCTCTTCCCGAACTTCTTCTGGCAAGTATTGAAGATTCCAGGCGATATTTGTCGCTGCTTCTTTCGGAGCTTTCTCTAGTAACAAGCGAGCGATTTTTATTTGGACTTCTTTTGGCAAGTATGGAAGATTTGAGGCGATATTTGGCGCTGCTTCTATTGGAGCTTTTTCCAGTAACAAGTGAGCGATTTCTTTCCGGACTCCTTCTGGCAAGTATCTAAGATTTGAGGCGATATTTGGCGCTGCTTCTATTGGAGCTTTTTCCAGTAACAAGTGAGCGATTTTTATTTGGACTCTTTTTGGCAAGTATTGAAGATTCCAGGCGATATTTGTCGCTGCTTCTTTTGAATATCCATCCAAGATTTCTTGAGCTTTTTGATAATGATCACTAGGGACACGTAATAAGTCATCTATCTTTGATTGTATTTCAATTCTTATAGCATCGAAACTATATTGATCCCTTAATTGCTGTGCTCTTTTTTGAAGTACTTTATAGGTTAATTTTGGCTTATGTGGTAAGTCAAACATCTCGGGATATACTACAGTTGTATGCATATTCTTTATTTATGAATCTTTTCAAATATATTACAATTGTAAAATAAAATTTTTTTTCTGTCAAAAAATGTAAAAAAACATTTTTAGAATCATATAACGATGTATAAGGGTTATGAACAACGGAGGTTCATATCAGGTATGAAAGATATAAATGAGGTATCTCTTATAATGGATAAGAGAATTGGAAAAGATACTTTTCGAGTTATAGGTGATGTTATCAAAAAATTATCACATATGAATGGAAGTGAGATTAGTGAATATTCACATGGAGATACTCCATATCTTGCTACAAAAAATATAGGAGATATATTGAAAAGCGTCTTGTTTTTTTATAGAAGCCCTCAGTACGAATATGTAAAAGAAAATCATGATATTGAGAAAATAAAGAAAAATATGCCTCCTAAAAATTTTTTCAAAAACTAAAAGTTATATTTTATATTTTTTCAATATAATAGGAAAGGTTATTATAGTAATATCCTTTTTCTTATGCCAAAAATCAGTTCTATAAATCCCTATTCAGGAGAAACGCACGCAACATTTGAAACACTCACAGATCAGCAGATACAGCAGAAGATTGAAAACGCTCAAAGCGCATTTTCTCACTGGAAAAATACATCTTTTACCGAGAGAAGAGATATGTTTCACTCTCTTGCAGATGTTATCGAAGAAGACTATGAAGAAACAGCAAAACTTCAAACACAAGAGATGTGAATGCTCTACAGTGCTTCATTACAAGGGATGAAGTGAACAATAACGCTCATCAGATGGTTTGCAGATAATGCTGAAACATACCTCGGTGCTCAAGACTATGAGCTCAATGGAACACAGGGAAAAATGCTCTATGATCCACTGGGAGTGATATTTGGAATTGGGCCATGGAATTTTCCCTACAACCAGATACTCAGGGCAGCGGTTCCAAATATTCTCGCAGGAAATACGCAACTCTATAAGCATGCATCAAATGTTCCTCTTTGTGCCCTACAGATAGAAAAATGGTTTCTTCAGGCAGGTTTTCCAGAAGGGGTGTATCAGAATCTTTTTATGTCTTCTGCTCAGTCAGAGTTCGTTATTTCTCATAAATATGTAAAATGAGTGAACCTGACAGGAGGTGAGAGAGCATGATCAGTGATTGGGGCTCTTGCAGGAAAATATCTCAAACCGAGTGTCCTCGAGCTTGGAGGAAATGATCCCTTTGTTGTTGCGAGCCACAAAGATACAAAAAAAATGGCAGTTGAAGCAGTGAAATGTCGAAACGCAAATGGAGGACAAAAATGTAACTCTTCAAAACGATTCATTGTCCCAGGAGTATACTATGATGAGTTTGTAGCAGAAATGACAGAAGTCATGAAGTCCCAAAAAATAGGGGATCCTATGCAGGCAGAAACACAAATTCCACCAATGGCACGAACAGACCTTGTTCAGGAGATAGATGATCAGGTACAACAGACCCTTCAAGAATGAGCGCGCCTTATGTGTGGAGGAAAAATTCTCTGAGACAGATGAGAATACTATGCTCCAACAGTACTAGCTGATGTTACGCCAGAGATGACATCTTATAGGCAGGAAGTTTTTGGTCCAGTAGCAAGTATTGTGCGAGTAAAAGATATTGATGAGGCTATACATATTGCCAATGAAAGTGAGTATGGTCTTTCGGCTGCTGTGTATGGAGATGATGAGCAGGAGTGTCGACTGATAGCAGAAAGATTGGAGGGAGGAATGATATTTATCAACCAGTGAGCTGCCTCGAAACCACATCTCTCATTTTGATGAGTGAAAAAATCTGGTTACGGAAAAGAGAATGGCCCAGAGGGACTCAGAGCATTTACCAATAAGAAGATAATTATTTATTAGGAAGCTATGAAAATACTTGAAGTACAAAAAATCAATAATACTCTCTCAGGAAAACACATACTTCATGATGTAAGTTTTTCGGTAAAACAGGGTGAAATATATGGATTTCTTGGTCCAAATGGTGCAGGAAAAACTACCACAATGAAGTCTATCTTGTGATTTATACAACCACAATCAGGGAATATAAGGATATTTTGAGAAGATGGGATTTCTCTTGAAAGTAAAAAAAAGATAGGATTTATGCCAGAAAATACCTATCTCTATAAGCATCTTACAGGAAGAGAGTTTCTCCATTTTAATGGAAGTTTTTTTGGGTTATCGGGCTATGAACTGGAAAAAAAAGTCTCAAAACTCCTCAAAAAAGTATGACTCCAACACGCATGAAATGAGTATCTCAAAAATTATTCAAAAGGAATGCTGCAAAGAGTCGGACTTGCTCAGTCTCTTATCAATGATCCGGAACTTCTCTTTCTTGATGAACCGATGAGTGGACTTGACCCGATATGAAGAAAACAGGTACGAGATATCTTGATGAATTTATGAAAAAAAGGAACAACCATATTTTTCAACTCTCATATCCTCTCAGATGTAGAGACTATGTGTGATACAGTAAGTATCATCAATCATGGTCGAATAGTCGTACAAGACAAAAACGTTTCTAGTATTCATTGATGACTAGAAGATTTTTTTATGAGCTCAATACCAGCGTTATAATCATATTTTTTCTTTTGCTACCTGTTGAAGTATACTTGAGGATTTTTTGTGTGAGAGTAAGAGGTGTTGTCTGGTTTCTTCTATCAGCGCGTACATCATAGCTGAGAGTGATGAGATCTCTTGAAGAGAGCTTTTCCCTAAGGAGTGTAGATATTGAGAATAGTTCTTTTCTATGAAACAGGTACTTTCTGATAAGAAAAGATAGGCATGTTTTTCTGTCATCTTTCGGATAAATCAATGGAGAGTCTCATTGGGGAGTATCTCACATGATATATGAATATTCTTTGGACAGAGGTTTTTTCATAGTATGTCTTGAATCGAGATGGTCACTCATTGTTCTAAAATATCAAAAAAAGAGCACTGTTCTTTTTGGTATTTTGTGATATTTTCCTGAATATGAACTAAAGAGGCAGTATGTGTTTTTTGTATTTTTTCCAATAAATCTCGGGTTCCAATATGTACTGATCGAATACCCAGATATTCTCATCATTTCTTGATACATATATGGCAGGTGTCAGACTCGAGAAAAAGAGATAACATATCCTTGTGTGAAAAGAGTTTTGGCAAAATATATTCTCTAGGAATAATCGCAAGAGTTTGTACTCACAAAATATATGATATTTCATCATAGAGCTTTTTGAGAGTTCATGGAATAGCACTATAGAAGATTTTTGTTTGTATATGATTTCCTGTTTTTCCGAGAGGAGAAGATGTTCTTTTTCCATCTATATCACAGTGCTCAATACGCGAAAAAATAGTGGTATTTTCTCATAGGGAAACACCTATATTTTTTTTTGTTTCATAAATGTTCCAAGCATGCTGAAGAACCTCTCGAAAAATATGATCATCAATGGGAGTATTATTTTTATGACTATAATGTACCTCAGAGAAAGTATTTTGTGTACTTCCCTCATAGCTTGAAAATACGCTATAGTCAGGTTGAGGAAGGCAGTGGGATAGATATTGAGCATGTATATCTAAGAAGATATTGAGGAGTTGCTGCTTTTTTTTACAGGTATATCAAGAAAATATATCACTATTTATCCGTTTTTCTTTATAAAAGAGTATATGACACTCAGAATTTTTGAGAGATATATAACATAGAGAAACTTTTCTCGACTCTATATGTATCAGGCATAGAGTATGTGAGGGGATATATTTTTTTTGAAAATTCACAATATATGTGATTAGAGAGTTGAGAGTAATAGATGAAAGGACTATTTTCCTATTTTTCTTAGGAGTGTATTCCCTTCTCGGATTTCTCCAGATCCTATGAGAGCCATGGCGAGGTCTTCGGTAATGAGGTGGTCTTCAGGAGCAAGGTTTAAGGCTCTTTTTAGGATGGTAATACCTCTTTCGTTTTGTCCAGAGAGAGTATACGCCCAACCAAGATTTCTCAGTACTTCAGCATTATTTCCATAGTAGGTATTTGACGCTTCAAGGTATACAATAGCTTCTTCTACTTTATCATTTGATAAAAGAATAAATCCTTTGAGGTAGTTTCCTGTTGCAGATTTTGGAGCGAGAGTCAGAGCAAAGTCTATGGTAGAGAGCGCTTTTTCAAAATCTGACATATATATATAAATATCTGTGAGCTCTTCGTAGAGGCGATAATCACTGGAGTATTTTATAAGAGATTTTTGTAAAAGAGAGATGGCTTGTTTGTATTTTTTTTGAAATTTCAGTTCTTCTACTTGAAGAACAATATCTTTGATCTGATCCATAAAATAACTTTCTTGTAAATATACAGGTAATATATAAAATTCAGTATGAAAAGCAACGATTTTTTTTGAGAAATCGTGAATAATATATCAAGATGCTTTATCGGTTTTTGTAATATCTCTCTGCATATGAAAAAGACAAAAATAAAAATCTGAATTGACGAAGCAGGCAGAGGTCCATGGGCTGGGCCCGTAGTTGCCTGCGCTCTTGCATGGAATCCAAATAATATGCCAAAAAATGATATATTATTGTCAGTGAAAGACTCAAAAAAACTCAGTGAAAAAAAAAGAGAAGAGCTCTATAGCTGTCTTATAAATCTTTCTTGCCCTCAATCTTCTTTGCCTGAAGATGAGGCTTGTCCAAAACTATTTTTCTGAGTATGAGTCGTGGATAACTTTTTTATAGATGAGAGAAATATTCGTCAGGCAAATAAAGAGGCAATGAGAAGAGCTATTGTAGAGATTTACTCAAAGATTCCGAAAGAGTTTTCGGAGGTGTCAGTAGTGATTGATGGGAGAGATAATTATGAGTTTTCCGAGCTTACACAAAAACCTCTCTATATTATCTGATGAGATGGGAAAGTTTCGGAGATATCTGCAGCAAGTATTATTGCAAAAGTATTTCGTGATAAACTGATGTGTCAGTACGCAACACTATATCCTCATTTTGGTTTTGATCATCATGCTGGTTATGGAACAAAAAAACACAAAGAAGTGCTAGAGTCTCAGGGAGTAGTAGGGATTCATCGAAAGAGCTATAAGCCAGTCAAAAAAGTCGTTGAAGCAAAAGAAAAGGTGCTCGTACATATATGCTGCTGACCTGATGCAACGGTTCCTCTCATGGATCTCAAAAAAGACTATGAAGTTATTGCTTATTGGTATGATCCAAATATTCAACCAGTTTCTGAACACGAGAAGCGTTTTGACGCCTTTGTTCGAGTGTGTGAAATAGAGGGCGTGAAGTACATTCGATGAGAGTATGATGTAAAAAACTTTTTTCATAAAATTCGTGGTTTAGAACATACTCCAGAGAGAGGAGAGAAGTGTCGAGAGTGTTATGATATGCGACTTGAAAGGACAGCGTTACTTGCCCGTGAGATGTGAATCACAAAATGGACGAGTAGTCTCAATAATTCTCCACATAAAGATATGGAAAAGATGTTTACTCTTGGAGAAAAATGGGAGACTGTTTCTACAAAAACGCAAACTATTAGTGATAATGAGCGTTGTCAGGCTAGTAAGATATTGGGTATCTCTGTTACACAGATGCTAGATCAAGCTCAGGATCGTGAGAAAAATCAGACGGAAACATCTCTGAAAAAACATCTTGAATTTCTCAAGATTGCTTTTCGGAAAAGTGGGGGATTTCAAAGGAGTGTTGACTATACCAACGAGCATAATATTTATAGGCAAAACTATTGTGGCTGCGTTTATAGTGACACATTCCCTTGAAGAGAGAAAAAGAAAGTGAAAAATAAGTTCTAAGGAAGTTCTGAAAAACTCCTTTTTTCTCTCTCCTTTTGCAAAGGAGAGATGGCTCGATAGAGCCAGAGTGGATTGGAAAATTTTCGTTTTTCCCTATATAATTCCCTTCACTGCAGAAATATTAAAACTATAGTTCATCTTGAGTCATCAGATAATTCAGATATATCATAACTCATCGTCTATTTCAATCGTCTTCATAATAATGGTATAGTCTTTGAGATATGGAAGAATATTTTCTTCTCAGATAAAGATATTGACTCCAAGTTGAACCGGAAAAGCAGAAATAAAGTCAGAAAAATTAGGTTTATCCTCAAGCATTTTTAAGAGCATAAAAATATCATCTCAGAGTCTTTTATGGTTTCTTTGGAGAAACTGTGAAACACCTGAGTACTCAGAAATATTTTTATCAGGCAAAACAAAGAATGCTATTTCTTTGGTATTTTTTGCAAGATTATAGACAATATTATGTACAAAACCTGAGAGTTCACTCATACTTTTTGCATGAAAAGGAGTATTTTTTTCCTCGAGAAAGTACTCTGGAGTTTGTTGCATCATATAGTTTACAAACGCTCTGAGTCACTTTGCTGTTGGCAGTCTTCACGCGGAGTTATATGGTTGATATATGAGTTCATGATTTTCTAAAAGAGCCATATCATTTCTCACAGTTGCACTACTGACTCATAACTCATACTTTTTGAGAAGCAGTTTACTTCATAAAACATCACCAGTTTTTATATATTCTTCGATGATAATTTTGAGTATTTCTATGTTTCTTGGTGAAAGTGTGGTCATAGGGGAGTTTTTACAGAAGCCTTGAAAAAGGTATTTTTGTTTTCTTGAGACCGGCCTCGAGTTACTTATTTCAACGATTTGAGGCTGGTCTCTTAGGAAAGGTTTTTTCATTTCTTAGGACCTCCTTTAGAGTTTTGGACAATTATACGCATTTGCTATAGAGTGTCGAGAGATTGTATAATTTTTATGAGTTCATTTTTTGTATTCTCGGGATGAAATTTTTGCAAAACAGTTTCATAAGATACCTGCGTTTTTTCTAAGAGTTTTTTCCTGAGAGTTTCTGTCATGTTATGAACAGAAAGAGGATCAAGATATAGAGCAGTATCTCCAAATACCTCTCTGAGGACTGCGATATCATTTACAAATATCTGACTTCATTCTTGCAGAGCAGTACTCATATGAAAAGGAAAAGACTCATAAATACTCGAATAAATCACTCCAAGAGAAGATCTATAGTAGGCAGATTTTTCATTTTCAGGGATATCTCACAAAAATATCACATATTCAGATATACCATACTCGATAACTTTTTCTCGCACTTCGAGGTCTTTACTCGTAAATTCACAGCAAATAATAATAGAGAGAGGAGTTGAGGTCTGTGTATTGATATTTTTGAGTGCTTTGAGAATCCTCTCAAAATTATTATGAATTTCGTGAGGAGCGTCATACAAGAGATATGCTCCTTGGAGATTATGCTTTGCATGAATATCTATTTTAATAATTTGCTCAGTATGCTCATCTTTTTTTTCAGGGAAAAATCCAGGTATATGGGCTATGTTTATTTCTGGAATATTGAGTCGCTCGTTTAGTTCAAGGGCGGTTCAAGTATCAAGGGTTATTGCCTTTTGTGCGTGTTTGAGACTCCTATGAAGAGTATACATATAAAGCGAATGCTCTAACCATCAGAGTTTTGGAAAAAATACTTCTTTTAAGTGGGGGAGAATCATGATATACTTTCCCTTATATCAGAGTGGTACCTGATGATGAAAAAATATTACGAGATCGAAGTCGTATTTTTGGAGAATATTTTTTTCACTGATAGTTCGCAAGAAAAAGTTTTTTCATCCAGGCAGGATATCCTCAGTGAGGAGCGTAGTGTTTTGTTCTCAAAAATGCTTTTCCAGGATATATGAGAGTGTTTCTACAAATTGTTTGTAGTGAATAGATGATTCATGAGTTCGGATATCAATTCAGATGTTCATAGTTGCTTTAGTAAATATTTCCTCGTTATAGTAATCATTGTGAGGCAAGAAGCGAAGTATATTTTCTGAAAATGCAAAAATAAATTTGACAAAAATATGAGGAAAGCTATGAAAAATAAAGAATTTTCCTTGATTTTTCATAACTTTCTTTGTAAAATCTAAAAAAAAATAACACTTATTTTTCTGTATGATTTTTATCTTTTTGTGTCTTTTTTCTGGACTTATATGAGGTATGGTATCCCTGTACTTTCGTATGCGCGAAATCAAAGAAGAGATTATTTTATTTCCTCGACATCTGGCTTCACAGATAGCTCTTTTTGTGATTTTTGCTCTTATTTTTAGAGAATATTTCTCACAAGTTTTTATTGATCTTGGTTTTATAAAATTGGGTTGGTTCTTGATCTACATTGTTTTTAGTAGTCTCTCATTTTATGCAGTACAGGTGTTTTATGAGTTTTTTTCTGGAAATACTTTTTTTGCAAGTGAGGAAGAAATGAAGAAGTTTATTGAAAAACTTGAAAGTGAAAACAGAGACTAAAAAAATACTTGTCTGACTCTCGTGAGGAGTAGATAGTGCAGTTGCAGCATATTTACTCAAACAAGAGGGCTATGATGTGACGGCTGGATTTATGATAAACTATCTTGCTCCAGAAGGTCAAGACTGTCCTACTTGAGAGGATAAAGAGGTTGCAAAACAGGTAGCAGAGTTTCTTGATATTCCTTTTTTTATCTTTGATTACCGTGATGAATACCAAGAAAAAGTCTTAGGCTATATGTTTGAGGGCTATAAAAAAGGTATCACGCCAAATCCAGATATCATGTGTAATAGTGAGATAAAATTTAAGATATTTCTTGATGAGGCGCTGAGTCTTGGTTTTGATATGATTGCTACCTGACATTATGCTCAGATAGTGAGAGATCAGAGTGTTTATAGACTCTTAAAGTGAGCAGATACTCACAAGGATCAGTCATACTTTCTTGCGTGACTCTCCAGAGATCAGCTCTCTAGAGCTCTTTTTCCTATAGGACATATGCAAAAGTCAGATGTACGAAAATTGGCTCTTCGTATAGGTCTTCCAAATGCTCAGAGAAAAGATTCTCAGGGAATATGTTTTGTCGGAAAAGTCCGCATGGAAACATTTCTCTCCAGGAAAATTCCTCAAAAAACAGGAAAAGTTATAGATACCTCAGGAAATATCTTATGAGAACATAAGGGAGTATATTATTATACTATTGGACAGAGAAAGGGACTCGATATCGGAGGGCAAAAAGAACCGATATTTATTCTGGAGAAAGATATTGATACCAATACTATCATCGTATGATATGGGGATGATACAGATTTGTATAAAAAAAAGCTTCGGGTAAGAAATATTCATTTTCTCTCTGTAGCTCCAGATGCTCTTCAGAAAAAAAATGGCTTATACAGGTCTACCGCGAAAATACGATATCGCCAAAAAGATCAAGATTGTGTTATAGAAAAAAAGCGAGGCTTTTATGAAGTATCTTTTGATACTCCTCAAAGAGCGATTGCTCCAGGTCAGGTAATAGCATTTTATGATGGAGATGAGTTATGGGGAAGTGGAGTTATTGTTTAGTAGAGGTGAGTTGTAGTATTTTTTCGACGGTGTTTGATGAAATTTTCTCCGAAATACTCTGAGAGTTTCTCTGTAAAATATCTGATAAAGCGAGGACAATATCTGCATGTTGTACCGCGGCACAAAGCTCATCTTGGGTAATACATCACTCATTGTGAAAAAAGTTGAGTAAGTCTATGATAGCTTGTTCACTTTTTTCTTGTAATGGTTGAGATTCGTTTTTTAAGATATATATTATTGAGTCAGCAAAGACTTTGAGATAGCGAGAAGCTTCTTGTTTCATTCCCTTATGCAGAGTTGTTTGAAGTTCATGACAAAATTGAGAGTGGTATAAGCTGATAGCTCCAAGAGCAGTGGTGTCATTGGTATATGAAAAAAAACTATGGAGAGTCTGATATATGCGGACTTCAGTTTCTTTGTTGTCGAAAAATAGTCATTCAATATATAAATATGATAAGAGGAATATAAGGGCTGTTCGTGGAGGAAGAAAATATAATCTTTCGAGAAAAATGAGGTTTGGAGAATCAATAATTCCTCATGCAATGGTATTTTCTAAAATCGTAATAAATTCATAGGAACATATACCTTGTTGAAGATATATTTCCCTCTCCACTGGGTTCATACTTGCGAGCTTCTGGCTGATATGCTTTGCTTGTTCAATAAACTTCTCAAAAAAAGAAGTATGCTCTTCTATGGAGTGTATAAAGGCTGTTCAAGAAACTTCATTCATAATAAAAAAATATACTGTAATATATATTGCTTATTATATTTTTTTATTCATAAAAGTAAAGTTTATTTATTACCCCCTCATCATATCTTCATGAATACTATCAGCAGCAAGGCATCACTCGGCTGCTGACATAATTGTTTGTTTAAATTTATTTGAGTTTGTGGTGACATCTCCAGCCGCATAGAGTCATGAAATACTTGTTTCTTGGCGAGCATCAACGACGAGACATCACTCATCATCCATCTTTGGATCTAGGTGGGCTATAAGATGTGTTGAAGGATCTGATCATATTGCAACAAAAAAACCATCTGCTTTGAGCTGTTTCCCACTTTTGAGCTGTACATACTCAAGAAACATCTCTCCTCCCACTTCTTCGACTTCTTCACGAAGAACGAGTTCAATATTATCTCTTTGTTGTACTTGCTCTACCCAGATGTCTTCTGCTCGAAAAGTATCTCTGCGGTGAACGATATATACTTTGCGACATATCTCAGCGAGGTAGAGAGCTTCGGTAAGAGCCGTATTTCCTCATCAGACGAGAACAATATCCCGATTCTTAAAAAACATTCCATCACATGTTGCACAGTAACTGACTCATTTTCACAAAAATTCCTCTTCTCCTGGAACTCAGAGTTTTCTATAAGTGTTTCCACTTGCAAGAATCACAAACCTTGATGTGTATTCTTGTTTTGTTGTTTTGACTATAAAACCTGATGCAGTTTTCTCAATACTTCAGACGGTATCTTGGAGGATTTCACTTCCTGAAGTTTTTGCATGTTCGGCAAAGTTTTCCATGATCTCTTTTCCACTTGCGGAGAGTGTACCGGGATAATTTTCTACCTTATGGCTTGTTGCAAGTGCTCCTCATGGTTCTCGACCGATAACAAGGTTTTTGAGCTTGTATCGACTCGCGTACATTCCAGCTGGGAGTCCCGCACTTCATGAACCTACGATAATCACATCATATGATGACATACTTCTTTTTTTATAAAAATAAATTTTCGCAAAGTATAGTATTTTTTATACTAAAATAAATCTTAAGTATCATATTTATTTTTATGTGAATTATCGACTATAGTCATCTCTCTGAACGAGAACTGGAGGCAATTCAGTCAAAGATAGGAAAAACAGGAGAAGAGCTCAAAGTATTTATTGCAGATATCTTGAGTCCAAAGACACCAAACTGAGCTCACTATTCTTCTGGAGAATATGATACAGAGAGAATGCGCGAGCTTGAGAGACTGGTAACAAGTTTTTGAGGGGTTGTCATCGTAGATCATATACAAAAGCGGTCTTTTCCAGACTACAAAACATATATTGGGAGTGGAAAACTGGATGAGATTATGGGACAAATGCATTGCCAATGAGCGCAACTCCTGGTTATGTGAAATATTCTCAAACCTCATCAAATACATACTCTCAATAATAAACTCAAGAATATTTGAGCAGTTTGCTGGGATAGGGTAGACCTCATACTGAAAATATTTGAAAAAAATGCTCAAAGCGAAGAAGCAAAACTCCAGATATAACTCGCAGCTATCAAGCATATGTGACCTCGTATTTTTAATATGTGAATGGAGCTGGGGAAGCAGTGAGGAAAGGGATCTGGTGAAACAAATACAGAAATTATGAAGCGTCATCTTGCAAAGCGTGAACAAGAAATCAGAAAGAACCTTACAAAATATGCAAAAGTCCGAAAAAATCATCGTCAAGCAAGAAAGAAAAAGGGCTTTCTCACGGTTGGAATTGTCTGATACACAAATGCTGGAAAATCGACACTTCTCAATTTCCTCACAAATAAATGAGTATTAGCAGAGGACAAACTCTTTGCGACTTTGTGAACAAGTGTTGGGAAGATGTGGATTTCTCAATCATTACCACACTCTTCTTGATGAGAAGAGGGAGGGGAGTATCACCGTGGAACAGAGGTTCTTTTCTCTGATACCATAGGATTTATTCGTGATCTCCCACCAGAGCTTGTTGATGCTTTTGCCAGTACGCTCGAAGACTCTATAGAGTCAGATATTTTGTTTCATGTGATTGATAGTTCTGATCCAAAAATGGATGAAAAAATACAGGTAGTAGAAGATATATTGGAGAAGATTCATGCAACGCAAGAACGGCTCTATGTATTCAATAAAATTGATAGACTTACAAGAGAAGAGTTATGAGTTATTCGGTCGAGGTTTTCAGGTAGTGGACAAGCGCTATATATTTCTTCGGCTGACTGAGAGGGAGAAGAAGAATTGAAGGATTTTCTGAGAGGGAGAATATAATATATGAAGCTCTGAGAAATAGAAAAATCTTGTGTAAGAGACCGGTCTCGAGAAAACAAAAAGTCCTTTTTCAGAGTTCCCTTAACGAAGTTTTTCCGTATTTCCTTACACATAAAAAAGACCAAGATTTTCTCTTAGGTCTTTTTTACATTTTTTTGATGTGCTTTTAGTCGAGGATATCCTTCATATCAGATCGAAACTGATCCATAAGATCTCTCATCTCATCGCGTAGAGCATCTCTCTCATCATCGTCGTCAGTATCCCAAAGTTGATCTCTGAGATCAGACATATCTTCTCGAAGCTCATCTCTAAGGTCTTCTATCTGAGATCTTTGATCATCACTGAGACCCCCTCCCCAAAAACCAAAAGCAGATACACTGATTGTCATGCTTGTCATAAGCATAAAAAGAGTCGTAAGAAATGCAATTTTTTTCATAATCATATAGTTAAGAAAATAAAATATTACATTGTTTGGCATTATACAAAGAAACATGAGAAATCAAAAAAAAGTTTTTGTATCTCTCAAGGAAACTCTAAGAAATTTCTTTTTGTTTTCTCGAGACCGGTCTCAAGTTACTTATCTCAAGGGTTTGAGACCGGTCTCTTACACAAGATTTTTCTTTACCCAAGAATATTTTCCAGAATATTCTGTATATCCGTCTCTGTTTCTTCATCATCAAGCTTGTCTTGGATGATTTCTACAAGAGCGTAGTATGCATCAAGTCTTGCTTCTTTTCGTTCTTCATCCATATCACTATCTTCGAGAGACTCGATACGAGATTCGATTTTTTCTAGAGCTTTATCGAGATTTTCTACAGGAATCTTATCAAGTCTGTCTCCAATTCTCTCGATAAATGATCATTTATACGCTTTTACAAACCCTTTTCTATCTGATCGAAAACCATCTCTTTTTTTATCACGATTCATTCGCATTTCTATATCTTGCATACTGAACCTTTCCTGCTTTTCAATGATTTCAAGAGCTTCTTCGTTATCGGCAAAGAGTTCTTTCATCTCATCATAATATTCTTCTTGTAGTTCTTCGATTTCTTCTCGCACTTCATCCCTTTCTCTATCACTATCGGCGTCTAGGAACTCGTCTCTGAGTTCAGACATATTTTCTCGAAACTCATCTTTGATTTCTTCAAGTTCTTCGATCTTTTTCTCACTAAAACCATCCATGAGACTTTGAAAACCTCTTTTACTTTCTTTCATTCAGCTTTTCATCTGCATCTTTTTTGAATCGTACATTCATCTATCACTTACAGCGAATGTCGTTGTGAAAAGACTGGTAAGTAAGAGGATACTTACAATGAGTGCAATTTTTTTCATAAATATATAGTAAAAAAATAAAATATTACGCCCAAGCTATAGTATAGAAAAAATATGATAGAGTATAAGAAAAAAACAAAACTCTTCTCGACAATCCTTGAGAAACTATTGAATTGTATCAACTTCTTCAATCTTCAGTTGTCGTTTTTTAGTATCATCAGGAGCAATCATCACAATATCTTTATCAATAATATCGAGGCGTTTTTTGCCATCATTGTAGTGATTGACTGTTGTATTGAGAGCGTTTCCGAGTTTTTGGTACCCCAGCTCATATTTTTCGAGATCTTTTTGGAGTTTGAGAACATATTTTTGGATTTCTTTTGCTTGTTTTTCGATTTGTAGAGACTTCATTCACTGGATAACTGTCTGGAGATAGGCATAAAAACCGCTTGGGGAGCAGATGATGACTTTTTTTGAAAAGCCATATTCTATGAGTTTTTGAGGAGCTATATCTCACAGTTTATTGATAAAAATATCATAATACATTCACTCTGCAGGAATGAGCATAAAAGCGAAATCTGTAGTGCCTTCATTGGGAAGAATATACTTTGCGACTTCATCAATTCGAGTATGTATATCTTTTTTGAGAGCGTTGGAATAACTCTTGATCACAAAATCTTCTTCGGCTGAAACAAGTTTTTCATAGTTTTCTTGGGGAAACTTTGCGTCTATAGGGATAGTCATATTTCAGACAAAGAGTGCCGCATCAACGATACCTGTTGAAAGCTGATACTGTAGTAAATATTGACCCTCAGTAAAGACATTTTCCAGAAGTTCTTTGAGGAAATATTCTCAGAGATTTCCTCGTCTTTTTGGATTCTTGAGAATACTCTCGAGTCACTCAAGGCGACTTCATATATCTTTGATATGCTTATTTGTTTCAGTGATTTCTGTCAGTTTTTTGGTGATGTTTGCAATATTGGTATTGGATATATGAGCGACTTCTTGAGAGTTTTTTATCGTTTGAGACATATTCTGCGTGAGAGACTTGGTACTGTCTGAGAGCTTTGTATCAAGAGTATGCGAGAGGTGTAGGAGCTGTTTTTGGAGGAGCTGGAGTTCTCAGGAGTTATTTTTTCATTGATATTTTTTTGAAAGTAGCAGTATCACTCAAACACATACTCCTATAAGAAGTACAAAAGAGAGTGAGAGCAGGATAAAAAATATATCGAGGGACATAGTCGTATTTAAGAGGATATTTTGTAAAAGTATATAATAACTTTGAAAAACTGCGAAAAATAATCCAGATTTTTGCACTCAAGGAAAAAGTGTGCTATGTTTACGAGGATACTCTCTAAATACCATATACATATGTACTTTTTACAGCAGATATACACGCAGTTTTGCTCTCATGTATTCTTAAGATTTCAGACTCCAGAAGAGGCGATGATGCAAGACAGGCAAGAATGAATCGATGATATCGATGAAGCACAAAAATATATAGAAGCGCTCCAAGCATCACAATCTATCGTATGAAAGCATGTACAAATCTTGTCCAACTTTCTCACAAAGGTCGAGGCGTGAGAGATAGCCTGACTCTCATCTGAAGATGCAGAGTTTTTACCACTCAAAGAAAAACTTGATCGAAAGATAATAGAGCTCGAAAATCTCAAAGGAGATAGAACACTTCTCTCTCATGTGCAAGATAATGCTCTTGAGGATGTAGGTATTGAGGCGTATAAAGAAGTGATTGATACGAGTATTGAGAACAGAGAAAAGTGAGAATTTTTTTCGCGACTCGAAAGCGTTACGATTGAAAGTTTACAAGAAGGTGAAGCTAACAGTATTATTACAGAATTTGGAGAAGTATATATTTCTCAATGGCAAGCAGAGCTTGCTGAGCAAATAAGGTTCGAAACACCAGACGCAAAAACGCAGGGATTTATAGAAAAAATAGCGCAGATTCAGAGTATTTTTGAGATGGAGTCTTCTTCAAAAAATGGAGAAAGAAGTGGTGAGGTGATAGAGTTTTATAATAAGATAAAAGATATAGAAGAACCCCTCACTCTTGAAAGTGCAAAAGGTATAGTTGAGGAGTTTGGTTTCTGACTTATTCGATCATGGATAGATGAAAAACAGGAGTTTCTCCAATCTGATCCTCAATTTTCAAATCATATAGCATGACATATACAGCAGGCAAAAGAGATTTTGAGACTGGCTGACAATCGAGACTTTGAAGATATGCAGGAGCTTGTCACGATGAAGAGAGAAGATTTTTTTACGCGTTATGATCACACTCAGAGACTCCGCTATGTGACTCGCGAGGCTATTGATCCAACAAGCCTAGAAGTTGATACTGAAATGGAGTTTCAGTTTCATTTTCTCTGAGAACTGAATACTGACCTAGAACGCCTCTCAGCAGGAGATGTCCTCCCAGATACGGTAGAGGCAGTAACAAAGGGGGATAAGACCTATACTCGTCGTGGACCTCTGGGAGACTTTGTTGAAGATACTTCAGATGGATCATTGTGAGCAAGACTTACGCTCCTTGATGGAGAAACACTCACTATCAAAACACTGAGAACAGATGACGCACTTTCATCAATATATGCAGGCATAGATGAAACGCTACAAGAGAGTGGTCTAAACGGAGCAGAGCTCGATGTGGCTCGTCAGGCACTCAATACGTGACAAGATATTCCACCAGCAGAAGTGACGCAAGCTCTTGTAGAGTATGCCAGATCATGAGGAAATATCGAAAAAGAGCTAAACAATATGTTTGATGTTTTTGGCGTGATTGCAGAAAGTTTGTGAGAAAATTCACTTGTAGGAAAACTTCTCAAAGGCTTTATTGATATGCTCTCAAGCTCCGATCTTTTGGCAGATGAGGGAGAATGATGACTTGGAACACATTCATTTGAATGATTTTGGAATTATGGTCCTGTCTGAGATCAACTTGCAAGTTTTTTGATCACACACAGACCAGTATATAATGGACAACCATATTACTGTGGACAAAATGTTTGAGAAGCGCTGAATCACTTTGGTATAGAAGGTCTGCCCCAGTCAGGAAGACATGGTCATAAGTGGGCAGATATCTGTAGATCAAGACCAAACCAGTTTCAAAAATGGGAGTGAAGAGCTGAAGATGCTCCTGCGTGAGCAGTGATCTCTTATCATAAAAACACATGATGAAGTCAAGAAAGGCAAGAGCATGGTCATGTGGAAATCGCTCTCGGAAATGGGCAGTTTTATTTTGGGCAAATCAATAATCATCCGGGAGGAAGCAATACTTCACCACAACCATGAGAATATGAGATATATATTTCTATTGCGAAAAAGGTCGATGGGAGTGATAGAGACCTCTGATTTGCGGATGCAGAAGGGATAAATACGGATAGTTTACATCCTCATAGAAAAGCCATTGTTGATGCAGCACTGACATCATATAATCAGAGAGATATTTGTGATGCAGAGCACTGTACTGATTGGGTAGATAAGATATATGCTAGGGCTGTTTTAAATAGTGTACATAATAAGCCACAAAAATTTAATAGTGTGAGCGAGGTTTCACCAACTGGTAGTGGTGACACCTGACTGCGTCCAGGAGATGAGGGTTATGCTGGAAACGATGTGATAAATACACTCGAACCAGGTGATCATATCATGGTAGATCATGGACCAAACTATGGGCGATGAAGAACTCATAGTGCCATCATACTCGAAGCGCCGGTTGATGGTATTGCTCGAGTTGTGAGCTATCCAAATCATGGACGTCCTCCACAGATAGAACGTTATGATCTTACATGACAAGGGAGATGAGGAGCAAGACCAGAAAAGATACTCAGAGTACATTCTGCTGTGTAATATTGATACTGGTCTTAAGGAAACTCTGAAAAATAGAAAAATTCTAATCCTCTCTGGCTCTATGGAGACATCTCTCCTTTGAAAAAGGAGAGAAAAAAGGAGTTTCTCAGAGCTTCCTTAAAATAAAATCTATAAATCAATTACGGTATGTTAGAACATTTTAATACTTCATGATCTTGAGAAATCCCTTTTCATAGCAATGAAAAGGGTATTGTGGAAGATCAGTCTCTAGAGCTTGTAATGAGACCGGTCTCATCGAATTTCAGAGACTCCTTAACACAGCTGCAAGAAGATATATGAGGTAGTAGCGATGTTTTGCCTGTAGATTTTTCAGAAAATATCAATACGAGAATGAGTCCTGAAGAGCTTCAAGAACATATAGAGAGGTACATAAATGAGCTTGATGTTGAGATACTCACAGACGAAGAGTTTCTCAGAGAACTCATAGCTTTATGTGGAAGACGATCGATATATGTTGAAGATATGCTCTTTATGATGTATAGTGAGTCCTACCTAGATCCTCAGGCGCAAAATAGTCAGTCATGAGCAGTATGACTCATACAATTTATGCCTTCAACTCTCACGCGTCTTGCAAAATCTCTTGGTCATGGAACAATGACGCCGGAAAACATGAAAAATATGTCAGGGACACAGCAACTCGAATATGTAGAGGCATTTTATGCAGGGTTTTGAGAACGAAATCTGGACTCTTTAGAGAAACTCCATCTTGCAGCTTTTTATCCTGTGGCTTTATGAAAGCCAGAAGATTTTGTACTCGGGAGTGAGAGCTCTAATCCTCGTCGTTCTCACATTATTGCAGAGCAAAATCCTGCTATTGCAGACGCTGCCGGAAGAGATGATGGACTGATAGATGTACAGGGATTTTATCGTTATGTTCAAGGAAAGGTAGCTGAGACTGGTCTCAATATACGGTAAGATAGCTTTGGAGAAAAATCTCTCATCCTCTCTGGCTCTATCGAGCTATCTCTCCTTTGAAAAAGGCATTTTCGCTTTCTCGAGACCGGTCTCTTTTACACGAGATTTTTCTATTTCTCAAAACTTCCTTAAAATCGTCTAACATAATCAACCTCGCAAGAGTCTCAGATAAAGCGAAAAACATCTGAGGCTTTGTTGTCTTCATCAAGATAGTATGATCCTAGGAGTTCTATCTGACCATTTTTGAGATAGTATCAAAAATCTTCTTCTACCTCTTCGGGAGTATATATCTCTCACTGACGTGAAATATTTGCTGAAGTCATCCAAAGAGGACCATGAGTTTGTATCAGCATATCTTGCACATCATTGTGACTTACTCGAAAAGAGAGTTCTTCATAAATATCTTTATTGATTAGGTATTGTTCTTTTTCGTCTTGGTAATTGAGGAAGAGTGATATATATGTTGACTGCGTTAATATGGTAAATGGTCGAGGATAGTTTCTGAGAAACTCTATCTGTTCCTGATTTAGAGTAGTATTTTCCTTGATCCAGTCAAAGCTTTCTACCAAGATTGCCATAGGTTTTTCGAGAGAGCGTTTCTTGATTTTGTAGATTTGCTCATAGCTATTTTTATCATGCAGTGGGCAGGCAATACCATAACAGGTATCTGTAGGAAGAATAAAAATCATAGGGGAAAATTGAATGGTATGTAAATTGTAATATGAAGTGCAACTATCTTTTTTAAAAAAGAGATTTTGTCAAAGTCATTTTTTGCGAAGTTTCTAAAAATGTGCTATTGTTAAGGAAGTTTTGAGAAATAAAAAAATTTTCTAATCCTCCCTGGCTCTATCGAGTCATCTCTCCTTTGAAAAAGGAGAGAAAAAAGGAGTTTCTCAGAGCCTCCTTAAGGAACTTCTGTGAAACAAGAGAATTTTGTGAAAGGAACTGGTCTCGCGAAAAACGAAAATACCTTTTCTCAAAGACCTTATAATCAAATAATACATATTGCTATGTTGTGAACAACATATCTCTACATGCTTGCACTCTCCTCATATACTTTCTCCTTTGGAGAAGGTGCTGAATGAAGCGAAGAGACAGAACCTCAACCATCTATATCTGATCTTCTTCGAGAGTTCCGCGAACAAAATGAATATAATCCATGAAATACTCCAGCTCAGAGTGCTATTCCTGAAGGTTTTTATGAAGTAGAGGGATACGGAGATATGTTATTTCAGAGCTTTTTCGATTATTTGGAAGGTATAGAGTTAAAACCAGAAAATATGCATGAGGTAATAGAGACAGTGCAAGATAAGTATAGTATATCTCTTCTCCATCGAGTGATACAGGAAAATACTGCTCAAAGGACAAAGGCTATAACGCTGATGATCCTGATGGATAAGAGAGGACTCTCAGAGGATGATACACAGAGGGGAAAAACACTATCTTGGGAGGAGTTTTTAGATGTGTATCCTCAGAGTGAAAGGCTCGCCTTTCTCACTCGCCATGGGATGACAGATGACTCTTGCAAACTATGAGCACAGGGAGAATTTTATTTTTATTTTGCTTGAGTATATAACAGAAACTTGAGCGAAAACTTTGATGTATTTACAGTTATGCCAGAACATGTTCAGAGCTTTACTATGGAATGAAACGAATATGTGCGAGATGCAGAGAGAAAATGATTTTATAGTCAAACAGGAGAAGAGGCTGATATTTCTCAGTGAAGCAAGTTTGAGATATCGAGCTTTGTCTCAAACAAAGTTGCACAGTGACAGGATCAGTGAAATGAAGATCCTACTGTTCCACAGACACTTACCCTTGAACCTCTTTCTGCTGAAACGCCTGAACCACAGACATTTTCTGCACCAGAAGTTCCTCTACAAATACCTGAAAATCAGGAAGATATCCCTGTACAGCATGTTGTTGCTCTCAGAGAGAGGAATAGGCTCTTATCCTGAGATATACACTCAGTTGTGAGCGCCTATAGAGAAAAATACCCAGGAACATCTGAAAGTGAAAATATCCTCTCTTCGGGAACGCTTGCTTTTTATGAGCAAGACTCTCAGTGGTCAAAGGCTCTTGCAGATATGCGAACAAGAGTTCCTGATATCGATACCAAGCCACTAGCGTTTGTAGGAGACTTTGATAATGAGGAGTTACTTATCATTGCTCATGGTCAAGCGGTAGTAGTGAAATCTCTTATGTGAGCATCGAGACCTCCACATAATAGCTTTCGAACCTCTACGCAGATGGCAGTCAGTGATCAAAAGCATGGAGATACCAGCCTCGCATGATCGGCAACGGTTGTAGGTGTTGCATTTTATTTTGGAGATGAATACCATGTTCACGGAGTAGATCAGGGAAGGATCAATATTAACGGAGAAACTCTTGGCTGCACTACGACGGAGGCAGATCTCTTGCGTGATATAGCTCTGAATCTTGTAGAGCAGGGCTACGCTCGGGAAGATACAAGATACGGAACTTATAGGAGAACGGGAAGAAAGAATACTCATGGATGGAAAAGTCTGACAGGAAATACCACAAGATATCTAATAAATACATCTATACCACATTTATTGTTTTAGTAAATATTTTTCTCTGACTATTTTTTGATTCAATACAGAGAATATGATAGTATATTGTTATAAATATTATATTATAATATATAAAGCGATGCGAAATATATTTTTGAGAAGCATATACCATTCTTTTGAGAGTTTTATGACTCTTTCATTTGAAGGAAATAATGATAGAGGAAACGATGCTCAAACGGATAATATTCCTACAGGATCTGATTCTCAAGATACTACTTTTGAGTGAGATCATCGTTCAGAAGCTCCTGGTGTACTTGCAGAATCAACTGCTCAAAGATGAGATTTGAGAGCAAGTTTAGTGAACCCATCTGAGTGATCATCTACTCCTACACTCTGAAATTCACAAATATCAGAACAATCAATAAACTGGGATACGACAGATTTTAATGTGGATGATATGTTTGAGAGCTATGAAGAATTTGCTGATCTCAAGAAAGATATTATAAAAATGAGTGCAGACTTTCAAAACTATACGCCTGAAGACTTTCAGAGAGCTCAAGAAATTTTAGATCGTGGTTTGGATGAATTGCATGATTTTGCTCAGGTGTATAACCATGACTTTATTGAAGATCATAAAAATAGTAGTCAAGATAATGATCCAGATAGAAAATATTATAAAGCCATCGTTCTTATTGGTGCAAAGGACGAAAGAGGTCTTCCTGCTGAGTTAGCTGAGAATTTACAGAATATGACGGCTAATGAGTTTACTGAACAATATAATCAAAATGACAGAATCTTTATACTTAATGCAAACGGTCATAGAGCAGAAGACCTAGAGGTAGGAAGTGAACTTACTATGTATATGTATTTTAATAATGATTATAATGCAAATTTTGAAAATTTGAATCTTGGAGACACACTTCCAGATATTGTAGAGGGTATTACTATTCATGATATATGAAATACAGAGTTTACGAGACAAGGTCTTATTTGAGATTTTTATAATGTAGACGGTGTTATGGCAAGAGCTACAATGTGAGAAAAAGTCATTATCCTCAGACTTCGTTCTCCACAAAAAGTTCAAGAAATGTATGATGAGATTGACAAGCAGATAGCTGACCTCCTTGCTGATTATCCAGAATCTCGGCATGAGTATATGCAAGGGATTGTGCGACCTCTCCTTTTGAGAGGTGAAGAGCTGCCAAGCAAGAGGTTTTTGGCATTTCTCAGTCATGATATAGTGAGAGACTTTTTATGAGGAGAGGATGCTATGCAGAGGAGAATGGCAGAGATCATGGAAGTATATAAAAATCAGTCTTTTGATAGAGAGACTGTAGCTAACACTTTTAAATGGATCTTTTCTGATATACAAAAAGAACAAATACAAGAGGCTCTCTGAACAGATGATATGAGAATATTAGCTGATATCATTGTTGTATACCAAATGTCAGAGAGTATGACACAAGCTACTTGAGTCTTTTCAGTGAGAGATGTAATTACAAGACTTACAGAAAAAATGGGAGTTTCTGAAGATATTTTCAAGACAGACGAAGAGTTACTCCGTGAATATCCATATGATATTGGAGAAGCAATCATATATATTGATTTTCACTACTCAGAAGATGAAAGAAAAGATTTGCAGAGAGTACTTGGTTTAAATACTTATGACGCGAGTGAAATTGCTCTCGCAGTTGCTCTTTGGCAAATCAAAAATAGGGACAACCCAGAGTTTGAGGATATTGCTGTTGATGGAAGACCATGAAGCTTGGAACTTGAGGAGCTTGGTATTACTCGTGAACAAAATGTTTCATTTAACGAGCAGAAGGCAGCTACATATATATGAAAGCAAAATGTGCAAGAGATAAGAAGACTTTTTCGCGCTAAAGAGACAGATAGTCTTGAGTTCCTTGCTCTCACGGTTGCTCGTTGGCAGCAAGCAAATGGCGCTTATGTTGATGGAATGCCTGGACCTAATACACTTGGCTCGTTAAGAGAAAACTATCCAGAATCACTTTTCTCCTCAGATCTATATGCGAAGTATGAAGATATAAATGGTCTAAAAAATCCTTCGATAGAATATAAAGAATCTATCTGGTGGGAAAAAGACCCCAGTGCTTACAAAAGTTATAATATTATCGAAGCTGCTAGTTATATTGATGATCTTTCTTCAGATAATATAGAAAAATTGATTACTCTTTTTGATATATTAGGAGAAAATATTGGCAGTGAAGCTATTGCTTATTGGATTGCAAAAGCTCAAATAGCGTATAACTCAAATCATCATATAGAGGACTTAGAAGGAGCTCTAGAGGTTACTGGTATACCCTCAGAGGAAACGCTTCAGGCATTATTTGGAGCAGAGACTCTTGATGAGGTATTTGAAAATAATTCTCAGTGAGAAGCAATAAGTCAAATAGAATATAGAAAAGAAGATTATTACAACGAACACCAAGCGAGGTCGTATCTTAAAATGCTTTATACTGACGATCAGATCGGGCTGTTACAGAATGCATTTTTTCCTTCTAATACTGAAGATAATGATTCTAGTGATTTAGAACAGATTAACAATCTTACATCGGTAATCGCTGATTTCCAATTGCGTATAGGTTTGATACCTGATGGAAAAATATGACCAGAGACTAGACCACTTGTAGCACAATATTATCCAATTGAAGAATCTCAGTTAGAACCAGTAGATCGAACTACTATAGTAGGGAATACTACTTCATCACAAAACAATCTCCTTGAAGGTACATGAGAGCCTGAAATAAACTATGAAGTAGCTATTAATTATATGGAGAAATATTTTACAGTAAAGGATTTACGAAAAATTCGTAGTATGCTATGAAATGGTTGGATGAGAAATAGATGAATCGTAAATGCCGTAGCAGAGTATCAAAGAAACAATAATATACCCGTAGACGGACTCCTCCGAACAGAATACCTTTTAGCAGGATTACCAAAACCAAATACAAATCCACAAGAAATAGTACAAATACATCCAAAAGACTTAGATATACAAGAAACAACTCTTTGACAAGAAATAGCGATATCTATTAATTATCATGGTACAATACATAACGCTAATGAGTTTACTTGTGGGATAAATGTTTGAACTGAGCTCATTGCAAATGGCTTTGAAAATATGCCTAGATCAAGGAGACATGGATATAGATGGGAAGAGATTTTAAGAGATAGGCCAGACCAGTTTCTCGATGTAACACACCTCTACACTCCATCCACAGCTCCTCCATGATCGGTTATATCTTATGATAAAAATACATGATGATCACAGCAGCGTCAAGATTATGGTCATGTAGAGATAGCTCTTGGAGATATTGGAAAAGGTAAAAGATGATATTACTTTGGTCCGATTGAAAATAGACCAGGTTGAAGTAACCCAAATTTTGAAGAAGGAACTTATAGTATATTTCTTCCGATTTCCAAGAAGATTCCAACGAC
The DNA here is from genome assembly GCA_965229705.1 of Patescibacteria group bacterium. Classification (GTDB taxonomy): domain Bacteria; phylum Patescibacteriota; class Gracilibacteria; order BD1-5; family UBA6164; genus JAACSU01. The sequence goes on from OZ245922.1 coordinate 70,657, forward strand.
GCCTTTACAGATAGCTCAAAATATTTTAACACCAAGTGATGTAGGGACTTTGGATTAGTACATTGAGACCGTCTCAGTTATATCTTATAAATGATCCTTGAGAGGTATACCCACCTTTCGAGGATATTTTTTGTGACAAGATGCTATTTTTTGTATAAACACGATACTGCGTTCTTGGTCTGCGAGATGATAGTTTTTGATCTTATATATTTTTCCTCACAGTTTTGAGAGTGCGTTTTTGATACTCTGAAATTCTTGCTTGTCTGTGAGCTTATACGCAGCAAGTATTCATCAAACTTTGAGAAGCGGGAGGCTATACTCGAGCAAGGTTGGAAAGTACGCAGTTGCTCGCGAAACAACGAGATCAAAACTCTCTCTATAGCGCTTATCCTGTCAAATGTTTTCGGCTCTTCCAGAGAGCGTTGTGATATTTTCCAGTTGTAAACTTTGAGCAAACTCTCATACACATCTCAGTTTTTTTACAACAGAGTCTATAAGCGTAAAGGTTATCTCTGGATAAATAATAGCAAGAGGAATCCCAGGAAAACCTCCTCCGGTTCAAAGGTCGGCAACGGTAATAGTTTGAGACCGGTCTCAAAAAAATTCTTGTATTGATGTGGGAGAGAGATCAAAAAATACAGCGAGCATCAGAGAGTCGATAAAATGTTTTTCTATAACTCACTGCTCGTCTCTGATAGATGAGAGGTTTATTTGTGTATTTTTTTCAAGAAAGAGTTTCAGAAACTCTTGAAACTTCTCTTGTTCTCGAGCTTCAAGCTCTATGTCATATTTTTTGAAGAGGTTTTGCATATTTGAATGATATGTTGTAATGAGACCGGTCTCAATTGTATCAAAAACATTCCTCACATACAATACTTTTGATATAATACAAACATGAATACAACACAGCTCACAAAATCACTTCTTCGAACAACCGAGAATTATATCAGTGCTCTGAAAAAAGCGGGAATATCTACAGTCGCAGATATGCTGATGTTTTTTCCTCGAGAGTATGAAGACAGGACTGAGGTGCTTGATAGTTTTTCTCTCGTAAACATCAAAGAAAAAAACACAATACTTGTCACACTCTTGTCTCTTGAGACAAAACGAACAGCAGGGAATAAGCTTTTGACAAAAGCCGTTATAGAAGACAAAAATGGTTTTCTTGTAGAAGCAGTATGGTTCAATAGAAAATATCTTGCTTCACAGCTCAAGCTTTATGAGGGAAAGAAGATTATCCTTTCAGGAAGAGTAAAATACTCTTATGGAAAAGTCAGTCTAAGTTCTCCAGAGGTAGAAACAGATCTCACAAAGGTATCAGGAGGGATAGTTCCTCTCTACTCAGATGCTCAATATATACCAGGACGATGGATAGAGTCCAAGATGGAATATCTCGAAAAATACATAAGCGAAATACCAGAAAATCTTCCAGAAAAACTCATCAAAAAATACAACTTTATTTCTCGAAAAGAGGCTTTTTATAAAATACATTTTCCAAAAAATTCTCATGATATAGACGTGGCAAAACACCGTCTTGCTTACGAGGAACTCTACAAGATCAATTATCAGTCTATTTCTGCAAAGCATCAGCGTTTTCATAACTCTCAGTGAAAGTCTTGTAGCATACAGCTTAATCCAGAATATGTAAAAGAGATATTTACCCATATCCCGTTTGAGCTTACGGGATGACAAAAGGTTGCTCTTTTTCAAATACTCAAAGATATGGAAAAAAACCATGCAATGCAAAGACTTCTAGAATGAGATGTTGGAACAGGGAAAACTATTGTGTGTCTTATTGCCTTAATTCACGCGATAAAACAAAGTGAGAAAAATGCTGAAAAGATACAAGTAGCACTTATGGCTCCAACAGAGATACTTGCCCGTCAGCATTTTGCGAGCATGGAAAAAATGTTGATTGAGTTTGGGATCACCTCACACTTGCTTGTCGGGAGTACAACAGCAAGTCAAAAAAAGGCTATCAAGACAGAACTCAAGGCCGGGCATGTTGATGTGGTTATTGGGACACATGCACTCTTGCAGGAAAATGTCGGTTTTTATAATTTAGGGTTTGTGATCATTGATGAGCAGCATCGATTTGGTGTCAAACAGCGAGAAGTACTGGAAAAGTGATGGGGAAACGCTTCGGGTATTATTCCACATAATCTCAATATGACAGCTACGCCAATACCACGAACACTGGCTCTCACATTGTATGGAGATCAGGATCTTTCTATTATTTCACAGTATCCAAAAGGGAGAAAAACTATTCATACAAAGGTAGCGAAAAATGATGTAGAGCGTCAGCAAATCGAACTTTTTATCAGATCAGAGCTTGAAAAGGGGAGGCAATGTTTTTGGATTTCTCCTTTGGTAGAAGAGTCTGAGAAGATAGATCTTGCAAATGCGGTTCATACTTATGAGTCTCTTGTAGATATTTTTCATCCTTTCCAAGTAGGACTTTTACATGGGAAAATGAAACCAAAAGAAAAAGAACAGATTATGAAACACTTTTCAGAAAATAATACGCAGGTACTTTCGAGTACTTCAGTTGTAGAGGTATGAGTAGATATTCCAAACGCTACGATTATGTGTATCGAGGGAGCAGAGCGTTTTGGTTTGTCCCAACTCCATCAGTTTCGTGGTCGAGTTGGTCGAGGAACTCATCAGTCGTATTGTTATCTTTTTCCGAGTACATCTCAATCAACAGATAGACTGAGAGCTATGGAGCAAACGAATAATGGTTTTGAGTTATCTGAGGTGGATTTGGAGATTCGTGGTCCGGGAGAAGTGTATGGTGTCCGTCAGTCTGGTCTTCCTGATCTCAAGATTGCTGATATCACGGATTTGCAGCTTGTGAGTCAGATTCGAGAGGATATTGAGGAGATGTTTGAGGGGAAATAAAATTAGGAACTAAAGATTTTTCTTATATATATACAATGTATCTTTATTTACAATTTTCTCATATGAACAAAACACCATTTGTAGTCGATGAGGTTCACGGAGTTCTTAATACACCACGCAAAAGAACACTGGAAGAGTATCTTACTCTTATAGAGTGAGAAAACGTTCAAGCATGTCTCAAAATGTATGAGGATGATAAGCATATGTATATCTCAGCTCCTGGTTCTTCTCACAATCATCAACATTGGTCAGGCTGATACTACGACCATATCCGAGATGTATGTTATCTTGCAGAACAGTTTTATGGTCTCTTAGTGAGTCTTGGGAGACGACCAGATTTTTCTCTCGGAGACGTAATACTGACATTGTTTCTTCACGATCTTGAAAAACCAGTAAAATATTCATGAACAGAAGAACAAAAACAAGAACTCTATTCTTTCTGCACAGATGAAAATGATAAATGATGGTATCAGAACTTTATACTGTATAAGGCAGAGAAATATGGGATAGTACTTTCTGATATTCATCTAAATGCTATCAAATATGTTCATGGTGAATGAGATGACTACACTTGAAACAAGCGTACACAACTCCCACTTGCAGCGTTTATTCATAGTTGTGATACTATGAGTGCTCGTATGTTTTATGACTATCCTCTTGTAGGAGATAGAGTTCGGAACAAGAGTAATATAGAGTAAATATCAGGCACCAGTCTCAGAAAAATAAAAAAACCCCTTTTTGAGAGACTCTTAAAAAAAACAAAAGAGCCTGAATATATCAGGCTCTTTTTCAGTGGATTGTTCAGATATTCATTCATTAAAATGAAGGATACCTATAGTAACTCGATTATCCCAAAGGTTAAAAAGAAAAAGTAAATAAAACAAACTCAATAACTGTAAAAACAAAGCAAAAAGTATTTTGTTTATTTTAAACAATTCTGGTGATATTCGTGTAAATTCTATACATTTTATTATATAGATATTAAATAACGAGTAGGGTATTAATATGAGTAAAAAATCTATTGGATAGGTATCATTAAATAAGGCTTTATCTATGATGAATAGAGATACGCCTACACTTATAATGACCGAGATCCTTGTATACCATACGCTACTTCCAGTCATTTTTTTGTCTCCTTATTTTGAGGGGGTGAGTTTACGGAATGGAAAGTAATTATTTTATACGAAATTATTCTTAAAAAACAAATTTTTCAGATAATAAATATCGTAAAGTATGGTGTAATATATAAAAAATACCTTAAATTTTTTCTATAAAAAAATACAAAGTTTTGCGAATATAAAGAGATAAAGTATCCTATAGTATTGTGTACTATTTGACAGTAACAATACTGTAGAAAGATGAGATATTTTGTCAGTATATTTTTCTGAGTTTTTCTCCTATGCATTTATACCTGAGTAAATGCTCATTTCCGTATTGTTGAGGTACTCCCAAATACCATAGATGATGCACAGCTAGAGTACATTACTCTCCAAAATATTTGCGATACTCCTTGAGATATCCAAGACTACATACTTTCAGATAAACTCAAAGATTATCATATAGCAGACTCACTTATTATTCAGCCAGGCGAAAGAGTGACTTTTCCCAGAACACAGACCAAACTGGTACTCAATAATACCGATGAAGAACTCTTTGTAACAAACCCTCAAGGAGAAGTAGTAGATCAGGTTTCCTATAGCACTTCGGAAAAATGAGAACCTCTCGTATTTTCTCAAGATTCATGAGAAGACTGCTGAGTATCAAGCTCAGAAACTTCCGTAGAGTTAGAAATTGTTGAAGTACTACCAAATACTGTTGATGATGCAGAGCTTGAATATATAGTGATACAAAATTTTTCTTCAGAACCCTATGATCTTCAGCATCATATCCTCTCAGATAAGCTCAAAGACTATGTTATTACGGACTCAAAAATAATCCTCCCAGGAGAAACTCTCGTATTTCCTCGAACAGAAACAAAACTCGTTCTCAACAATACGGATGAAGAACTCTTTTTACAAAATCCCCAAGGAGAAATTATTCATCAAGTTGCCTATGAGGACTCAGAGAAATGAGTTCCTATATTTTTTCATAAATCGACTGATGAGTGAGAGCAAGAGAGTTGAGAGACATATGAAGATAATCAAGAAGATGATAACTCCTGAGAAGAAGAAATACAAGAAGATCCAGAGCAAGAAGATGAAGGTCAGTGAGAAGAAAGTGAAGAAATAATTGTACAAGAAGATACGCAAGAAACTCCAGAAAGTCTCGAAGTGCAGATATCACTCCAAAATCCGAGCTATATTTTTGAAGTTTCAGAAAATACCTATCATTGTGATAAGGACAAAGAAGTGTGTAAAGTAAATTTTGATATGCGTGACAGTTTCTCAGAGGATTTTCCCGAAAAAGACTATGAGTGCAAGATAGATTTTTGAGTCTTGTGATACAGTGAAGAGTCTCAAAAATGTAATCCCAATAAAATAGAAATACCTATAGGAGAGTTTGAGATATATTTCCAAATATTTTATGAGGAGAGCAGTCAGCAAGTATGAGACAGAAAAATACTTATCATACACACGCAAGAAGAAGGTAATACCGATAATCAAGAAAAAGAGCAAGATACAGATGAGAGCATACAAGAAGGTCATCACGATGATGAGGATTCGCAACAGGAGAATGAAGAAGATACAGAAGTAAACCAAGAAATAGATGAGCAAGAAGATGGGTATCAGTGAGAAGAAAGTGAAGAGGTAAGCAGAGAAGAAGAGGCCCAAGAAAAGCCAGAAAGTCTTGAGGTGCAGGTATCACTACAAATCCCCAGTTATATTTTTGAAGTCTCAGAAAATGTTTATCACTGTGATGGAGAGAAAGATATTTGTAAAATAAATTTTGATATGCGTGACAGTTTTTCAGAAGATTTTCCTGAAAAAGATTATGAGTGCGAGATAAATTTTTGAGTCTTGTGATACAGTGAAGAATCTCAAAAATGCAATCCCAATACTATAGAGCTTCCCGTAGGAGAGTTTGAGATATACTTTCAGATATTTCACGAGGAGAACAGACAACAAGTTGGAGAGAAGAGAATGCGTATTATTAATACGCTAGAGGTACGCAATACTGTGAAACCTCAAATACCAAAGATTCATATTCTCCATCCAAAAATACAGGTACAAAGTGGAGTCAGCGGGAAGGGAAGATATTTTCACTGTGAAAAAAACTCCTGTAAAATGAACCTCAAATATGAAAAACGCCATGACTCAGAAAGGTGTTTCTGGCATTGGGGACATTCAGGAGCTCTTTTATCTGATCACTATACTTCTCATCGTTGTAATCCTGGGGCTGTGAGTATTCCTCTCTGAACACACGATATGTCACTGAAGGTGTATGAAGATGACCATGAAAGTAATAGAAAGAGGACAAAGTTTTATGTCTATAATATTTTGGAAGAAGATATAGTAGATGAGCAAGATACTGGAGAAGAAGAAACAGATGATCTCCTGATAGTGAAGCAATATACCTCTTCTACCTCTTTGCCGATGCCTTTGAGTGGAAGTATTTCTTTTGAGGAGAGAAAAGATGTAAGTATTCAACTGCAAGGAAAACTCTCAAGTACAAAATCACTTCAGCGGAACTCTTTACGCTGTTTTGATACAGAAAAGTGCCATGTAAATTTTAATAGTAATATGAGAGGAGACGGTGAAGATCTGGAGTATTTTTGGATATATGACGGAGAGATTTTTTCCTATGAGAAAAACCCAAAAGCATTTTGGATGCAGTGAACGGGAAAGCATAAGGTATATTTTTATTTGGTAAAAAATGCAAAAGTACTCTGAAAATCACAATTTATCGTAGATATTATTTCAGAAAAAAAAGACGCTCTTCTCTCATCAGCGCCAGAAATATCATCGTCATATAAACAAGTAAAGCAGACAACAACCTCCCAAGATCGAAGTTACTGAAAAACACTTTCTCCAGAGTCTCCTAAAAAAATACAGATAGTTGTTCATCCACAAAAAAAACAGCAAGATCTGGATCATCAGATATCAACAAAGATGGTGTGAGTATATGTTATAGTGATAGCAGCGATATTTTTTATAGGACTTTATTTTTTTGTTTCTTTATTGATTGTATTTTTTTCCCAGAGATTTCTCACAGAATCTTATATGATCCATTTTCTTACTCGTCAAAAGGTAGTGCTTCTTATTGGGTAGAATTCTTTACTCTTTTATTTTTTTCACTACACTCACTTTCAAACTCTCTATTTCAACATTATGGACAGAAAAAACATTCGAAACTTTTGTATCATTGCACATATTGATCATGGGAAATCAACGCTTGCAGATAGACTCTTGGAGATCACTGGAACAATAGAAAAGCGTGATATGAAACATGGGCAAATGCTTGATACTATGGAGCTTGAACAAGAAAGAGGAATCACAATAAAATTGCAACCTGTTCGCATGCTCTGGAAAGATCATGAACTCAATATTATAGATACTCCAGGTCATGTAGATTTTCAGTATGAGGTTTCTCGGAGCCTGGCATCTGTAGAGGGAGCACTACTGGTGGTAGATGCTACACAAGGGATAGAAGCGCAAACACTTTCAAATGTGTATCTTGCTATAGAAAATGAGCTACAGATTATCCCCGTTATCAACAAGATAGATCTTCCAGCTGCAGATGTGGAGAGAGTCAGTGAGGAAATCATCAGTTTACTTGGGTGTTCTTGAGAAGATATTATTCCTGTCTCTGCAAAAACATGAGAAAATGTAGACGCTATTTTAGATGCAGTTTTGAAGAGAGTCCCAGAACCAAAAGTGTATGTTTCTGAGTCTTTACCACCAAAAAAAGAGGAGAGTATAACAGTAGATCAGCAGGAGTTGAAGGCTCTGGTCTTTGATAGTCAGTATGATTCATATAGGGGAGTCGTATCTTATGTAAAAGTATTTTCTGGAGAAATCCAAAAATGAGATATACTCCATTTTCTCAATACTGGAAAAAAGATAGAAGCCTTGGATGTATGATATTTTTCTCCTCAGTATGAAAGTAGTAAAAAAATTGATAATGGCTCTATAGGATATGTCGTAACAGGCCTAAAATCCATTCGTGATGCACAAGTATGAGATACTCTCTGGAAACCTGAAAATGTGCAGTGACCAAAAGCAAAACTCGAAGAGGCGAGTTCTATTGAATGATTTAAAACGGTAACACCATTTATATATGCGGGAGTTTTCCCGATGGCAACAGATGAGTATCCACAGCTTGCTGATGCGATGGAACGACTGATGTTGAATGATTCGGCTCTTACAAAAGAATCAGAGGCGTCAGCCGCTCTTGGGCAGGGATTTCGTTGTGGATTCCTTGGGTTATTACATCTGGATATTGTAAAAGAGCGTCTTTTCAGAGAGTTTGATATGGATGTTATCATGACTTCTCCGCAGGTAACTTATAAAATGCGTATGTATGGGGACAAGACCTCAGAGTTTTCACGGCTATCACCAGAACTTGGTATAAGTCTTGTTCCTAGTAGTAAATATAGCACATTATCTTGACCAGCATCTTTTTCTGAGCATTCCTCATCCTCAAGAAGCCTCGAAAATTCTGAGGAGAGTTCTTGTAAGTATACATTTCTCTCGATATCAAATCCTGAGGATATGCCTCCAAGAGAAACGGTTGACGCGATTTTTGAGCCAGTTGCAAAGATTGAGATTATTAGCCCTACAGAATATGTAGGAACACTTATGCAGTTATGCCAGGAAAGAAGGGGAGTATTTAAAAATCAGCAATTTATTGATAATTCACGAGTGATGCTCAGTTATGAACTTCCTATGAACGAGCTTATTGGTGACTTCTATGATGAGATGAAGTCTCTTTCAAGTGGGTATGCGTCTTTGCATTATGAGTTTCTTGAGTACCGAGAAGATGATCTGGTAAAGCTTGATATATTGATAGCAGGAGAGAGAGTCTCGGCGCTTTCTTTAATGTGTCATCGTAATCAGGCGAGGTATATCTGAGGTAAGATCGTCAAAAACTTAAAAGAAGTCGTTCCTCGAGCTCAGTTTGCTATTGCTTTGCAGGCGGCTATTGGAAGCAGTGTTGTTGCTCGTGAGACACTTTCGGCATTTCGAAAAGATGTGACAGGACATTTGTATGGTGGAGATGTCAGCAGAAAGAAGAAGCTTCTTGAAAAGCAAAAAAAAGGGAAAAAGAAGATGAAACAGTTTGGAAAAGTGAGTCTTCCAAGTGAAGCTTTTGTAAATTTGTTAAAGAAATAGTACTATGAAGAAATTTCTGAGAAGTAAAAAAATATTATTTGAAATATTGTATTTCAGAATATCAGGTTATAATACCAGCGTTTTATTTTCTTAAGGAGTCTCTGAGAAACAAGAGAATTTTGTGTAAGAGACCGGTCTCGAAAAACGAAAATGTCTTTCTCAGAGTTTCATTAACTATATGGCTATGAAAAAAATAGCGCTTATACAATCATCTCTCAGACAATGAGGAAACACAGAAATAGTTTGTAAAGCATTTGCAGAAAAATGTGATGCTCTTGGAATTCACGTAAACTATATTGATCTCAAGAATGTAAAAATGGACTTATGTGATGCTCGCAGTCTAGAGGCATATTCTCAAGATATTCAAAATGTTTATAAGATCATTGAGGATTCAGATATTGTCGTTTTTTGAATGCCAGTTTATCAATATTCAATGAGCGGAGTACTCAAGAACTTTATTGATATTGCTGGGTGATCTATGGCAGGGAAACCTGTAGGAGTTATTGTGAACGCAGGAGGACCAAACTGTTATATGGCAAGCCAAGATGTATTTAACGCCCTTCAATTTGAGTACGCATGTACAAATATCATGCCAACCCCATATACCTGGTCAGCAGATTTCAAAGACGGAGTACTTGTAAATGAGAAGTCTCTTGAGAAACTCGATGAACTTGCTCAAAAAATCATTTCTCTTTAAGTAGTAGCTATGTGGAAAATCATAAAGTGGCTTTGTGGTTGGAAGACTCATAAAAAACTTTCTCGAAAAGATTCTCAAATCTTACGATGACATATACAAAAGATATGAGATCTTTCTCCTAAACAGCAAGTCATAGAATATGATAAGGTATATCATCATGCTCTGAAAAAACTTGGTTATGAATGAAGTTTTTGAGAAATACTCAGAAAAGAACCTGTCGAAATATGAAACCTGCAAGAAGTATGGGAGTTACATAAACTGAGAAATACTCTTGTACATGATTTGAGAGATTTTGATGAAAGGTATATCATGAAACAAGCACAGGAATACAAGAAGATTTTGCTACAGTGTATCTCTCAGTGTTCTCGCTCATAAAAATGGAGAATCAGGGCAAAGAGAAATATACAAAAACTTCCAGGAAACTCTGAAAAGCAAAAGTCTTGTGTAAGAGAACGGTCTCGAGAAAACAAAAAGGAGTTTCTCAAAGGTTCCTTTAAAGTAGAGAGCTATATTTTTATATTTTCACTTATAGAGATTTTATTTATATCTACAATAGTCTTGATAGAGTCTTTGATAACAAAGAGGTTTTCATCTTTTCGGATTTTCCCCACTATGGTAAGATGACAATTTTTCCCATCTTCTTTTATGTGTTTTGAAACGACTGTTAGAGGAAGTTTCTGTATTTTTTTGTATACATCAGAAACTTTTTTATTTTTTTGAGAAAAATGTATGTCTATAGTACAGAATCTACGGGGGATAATAATCATTTTTTTGAGTTCAGTAACTACTATGAGGTTTATAAAAATAATTACTGTAGCAATAAAAGCTACAAAATAAAAACCAGATCATACTACAAGTCAGATTGCTGCGGTAGCCCATATATTGGCAGCGGTAGTAAGACCACGCGTATCAACTCAGAGTTTAATAATTGCTCAAGCTCCAAGAAATCAAATCCCAGATACTACCTGGGCTGCGATTCTGCCAGGGTCATTGATATTTGAGTTATACATCTCAGGAACAAGTATAGATACAATCATCAGTACGCATGAACCGAGTCATATCAATACATGTGTTCGAATTCATGCTGGCTGGTTTTTCATTTCTCGCTCCAATCATAGTAAGAAAGCTATGATAAATATTACAAGAAGACGAAGGAGAATCTCACTGTTTGGTATTATATCCATAAAAAAATACAAGATAATAATATACTTTATAGGATCATTATATCATAATTTCTTTGATAAAGCGAAAAAACGCAATTTTTTTGACTCAAAAAGTCTTTTTTATATACTTTCCGGGCTTTGAGAGTAAAATATATATTATGGTGCTCGTAGTTCAGTTGGTTAGAATGCCAGATTGTGACTCTGGAGGTCGAGGGTTCAAGTCCCTTCGAGCACCCCATTTGAAAAATTTAAAATTCTGATGATTTCAAACAGCTCATTTTCCTGAATATAGAGCTGTTTTTTAGTGTCTACAAAAAGTTCAAGGACAATCATTTCAATGATTTCTATTTTTTTATTCAAATCACCGTTTTTCCACGCAGTAGAGAGGTTTAAGAGGAGTTCGACTGATTTCTCTACAGCCATCAAAATTTCATCATTTATATACAAAATTCACTCCAATTCTCTCGTATATTTTAAACTTTCATCAAGATATTTTTTTCGTTGTTTATCAAAATCCTCCTGAGAAATTTTATCTTCACATAGTAGATTCAGTAAATTCTGCTGTTTTCCATTGATTCATCATAATTTAGAGTTTATTGACTGAAATTGAGATTTAGCTTCTTTGTACTGTTCCGAAAAGAAGTTATGCAAGAGAGTTCGCACATCTCTTAGGGTGTCTTCGTCTATTATTATATAGCTTCATAGAGTTTTCTCAAACGCCTCAAGTATTATTTTTTGGTTAATATTCACATTGATTCCATCGCAGGTATCTTTGTTCGAAGAACGGTAGTAAATATTTCATTTTTTCTCGTATGCTCTAAAAGGCGTTTTTTTGCCCCAGTTTCATTTTATTATTCATTTGAGTGGGAATTTATCCTGTTCAACACTTTCGAAGCTCTTATGTTCTCTTTTTACTCGAATTTGGTTTATATATTCTGTGCTTACTATCAATTTATGATTATGTTGGAAAACTCTTCCTGCAAAATCATAGAATCCATCATGAAATTTATGAAAAAGCCATCTTCTCACTTGTTCTGCAGTTACAGGCGTGTTATTCTTTGTTGTGACTCAGTATTTATCGAACATTATTTGAGCTGTTTCTTTGTAAGAGGTTCACTTTTTGAGTATTCCAAGCATTTTTCTCCACTTCCACTCGTTATCTGGATGAGGGCGTACATCAGTTTCTCATTTTCTGATACGATAATTTTCATATCAGAAAGGAACTTTGTTCATTACTTTAAATTTATTTTCTGCAGCGTGAAGCATTTTTTTCTTCGTGTCTTCTGCTCTGTCTTTGTTTTCTTTTTTCCCGAGCATTAAAAAAAGTTCAAGACTGAGAACATCTCAAGAATTGTTTGACCTATATAGTTTATCTCAAATATAGACTCACTTTGCAAGTCATTCTTCAAGAATCATTATTATTGCAGCCGTATCTCAAGTATTCCTTGAGAGTCTTTTTTCGTCATCAATTATGATAAAATCTACTTTTGAATCTTTTACTAGTTCAATAAGTTGTTTGAATCATGTTCTCTTTCAGGTATTTTTTATACTAGCACTATGACTTTCTGTGATTTCTTCAATTACACTTAAATCGTTCCTGTCAGCGATTTTTCGACAGGATTCAATTTGATACTCAAGAGAATTTGTTTGCTTATCATCTCTGTTTGTAGACTTTCTGCAATATATTACTGCGCGATTACTCATAATAAAAATATACCTAGTTACTAATTACACAGACTTCTATCTACATAAGTCTTATTCCCGTTACTATTCCAATAATAACACCCACCACGAGGTCATGTATAGTAAGTCTTATATCCACTAGTATTTGATTTGTAATACTCATATTCTTCCTCCTCTTCATAATCCTCCCAAATACCCCTTTCGAACCTAATAGCGTTCTCCTCATATGTTTGAAACTCCTTTTGGTATTTATAGGCTTTGTTATATGTGTACTCTTCGGCATATCAGCTATTCACCATGTCTCAGTTTATATTTTCTTCTTCAAGAAAGATATAAGCTAAAACTCTGTCATATCTATCATACATTCATTGTGACTCATCAAACTCTATACTTACTTCTTTTCAGAGTATTTTTTCCGAGAGATATTCGCTTGCTTCACTATATCAAGCCTCTCATCTTTCGGGAGTATCTATACCAATCATTCTTACAGTAATTATTTCATCTCATTTTTGGTATTTTATCGTATCCCCATCAACGACATCTACTACAAGAAACTTTGTAGGATCGGGCAGTGTAGTTATTTCGTCTATATAAGATACCAGCATATAAAATAATGCGTATTCTCGAGAATCACTAGGAAGCAGAGACATATACCACTCTAAAGCAGTTTTCATTGATTCTAACTCCTCAGGATCTTCTTCATATATAACATCTATTTCTTCATATGTTCCTCGAAGAATCTTATAATCATTCGAGGTAAAATCATATGCAACGGCATGTGATACCATTGAAAAGAACAAGACAAGGGAGATAAGTATATTTTTCATACAGATTTTTTAAGGAAATAAAATTTTCATTTTTCTTTCTATGAGTTTTCTTGGTACTCATAATTCAGAGGATAACACAGATACATCATCAGTATCTTTTAGCTTTTCTCTGAGAAGCGTATCAGGGATAAGCATATCCATTGCAAACTGGTCAGCTCTTTGTTCTATAAAATCACAAAAGCTATTATATCATCTATTTGCTCGGAGTTTATCATCATGTACTATATGCCCTAGCTCGTGAGCAATAACATATCTCTTGTACTTTGGATAGCTGTTTTCTTTGACGAGTATAAAATCTCGACCAAACCTTTTGCAACTGTATCCATAAACTCATTTTGTATGTATTTTTACTTCTTCGAGAACTATTCACATTTGTAAGACAATTTTTTCTATATCCACAAAATCTCAGTATCCATATTCTTTTAGTATTTCACATGCTTTGGTGTTCATTATTTTTAGAAATATTTTACTATGAAATCTGTTTCGCACGTCCCGCATTTCTCGAACATATCTATGATTCGGTGCAGATTTCATTTTTTTTGTTAAAATTACAGTATCTACTAGTTCTTCAAAAGGCTTGTATTATTTCATAGTCAATATAAAAAATAAATAAATAATTTGCAAAAAAAATTTGACTTCATTTCTAAAATAATATATTATGTCACTACATCACGACGAAAGGGGAACCGAACGGCTAGTTACCTAAGGGCACCCCTTTTTTTATATTTTATACCTGTATATATTTATCATATATAATCTTATTTTTTATACTATCATGTGATAAATTTGATCAGTATTGATAGCTTATTTTATTATAGAGAGATGAATATTTATTATTTGGAAATAAAATTTTTTCAAGTCTTCATTTTTTTCGTATCCATTCTACTGTTTTTATGTAGTCTCAATCTCATGATACGAGCACAACTTTATAAAAGCTGTCCTCTTGTATTCTCTTCATTATCTCAAATACTATATCAGTATCTACATTTCATTTCTTGTTTCATATTTGAGATTTTCGATGTTCTCTAAAAATTACTATGTATCAAGCCTCTTGTAAATCACTATATAAATCTTCATTTTGGTCTTGTACACATCAAAGGAAGTAAAAAGCTTTTTGAATTTTATACTTTTCTTGTAGATAGATTCTAAATTTGTATATATCTACCTTCCAACCCTCACTCTTTGTTCAGTAGTGAAGGTTTTGACCATCTATGAATGCATAATTACTACTCATCCTACCTATCCTTATATTTCAAAGTAACCATATCAAGAAGATTCTTTGCTTCTCTATATGCTTCTTCATTTGGAAACTCCTGTTTTAGAGCAAAATCAAACTCTATTTCTTCGGAGTTAGAAATTGATTGTCAGGTTGTGTGTTCGTATTCTGCTTCGCGGGCATCATTAAATATTTTTTCAAATTCTGATGAGGATATTCAGAGTGCTTTAGCAATACTTTTCCATCTTTCATTGGATGCTACCTGACGACCGTTAAACATATTTGTTAGATACGATTGAGAAACTCATACTATACCGCTCAAATTTTCGTATGTAATTGATTTTTCGGATCTTATATAGTTTAGTTTCTTTCAGAGATATTTATTAAAAAATCCCTTATCAAAGCTATCATCTACCGCCATTATAACTAAAAAACATATAAATATAAGCTGATTATATTAAAGTCAATATAAAAAATCAATAAATAATTTGCAATAGTTAGTATTTTAACATATAATACTTGCGTAACTTAGAGATAAGTATTGCTCATTAACATACAAAACTACCAAATAGTAATATAAGTAGTAGCAATATTGGGATTGGCTGAATTGAAGCGATCAGTAATATGTTAGTGATAATATATATATTATCCATATTGCTTAATTTTTACTATAAATTATATGTAATATACATATAAAACTTAAAACAAAACCTAAAAAATGAGAACTTACAAAACAAGAAAAAATCCACTCACGCTACTCCCTGTAGAAAGAAATATGACAAAACAAGAGGTAAAGCAGTGATTGATAGATTTTTTCAATGACCCGGATGAGATATTTGAACTAGCCCATCTTGTGGCAATAGTAAATATCAGAAATAGTTTCTAACATTTATTGTAAAGAACTATGTGAGAGATACTAACGACAATTTTACATAACCCGTTTTTTACATCAGGGTTTATTGCCCTGACTTTTTATTTCATTACGAAGGAATATGAAACAACACCTAAAAGATGTACTCGACCAAATAGAAGGTTGGAGTTATGACGACATCGACCAGCTTGTATATGAATTACAAGGTATACAGATCGAAATGATGGGGGGTGAAAAATCTTTCCCAGAAATTGATTACAAGTTTGAAAATCCTCTTAAACAATTACAAAAACTAACATGAGTGACCACGAATTAGAATGCTGATATGATGAATATCAATGATATTATTGAGAGCTTATACAGCCTCTTGAAATTCTTCATGCTGAAACAAGCACAGCTTGGGAAATACAAAAGCTCCTAGATATAGGAGCTAAGTAAAAGCCCCCCGACAGAGAAAGACTTTCCTGTGATTATAGGAAAGTCTTTTATTATTTCAATAAATTTTTTTTATGATACAACAAAAACTACTAGAAATACAGAGAAGGAGTATTGCTCTAAAAAAAGATGCTGATAATCCTTTTTTCAAGAGTAAGTATATCACTCTCGATGCAATTATATCTCAATATAATCCTATACTTACAGAGCTTCGTATTGTAGCTTATCATCATACAAAGGATAATAAACTTATTACTGTACTATATGATACTGAAAATAAGACACAGGTTGAATCTGAGTTCAATATATACAATACTGACCCGCAAAAACAAGGAAGTGAAGTTACATATTGAAAGAGATATAATTTATGACAACTTCTTAATATCCAAACTGATACTGACGATGACGGAAACCTTGCGAGTTCTTCGGGGAATACAAAGGAATATTATCCAAAATCTCAACAGAAGAATTGGCTGAATTATGAATCTGCTCTTGAAATCATAAAAGCTGGAAACGATACTCCCGAATCTTTCTGAAAAATTGTAAAAGAAGATGGATATGACTTATCAAGCTATGCTAAGAAAGCTATAGCTGACTTTTTCAATACTTGAGAACTCAAGAAAAACTTATTTTTTAAACAAGCAAGATAATATGAACGAAATATTAAAAGCAAAACACTTACAAGCTGTGCAATCCCTTGAGGAAGTAGTTGAGGGAGTTTTAAGCGGAGAGATTTCTCCTGTACAAGCATACTCAGTTATGAAGGACTTTAAAAAAAGTATGGATGATTCTTTGAAGTTTATTGAGACTCAAGTTATTTCTCAAATTGAAGCAGATCCAAATGAGTATCCTGAGTTCAGAATCTCTACTCGAAAGACACTACAGTATAAAGATAATCCTTTGTATGCTGAAAAGCAAAAAGAACTCAAAGAAATAGAGTCTCAAATAAAAATTGCTACAGAAATGCACGAAAAGGGAGATTCTTATGTAGATAGTGATGGAGTAATCATCGATCCTGTAGAGATAAAATTTACTCAGGTTCTTACATATACTCCTAAGAAGTAAATGAACCGAGTATGTGCCTGGTGCTGAAAAGTACTGGAAGAATGAGAGTGAGAAATATCTCATTGAATTTGTGAATCTTGTTTAGAGATTCATTTTTAGTTTAGGGGCTTTAAGCCCCTTTAATTTTACACCTATGAAAAATAAAACAATCAAGTTCCAAGAAAGAACTTCTCGAAGAGGGTATCTCGTACCTGGTAGTAAAAAAATGTTTACTACAAAACGAGATATGCAACTCAACACTATAGAGACCAATCTTATATTTCGTAATATTGATAAAAATGCATAGATGAAAAATTACAAAAATCATGTATTTGAACAAATTTACGGAGTGAAAAACTATAAAAGAAATCAAACAACAATTAAAAAAATCTTGTCATTACTGAACTTTCTTATCACTAGATACAGCAAGAATAGGTAGTGGTTTTTTAACTCCTACAGAAATGGATATATGATAGGAAACATACAAGAATGAATCCTGTTCTTGAAAAAACTTTCTCCCGATAATATCGTAAAAATAACAGAGATTAGAGAGAATCGTTCACAGAGGCAAAATAGACTCTATCATCAATGGTTAAAAGATATACAGGTTTGTTTTGAAGAACAGGGTATATTTATCACACACGATGAACTCCATGAGTGATTAAGAGATAAACTTATACCATGAAGTTATGAGATAAATCCTCTCACTTCAAGAACAATACATAAGAAAAAATCTACGACACAGCTCAATAAAAAGGAATTTTCAAAATACATACACGACTGCGAAAAATATCTCATAGACAGGTTTGAAATAAGCTATCCGCTTCCTGTAGATATTTTTTACACAAAAAAAAGAACCACCGACCAAAGTAATTCTTTTTAAATGCCCTCAATGGGCTTTTATTCTCTGCCTTGTATAAATAATTTATACCAAAACATATATTCATTATATGTATATATTTATATAAAGCAAATTTATTTTATATTGTAAAATATACTATTATGAAAAATACTTGATATATAGAAAATTTGAGTCAAGAATAAATGATACTAGAACTGCTAGTGAAACAAAAATATGTCACACTTCCTGAGATACGGAGACTGTGAATTGCTTGTCATACTGCGAGGATTACAGGACTAAGGAAAAAGTGACATATTATTTTTAATACTGTGAAATATAAGAGGAAACTGTCTGGAAGAATGGTGGCGCATTCGGTGTATTTTTATTGAGGAAACAGATTTGAGAAGAGACCTCTTTATAAGAAAGAGCAGTGATTTTTTGAGAAAATCAAAAATAAAATATTTGGTAAAAAACAATAATGGATAACACAAAAATACTTCAATGGCTTAATAACGAAACAAACTGGCGAAGATTTACAGGAATATGTTTGAGTAGTCATGTTATAAAAAGGTTGAGAGAATATAAGTCTCGAGGAATGCTACCTTGAAAAACGATATTGTATAAGTTTATACAGGATTATAAGTTGTTAGAGAATGATACAAGAGATGATAGAGAAATTGCTATAGATTTATTAGCTTTAGTTGATAAAGATTTTACTTCATAGATTCTTAAGGAAACTCTGAGAAACTCCTTCTTTCTCTATTTTTCCAAAGGAGAGATGGCTCGATAGAGCCAAAGAGGATTAGAAATTTTTTGTTTTTCATAGATTCCTTAAAAAAATAAGGAAAGCACAACTATATTTAATAATAAATCCTATCAATGAAGTACAACGGAAATATAAACTATATCAAGTGCCTAGAATTTGGATTAAATCTGAGTCAATGAGCTGTAATGGATTTGATGACTCATTTATCGACTTGGGCTGAATGAAAAGATATAGATGGGGAGATATACTACTATCTTTCAACACAAAAAATGACACAAGAACTACCACTTATTTCTGAGAATAAAAATACTTTTTTGAAGATATTGAAAAACCTCAAAGAAAAGGAACTCATTGAGCATAAAATATATTGGAATAAATGATATTATAAACTCTCAGAAAAGTGAAAAACTTTTGTATCAAAAATATTCTCTGCAGATATTCAAGGTGTGGAAAAAAATCCATACAAGTGTGGAAAAAAATCCACACTAGGTGTGGAAAATTTTCCACACAATAATAATACTAGTAATAATAACACTAATATAAATAATAACTCTAAAGAGTTATTACAGCAAAATGCTGAATCTGAAAAAAATTTTTGAGATGAGAATATAAATATGCTTTTGTCATTTTTGTATCAGACGATTGGTATAGACCAGTTTAAAGAATCACAAAAACTTGAGAGAATGTATGCTCGGCATCTTATAAATTGGATCAAGAAACATGGAAAAGAACAGTTTGTGTCTCGCGCTGGCCAGATTTTGTCTGATGATTTCAAATCCAAGAACTGTAACAGCATAAAATATTTTTATAACGAGCTGAAAAGTTTTATTCATACTCCAGGAATTACGAAAAAACCACGAAACAATAACAATGTAACTTTTTGATAATGAACACAGAACTAAAAAAACATACTCCGATGATGGTAGTAGAAGTTGCTTTTTGATCAGAAAAAGAGTTTTTGTACTGGGAATGAACAAAAGAGCAGTTTCGCGAAAAACTCCAATCAACCTATATAAATTTTCCTTTGTATTCCAATAGAGATGTTCTGCGTCAGAAAATAAAAGATTACTGGGTATTGGACTCAAAAGATGAGATATCTCTAGAGATGAGACTCTCGAGTCTGACTATGACGCAAAAGACACAGGTCAAAGAATACATCTCACGAATGCAAAAGAATATTGGGAGATATCCCACACAGAAAGAAATAGAATCAATGATACAAAAGGCTCTATGAATCACTCAAGAGGAAGAACACCGCAAAGATTTTAGTAGTCTTGAGAGATTTAAAACGAGTCTTGTTATCAAAAGACAGAGGATAGCGAAAATCATTACTTGAACCTTTCTTTGATTTCGAAGAGTATGATAGCAATCAGCCCTTTGAGAGGTAACAAATGCATAGTATTTTCTAAAAATAAGTCACTATGAAAAAAGAAGAATACATAGAGGGAGACATTCTTGATTGGCTGAAAATGCACTGAGTGGAGTGTTATAAGAACGACATCAAAGGTTACTACAACGAAAAGAAGTGATACTACCAAAAAAATAAAAGTAATTATATCCGAAGATGAATATCAGATATAACTGCAATTATTGAGGGGAGATATATCGCGATAGAAGTAAAAAAACCAAGTGAGATGAAGTTTTTTGATAAATCTCTCCAGGAACTAAAAAAAAATCTCGAAGAGGCATATACTCGAAATATCTCTGAGAGTACCATTAAAAAATATATCCACGCTGTGGAGCAAAGAGGCTTTCTTGATGATATTATAGCAAGCGGTGGAATCTGATTTTTTACTCAGTCTATAAAACAAACTCAAGAAAGACTTGAGGAAAATTGATATATTATTTCTTAATTTTAAAAAAATTATGCAAAACACGAAAAAAATACTAATAAGTGCATGAATTGTACTTATTTTGATAATCACTAACGTGATTACACTGTATGCTATCAGTCCAAGTGAAATAGAAAAGAGTAAAAAAATAAGATTACTCAATCGGGATACGATAGAAAATCTCGAAAAAATGATAACTGCATTTCAGGAACAAGTACAAGAACTTGAACAAGAAAATGCTAGTCGGAGGGAATTTGAGTGTAGTATCAATCCCGAATGTGCAAAATAAAAGCTCCGAAATCTGAGCGTAAACTAAGACAATCGGATCTGGACATGGATAAACTAGCTTATGCAGTAGCAATGGCAGAGACAAAGGATTGTACTCTTTGATATGGAAAGACTCATAATAACTGTTTTTGAATCAAACATTGAAATACCGTTCCTTGTCCTGGAGTAGCAAAGTTATCTATGTGTAGATTTGAATCAAAAGAAGCCTCGTATGAGGCTTTTAAAATTATTTGGGGTACTTGGTACAAAGATTATCCAAACTACACTCTTGCTCATAAATGGACTTGATGAGACAGGGTCTGAAACTGGATGAATACGGTAAATTATTTTTATAATTTTTAAGTTTATGAAAACAATAAAAATTGCTTTTGATGTAGACGGAACTCTGATAAGCAATGAGTTTTGAGATAATGATATAATACCAAATAAGCGTATTGTAGAAATGTTGAAGACTTTTTACAGCTTCAAAAATGTGAAAATATATGTTTGGAGCGGTAGAGGGGAAAAGTGGCCTGATAAGGTTGTTGATTCACTAGGATTGAGAAAATATGTGCATCAAACTTTTTCTAAAAATTATAAGGGTATATCAGATATCGGACAACATATATTTGAGCCTGATTTCACTCCTGATATTGCTATAGACGATATTCAGGACTGCGAACTGTGAGATATAAATCTCATAGTGAAAGAGAAATAAGTTATTGGATCGTTGGGTTTCTGCCAAGAAAAAAAATTTAGCATTTAATTTTAACAATATGAAAACAAATGATTTTACATTGAAAATATTGATATCTAAAGTGATTATGGGCTGTGCCTGTAGTGTTGTATTTCATTCTTATATGCTGAATTTTTCAGCAGCATTATGGGCTTTTGGTTATTTATCATTGTTTATTATATATATAGATATTATTTAATAATTTACAATTTAATTTTTTATATTATGAAAACAAGAAAGGAACTAAAAAATATATATGATTATATAGGAGATTTTAGTGAATGATTCGCTAAAGTAGAGAAAGACTGAAAAGAAGGATTTATAAACACTAAGTGAGAACAAGTATTTTGAGGGCTTATATATGATTTTGCTGATGATTTTAGGGAGTGATTCGCTAAAGTAGAGAAAGACTGAAAAGAAGGATTTATAAACACTAAGTGAGAACAAGTATTTTGAGGGCTTATATATGATTTTGCTGATGATTTTAGGGAGTGATTCGCTAAAGTAGAGAAAGACTGAAAAGAAGGATTTATAAACACTAAGTGAGAACAAGTATTTTGAGGTCTTGTATATGATGATGTTTATAGTTTTAGGGAGTGATTCGCTAAAGTGAAAAAATCATGAAAATGGGGATATATAAACACAGAGGGAGTTTTTAAAGAAAACATTAAGGATTTTAATATTTAATATTTACATTATGAAAACAAGAAAAGAACTAAAAGAACTATATGACTATATAGGAGATTTTATCGAGTGACTCGCCTTAGTAAAGAAAGACTGAAAAGAAGGTTTTATAAATACTAAGTGAAAGTTAATTAGTGAAGGTTTGGTTTATGATTCCGTTGATAATTTTATTGATTGATTAGCTAGAGTAGAGAAATACTGAAAGTGGGGGTTTATAAACACTAAGTGAGAAGAAGTATTTTGAGGGCTTATATTTGATGGTGTTAATAGTTTTTCTGAATGATTCGCTCTAGTAAGGAAAAATTGAGGATATTTATATATAAATACGGAAGGAGTTTTCAAAGAAAATAAAAAGGATTTTGATGAGGATTCTTATAACCTCAAAAAAATTATTTCTCCTTACGATATATCATCAGTTATAAAATATATACACGATAATATGGATATAGGAAAAATGCAGTATATGAGTGATTGTCTGTATTTTTATGATGTATACGAAGAGCTTCTTTTCAAAGTACCAAATAAACCTTTATCTGAATATAGTAAAATAGAGAGAGAACATTTATTTTCTGTTTTATAAAATTATGACAAAAGACATATACAAAACTGAATACTTTTGAGATATACCAAATATCCCGAAAGAACTCATACAATCATCAAAAAAGACTTCTGGAAACAGGAGTCTTTCTTTTGAGGTACAAGATACACGAAATGCTTTTCAGCAATGCTATAGAGCTATACTGAATTTTTTTACATCATAAGTTTTTTACGGCTATGAAAAAAATACCAAAAAGTGTTATAGGCAAAGATATTCAGATCAACTATTACTGATGATACTTTGTAAGGATACACAGGGTCAAAGATGTGCAGGAAGATAACATCATTATTGACTGAGCGTGAAACAATCATCATATAGCTATGAAAAAAGTTTGCGTGATATTTGAGCCTCGAAGTAAGAAATACTTACTCAATGTATTACATGACACGAAACAAAAACAGGATAATTTTGATAATTTAGATATTAAAAATCCTCTATGATAAAAATAAAAACAGATTCTCATACGGTAGATATATGGCACTGAGATATACACTATAAATGAAGAGCTTTTAGCTACCTTAATCACTCAGTGATTTTGTACGGATCGGATAAAGAGCGTATAGTTATACCTATTTCTCAATGAGAGGAAGTGTATAAAAATAATACCCCTCTGCATGTACCATATTATTTTAGAAGTAAAAAATTTTAATATTTAATTTTTCATATTATGATAAAGAAAAAAGAACTAAAAAACTTATATGATTATATAGGAGATTTTCACGAGTGATTCGCTAGAGTAGGGAAAGAGTGAAAAGAAGGACTTATAAATACTAAGTGAGAATTGATTTGAGATGGGCTAGTTTATGATTGGGTTAATTATTTTTCTGATTGATTCGCTGTAGTAAAAAAAGACTGAAAAAATGGTTTTATAAACACTAAAGGAGAACAAGTATTTTGAGGACTAGTTTATGATTCCGCTTATAGTTTTTATAATTGATTCGCCTTAGTAGAGAAAGACTGAAAACAAGGCTTTATAAATACTGAATGAGTCTTCAAAGAAAAGAAAGAGGATTTCCAATAAGATTTTCCTTGAAAAAAACTTGATTCATAGCTAAAAAATCATAGAATTATGAGTGCAGATATATAAGCTGTAACGAAGAATATTTTTATATTTTTCGTGTTGTTATTTATTCCAATTAGACTTTCACGTCGGAATACTTTTTTGCGATTTTTTCGCAATTTCATCTTGGTAAAAGATGAGAGTATTTTGATGTGGAAGTTTTTTTTATTGGGCAGAGAGACACTTGGTAGTGTTAGGCGATTCTTACCCGTCTTGTAGTAAGTTCGATTCTTACCTGCCCTAACATTTAGTTCGCCAAAACTACAACTTTATTTTTTGACTAGTAGCTCAGTGGTAGAGTGGAGAGCTGTTAACTCTTAGGTCACAGGTTCGAATCCTGTCTAGTCAGCCATAAAAAAAATAATACGCGAGAAATTCTCACTGTGATACATAGTAAAATGTTTATATGAAGAATCTGTATTGTCTGAAATGTGATAGTATAGTTCGTTTAGTCAGACATGATAGACGCTGTGAATGCTGACATTGTTGATGAAGATATACGGATGATATAAACGCGATATTTTTCTGAAAAAAATGTATACCTTTTGGTATAGATAACCACTCTTTTGCTATTCGTATTACTCGTGATATTGAGAAAAATTTTACACTTTCTTTTCAGAGATGAGAAGAGATGGATTCTTGAAGTTTTAGTGCTTTTGTTTTTTGAGAGATATGAGAGTGTCCGAAGACTATAAAGCGACTAACAAAAAAAGAGTACGAGGGATGAGAGGAGTAATACCAGTGAAAATATTATTTTACGAGAAGAAGTAATATGAATTTTTTTAAAAAAAAGAATAAAAATAATTGTGTCACAATCATTATCAATCCTGATTGGAAGATATATGGAGTTATAGAAAAATTACTTACAGAGAATGCAAAATTGAAAAGTGATCTAGTGAGAGCAAAAATGAGAAAATAATATAATGAACTGTTCGGAAATTTCGAATAGTTCGAAAAGAAGGTATTTATTAAAACTTAAAAAGTTATGACAGTAGTTGCGGTAAAAAAAGAAAAGAAAAAAATCATTATATCAGCAGATAGGCTCATAAAAATATGAGATAATATCAGAAAAACAAAGAAACTCAAAAAAGTTGGGAAGATTATTTTCTGAGGTGCTTGATATTTAAGTGAATTACAGATTATGGAGAATTTTCTCATTGATAACTGATATGATAAAAACACCATTAAAAGTGAGAAAGAGATTTTTAATACAATGTCAAATTTCTATAAATATCTCAAAGAAAAATGAGTAATGGATTCAAGAGAGGATTATGAAAAAACAGTAATAAATAATTTTATAATTGTTATTGAGAATTTAGGAAAGGTATACAGATATGATGAATGGTGTTTATTAGAGGTTGAAGATTATGATGCTATATGAAGTTGAGGTACTGTAGCAAATACAGTCATGAGTATGTGAGGAGATACAAAGCAAGCTGTAGAAAAAGCAAATGAGCTGAATTTATATTGTGGTCTTGGGTGTGATACCTTAGAAGTTAAAATATAAGATATGGTAAACAATAAATGATGAAGACCATCTAAGATAAAAACTTTCATAGAAGCTTTTCAGGAAGTCATATCTTACAATGCATTTGATGTAGTAATTCTCACAGATGAAGAGCTTCTTATCGAGTGTAATGAGAGACTTGAGGATAAACAGAAAATAAGCGATAGGACATTTCAGAGATGGAAAGCAGGACAAGAAGAGAGTGAAGAATATCTTGAGTTTTGTCGTCTTTATAAAAAAGCACTTATTGCTCAGAAGAGAAATCTATTTATAAGCCTGCGAGCAGATAGTGATAAATGGCAAAAATACGCTTGGATTATTGAGCGTAAATTTAATGAATGGAATCTAAAAAAGATTGTAGATAACAACATAGAAGTAAAAGACTATACATTTGTAACTAATCTCGATGAATAAAAATATATTATACATTTTTTAATTATTTTTTATTTTCGCTATTTTAAGCAAAATTGCTTCAAAATATACGGGGGTAGATGTTGACAACATATGAAAAATCCTAACTTTCAATTTTACGAATTTATCCGTCCTGCCTTCGCTGATAAGACACAGCATGTAGTAATACGAGCAGGGAGACGAGTTTGAAAGACTTTTTGAGGGTTTCAGTGGTTATTATTTGAGCTTATGAGGAATCCTTGAAAGAAAGGCATATGGGTAGACACAGTACAATCCAATCTATCAAAGTACATAGACAGGTATATTCGAACTATACTTTGAAAAGATTTTTTCAAAACGCTACATGTGGATAATCAAAAATATATCATAACTTTTATGAATGGCAGTGTACTGGATATGTGAAGTGCTGAAAGACCAGAGAATCTGGAATGATTTGAGTATGATTTTTATGTTATGAATGAGGCAGGAATCATTCTCAAGAAAAAATGATTATGGGATAATACGCTTCAACCAATGCTGAAAAATGCTCGAGGGAAAATCATAGGAACTCCAAAGGGAAAAACTCATAACTGAGAACTAAGCAAGTACAAGCAAATTTCTGATCTGTGTAAAACAGAAGATAACTTCAAAGAATATCATTATACAGCTTATGACTCTCCAGAGTGGACACCAGAAAAACTGGAGCAAATAAAAGCTCAAGTACCAAGTTATATATGGAATCAAGAGTATATGTCAGATTTTGTGGATATATATGAAAACTCGATCATAGAACAAGATAATATGAGATATTACACCGAAGTATCTCTCGATGATTTTGATGAGTTATATATGCACGCTGATACAACGCATACAGGTAAGCAAACAAGTGATTATTTTTGTCTTGTGGTGCTTTGACTCAATAAAAGAGACAAGAACTTCTACATCATTGATTTTATACTCAAAAAATGTGATGTAGAGACTCAGGCTCGTGAGAGTATTTCTATGTATTCAAAGTTTATGAGTAAAGTGAAAAGATTTACTTATGACGAAAAGAGCAATAACTGATTTTGATTTTGGGTAAAGAAACTGGCAAAAGAAGAGTATGAAGTTTCTCTACCTATCGAAGAACTGAAATACCCAAGCGATAAAGTATCTCACTTTACACCTCATGTACCACACTTCAAAGCAAATAGGATGTATTTTCCAAGAAATCATCCTCAGATACATATAGCTATAGACCAGTTACTGGCTTTTCCGACAAAGTGAGTAAATGATGATTTTGTAGATGGAGTGAGTGGCGTGATGGATAATTTTACGAGAACAAAAAAACACAAAAAAACCCCTTTAGCAATAATTAAGACATAATGAAAAATTCAGAAAAAACCAAAATTGCAATGGAGCTTTCTAAAGAATTTATTGCGGATTGATTTAAAAAAATCAGAAAAAAGAATCCTGAACTTTATGAGAGTATCAATGGAGTAATGTTTAATAAGAATATTCCTTCTCGATTATTAAAATACTTTCAAAGAATTGATGAAAGGTTATATATAGAAGATAAGTTTAATGAGGCAACAAAAAAGACTTGAATGCCTAGATGACAGATAGATTATTTATTCCGCAAAAAATGAATGACTTTTTCTGAAATATTAAGAATGAAATAATTGTCCCTCAAAAGTATCACAATAATATAAATATTATATATTTCATATTTTTACAACATGACAGATAAAATAATACATAGAAAGATAGCAGAAAAGCTATGAAAAATATCTCATTTACAAGACCTTATTACTGGAGAGTATCTCAATAATGAGAACAGTGAAGCTTTTAAGGAGATTGTAAACAAGTTTTTTCCAGGAGAAACAGAGAGAGCAAAGATACTCAATCCTTGAAGTTATATATGAAGTATTATATATGACTGGGAAAAATCATTTTTCTGAAACCCTCAGAGTGAATACAACATTGATTGGAATGAGTTTATTATTTGAATACTTGCGACATGAGAAGCAAGACTCAAAATAAATGTAGATACAGTTCAATTAGAGAGTATCAGTGCGTCAAATTATTACTTTGATGGTAAAACAGAATATTTTTTACATCTCTTTGATAAACATGATGATATCTTTATTCAGAGATATGTGCTTTTAGAGACTTTTAGTAACAAAGTATTTAAAAGAAAACTTTTTAAGGTACATTGATTTGATTCTATTTCTTATGGAGAAGAAGTAAGTTTAAATTCACTTGAGGAAACAAAAGATATGCCGTCTTCTCTGACAATAGACCTAGATCGTCTCGTGATGAGTCAAAAAGTTTCTCTCGAAAAGATGAAGATTGTTGAAACGATAATAAACTCTATAGATAGAAAAATTGCTCACAATGACCATACAATAATGGATTACGGCGATGTATGGACAATCATAAAATGAATGAATATTGACCACGCAAGAGTGAATCCTGATGATGAAAACTCTGCAATAGATATGGATAAACTCTGAAAAATACTTATTACAGACTGAGAAAATAGTGAGTGAGTACAGCCAGGTATAGAAATAGTAAAAAATACATATGAGTCTATTACAGCAAGTTTAAATATCATTGAAAACCAGCTGATGCAGATATCCAGTATCACGGGTATACCAAGTTATGCTTTTACAAACAATGTAAAATCTTGAAATGATAATGGAACAGCAAAAGAAAAAGCGACTACAATTTTCTACAAAAAAATAGAATGATATCATAGTACTGTTCGTCAGATTTTCACAGATTTTTGGGATTTGATACAATTAGATGATGAGAGAAGAGTTTTAGAGTTTCAAGAAATAATTACTACCAGTTCAAAGGAATTATTGGATATCGAGGCAAAAAAGATTGCCAACGAAAAAATGAAAGTAGATAGTGGATTTTCTACTCAAAAAATGGGTATTATGAATATTCATAATATATCAGAAGAAGAAGCAGATAACATCTTACAAGAAATAAATGATAACACTCCACAAAATACAACCGCAGGTCAAACAGAAAATCAAGAATAATTATTTCAAGTATAAAAGTTTATATGATTTGTTTATTCAAGTAAATATTGCTTTGTACTTCTTTCTGTGAATGGCTCTTATATACAAATATATCATTGTTTTATAGGCATCCTTATTTTTGTTGAATTTTTCCATTTGTCCCCGTAAGGGGGAATCAATAAAGTGTATAGTGCGTATGTTTTATAAAAAAAAACAGTCTTGCTTCCCTTATAAAGCAAGGAAAATATTTTATATTGTATAAAAATAAATTATGTCAGAACAAGTCATATCTCAAAGCGAGTTTAATGCTTTGGTAAAAGAAAATGCTAACCTCAAGGCAGAGAATAAGTCTCTTACAGACGCAAACGAAGAGCTAAAAAAAACAAACACAGAAATGTGAGAAAACATTGTGAAAGCAAAAGACGAACTCAAAGAAAAACATAAAAAACAAATGCTTGAGCTTTCTACTGAAAAAACAGCTTTGGAAACAAAAGTAAAAACTTTCACAGAAAAACTCGGTATTTGAGAAGATGTTACAGATTTAGGTTCACATTTAGATGGAATATCACAAGACCTTGCTTCGTATTCTTCTATCAAAGAAGAACAAGAAAAAGAATCTGCGAAAAACATAGAAAAATACACTGATTTTATCAAGAATCTTGATAAAGAGTGAGAAGATTTCCTTCAAGAACAAGCAGATATTTTTTGAGAAAGTGTCTTGAAAAATGAAAAAGCTCTCAAAGGATTTGCTGAAGCAAAAGGATTTAAAGTTGAGTGAGCTGAGAATAGTGATAAACCTATCAAAGTATGAAAACTCGAAGCTTGAGAGACACCTGATAATCATGATAGTTTTGACGACGCTTACAACTCTTGAGACTCTCAAGGAATGATGTGAGAAATATTGAAAAATTTACATTAAATCTTAAATAGTTATATATGAGTAATAACACAAAAAACACAAATACTGCCGATCAGATTCTCCGAATGGCAGAAGTGAATCTCGCGAAAAGAAAATCTATTTGAGCTGTAGCATTACAGAACAAAAATAAGGTTTTTAGTGGGGGTATCACAAGTACAAAACCCGAAAATATAGAAAGAATCTATAAAAATATCACTCTTACAGCAAGTGCTGTACATACTACAGGAACATTTACTACTGATGGAGATTTTATATCAGTAGAAGATAATAGAGTACTGATTGTAGGAGATATTGTTTCTTATGGGTCAATGGATTTACTGGTAAACTCTGTCAGTGTAGACAGAAGTGGGGAAAGTCCATTATATAAGACAAATATGAGTTTTCTTTGAGGAAGTGAAGTAGAAATACCACAAAACGGTATCATCAAACTTTCTTCTAACGCTACAGCAGAATGAGATGATGCTATCCAAGATAGAAAAATGTCAGAACAAAGGAAAACTTGGAATTATACTCAGATTATCGTAGGTCAATCAAGTATGACTGGAACTCTTGCTCAGAGTAAATGACTTGCAGGAGAAGACCTCAAAGCAGAACTTCTCAAAGACTCAGTAAGAGACTTTGAAAACAAGCTTATAGGAACAGTGATGTCTCGAATCAGAAAAGAAGTTGTGACTTATGACTCTGCAGGGAAAGAAGTTATTAAAAGAATTGCAGGTGGTATTCCATACTTTACCAAAAATACTTTTGATGAAAATGGAGATAATCCGACTGCTACAACAGTCAATCAAATAGCTGTAGATGATGTACTTGAAAAAACACATATTAACCAGGTATTTGTTAAAGCTATCAATAACGGAGGTACGGTAAATACTATTGCAGGTACTGCTGACCTTATCGCGACTCTTGCAGACGCAGAACAAAATAAGGTGCAAGTGCTCAATAGTGATGGAACTTCTGTAAAGATTGCCGGGGGATGAATCCAAAAATTCAAGTCTCCAATAGAAGTAGACGGAAATGTGATCACACATTTCTTATTGAGTGATGAACTCGAAGATGGAGAGGTTCTATGTTTTAACAAAGAGTCAATTTCTATTGAGCAAATGAAGAATCGCGCTACTTATAAGTACACAGACGCTAAAACAAGTACGGATGATAATCATAGAATATTCTTCCGTGATGAAGTGAGTATTATTATACAAAAAGCACAAGAAGATTTTTATTATCTCACAGGTTGTGAAGCTTCTTAGTAAAAAAAAATGTCCCCGTAAATAGTATGGATATAATATGTCCATACTATTTTTTTATATTTATATTATGAATGTATTTTTACAGGACTTAGAGTATATAACTCTTGAGGGATACAAAGAAAGTTCCAAGAGTGAACTTATTGATAGTGATGATAATGATATCATTATGTTTATCGTAAAGGCAGAATCAAAGATAAGAGAAAAAGTCGAGTTTGACGGAGATGTGCCTATTGCGATACAGCAAGCAACAGTATTATTAACTGATAGATTGTATGAGGATAGTCTGATTGATTTCAATAAGAAAGAATTGATAGAAGAAAAAGACGAAAACCATACAAGAAAGTATCAGGTAATGTACAGAGCTGATAGTATGAAGTGAGATATTTGAGACTTGCTAAGACCTTACTTAAAGAGTAGAGGAAAATTTTATAGAACTTAAAAAATATTATGCTTTGAAAAAAAGAAAATATAAAAGTATTTCGAAATGAGGGTGAAATAGATGAAAATGATAATTACGCTGAAACAGTGGTATATGAGAGTATTGAATCTTATATAGTTGAAGTGAAAGAACCAAGTTTTAACTCTGATATTTCCAGAGAAGAATCACAGCAGATTTTTTGTGTGATGATTTCTCTTGAGAATACTGATATCAGACTTTGAGATCATATTTCATATACCGATAATTTTTGAGATGTAGAACTACAAATAATTACACGACCAAAGACTATTATTTTTGAGGAGTCTGAGAGTTTTATAAAATGTAATGCAAAGCTTATATGAGGATAGATATAGATGATGTATATGAGGATATATCTGATATTTGTTTTGATGTTATCGATAAAAAGACAGATATATGACTTGAAAAACTCAGAGAAAATACTCCTGAAGATACCTATGAACTGCAAAAAAATAACAAACGAAGTGAAGTATGAGAGGTGTGATGAGTATTGCAGTCGAGAATATACAATGATACTGAGTATGCTGTTTTTGTTGAAGAATCTTCTACTGATAAAAAATATTATAAAGCAGGTGGCAGAAGGAGATGATGAAGTCCTTTTGAGCAGTGAAAAGGGGTAAGAATGATAGAAAAAACAGTATCTTATTTAGAAAATAACTAAACTTTACTATGAAATATGAATATATAAAAGAGTTTATTTCTCTTATAAAACAAGAAGAAGTTATCACAGATATTTTTGAGTATATAGAGTTTGAGATACCAAAAACTTCTATGGATAAAAATATTATGATCATACAAGATATAGAAGAATTATCTGCAGGTTGTGGTTATTTGCATTTAGTAGAGTTTCGTATCATCGGAAAAATAGATGATACAGCTATAAAATTGAAGAAGTATTCTGATATACTCAATGACCATATTATCTGATCACATAAGTTTTGATATTCTGATATATCCTTGAAAAGTTATACAAAAGTATATCTCAATGCTGATGATAGATTTGAGATGATTCTTATATACGAAATATATTAAATTTTTCTATTTGTCCCCGTAATACTCTATGTATATGCTTATAGAGCATATTATTATGCGTATTTTATATCTATTATATTTTAAATATGTGAAGAACACCAAAAACAACTCCTGAAGTAAATGCTCAGGAGAAAGACAGTTCTTGAAATGTTCAAGCAACTGATAATCAGTCTACACAGGCTAATGAAAATCCTGATAAGGAGAAAATCTCTACTTATGGAAAACCAACTCCTGAAGCAAATACTCAGGAGAAAGGAGTTTCTGTTATTCCAAAAGTAGATATTGCTTGGAAAAAAGAAAAATCTGGAATATTGAAAAAAGGAGAAAAATACCAGATTTCTGCTGATGATTATGAAAGGATTAAGCACCTAGTAAAAAAAGCTTAAAAAAAAGGGTTTAAAATTTATAAAATATACGCAGTTTTAAAATTTTAACCAATATACATATGAGTAAATTGATTGAAGCAGCTGATTTTCCCGTTCATGTAGAACTGAAACTTTCTACAAACTGAAAATGGGAAAAATACGCTTGTATGATTAATGCAGGTATTACTTATAGTAAAGAAAACCAAGAGAGCCTTGATCTGAATTGTGGTTCTTTTAGTTATTCTGATAGAGTAGCAGAAATGAAGCTTGAGATGTTTCGAGTACTCAATTCTAATATTCTTAATACTCTCAATGGTTCTAGTACGGTAGTTATACCTGCTTGACCTTACGATATAAACGAATCACACGAAGTAAAAAATGATAAAACTATCATTTTGATTCATAGTTCTTCGGATAAGAATGGTGTTACGGATATCGTTGTAAAATCAAGTGATGGAACAACGACTTATGTTGTAGATACTGATTATGAAGTAAATACTACTGATAATGTTACGACTATTACTATCCTTGATTGAGCTATAAGTGTATGAGATACCGTAATTGTTGAATGAACAGTGGAACTTCAAGAAACAAGAAAGGTAATAGATATTCTTTGAACAACAGCTGATGAAAAAATAGATGTCAGATTTGTTGGAGTAAAAGAGATAAATGGTGTTGATTATCATTTTAGTCTTGAAGCTACAGAAGGTGTGAATACATCTGCTTATACTATTGAGTTTCTCAATAAGATTAAAGGAGGTCTTCCAAAAGGAACTGAGGTAACTTTTAAGTTTGATACAAACGAAGTAGTTATGTACGATCAGATTTCTCCAGCTGAGGAGAAACTCTAGTTTTTCTATTATAAAGGGAGTCTTTTTAGGCTCTCTTTTTATTTTTCAAAAAAAATATTATGACGAGAAAATATATATATATTGATTTATCGTGAAACAAATATCGTATACTTGAACCTACTATTTCAGAGTTATATGAAATAGATAATTTGACTAAGGATACAGAAAATATACAAGAAAATTATAAGAGAATATTCGATATCTTAGGTATTTCTGAAGAATATATGGATATTTCTCATGTGATTATTCAACAAGTTATCGAATGATTTAGAGAAAAAAAAGAGAAATCCTGATGAAACAATTATTTTTTATGAGTATTATGAATGCTCGCTTATCATAACTATATGGATATACGAAGTTTTATGGAAAAGTACTGTTTTTCTGATATTTCAGAGTTAATGAATATCAGAGAATACTATTACAATATTTTAAACGATAAAGCCTCTGATAATGTAAAGTTTTATGATAAAACACCACAATCAAAAGAAAGAGATGAATATATGGAGTATCTTTCGAGTAAGATATAGTTTCGTGTATTTGTAGAAAATCGGAATTTCCGCATTTCAGAAAAAGACTCCAATTAAGGAGTCTTTTTTTTATGCGAGCGTTTGTTTTAAAAGCTCTAGTCATTTTGGTAGTACAAAAGTTTGCTTATACCTCTGCCATTTACCTCAAGAAGTTCTGTGTTTCACAACTTTCTGAGTAAAATACTCTCCATCATAAGTTTTATATGGAGAATTATCTTTTTTGAGAAACTTATGAAATCTTGCTATACGAAAAAGTTTGTTTCTCGCTTGTCATAACTCTACACCTGCCTGCTCAAAACTATAAGTTTTGAGTCTATCTTTTATCCATGTTGCAAACTCTCGTTTACTTCATAATTGTATATGCAAATCTCTTGCATCTATAGTATCTAACATTTCACTCCCTATTTCACTTTTTGCTATATTTAATGAGATAGCATTCTCACTTACCGTTGTATTCATAATCACATAGATTATAAAAATAAAATAGAAGCCTTTATCCTGTGGGAAATTCAGGCAACGGTAAGTTAAACTGGTGTCCCACAGGATAGAAACTTCTATCCTAGTAATCAAAAAATTTTACAAATAAAAATACCTGACAATAAAACACCTATGATTAACTTACCACAACTATATTATCACTTATCTCTGAAAAAGCAAATTTTTTGTTATTTTTGTGATTGCATATATATTGTGTCGGTAGGAACTAGAACTCCTACGCTAGATTATTTCTTAACAAGGTATATATGGATATGTTATTATCCTTGCTACTCTCCCTAGTAGCGAGTCTGTTATACGATGTACTAAAAATCGTACTCGGACTATAAACAAAATAAAACCACTCTGGCAGGAGTGGTTTTATTAAGCTAGAACAATTTTGCTATCTTATTTCTTGGTATAGCTATGGAAACTACATTATTACCAAAAAAGACTGTACAGTGGGGATTACTTTTGAGGGTAATTTACTGTACAAATACATTATATAAAAAAACAATTGAAAATGCAAATATTTTTAATGCATTTCTGTTGCAATAATATATTTATTTTTTAAATTGTACTTTACAATATTTTCTAATCTTAGTTTACATATGAGAATTATAGTATTATTTGTGTTATTTTTTTCTTTTATATCTTTTTCAGAAGCATACACTCCAAGTGATAAGGATAAAGCTATTGCAAACACTCTTCCTCAAGCAATGGAGATGATGTATAAAAATGATAATGAAAAGTTTTATAATATCTTTAATAAAATAAAGGATGTATTACCATTTTTGGAAGGAAGAAATGAATATCTAATTTCAGCTGTTTTCGAAGCTATGGAAGATATTATAGATAAAAACACCTTGTTAGAGGTTAAACAAGATACACAGGAAGAAGAAAAAGAAGAAAAAGAAGTAATGTCTGAAAAAGTAAAAGAATTTAGCAAAAATCTGAATGAGAAATATGAATTAGAAAAATCTATTTCAGGTTCTGAAAACTATAGTGATATATTGCTATTATCAAAAGTAAGAAGGGAGATAGTTGATATGTTGGAGTCGTGATATAAAGATGATGAAATTAAAGAAGCATTAGAAATCACTTTAGATGACATAGCTCTAGATGAGTATTATTTGGCATTGACTTTGTTTGTTTTATGAGAATATGATGGTGATTTTGATAAAATCTTTGTTTGTTTTATGAGAATATGATGGTGATTTTGATAAAATTGAGGAATCTAGAGATATTTTATTAAAACTTCGTTCTAAAAATACATTTGTAAAGCACGAAACTGAAATAGATGAATATTTGGATGAAGTAAGTGAACTTTATTATAAATATCAATTAATTCTGAAAAAAAAGTTTACATCAAATAGTAATAGAGAAATATTCTTTATTGGTCATTGACGATATGAGCTGGAATTAACAAAAATATATTGATATGATAGCTATATATGAATAACATTACTTGATGAATATTGAGATTATGTTGATTCAGTTGTTAGTGATGCTAATTATGATGGACAATGAATTATTTGAAACTATACATTTTTTATAAATGAATGATGAAATTATATGTTTGAAATTGATGATAGTAAAAAATCATATAGCTTTAAGATAAAAAGAAAATAAAGATCATAACTCCCAAAAGGGAGTTTTTTTAAAATAAAAAAATGTCCCCGTAACATTTATGAGTAAAAATAGAATTATTTATTTATAATAATTCTATGGCAAGAACTATATATATAGATGTAGCGTTGGAAAAAAAGAAGGTTATTCAACAAATGAAAGACCTCGAAAAGGATCTTAAGGCTTCGATAAAGAGAGCAGAGAAAAATGCCAAGATAAAAATCAACCTGGACGAAAAAGGTTTGAAAAACTCAGCAAAGAGAGCAAGCTCAGAAGCCTCAAAGACTATTAAGAGTATCTCGAATAGTAAAGTGAAAATGGTCTTGAATGAGGCTGATTTTAAGTCTCAGCTAGACCGTATACAGCTGACAGCGAGAGATACAGGAAAACAGCTTGATAAGTCTCTTCTCACAAAACTTGAGGTAGATTATGCAGATCTGGAAATAGCAAAAAAACAGGCTCAAGAGTATCAAAAACAAGCAAAGATTTTGTTTGAAAAGTGAATTATACCAAAAGAAAAATATAGAGAAGCAATAAGGCAGACAAAGGCTTTATCAAGTGCTACAACAGAAGCAAATAGGAGATTACAAAATTATAGGAACACATGAGAAAAAAACATTTCTCGACTTCAGGCAAAGTTTAATGATTTGAAAAATAGTATATCAGGTGCAGTAAAAGCCACTCTATGATTCTTATGAGTCACTTTTGTATTTCAAAAAATTGGTCAAGCAATAAATTTTTCAGAAAAAACATTTCGTAGTTACGAATCAGCTTTTGCTGGTTTTAGAAAAACACTAGAAGCAACAGAGCTAGAGCTTAAAGAAATAGAGAAAGGTATTGTTAATATGAGTAAGAGAGTGCCAAAAAGTGCAGAAGATCTCTCAAGAATTGCTGAGGTAGCGTGACAGATGGGTATAGCCTCTGAAGACATCTTAAACTTCACAGAGGTAACAGCAATGTTATCAACTGCGATTGATGGAATAGAGGCAGATAATGCAGTTAAAATAATGAGTAGACTCCAAGACCAAGCGTGAGAAGCTACCTCAGAGTTATTAAACCAAGCAAACGCTCTAGTGTTTCTGTGAAATAATTATAAAGCAAACGAATGACAAATATTAAGTTTTGCTAACTATATTAAAAGTTTGTGAAGTGTATTGGATTTCTCAAGTGCTGATCTACTTGCTTTTTCTACAGTATTTGTAGATGCGTGAATAAGCGCAGAAGCTTGAGGAACTCAAGTAACTAAGGCTTGAATAGTTATTGAAACAGCAGTGAAAAATAGTGCAGATTCTTTATGATTATTTTGAGAAATATCATGAAGAACAAAAGAACAATTTGTAAAAGATTGGGGCGATGATAGTGCAAAAGTATTTGCAGATATATTGGTATGAATATGAAATTCTTGAGACTTAGCAATACCTGTTATGCAAGAATTATTTTGAAAAAATGTAAGAACTGCAAACGCATTTTTAAGTGTTGCATGAAATGCACATAAGCTAGAGAAGGCTTTAGATGACACAAGAGAAGCATATGAAAATGGAACATACGCAATAGATGAATTTCAAAAAAGACTAGCCACCAATGATTCACAAATCATATTAAATCAAAATAGATGGAAAGCTTGGAGCTTGTCTTTTGGTAAAGATATATCTAGTGCAAAACTTGCATATAGCTCATTTTTTCTTGAGGCAATACCTAGAGGATACGAATCAGCTCAAATATTTTTTACTACAATGATAGCTTCGAGTAGAATTTTATGAATTCAACTTAAGAATATGTGAGAGGTAGCATATTCTGTTTTCTATAATTTTTGAAAAAATGCTTCTATATTGGTATGAAATATTTGATCTTCTTTTGAAAATGGACTTCCAAATGCAATAAAGATAGGTGTTAATGGGGGTATAAAAGTACTTGAAAAATTTATAAACTATGTAGGAAAAAATGTAGTAAATCAGCTTGCAAAAATACCATGATTTTGAAAGTTGAAATGACTATGAAAAATAAGTCTTGATGGTATAAAGTTTGATGTTACTGAGTGAAGTAAGGCAAGAGATTATATAAAGATTGGTGAAGAAATAGATAAGATTACAGAGAAAAATAAAAGGCTCATCGATATTGAAAATGACGCGTATAATGCTTCTCGCGAAAGGTTGAAAGAACAAAGAAAAACTGCAGAAGCAAATAAAGAAGCTATAGAAAAAACTAACAATCAGATAAGAGATGAAATAAACAAAGAAATATCAGATCAAGAGGAAAAAATAAAAAAACTACAAGAACTTCTTACATGAGGAGACACATCTTGATGAGAAGCACTTTGAGAGAATGCCGAAGACTCAATAAATGCAATAAACGATAAAATACAAGAACTTACAAAAGAATTGAATAATGCTAGTATTTGAAGTGACAGTTTTAAGAAATTACAAGGCGAGATATCAAAATATCAGAAAATGCTGGAAGAAGTTTCTAAGACAGACAAAGAAAGAGAAGTAGAAAAAATAAAAAAACTCGAAGAAGATCAGGAAAAACTCTTTGAGAATAATATGAAGCGTATAGAGGAGGTAGGAGAAAACGAACTCTCATACTGAGAAGATTTACTCGCTCAGTATAAAGGCAAGCTTCAAGCTATAGATTTACTTTCAGAGATGGAGAATGAACATCTCGATGATTCAGAAAAACTCTTAGAAATAGATAAGAAACGAGAAGAGTATCGAAAAGATATGTATAAAATAAGCAAAGAAATTTTTCAAGAAGAGAAAAAATCATTGGAAGAACTCGGAAAGTCTATTGAGAAACTCCAAGAAGAAGCTCAAAAAATCACAAAAGATAAAGATGATTCACTGGCTGATAGAAAAATAGACATAGGCAAAGAGAAAACAGATATACAAGAAGAACTCGTAAAATGAGAGTTTACTGGTCGTGTATGAAATACTGCTGAAAGGATAAGAGATATTGACGAAGAACTCAAGTGAGAAATGAGTGAACAAAATCGTATAAAACTTGAGGAAAAGAGGGGAGAATTGATGGATACATTTATTTTTAGACTCAAAGAATCAAATTTTCTGACACAAGAAGCTTATGAATTACGAAAAGAATTACTGGCAGAGAAAATCTTGAGGAAGAAGAAGCAATCTTAGATCAGAATGTAGACTCTGATACAGTAAAAAACAAAGAAGAATCAGACTGACAAAGTGAGACAGAGAAAATACTATCTGAATTTGAGGAGAAAAAAGTAGCAATAGAAGAAGAACTCGCACTAAAAACACAAGCACTTGCGGATGAGTGAATAGAGTTTCAAAAACTCATTGATATCAAGAAAATGTGAGAAGAATCGTTTACAATGGCTCTCACAAATGAAACAAATAAAAGAATCATAGAGAATGCGAGACTTCTCGAAGACGCAAAAAGAGTTGCTGCAGAGATGGCGGCTTTATGATTCAATGGTCAATGATTTACAGCGAGTTTTAAAAAAACTGATTCAGAGTGAAAAACAACCACTGTGCAAAGAACTATCAATATCACAAATGCAGCAACAATAAATAATAATCTGGATGAAAAAAAGTTTCTCAGAAAAGTAGCAAAAATGATAGAAAAAGCAGAGCAAACAGGTAATAAAGTATAACCCAATATATTATGATAAACCATTACGCAATCAATAGTTATCCTATAGGACAAAACTATGTATCCGAAGCAGAACAAGAAAGCACAGAAGTAATATCATCGTTTTCTGCGTTTCAAAAAACCAGGTATTGTATCAAAACACCACTTGGACAATATTTTAATATTTGAACTTTTGGAACATACGATAGCTGAGTATGTGGTCAATGAGACAGGGTAAGATATGGAAATATTTTGCTAGATACCAATATAGAAAGTCTTTCTGATAAAGAAATATCCAAGTCAGAAAACCCAATACTCAATGGAGGATTTATTTCTCAGACAAGATTTTCTCAGAAAGATATAGAGTTTCGTATAGAGATAAAACCCAAAGATATTACTTCTTTTCAAAAAGAGATATGAGATATGAAAAAATATTTAAATATGAAAGGTCTTAAAATACTCAAAACCGAGCAACATCGATACAGTGAAATAGATGTAGAGCTAGAGAACATAGAATATGATTTGTTTAGTTCAAAAGGAACAAAAGCGACTCTTAGTTTTGTGTCTCTTGATCCAAATTTCAAAAAACCATCTGGAAGTACCAAAGCATACAGAGATATATCCTGAAACCTTGATGTGAGTTTGATTATCAGCGATACAGATGAATCTCCACTACTCAATACTCTCATAGATATAAAAGAACTCACAGGAACAATAACAGCAATACAGTTAGAATTTGACGGCTATGAAGTAGAGATTGCGTGTGATATCTCATCTCCTGAGAAAGTTATTTTTGACGGGAAAACGGGAGATGTATTTGTATGAACGACTCTTATAGAAGACTTTTCTTGAAAGTTTATGCCTTTTCCTATCAATACCCCAAAAAGAGTAAAGTGTAGTTTTATTTGAGCGACAGTGGAAAAATACAGTATATATTTTAGCTATGATAACATTTACTTGTAATGAATACGCGTATAAAAATAAAAGTGTACTGAGAGAGAGTATTTGAGATAGATGATAAAATTATCAATAATGCTGACAGTATTGATTTTTCCGAAGATATAAACTCTGGACAGTCAGGGATAAATATAGACCTTCTCATAGATTTTTCATCAGATGAATACCATATATGAGACATGATAGAGTATTCTATTTATAACGATGAT
The DNA here is from genome assembly GCA_965229705.1 of Patescibacteria group bacterium. GTDB lineage: Bacteria > Patescibacteriota > Gracilibacteria > BD1-5 > UBA6164 > JAACSU01. The sequence continues at coordinate 111,722 of OZ245922.1, forward strand.
TACAAAAACGGTCTTTTAAAATTTTCTTGAATCATCACAAAGATACAAAGAAAATATGATGGTATCAATCAGTCTGTGAGACTAGATTGTCAGAGTATTACATATTTATTGACTCAGGTAGAAGTAGACAAAGTATACTCGTGAACATATCAGAGTATTGTTGATGATATTATTGCAGATTTATGAGACAATACATGTAATATGAATTTTTTATGAAATACTATTTTTAAAAACGAGATACAAGATACTTGAGAAGCAGATGATTTGGAGATAGATGGAAGTTTATTTCAAGCAATCCAAAAACTCTTTGAAGAAAAACAGTTTTTTATAAATCAGTATGGAGAGATACGAGATACTTTTGAGAAAAAACATCTCTTAAAATTTGGGAGAGATATTATATCAAATAATACCACCGAAGATATAGACGGGATATCTGATGTAGAACTCGAAGTACAAAATATACAAGATATCAATGTATGAGACACGATAAAAATAGTAAATACAGATACATTCTTAAACCTTGACGGGGAAACGATTACAAAGCTTGATTTTAATATATTACAAATAAACATTATTATTTGAGAAATTAAAAACCTAAAAATAGGCTAATAAAAAAATGTCCCTCTAAACATCTGACATATGATAGGAACATATAATTTTTTTATATTGATTTTATGTCTTTGATTGTCGGTAATAACATTATTTGAGAAATCATTTGAACGGTTGACCCTACTGATGAAGTGATGAGAATTACTTCTTGAAAAGAGAATCTTTTAGAGGTATGAATGAAGTTGTATCTCTATAAAGTATCAAACAAGGTGGTAACTCAGAGGGAGATAGTGAGAGTTTCGACTATTACTTGAAATGTAATAGGTATTGAGAGGGCTATTGAGTCTTGTCCTTTGAATGATAACGCGACAGAAAATAGTCAGATAGCACTAGAATTTTCGAGTTGAGATTTTTTCTCAAACAATTTTACAGCCGAGGATATAAAATATATAGAAGATGAAATTGCAACGAAAGTTTGAGAAGATGATGAGACTATCACGAAACAGGGAAATGAGTTTAATGGGGTAGAGCAGTTGGTAAAAACTGATGATACAGGTAAAATAGACGCTGATTTGATTCCCGTGTCATCAGACTCTTCAGATTCTTCAGAGAATCTACTCATCAAAGACATGATACCAGGTGAAACAAACGAACAAGTAAATGGGAAAGACCCTGTTTTTTTGTATGGGAAGTGATATTTAACAGTAACAAGAACTACAGATGCAATAGGTAATTCATATGTAGATGGTGATTCTGATTTGAAATGATATCTGGTATGAGATGGTTGAACAATACAAAAAATAGGGCAGTATTTTCAGCCTTGAACATTAAATGAATCTATTTACACATGAATTAGCCAAGTAGATGTTACCGATGTTAAGAAGATAGGAAATCCATCAGATAGTATTATATGTAAAATATATGAATATGACTATATAAATGAATCAATTTGAACACTTATCTCAACAAGTACAAATACAACAAACCCTTCATCTTCTCGTGGTAATCAAAGATTTTATTTTGATGATAATACTATAACTGATACAAATTGATATGCAATATTTATTGAAAGAACATGATCATATGATAACTCAAACTATTATGAAGTTAGCTGGTCAAATTATAGTCAAATAGATTATGCCTGAATGGTAACTCTTAGATGAAATTGAAGTACAGTACAAAATACAGATGATCTTGGTATTTATGTAACAAGATATTACGATTCTTGAATAAATGAGGATACTTCAAAGATTTATAAAAGAACTTCTTGAGATGTACTTTGACTTTATTCTTGAGTTACAACAATGGACTCAGAAATAAACCTCATAAACTCTGGAATATACGAACACTACGAGGATATTGAAGACAACACAGACTACTATATAACTTCTACTTGAGAACTTACTACTTCTGCAAGTGGTAATACTCTTATAGGGAAAAGTGTTTCAAATAGAAAAATACTTCTTGATATATAAAACAATGCCAAAAGTAACAAAGAAAATAGACTGAATATTTCAAACAGTCACGATAACTTCTGACTCAGAGGAATACAATACACTCTCAGAGGATGAGAAAATACTCACACTGAAACAAGAGATGTGAATAGATGATGACAAGACACTTGCAGAAATTGAAACAGAAAAAAATAAACAGAAAGAAATACAAGATATAAATACTGAATTTGATAACTTAGTGAAATCTTATGACTCAGAGTATCCCGAAGAAGAAATAAAGACTTTTCCGATCCAGGAAAGAGAAGCAAGTTATATAGACGGAAAATCAAATCCAAGTATTAAGGAGTCTGATTTTATAAGAAAACTTGCAGAAAATAGATGAGAAGATTTTAAAGAACTCGCAAAAAAAATAAAAGAAAAATCCGAAGACAGAAATACTTTTATTGCACAAAAACTTGCTGAAAAACAAATAAAAATAAAAGCTTTAGATACATAACTTTATAGAAAAATGTTTTTTAAATACATAAATTTTTGGAATTTTGTAAAAAGTGATTTTTTTAAAAATGACACTTCATCTTCTTCTTCGTGAGGATGACTCACAAAAGAACAAGAAGAAAAACTCTCAAGAGTAGATTTTGAGACTTACAACGAAACTGAGACATACAATAATTGAGATAGTGTCTTACATAACTGAAAATACTACATAATAAACATAAACGGTTTCACAGGTACTTTTAATACCGATAATGCAAGTGAGGTTGGGAATGTATACGAGGTATTTTTAGAAAAAATATGAGAACTGGTAAATCTCGAGACAACTGATAAAACAAAGATAGTAAATGCAATAAACGAGCTGAAATCACTTATAGATGATGTGGATATAACCTGAATAATAGATGATAGTTCAGAGACAGGAACAGAGATAACATACTCTATAGATAAGATACGGTCTCTCATAGATGATTCTGAACAATGATTACTCGACTGAGTAGAGGAATCATATAACACACTCAATAAAATTGCAGGAGAATTACAAAGGAGACTTGCAGTAAACCAAGAACAAAATTTTACAGATGAAGAAAAACAGCAAGCAAGAGATAATATAAATATATATTCCAAACAGGAAACAGATACAAAGCTTGCGGAGAAACAAGATACCGTATATGTGAAAATATGAGTAGAGGATATAGAGCAAGAAGATACAACATTGTATACGCTCTTAGACCTCGTAAAAGATAAAAATGGTATTGATTATCAGCTCAGAGAAGTTGGTGGAGTAAATACATTCGTGGCTATATCTTGAAACTCTTCGAGTGAATCCAGCTCTGAGAATACAGAAACTACATCTGATGAAAACTGAGTTGTAGAATATTCTTATAATGTCGTCTATCCAGTAAATGTATTTGCTGGAGAACCCACAGAGTTAGATGAGATTGAAGAAATGGATGAGTTAGATGAACTTAATGATATAGAACCACTACAAACTGTTGAAGAACTAGGGGTCTTGCCAGTCAATGACCTAGAACCTATACCAGAGCTAGAGCCTCTGGACGAAATTTAACTTTTAATTTTATATATTATGGCTTTCGTTAGTAGAAAAGAACAAATAGAAAACTCTATAGAAGCGTGCCAAGTTTTACATTCTTCTCAAGACAACCCGAACGGGAACAGGGCTTTGGTTGAAGCTCAAAAAGAATTACTAGACCTCCATGTGATAGAGGTAAACAAAGAGGAACAAGAGGCAATATCATTATCTAAGACTAAGACTTATGATGTATGAGCATTTTTGACTGTAATGCAAAGATATTCAGCTACTTGAAGTACTGATACTACCACACAATTATGAACGACACAAAGTGAGGATTATATGTATAGAATGGTTTATAGGGCTATGTGAGAACCCTATCAAAATAAGGCAAAAACTGATATTGAAGATTTAAAATACCATTCAGAGGAGGTTATGCCTACTTATATTCCTAATAAGGATATATTAAGTTATTCTAAGGATTATGCAGTTGATGACCAATCAAGTAGCGCTTATTCGTACCCCATGCAAGCAATATTCTTAATTCCACTTAAGAATACTAATGACGTAGATACTGATATAAGTATTCCTATGATTAGGAGTGTTTATTCAAGCAATTATTCGAATGCCGTAGTGAGTATGCTTACACCTAATGCGAATAATTCTGACACTAGCCTTATAACAGATTGTACTTTTCAGAATCTGAACAATTATAATTCCAGTAACTCTGAATACTCAAACACACAAACTATAACTATACCTGCTAATACTTCAGTTATAGTTATGATAGTTGCTTCGGGTAGGTATTACACTGATGGTTGAGCAGTGTATTCTATGTCTATAAGGAATAGTGTAGATTTAAGAACTGCACTTACTACTGAATGAATTAAGTGTGACGCTATAGTTACTAATAATATCAATTCTTGAAAAATAACAGAAGTTCCTGAATTGTTCAAAATTCACGAAGGGATAACTGATGCTTCTTAATAATTTTATAATATAATTTTCTTAAAATGAACGATATAACATATTATGTTTTATTTGATGATGAGGGAAACCAGATTTGTTCAAATAATACAAAGGATGAGGGCTTTTATGAAGCTCCTGCAGGATTTAATCCTGAAAAAAATGAGTGTAAATTAACAAAAAATGGTATCATTCTTGTAGACCTTATGACTCAAGAAGAATATGAGAGAGATATACAAGAAAAAATAAAAGCTGGTAAATAACAACAATATGGAAACAAAAACACCTACAATTACAAAAAACACTTTTTTTAATACCAATATAGCAACGCTTATATCGTTAGTGGTTTTTTCTGTCAGCACTTATGGGTATTTCTCAAATGTAAAATCCAATATGGAGAATAGAATGCTCGCTATAGAATACAATATAAAAAATGTTGAGACAGAAATATCTACAAAAGCTGATTTGGTGGATATGGAGATTATAAAAGTAAAACTCGCAAATATAGAGTGAATACTTTTGGAATTAAAAAATAAGTAATATGAAAAATTACGAAAAAATCCGAGAAAATATAGTAACAGGAGACCTGTTTTTTACTCGTTCTAACGCGCTATTTTCTCGAATCATACGACTTGCCACACAATCAGATGTATCGCATGTTGGAGTGTTTTTGAGACTCTGAGGAAGACTCTTTATTGTTGAAGCTCTTGAATGAAGCGGGGTAGTAATGAGTCTCGCTTCTGAGAGAGTCAAAGAAGTACAATGTTTTTGGGCGAGGACTTCACGAGCAAAAAAATCTATAAACGAGATAGAGAATCATCTCCTCACATCTTTACGAAAAAAATATGATATGATAGGAGCATTGCTGAGCCTCATTACTGATACAAAGACGGCGAAAAAGTTTTGCTCAGAACTGGCGAGTGAAGCGATAGGTATCAAACTCCCGTATAATAAACGAGGTATCACACCAGCTGATATGATAAACCTCTGCGAAACAGTAGAAGAAATATCTTGTTAAAATACTCTTATGGCAAAAACAGCACTTGATATATATGTACGAAAACATGCAGGGAGTACGAATATCAAAGAGACACAGGCTCTTGGTACTCAGTGTGTGGCTCTTGTGAAACATTACGCAAAAGAAGTAGTACTCGTACCTCTTTGAAGATTTTGATGATCTGCTCGATCGGGATGGAATAATTTTTATAACACTTTCCCTGCAGATAAATGGGAGAGGGTAGAGAATGATCCAAAAAATCCAGGACAAGTACCAAATGATGGGGACATTATATTTTTTGATACAGGAAAATATGGACATACAGCCGTAGTGACAAGAGCGATACCTGGAGAAAATACTCTTAAGGTCTTTGAACAAAATGTATGAGACTGAGACGGTAGATGAGATGATGACAAAGCTCGGGTGTCTGAGTATTCTTACAAAAATGTATATGGCTGGTATAGTCCAAAAAACTTTTGTATGAATTACAGAGGTGTTTCAGTATTTTTTGTAGAACAGCCAAAAAATAAACCCCAAAGACTTGGTTGGTACTGAGTAAATAGTCAGGCAATATACATCACTCCAAAAGGCAGATGGAGATGAGAGAAAGACTATAAGGCTCTTTTATTTCACGAATGGACTCATCATATATACTGGTCTAAGTTTTCTCGGTCTGATGTCCTTGTGTGGGAACAAGTCAGCAGACAAGATGAGAATATCTTGAGTTTTATAAAAAAGCATACTCCTCTGGTGTACTGGAAAAACAAATACCTTTCTCCAGGAGAAACGAATGAGTCTGAGGATTTTGCAGAGACGCTCGAAGCATTCTACAAGAACCCGAAAAAGAAATATAATGATTATCGGGATGTGAAAATATATGCAGCGCTTTCTCTGATGGAAAAGTACGGGTATGATATACGATGAGATATAGATACTTTTTAAAAGTATCTTTTATGGGCGAACAAGCCCTCCATACAATAAAACGCTATAATAGTAGCCATATATGATGTTTATTTGTTGGCTAGTAGGCTTGTTTTCGTCCACAATTACACCACCTGAAGAAATGGAAGTACAAAGTGATATGTATCTTGCATTTGTGATACACCGAAAGGGGGTGGTCTAATATCTCTTATAAGGGGAGTCTATCGGCTCCTCTTATTTGTTTGCATTTATTGGGAAAAATATATAATCTTTTCGTTATTTTGAATAGCTTGATAGTACTTTTTGTACATTTTGCGTAAGTTCCATACATCTTTGATATTTCGTAAGAGCAAAATCAAAGAGTTTTCGAGTTCAAGCTTGGACTTCGAAAGGTACCCCATTTTATACAGAAAATAGAAGGACTTGAAATGAAGCTTTGGTTTCCAGTCTCCGCGTAGCGGAAAGATGGAAACTGATTGCGATGAATAAGAGCAATCACTGAATGTCTGACTGGAACTACTACTTGTGAAGCAAGTTGTAGTGAAAGCAACAAGTCCCTTCGAGCACCCCATTTTATACAGAAAATAGAAGGACTTGAAATGAAGCTTTGGTTTCCAGTCTCCGCGTAGCGGAAAGATGGAAACTGATTGCGATGAATAAGAGCAATCACTGAATGTCTGACTGGAACTACTACTTGTGAAGCAAGTTGTAGTGAAAGCAACAAGTCCCTTCGAGCACCCCATTTGAAAAATTTAAAATTCTGATGATTTCAAACAGCTCATTTTCCTTAATATTAATGCCAAACATTTTTATTTTAAAATGTAGGGTATTTTTAAATACCTATCATTAGTGTTGGGTATACAAAATATATACAATATTTAAGGCAAGTGTGAGAAAAACCTTTTTTCTTGCTTTTCTCCACAAACATATATAATCCTCACACTTTAAAGATTTTATAGTGAAAATTTATTCAAATTTTTACTACCTAATTTTTAAAAGAAATTCTCATAAACTATAGTTTTGTTTAAGCCGCGAAGATATAGTTTGTTCCACGCATTGGAGGAGTTATGCGCAACTCTTGTAAGAATTTCACTACATCCTTTTTTTTCTCACTGAAAAAAGTGTCTCTTTTCTCTCTTTATTTGAGGAACCTCTGAGAAATAGAAAAATTTTCTAATCTACTCTGGCTCTAACAAGCCATCTCTCTTTTGAAAAAGGAGAGAAAAAAGGAGTTTCTCAGAGGTTTCTTAAAATAATAGAAAATTTGGGATAACTATGGAAAGTCTGAAAAAAGAAGAGATGATTTTATTTTGTAATACTTCTTTGCTATGCCAGCAAAAAAAGATGTAGCTCCAGTTGCAGATAAAAAAGTAGTTGCAGAAAAAGCAACAAAAGCTCCTGCAAAAACTACAAAAAAAGCAGCTCCGAAAGAAGAAGCAAACCTCTTTCAGGAACTCTTCGAAAAATCACCAGTAATACAATATCCAAAAGAAGGAGAAGTGATTACCGGTGTAATAGAAAAAATTGAGAAAAAAAATATTCTCGTAAATGTTAATAACCAGTTTACGGGACTCGTTATATCAAAAGAGTTGGGAAATTCTGTTGATTTTGACTCTCTTGCTCCTAATCAAACTATTGATGTGATGGTACTTGGAGATTCTGTTGAGAGAGGACTCTTGATTCTTTCTCTCAAAAGAGCAAACCAAATAAAGAGTCTTGATACGCTTAATACGAACTTTAGTTCAGGAGAAGTTATGAGTGTTCGTCCAACAGAAGCAAATAAAGGAGGACTGTTGGTTGATATTGATGGACTGAAAGGATTTATCCCCGTATCACAACTCACACCCCTACATTATCCTCGTGTTGAGTGAGCTGATCCAGAAAAGATTCTTGAACATCTTGAGAGTCTTCTTACTGTTGATTTCAAAGTTCGAGTTATTAATATTGATGAAGGTGGAAAGAAAATTATTTTTTCTGAAAAAGCAGCTATCGCCGAACAGCGAGATAAGGCTCTTGAAACTTTAAAAGAATGAGATATTGTCGAGGGAGTTGTTTCAGGTATTCTTTCATATGGTCTTTTCGTAACCTTTGATGGTCTTGAATGACTCGTTCATGTTTCTGAAATTGACTGGGGGCATGTAAACAATCCTGGAAAATTTGCAAAAGTTGGTATGAAGGTAAAGGTAAAAGTTATCGGTCTTGATAGCGAGAAAATCTCACTTTCTATTAAACAACTAAAGGACAACCCTTGGGATGTTCTGTCAAAAAAGATAGCGACAGGGGATACTATCAAAGCCCCTATTTCTCGAATATCTCAATTTGGTGCTTTTATGGATCTTGACGGAGGAATTCAAGGACTTATTCATCTTTCAGAAATTTCTCATGGAGTAGTAAATGATATTCGCGACTTTATAAAAGTAGGAGAAGAAGTAGAAGCAAAAGTGATTAACTTTGAACCAACAAAGAAGCGTATAGGTCTTTCACTTAAAGCGCTTACTCCAGCTCCAGAAGGAGCAAAACGAGAAGAAAAAATAGTGGTAAAAGAATGACCAAACGAGGAAGATAAGATTGACGAAGAGGTAGCACAAACAAAGAAACCTGCTTCTTCCAAAGTTTCACAGACCAAAAAGAAAACACCCGCAAAGAAAAAAGATGACGCACCTATAGATGAAAAACAAGATAAAGAAACCTGAGACGAAAACAAAAATCAAGATTAAATCCACGAGAGTATTTTTGTGAATCCCTTCGGGGAACAGAAGTACTTCGTTATAAAGTATATCATGCTTGTATATGACATTTTAAAAATATATTATGGATAAAAAACTATTAACGGAGATGTTTGATAACCTTCTCCATATTGGAAACAAAACAAATTACTGGAACCCTCATATGAATGAGTTTATTTATAGTTCGAGTAATGGTGTTCATATCATAGATCTGACAAAAACAGTAACGCAGATAGAGGCAGTGAAATCTGCTCTTGAGGGGTTTCATCAAGAAGGGAAAAAGATTCTCTTTGTTGCAACAAAACTTCAAGCGCGAGACGCTTTTTCTAAACTCGCTATAGAGACAGGAAACTTTTATGTTACAGAAAAATGGGTTCCTGGTTTGCTGACAAACTTTAAAACGATTAAGAGAAGAATATCTACCTATCTCAAACTTCTTCGCGATAGTGAGGGATCAGGATTTGATATGCTAACAAAAAAAGAAAAGGCCGCAAAAATGCTCGAACTGGAAAAGCTCGATAAGGCATTTGCAGGTCTCAAACTTATGAAGAAAACACCTGATGTTTTATTTGTTGTTGATGGAGTATTTGAGTCTCAAGCAGTAAAAGAAGCTCAAAGTTTAGGTATTCCTTGTTTTGCTATATCAAATACTAACGGGAGTCCATTTACGGTTGCAGAACTCATACCTGCAAATACCAATTCTGTGAAATCTCTTGATTATCTTGCAGGGGCTCTCAAATCAGCATTCTCAGCTCCAGTAAAGAAATCGTCTTCTGTAAAAGCAACGGAGAGTAAAAAACCTGCCGTAAAAAAAGCAGCGGAAAATACAGAAAAAGTAGTAGAAGAGAAAAAAGAAGAAAAATAATTCTTTTTTCTCCTCATTTTTGTATAATTTCAAGGTATTTTATTTTTTACCATTATTTTTATGCCAGCAAAAAAATCAGCAGAAGCAGGAAATAATCCTGTAGATCAGTTTCTTGATAATCCAAGTATTGTTCATGCACTTGCCTATATTCCGTATTTTGTATGAGCGGCACTCATGTTCTTTTTCTGAAAAACAGAAAAGAAAGAAGTAATGCATCATATCAAATATTCATTGTTTCTTGCCGTTGCAACGATAGTTCTCACGATACTATTAGATGGATTTTTTGATAAGGTACTTGTTTTAGGGTATCTTGCGGTGAGTGGATATTTTGCATACAAGGCATATAATGGGGAAAAGATAGAGGTTGAGGTATTTGATATGATTGAAAATAAAATCACAGAAAAAATCTCAAAAAAATAATTCTCACTCTACATTTATTGATGACAAAAATACAGTACAGAAACGAGAGTAATCTTCTCTTTTCTCACTCTTTTGAAATAATGTATGTAGAAACATTTAGTATCTAAATAATAAAAAATATGGCAGTAACTATGGAGCTCATTAAGGAGTTGAGACACAGAACGGGAATTGGTATGATGGAGTGTAAAAAAGCGCTTATAGAAACAAACGGAGATATTGATACGGCAATTGAACAACTACGAAAGAAGGGGCTCGCAAAAGCAGCAAAAAAAGCTGATAGAGAAGCTCTTGAGTGAGGAATCAGGATTATTTCACAGTGAGGTAAAGCCTATGTTGTTTCTGTTTCGTGTGAAACAGATTTCCTCGCAAACTCTGAAAAGTTTCAGGCAATGCTTGATGTAATTGCTCATCATCTGAAAGAAAATGGTGCTGACTCAAGAGAGAGTGCCCAAAAACTTATAGAGTCTGACTACGCTCTTGAGATGGGAGAAAATCTGAGAGTAAAGGACTATGAGATTTTAGAAGGGGGAGTTATCTCAGATTATGTTCACTCAAACCGAAAACTTGCAGCGGTGGTTATTGCTGATGCTGGAGGAGATGAGGGGAAAATGAAACAGGTAGCAATGCACGTGACGGCGGCAAGTCCTGAGTATCTTTCTCCTGATGAGATACATGATGACATTGTAGAAAAAGAAAAACAGATTCAACTTGAGATGATGAAAAATGATCCAAAAATGTGAAATAAGACAGATGATGTACTTCTCAAGATTATTGAATGAAAGATGGGGAAGTTTCGTTCAGAGATTTCTTTGCTTGAGCAAGACTTTGTTGTGGATCCAAGTCAGAAGGTTAAGAATTTTCTTGGTTCTACGACGCTTACGAGTTTTAGAAGGTATAGTATATAAGTTGTAAGAAACTCTAGGGTTGTTTACACTTTTGGATAATCTGTACAGCAGAATATTTTAGAAGTTAAACATAAAGGAAATGAATATACATAAACGAACAAGGCTCACTGAAATGCAAAGAAAAGATATATGGGAGAAATATAAAAATGGTACAAGGGTGAGTAGCCTCTCAGAAATATATCTCACTTCCCGAGTCACGATATACAAAGTACTTTCTCGAGCTCGCAGACAAGAATTTAGACCAAGAAATTCTACAAATCATAAATACAGAACTCTTGAATGGTGACTCAAAAGATTGTGAAAGATAGAAAGAAAGATAGTTGAGAAGAAAAATAGAGAGGCTCAGAGATACAATAAAACATATCCTGGAGAAATGCTTCATGTAGATACTAAAAGACTTCCTCCAATAGTTTGAGATGTAGATAAAACACCAGAATACTTATTTGTAGGAGTAGATGACTATAGCAGAGAGGCATATGTATCAATACACAAAGATAAGAGTCAGTATTCTTCATCTATGTTTCTCAAACAAATACTTGATGAATGCCCCTATGTGATTGAGAAGGTATATTCAGATAACGGAAAAGAATACAAATGAAGTAGTGAACATGAATTTGTGAAAGTTTGCGAAGAGCATGGAATTACTCAGGGATTCACACGAGTAAAAAGACCACAAACAAATGGTAAAGCTGAGAGATTTATACGAACTGTAATGGAGATGTGGCATAAAAAATACCAATTTACTACCCGTAAAGAAAGGAGAATATCTTTAAAAAGATTTGTAAATTGGTATAATACGGTTAAGCCTCATAAAGGTATTGAAAACATGACACCTTATGAACTTATTGAACAATTTTATTATCCTGAAAAAGTGTAAATAACGCTCTAAGATTTAACATATAAGTTTTCATCTTTCTCTCTTTTATGGAGGGAGAGATGAGTTTTTAGAGGCCCATAGTTCAACGGTCAGAATACAGGTCTCCAAAACCTGTGATCTAGGTTCGATTCCTAGTGGGCCTGCCATGTAATAAAACTAAAAAAATCCCTAGAAATAGGGATTTTTTCTGTAACTTTTAGCCTCTGAATAAAAAGTAAAAAAGTATTCAGTATTTATAATGCTAAATACTTTCTCTTTTAGCCATACATTTTTTTACTAATATGCCTTATATTCGAACTTTTTGTAACAAACAAAAAAGAGCTCTCCTATAAGGAAAACTCTGGTTATTCTTGCCTAAAATTAGTACAAAAACACGATTTTTCAAACTTGGAGGCACCGCCCGGAGTCGAACCGGGCTACAGGGCTTTGCAGGCCCCTGCATAACCGCTCTGCCACGGCGCCAAAGAACACGCGCGAATTATATAAATTCTCATCACATTCGCAAACCATTTTACGCTTTACTGAAGAAATTTTTTGTTTCTCAGAGGTTTCCTAATTCTTGCAAGAAAAAGTTGAAAAAATATTTCTATAACGATCGTAGTTCTCCTGTATATCTCCAATAGAAATATTCATATAGTATACCCTTTCTCCACAAGATTTTACCGTTTGTAGATAAGTTACATACGGCGTTGTATTATTGTATTTTCAGTGAAACTCTAGTACCTTTGATGTATCACCATCAGGAAACTCAAGCGGAAAAATATTTTTTTTGTGAAACACTTCCAAAGTACTATCAAGATATGATGGGAGTTTCTCAAATAAGACTTCACTGCTCTCTGAGAGAACATTCTTCTCAGAAATAATAACGATATTATTCGCATATCATCATCTTAACTCACTCCCGCTATAAGCAAGTTCCACACGCCCTATCTTTGGACTAGGAAGAGTATCTCACGATACCTCTGACCAATTTTCAGGAAGAGAAAGAGAAAAAAGCTCATGAGAAACACTTCTCAGTCACTCTCCTTGAGACCCTCCTCACCAAAAGCACGAACTGAGAAAAAGTATGATACAGAGGAGCACAAAGTATTTCATCATAAAAAACATATTAAACAAAAAGAGCATATAAAAAGATGGCTGTTATCACAAACCAAAAAAAGCAAATAACTCATACACACCACCATGAAAATATTTTTTTCAAAACATAGGTGCTAAAGCTTATAAGAAACATTCAAAAACTCACAATCAGAGCAATATACGATGGCAAAAGGAGGTATAATAAGAACTCTTCAAACAGTCCCGCAGAAATACTCAAATATATCCCAAAAAAACAAAGCGCACTCAGCAAAAAAAGATGCTTTGCTGAAATAAACACAAACTTCATATAAGCACTGGTATCTTTTTGTATCATATGCGTAAATTTTTGAAACATAGCTCTTGATTTTATACAGCTAAAAAATACACTATAATCACATTACTCACAAACTATATAAAAAAATGACCAACGCGCAACACGAGCTCCAAAAAAAAGCAGTCAAGCTCACAAAAATTCCTTCCAATGACCCAAAAATCATTTCTGATATCGAGAATACCCTGGCATACATTGATATGCTCCAAGAAGTGAATACTGATGGCGTGATTCCAACTATTTCTGTTGCGCCATGATCAGCAATTCTTAGAGAAGATACAGAGGAAATAGCAAGAAACCCACAACCAAAAGAACTTCTCAACTGTAGTGAGCAGCATACGGTCTGAGGAAATATTGTTCTCCCAAATATTATGAAATAATAATTTCTGTGCTTCAATCCCTGCGTTTAAAAAATTTTCGAAACTTTCAACAGCAAGATGTCACTTTTGCGCCATGAATGACTCTTATTATATGAAATAATGGTGCAGGAAAAACAAATATCCTTGAAGCTCTCTCCTACCCGTCTCACTGTCTTTTGGAGTCTCAACCACTCTATCTCGTAAAAAAATGAGAAACACTTTTTCATCTATCTTATAGTCTTGCAAATGGATCTTGCAGGATATTTTATGATGCCGAAAATAATAAAAAGACTTTGAGTATTGGAGAAAAAAAGTGTAGTAAACAATCACTCGCCTCATGGTACCCTCACATTATTGCATTTCATCCACTCATGATGAATCTCATGTACCTCAGCCCAAGTGATAGAAGAAATTTTCTTGATGAGATACTGGTGCAGACCTTTCCTCATTACCAAAAAATACTGAGCTGATACAAAAAAATCCTTTTAGGAAGAAATAAAGTACTCAAAAATATCTCTGAATGATTTTCCTCTAAACAAGAACTCTCTTTTTGGAATCAAGAGTTTGTTCACTCAGCTGAACAGATATATAGCTATAGAGAAAAGATTATCCATTTTTTCCAGGAAAATATAGAGAGTCTTCGTCATGTCTTTTGAGAAAAAATATACACTCTCTCCTTGAAATATCTCTCTCATATAGACCCCTCAAATGCAAAAGAAGAACTTCAGGAATATATAGAGGCAAACTATGATAAAGAAGTTTTGCTGAAAAAATCTCTCAGATGACCGCATCTTGATGATTTTTGTATACTTGTAGACGATACCCCACTCACGCATTTTGCTTCTCGTGGAGAAGTAAAGAGTATTATTTTATGACTCAAACTGCAAAGTAAGGAGTTTATATCACAATATTCACAAAAAAATGTTCTCTACCTTATTGACGATATTTTATCAGAACTTGATCACTCTCATATCCAGCAAATATGTGACAGTGTAGGAGAAACACAGTGTATTATAACCTCTATACAAGACCATGATATTCCTGCTCAAAAAATATATTTATAATTTATTTTTATAAAGAGTAAAGTTTTTCCGTCATTTTTTTATTGGAACATAGTGTTTTGTGAGTATCTTGGGAAAGATAACAAGTTTTTCACAAAAGGATATTTTTTAACATTTCTTGTATCATGAATATATACATTCGCATACTTCTCATAGTGGGTTGTGTTTTCTCGTTTTGTACTACTCACGCTAGTGGTGTACTGGATCACTTTGAGGTGATTCTTGGAAAAGAAAAAGCAAGCATTGGCCAGGCTCTTGATATCACTATTTCTGCTGTTGATAGAAATGGGGAAGTGGTGACGGATTATACCGGGGATGTTCTGATATTCTCAGAAAGTGATGCTGAGGCAGAGTTTCCAAATGATCTTTCTGAAAACTCTTATAGTTTTACGCTTGCAAATGAGTGAAGCGTAAAGTTTGAAAATGCGGTCAAGTTTCAAAATCCATGAAAACAGGATATATTTGTCTACGATCTCAATGATGATAGTGTTCTCTGAGTTGCTGAAATAGATATAGTGCAAGAAGAGATAGCTCAAAACATAGAGGTATTGATACTTTCTCCAGAAGTTGGAGTAACTCATAGCAAAAATAGCATTGTTGTTTCGGGGAGTTCTACAAAAAACCACCAAATCACGCTTATACTCAATACGACAGAAGAATTTTTTACTACCACTGATACTCAAGGAATGTTTGAGTTGCAGCTTGATAATCTGAAAGACGGAGTGAATAGTGTTCAGGCGATGATTCTTGATGCTGATAACGAAGTGATTGGTGAGTCAGAGGTTGTAGAGTTTAAAGTAAATGCTACTAAACCAGAACTCAAAAGCATCATTCTTTCTCCAAACGGAGAGATAGAAGCTGAGTCAGAGATATCTCTGCAAGTGGTTTCAAATGCGTGACTTATGAGTGTACAGGTACTCATAGACGATGTTATTTCTTCTCTGAGAGAAGAGAAAGATGGTATTTATATCTGAACAGCGAGAGCTCCTGCAGGTGAATGAACATATCCTATTGATGTTATGCTGAAAAATGAATTTGCTCTTGAGACAGTCGTGAGAGAGGCTACTTCTATAGATGTTGTTCCTCTTCCTGAGCTTCTTGCTCCGAGTCCAGAAGAGGAAGAAGAAGAGGTTGAGCAGGAAGAGGTGGTTGAAGAAGCTCCAACTCCTGATCTGACTATAAGAAATATTGATGTGGTAGAACTCAAGACCAAGTCCGTGATAACTTGGGATGCTTTGGAGGATGCGGTGTCATATAATATCTACAAGAAATCTGATGATGATATTCACTTAATAGATACGGTGACAGAGGCGAAGTATGAGATTGAGATTACGGGTGACGAAATAGTCTATGAACATTTTGCGATTAAGGCAGTTGGAAAAGATGAGGTTTCTGGAGAAGAGTTATATGGGGATATTTCTGAGATGACAAAGGTAAAAACTGGTCCAGAGATGTATGTGTTTCTTGCGATTATCGCACTTCTCCTTGCAGCTGGAGTTGGGTTTATGAGGAAGAATGCATAAGTAAAGAAATAAAAAAACTCTCAAAATCTTGAGAGTTTTTTTATTCTGCTCTTTAATCTTCCTATTTTAGTCATTATATACCCCTCAAACCTTCTCCCACAAAACATCAGCCATTTTTCTTGATAACCTCAAGAAATAGATCATATAAATCTCTACTCAGTGGCTTAGAGAGTTCTTTGAGACGATTGTAGCTCATATTATATTTGTATTTTCCCAGCTCTCGAAAAAGATCATAATCAAAAACGGTGTTGTACTTCTTGATAGCTTTTATCAGTAAAAGAGTGTTTGGTCACTCATAACTCTCGCTGATTAGAGCTGATTCGAGAAGCGCCATTTCAAGAGCTGAGATTTTTAGCTCTATTCACTCAATACAGACCTGCTTCACATAGGATGAAAATTTACTGTAGAGATTGATTTTCTTCCCCTCATCTTTTCCTGAAACAGTTTTAAAGATGATTTCATATTTCCCCACCTGTATTCGCTTTGAAAGTTGGCGATTCACGATAAAAATCTTTTCTGGAATACCCAGGTCTTTCAAATGAAATTCAAGAGATTTTTGTCCAGAAATATAGTAGTGACTTCATACCTCTTTGACGATATAGCGTTTGAGAAGCTTCAAAAAATACTTCTCTATCAGATCAATACTATTGAGAGATACATCGCAGGGTTCAGGGACGATATACACTCCAGCTTTAAGAGAAATAATACTTCCTTCTGACTTAAGTCTATAAATGAGCTTGTTACAGCGTTGAGTATTTTGTTTTTTACACTCTGGATCTATGATCTCAAAAATATCGTTTTTTAATAGTACTTTTCATCATTTCTTTGACAATATTTCCACAATTTTGTTAAAAGCTAGCATCTATAATTTTCTTTTAAAATAAATAAAAAACTCCTATAAAAAATATAGAAGTTTTACTATAAAAATCAAAAATTTTTTACTATAAAAATTATTGTGTTTTTGCTTTTTGAGTATTCTTGAGGAGTTTTGGGTTTGGGCTCATGGATGAATCTGATATCATTCGTGGAGCAGCTATATGAATATTGTTTTGCGCAAATGCGTGATTGATAGTCTCTACCATATGAGATTTTAGGGTCAAAAAATTCTCACGAGAATGTATCCAAAATCGAAGTTTAAGTCGAATACCATTGTCTCATAAGTATTCTACGAGAACATCACTTGTTGGAGCCTGGAGTATAACAGGGAAGTTTGATGCTACTTTCTCCAAGATTTTTCTTGCCTGCATAATATCTGTTCCATGTTGCACTTCTACCTCTATATCAATACGGCGTTTATCATTTGTATGAAAATTACGCACATTTTCTTCAAAAAACCTGACATTTGGAATGTTAAACATTACTCCGTCCAATTCTTGAATAGAGGTAAATAGTGCCTGTATTTTGATAATATATCCTTGTTTATCTCCTACTTCTATCATATCTCAAATATGATAGCTTCATTGTGTCACGATAATGATCCCTGATATAAAGTTTGTGAGAAATGTTCGGAGAGTAAAACCAATACCAAACCCTATACCTCACATAAATATTCACAAATCTACACCAAGTACTCATAGCGCAATAGAAAATCCTGCAACATAGATAAATATATTGATGGTTCGGCTCACAACTCCTATGATTTCTTCTTTACTGCTTTCATCTCCAATATTTGATCGTTCTAAGAGATGAAATATTCTTCACTGTAGAACTTTTGCCAGCATAAATGTTCCGACTATTGTGATAATAGCAAAAAAGAGACTCAGAAGAGCTTGAGTAGAAAATAGAACCATCATCGAGCTCATAAAACTCTGTGTTTGTTCTATCTCTGCTTGTCATGTTGATGCAAGAGAGTTAAGGGGGAGAAAGAAAATAAGAAGTCAAAAAATGTGTTTCATAGCATACACTCATATAAATATATCTTTATATAGCGTATCCTATTTACAAAAAGAACTCAATAAGTGAGCTATTGTGGAAGAAAAAAAAGTCTTGATGTTTTTTTGTTTTATTTTTTACACATCTTCCTAAGGAAGCACGGAAAAATAGGAAGTGCGTAAAAACAAGTAGTTCAAGGAAAAATCAACTTGGCTGAAATAAGCGTACTCTATTGTACGAGTTTGAAGACGATGTTGGATTTTGAAGATGAAATACGAAGTCTTTCCGCATTTCCCTAACGCGACTGGAGGCGAAAAGGGGTATTGTCAGGAAGAAAATCTCCACGAATATGGCTCATACATTTAATAATATTATTATGCCAGTTAAAGTCGCTCGAAGCATAAATAGGTTTTGATGCGTCCTTGTTTCCATAGCGAGAAAGCTGATCAATAGTATTATACTGAGAAAGATACTTGTTATTAAAAGTCTTTGTCATCCAGTGAACTCCCTGTCGAGCATTACTAAAAGTATAGGTTGATCCAGAATCAGTATTTCCCACATTTCCCACATTAAACGCTGTCTTTAAGTGCTTTCCCAGTCAAGTTTCTGCAAGACCTACACACATCATAAAAGTAGGATCAACATTTGCAGCAATAGACTCCTCAACCCATATATTCCAGTCACGAAAAGCTCAAACAGCATAAATATTAAGAAGATACTTCTGCCTCTCTACCTCTGTGTCTCACTGTATACAAAATACTCCCCTCGCACACTCATCTTCAGAAGACCTATGCTCATATCATTTTCGTGAACGAAAGTCAGAAGCAAATTTAAACTGGTATTTTTCAGGAAGCTTACTATATGTCAGATACGAGAGATCCAAAAACCTCAGAGGATCAACATATTCTCCATCTTGATATACAACAAAGTGCAGATGAGGTCATGAAGTCAAAACTCAAGCTCAGGGAGTCCCATATTCTCATCATGACTCTGCAAAAACTTCTCCCTGCTTTACAAAATCATACTGCCTCACAAAACTCTTACTTACATGCCCATATAGTGTAACGAGTCAACCACTATGCTTGAGCGCAATATAAGAATATCCCGTATCAACAGGAGGTTCTATATAAATCACATATCCGTCCATTGCTGCCTGGACACTGGTTCACTGAGGAATGATAATATCTATCGCATCATGATCAGCTCAAAAACGCTCTTGATATCATCTATCATTGAAATAGGCAGAAATACCAAGATATGGAGGTACTGGCCAGGAGAAAGGATTGTTTCCAGGAGTATCTTCTGTCAGTCTTGATTCAGCAAATATGATTTTATTGATTCATAAACACTTCTCTGAAATACCTATCAGATCAGCGTCTGTTGCAACTCATAAATCTACAAAATCACAATTATGCTCTGATAAGAGCTTTCTTTTGGTGTTATTGACTTTTATTCTTTCACGAAGCTCTTTAATCTTGATATCTTTCTCTTCTTCAAGTTTTTCATCTATATATTTTTTATATAATTGTTCTTGTCACTTTGTTGCATCTAAGAGTCTTTGTTTTGCTGCTTTTTTGTCATCAAGGATATTTTTTTCAAGTATTCCACGCTTTCTCAGAACTCTGAGTTCTTGCTCATCTTTGGATAACTCGAGTTTTTTGATATACAACTCTGAGATATAGTTTCGGTGTTTTATAATCAGTTGTTCTCCTGTAAGCTTCACGATACTCGTAAAGTAGAGGTCATTAACCAACTCATCAATATTTTCTCCTGACAGCAAAATAGATTTAAAATTATCTATATCATCTCCTGAGCTGACACTTCTGCCTTTTTTGTACAAGTATATAATATACTGCTCTATGATATTACTATTTTCTGATATTTTATTCTTGAGGAGATCCACAGTTTGTTCATTTACCTCTATCTTTTTCTTGGTTTCTATAATTCTATCATTTATGAGATCAATCTCTCATACCAGACGAGATATATCCGCCTGCAGGTCAACTAATGCTCACTCAAGAGAGCTAATCCTACTCTCGAGCTTTTGATTTTGCGCTTCAAGATATTCTCTTTTACCACTTACCTTTTCTCACAAAGCTCAATAGAGAGAGAGTCTTTCATAATTTGAAAAAATATTTCTATCATTTTCATCAAAGTCAAAATCACTACTCTCAAAAATCATTTTCTTCTCTTGCGCTTTATACAGTTCAATGATATTTCCTGACTGCTGAGAGGTGAGGGCAAAAGCCTGTACAAAAAATAACATTCATACAAAAGCGAGGAAAAATACTTTATAGTTCTTTCTTTTATTCATAAAAACTTTGTATAAACAGTTCAAAGCTCAATAACAAAATACACAGACATATACTACTTATCAACAAGGGGAGTCCTATAGATATGATGGATATCATTGCTATAATTCATAATCAGCATAAAAATGACTGCCTGAGACTTGACCCTACATGAAAAAGATGTACTTCTCACCTATAATAAATTTTTTTACAAAAATACAAGATAAAAGTACAAAAAGAAACCTGACAGAGTAAAAAACTGATAGACAGCAAACTTATGGCAAGTAAAGGGAATATGTAGGGATCAAAATAATGTAAAACCGCAAAAAAACTTGCCAGGGCAAATGTTCCTGTGAACAAACACATCATGAGTATAAGTCTTTTTTCTAACATATAGTGCATAGTAAAAATAATTTATGGAAAAGAAATCCTATTTTTCCCTACTTCCTTAGGAGTATATTTTCTATATTTTTTGTTTTTTTGTTCGTATCTAGTTCAACAAAGAGAGCACTTATAACTGCGTCTTTTCTCAGTGACTGCTCTATTTTTCATTTTTGAATTCCTGTAAAAAATCTTTTTTTCACGCTCAGAGGATCAGCTCCTATGATAGAATATGCTGGTCATGTCATACCTACGTCAGAAATCATACTCGTTCCCTTATCTAAGATCTGAGCATCATTTGTCTGAACATGAGTGTGTGTTCCGTATACGCAGGATATCTTCCCATCAAAAAAATGTGCTAGAGCATAAATCTCTGCAGTAGTCTCTCTATGAAAGTCTACTACGATTCCATCAGTATTCTGCACTTCTTGCATACTAAGGATACTTTGCAAGTTTGAGAATGGAGAGTCTACTGCATGTTTCATAAATACCTGCCCTAAGAGCTGTATCACGGCAAGACGTTTTCCATTTTTTTCACAAATATAATAGCCTTTTCCTGGAATATGATAATCAGCATGTTCATAAAAATTTGCTGGACGAATGAGTGTTGAATCTGCTTTTTTAAAATAGTCTTGTATTTTTTCTATGTTATCAAAGGCGTGGTCCCCGGTAGTCATCACATCAACTCAGAGCTGTGAGATGTAGCTTGCGTGATCTGCTACTGGTCATCTTCATGAAGTACAATTTTCTATATTTGCAATAGTGAAGTCGGGAGTATATTTTTGTTGAAGTTTCTCTATATTTTCTGCAAGAGCCTTGCGTCATATACGCCCATACACATCTCAAAAAATCAGGATTTTCATATTATTTTTTTTGCATTACACGAATATAAAAAGAACTCACAATGACTACAGACATTCATGAGAAAAGTATGTATTTTATTATTGAAACAATGAGTGCTTTTCGCGAATATGATTGAAGTGTTGATAAAATATCTTCTGGCGTCTTGTCAGAGAAAAGTGTCTGCAAATACTCGTACTGAGAAGGATTTGTTTGCTGCAGGGCATTATAATAGCCATTATAAAACAAGAGTCCTGTTTTTGATCTCTCTATCTGTCTGTCAAGAAAGCTCTGGTATCATATAAAAGGATAGAGAACGAGCATATAAAGAGCTATCAGAGCAAAGAACTTCACTCAGATATTCAAAGAGCGCGTTCTCTCAAAAGATTTCTTGATATATTCTTGAGGTTTTCATGGATGTTTGTCTGTAAATTCTCAGGCAAGAATCACATACGAAAACATAACTCGAAAAATGAAGTATATACATGCGAGCAAGGAGAAAGCAGTCACGCCAAAGAGAGTATAAGAAAATATTTCAAAGCTGATAAATCCTAGCTCTTGAAGCGTATAAAAAAAGAAAAAGATACTGATAAATGCGATAATAAAGAGTGAAAAATATCACAAAATCCTGAAAGTAATAAAAAAATAGTTTTGAAAAAGCTTCCAAGAAAAAAAGTGTGTTTTCTCACCAAAGAAAAATCCTACAAATGACTTCTTATCAAAAAAATACCATGCTAACAAAAGAGGAAAAACTCACAAAAGAACAAGAAAGAGATTCAACTTGAGGGCAGAAGCAAGAGAAATATGTTTTTGTTCTATGAAGTTTTTTGCTTGATATGCTATCAAGACGGCACTGTACATGAGCCCAATAAGAAGAACAAAAAAAGCTATAACAAAAACAAGACTCATAACTATTAACCAGTAAGTATTACTCGTAATACTTGATATAAAACCTAGAGGAATACTTCCTCCATTGACGGCGTAGCTGAGTATTGGCAGCCAATCAATAGGGTCAAAAAAAGCAATAATACCTATGAGCAGTACAAAAGGGAGCATCATACAAACGGCTATAATACTCGTCCAACTATATATGAAGGTTTTGAGGATAATAAAGTGCAGAAGTTTTTTATACACTCAGCACAAGTCTCCTATGACTACTTTGAACTCTTGTAGAATATTCATATTTTCTTTTATCAAAAAATAAATATATCGTATAGATACATGCGGAAAAACTTGGTATTTCCTTAAGGAAACTCTGAGAAAGTCCTTTTTGTTTTCTCGAGACCGGTCTCGAGTTACTTATTTCAAGGACTTGAGACCAGTCTCTTACGCAAGATTTTTCTATTTTTCAGAGTTTTCTTAGTATATTTCCTATTTTTCCGTGTTTGCATATATGAAATTTGAAACACATAGGCTTCTTCATATACTGTCGTATCATAGGAAATAATATATGAAAATCAATAGCTATATTCTTCATGAAAAAACACGAACTCTTCTTTTCCTCTATCAAGATACCTCTTGATTTTTGATCGGTACTCCTTGCATTTTTTGTTGCCAGAGAAATACGACTTTTTTGAGACCTCATTCCATGAATTACTCTTCCGATTCAAACAATAGAAAATACTGACCTACAGTTTTTTGCTCTGATTTGAGCTCTGTTGTATGTTCTCCTTTTCGCGAGTCATGGTCTTTATGCTCTCAATATTTCAGGATCAAAAATTGCAGAAATTTTGGGAATTATTCGCTATAGTATATACTGGTTTTTGTTTTATTGTGTGGGAGTATATTTTTGAAATGAGATTCTCTACAGTGAGGTAGATATACCTCGTCTGATTATCCTATTTACCACGATTATTAGTATATGTTTTTCTATTTTTATTCGCATTATCCTGAACGCTATTCAGTCATATTTTCTCCATAAAGGATTATTAGAAAAGAGAAATCTCATCTTGATCAGCTCAAAGTGACCACGAAGCATATGACACATCCTCCAAGACATCCATAACTCTAGCGTGTATAACATATGATGATATATGAATAAAGAGCGAATTGAGAGTTTTGGAAAAAAAATCCCCTACATAGAAAACATCTCCATACTTGAGACTCTTGCTCAAAAGAGAGAGGTTGATGAGATCCTCTATATAGAAAGTGATTTTTCACGATGAGAAATTTATCAAATATGGGAAATAGCTCATATATACGGTATACGCTACAAATACATCACCAACTCCGTAGACATTACCAAAACTAATACTCAGCTCTCCCTGATCCATAAAACTCCTGTAATAGAAATACTTGCTACACCTCTCCAGAACTGGTGAAGAATCGCAAAGCGAACTTTTGATATTTGTTTTTCACTTCTTCATATTCTTATCTTATTTCCTCTCTTTGTCATTATTGCTTGCGTGATAAAATTTGATGATCCTCGGGCGCCGATTATTTATAAAAATATAAGAAAATGACAAAACTGACAGTTGTTTTTTTGTTATAAATTTCGCTATCTCAGGTGGAAAGACTGTATCAAAGATGCTTATGGAATTGATCATAAAAATGATCCTGCTTTTCAAAAAGAACAAGACCTCATTCATCATCATAGTAAGAGAAAAGGACCTCTGTATAAAATAGAAAATGATCCCCGAAAAACAAAAGTATGATTTTTTCTTGAGAAATACTCTCTTGATGAGCTTCCACAGCTTTTTAATGTTTTGCTATGAGATATGAGCATCGTATGACCTCGTCCACATCAAATACGGGAAGTCCAAAAGTATTCTCCTTATCAAAAAAGAGTTCTCACGATTAAGCCTGGTATCACCTGAATGGCGCAGGTCAATGGGAGAGAAAAAAATAACTTTGAAAAAGAAGCAAAGCTCGATATATTTTATATTGAAAACTGGAGTTTCTTACTTGATCTTAAAATATTATGCAAGACCTATCCTGCTGTTTTTTTCAGAAAATAACTTTTTATATTTTTTTTCTCTTCTTCTGTTTTTGATTTCCTACTCTTTCTCATGGTGAGGGTACACAAGTTCTACAATATGAAGAGTATCAGTTTGTTGAAGATACACAAAAAATTTCTGCTATAGAACTTAGTGAGTCGTTTCAGGATCAGTTTCCAGATACAAATCTTGTGCTGGAATGGGATATTATTGGGCAGCCTTCTCAAAAGTGAACGGAGGCTATTTTTCGCTTTGATGATATTGGGGTACAAACATTTATTCTCAATATCTATGCGGAACAAATATGAGCGTCTTCTCGATCTCTTGTTGAGAGTATTAACGGAGAAATATTTGTCTACCAGCAGGCTATAGCAACCTTTATTAGTCCAAAAATAGAGCAAAAAAAAGTGAGAGATTTTCAACAGGCAGGGAAGCTGTCAGGAGTATTATTTTTTGAGAGTGAGGAAATATGAGAAGGCCTAAAAAAAATAAAAAATACTGATTTTAGTATAGTCTGGTGAGACAAAGAGTACATTTTTTGAACTTTATGAGATTTTTGAAGAGGAGCAGTTTCGGGTCTCAATCTGGTACTCATATCTTCTCACAATCCTCATATCTTGCAATGATTTATCACCAA
The DNA here is from genome assembly GCA_965229705.1 of Patescibacteria group bacterium. Lineage (GTDB taxonomy): Bacteria > Patescibacteriota > Gracilibacteria > BD1-5 > UBA6164 > JAACSU01. The sequence continues at coordinate 137,235 of OZ245922.1, forward strand.
CTCTATCTCCTGAAATATGTTTCTTCAGGAAGCTATCATTATTGATGAGTCTCTCCGAGTGCAGATATTACAAGAACCTGAGAGTATTATGTGACTCAAGAACCAACTCAGTACCAATGAATATCGTTTTATGCAGGTTATTTCAGATACTTCTATACAGCCATGGTTTTTTCTCTCTCGCTTTGTCAATGAACTGTCACTCAGTGGTGTTTCTCCAAGAGAAATGTATATTATTTTGATGATTCCTTTTCTGCTGACATTTACTGTTATACTAAAACATTTTGTGGGTTTTTCGACATTTGGGAGTGTCATTCCAGTATTTCTTTCTCTCTTATTTGTACAATTTGGACTGATTTTTACGAGTATTCTTTGCCTCTTTCTTATATGTATCAATATGAGTATCTGATACTTTTTCAAGAAATATACGCTCTTATATATGCCAAAAATTGTGACTATCACACTGATAAACTTTATAGCGTTTATACTCCTATTTAATCTCAGTTTTTATACGGCTTTACCAAGTCCAGAAATACACAGTATATTTTATGTTCTTATTTTTTGTCTTACGGCAGAAAAAATGATTCATATCATGAATACTAAGGAGTTTCGTGAGTATAAAGAAAGTTTTTGGGGAACTTTTATCGTTGCAATTTTATGATATATGATATATTCTCTTGGATTTTTACAGAGTTTTCTCCTTGCTTATCCAGAATACCTTCTGCTACTTATACCACTGAACATATACCTGTGAAGATTTACGGGACTGAGAATAACAGAATATTTTCGTTTTCGTGATGTACATAGGTCAATCGAAGAATAAACCTACGACTTTTTATATTCAATGTGTATTTTTCGACAGTTTTCTCATACTTTCTCTAGGAAAATACTTATATCACTCTCTACATGTCTTTCTAGCAGACTCGGCCACTCTATGAGAATAATACCGGTGTTATTATCTATTATTTCTTCTCATCATATAGACACAAACTCTTCGTAGTTTTCGAGTCTATATAAGTCAAAGTGATGAAATATATACGCATCATTTTTATAGATATTATAATAGGTATATGTTGGTGAAGGGATATTTTCTAGCTCTGGAAAATATCTCCTGATAATCTCTCATGCAATTGTGGTTTTTCCCGCACCTAAATCTCAATGTAGAAAGATAACAGACGGCATATGTATATTGAGAGTTATATTTGATATATCTTCTAAAGTATAGCTATACTGCATTTTATAAAAAAAGTGAGCAAATATTTTGCGAGTATCGTATTTTTGGGATATACTATATCTATAAACTTATTAAATAAATATTTTTTTATGGAAACTCTCGTAGAAGTAACACAAAGACAAGAAGGCAATGTGATGGTATTTGATTTTCGTGGTGAGCTCGATGAAACAAATGCAGATAATAGTTTTACCAAGATTTATGAGCAAATTGGAGACTTCTCTGATAAAAAAGTACTTTTCAATCTTGCTGGTCTAAAATACCTAAACTCAAAGTCTATCTGATATATCGCAGATGTTTTTTCTAATATTGAGGATAAAGACGGAGAGATGTATATATCAAACTGCGATGAGGGAGTAAAAGATGTCTTAGAGCTAGTAGGTATTACAACCATTATTCCAACCGTAGATACAGAAAAAGAGGCTCTTGATGCTATGGCAAAATAATATTGTTTGCAGAGTTTCCTTAATCATAAATATCTTCTGAATAAGAAGAATGAAACACTATATCGTGTAGGTTTTTTTCAAAATGTTCAAGTGAGAATTTGTGAGCTTGCTCCCTACAATTCTCTGAGAGCTTGCTACATCGATCTTCAGAAAGATATGTTACTCATGAAACAATATCTTCTACACATATATTTTTGGGGGTAAGATATCAAGTTTTTTTATGAATAATCGTTTCTTTGAGTCCGCCATCATTTACTCATAGGACAGGCTTTCAGGCTGACATAGACTCTACAGGACTCATTCAAAAATCTTCATCAAGAGGGATATAAATGCTTGCTCGGCAGCATGCTATATACTCATACAGATCATTGTTATCATCAAGAGTTATGCAGCGTATATTTTTGTAGCCTTGAGCAAGAGAAATAACCATATCTTTTTGAGGATCGTTTTTTCCATAAATTACGATCAATTCTTCATTTGGAAGTTTCTGAAATGCTCTGACAACCATATCAACTCTTTTTGCGTCTGCCAGTCGGGCAAAACTTAAGAAGTATCCTTTACTCGATTTGTGATAAAACTTTTGCATATCAACAGGAGGATACAGAACTCTTGCCTCATATCATAGATATTTCTGTATTCTTTTTTGTGTATTCATAGAGTTTGTAAGAATTATATCTATTTTTGATATATCATACTTATACGCTAATCGAAAAATATAACAAAAAAAGAGAAAAAAAGGTTTGAGATAGAAAGGAACTTTTTTGAGATATAATTCGTGTAAATCATATAAATATCTCGGTGGAGTATGACAATAATAAATTTTTTTTGTTCCTTCAGGACAATTTCTCACGGCTGATAAACTATCACCACTAAATATAATAGTATGATATTCTCTAATAAATTTCGCATGGAAAAAAAATGCCCATTTGAGTTTTATATGGCGAAAACCTTTTGTGAAAACCTCTGAAGATACCGTGATCATTTTTCAACAAAAACCTTCTTTACGAAGGTCAAAACTTCCTGGACTAAAAAATCATGATGCAATATCAGCATTCAGTGACTTTCACATCATGATAATAAGTCGTTCTCCTCATCATTTATAGAGAAAAGTATCATGAAATACGAGAATTTTTTTATTCATAGTTGGTATTTTATTTTTCCAATTTTTTTTGTAATTCAGAGATTTTTATAAGTGCCTCGAGAGGACTTATTTTTTCAAGGTCGAGAGATCACAGTTCTTGTAAAACGGCTTGATTTTTCTCACTGATATTATTATCTTCCTGAGAAGTATCTCATGCTCAATCATCAAAAAGCTGAGCTTGAGTACCAAAGCCTCTATATTCATGGTGGATAAGAATTTCTTTTGCATGATTGATAATTTGAGGATGAAGTCATGCTATTTTTGCTACCTCAATACCATAACTCTTCTTCACTCCTCCTGGAATAATCTTTCGCAAAAATATGATTTTTCCATCTTGTTCACTCACGCTTACGGAAAAATTTTGCGTATTTTTGTGACACTCTGCGATATCTACCAGTTCGTGATAATGAGTCGCAAAAAGTGTTTTGGTTCAAAGTGTTTCCACAATATACAACAATATAGATTGAGCCAAACTGAGTCAGTCATATGTGCTCGTACCTCTCCCAATCTCATCAATAATAATAAAACTCTTTTTTGTTGCATGATGGAGAATATAGGAAACTTCTTGCATTTCTAAAAGAAAAGTAGACTGTCATAAAAACATATTGTCTTGTGCTCCAACTCTTGAAAATATCGCATCTGTAATATATATATTGGCACTCTCACAAGGAACAGGATAGCCCATATGAGCTATCAGAGTGATAAGCGCATTTTGTCGTAAAAATGTCGACTTTCATCACATGTTTGGTCAGGTAATGACATGCAATGACTTCTCTCTCTCAAAACACAGACTATTTTCTATAAAATCATTCTCTACACTCTCTACGACAGGATGTCTTCATCATACAATCTTCCAATGTTTTTTTTCATTAAATGTTGGAAATACATAATTTTTATGCATTTTTTGATATACTCCATTTATTCAAAAATCTACTTTTTTGATAAAATCTGCAATCTTCAATACACTGCTACTCTCACGCGAAACCTTTTCATATATCTCTGCAAGCAATATCTCTTGTCTCTCATCTAAGAGTCATTGTAGTTTGATAATATGTTGTGAAATATCTTGTAAATTCTGTGTTGTGTACCTTGTCGACTGAGTGAGACTTTGTTTGGGAATAAAGTATTCAGGAATACTCATTCTTGAGCTTTTGGATATCTCTATTATATATCCCTCACTTTGATGAGCTTTGATCTTTATTGCGTTACTTCATAACTCTTGACGTAGCTCGTTTTCATATTCATCTTTTTTTCATTCATACTGCTGTTTTTGAAAAAAATACTCATCATAACGATCATCATATCCTTGCTTAATACATCATCATGAAGTTTCTTCATCACAAATAGCGTTTTCAATACAGTGAATAATACTGCGTAAATCACTCATATTTTTTTGTTATTGAAATTTGATTTTCAGTCTATAGTGAATAAGGTTTTTGTAAAGTAAAAGATTCACTCCTCATTATCACATATATGATACAGGTAAAAAAAGAAGATACTATTATTGATATAATAGAAAAAATAGACCAATACCAACTCAACGAGGGAGAGATATATTTCCCTACATGACACCCTGTACTCTATAACGATATTTCCCTCCAAGTCCTTGTTGGAAAGATTTCAAAAAGAAATATTATTCTCGTCACTACAGATGCTCTCGCAATAAAAAATCTCCAAAAAACAGGAATAAAATATCGAGAAACATCTTATAAAAATCTCACTCAGTATAATTATAATATATATGAATATATGCTATATTTGTATAAGTCATATATATCAAAATTATCAAAAAATAGATTTTTAAAAAGAAATACCTTGTTTTTCTCTCAAAAAAAATATAAGTATCTTATTCATATTTTTTTCTTTTTTTTCTTTTCTTCTCTTATCCTATTTTTTACGCTCTATTATTTCATATTCGTCAAAACAGATATTATCATATATCCTGAGCTTAGAGTTCACAAAGAGTCTCTCAATTTTATACTTCAAGAACCAGTATCTCCATCACTTCTTCAGGAAAGTAATACCGTAGATATTCAAAAAATATCTCATAGTTTTTCTCTCACCGAAACATACTCAGCTAGCTGAGTCAAAAAAGAAGAAAGTGAGAGATGAAGTGGAACGCTTCGAATATTGAATTTCCTCCCCGAAAAGCAAAATATTATAACATGAACTCGTCTGGTTTCTCCTGAGGGAATTATATTTCGAACCACAAAGTTTATTACTCTTCCTGAGTGAGTTACTGATAATTTTTGAGTATGAGTGCCGGGTGTTATTGATATACAGGTTACGGCTGATACTCTTGATATACAAGGGAAAGTGGTATGAGAAAACTCAAATATTCCTCAGGGAACGCTTCTCAGACTTCCAGGACTTCCTCCAGAGTATCAAGAAAGTATTTATGCTCAGAGTGTAGAAGATTTTCAAGGTTGAAGTGATCGTATGGAATATATTGTGAGTCAAGATGATCTTCGCTCAGCAGAAAAAAGGTTTATAAAAAACCTAGAGTCTCGAAGCTTTGCATCTCTGGAAAAAAAGATTACATCACTCCAAAAAACAGAAACTTCACAAGATATAAAGCTCATTGTATCAGATGATGGTATATCCTACAGCGACATGCAGATATCTTTTTGAGAAGCATGAAAAGTTTGAACACCATCAAAGTCGTTTACAATTTCATGAAGTATCACAGTATCATCATATGTCTACGACTCACAGAAAATCTCGCAAAAACTCAAATCACAGCTCCATAATAAAATACTTCGTGGTGTAGAGAAAATCGCGTATATCGATGAATCTTCTCTTTCCCTAAAAGAGATTATATATCAAAAATCCTCCCCCTATACCATCAAGGCAAACTTTGAGATTGATGCCGTTACTATTCATGACTTTCTCCATAAACAAAATACCTATCTACAAGAACTTCTTTCAAACATTAAGTGACGAGACATAGAAACAGCAAAAAAAATTCTTACTAATGATGAGCGCATCAGTCATACGGAAATATATAGAAGACCTCCTTTTCTTCAGAATATTCCTATGAATGAAAGAAATATTAACATTATTGTTTCACAAAAGGCTTTTTAAGCATAAATCCTTCTCCACGATAGTTCAGAATCCAAGAGTCTATATGATATTGAGATAAAGAATTTTTAAGACGCATAATCTTGATCCTGATATTTTTTGGTCTGATATTTTCTGAGTATCACCAGATTTTTTCCTCTAAAAAACTATGAGATAAAAGTTTTTCTTTATGTATCAAAAAAAGACACAGTATGTATTTGCTCGAACGACTCAGATTACTGATAAGTGTTTTTCAAATATAAAAGCTATTGGCTGATATATCATATTGCAGTTCATGGTATTCAATATACTTTGTAATCGCAAAATACTCCGAAAACATATAGTTACAAAAACATCGTTGTATGCGTATTTGTAGTTCCCTGTGACGAAAAGGTTTGATCATATAATCATTTGCTCCATAGGCAAAAGCCTGCTCCAGAAAAACATACTCACAGTGACTCGTGATCATAATCACTGGAAGCGTATGGTTTTTTCTTCGAATATGCTGAAGTATCTCTAAACCAGCTTTTTTATATCACTCTCCTAAATGTATATCAAGTAAGACAACATCGTAACTTATAACATTTCAAGGAAGTTTGAGGTATTCATCATATGAGTGTAGAGTACTAATACGATTCGTAGTTTCGTATTTTTGAAAGGTAGCTCATAGAGACTTTGCCAGGTTCTTGTCATCTTCTATTATCAATACGTTCATAAAAAAATTATATGATGATAACAAACTTTGCTCATGAAAGAGTATCTCCTCTTCATGCATAGATTCGTCCTCCATGAAGTTCAACGATTTTTTTACACAGATAAAGCCCCATTCATAAACCAGATGTTGTTCCAGTTCAGGTAGAGTATTTCTCAAAAATGGTATGTAAATCTGATGAAGAAAATCATTTTCCATTATCTTCTATACTGATTTTTATCTTTTCATTTTGTTCTGTATCTCTATGCTCTTCTATTTTTATATGGACTTCTCCCTGTGAATGATCAGAAAACTTGAGAGCATTTACCAGTATATTTGTAATAACTTGACGAAACTGTACTTCGTCTATCTCTCAAAAGTATTTCTGCTCTTGAATATCTGTATGAAATTTCACAGCATTATACCTTGATCTAAAAAGGCTTACTTCTTGCTCTAAAAGACTTCATATATCAATATCCCTCTTATATAAACGAACTTTTTGCAAATCAAACTTTTCTGTATCAAATATCGTTTTCACCAGTTGAGAAATCTTCAAAAGTTCTTGATGAAGGATCTCGGTATCTTCTTTGATCTTTCTACTCTGAGAACGTTGACTCTCATCACGAATATCGTCTGATAAAAATATAGCGTTAGTAATGGGATTTTTTATCTCATGTCCAACATAGCGTATAAATTCTTTTTGTTTACTGATGAGATTATTATATTCTATGGTTTTTTCATCCACTTTCTTATCGAGATCAATAGAGAGTTCTTGCATTTTTTGGTATACTCAGAGGTATGTGAGGTGTCCAGATAAAAACTCGGTAAAACTTTTCAAGAGAGAAATTTCTTCCGAGAGAAAAGGATCATTCAAACGCTTATATCACACTTTGAATATTGCTCATAGGGCATTATCTGCTTTTCGAATGGGAAAATATAAGTACCACTCTTCTTCTAAAAATGCCTTATGCGAAAGGCGAAGTTTATTCTCCTCTAAAAATACATAATCATTTACCGCGTAATCTCAGAGTATATTTTTTGAAAAAAAGTCTTTCAGCTCTTGAGAAACTTTTTCCATATCAGTGTCTAACTGCACTCACTCGATCCCCATATGAGAACGAAAGTTTGCTTTCAAAAAATCATTCAGTTGGTGAATGCCTGTGAGAAAAGGGATTTGTAATTGTATCTTATCATAAAACACTCTTCGATTGTCTGAATGAATATGAGGTATGATATATTTTTGTATCATAGAATATAAAATACAAAAAGTACTGACTCATAAAAATACAGAAATAAATGAGCTCTCTATCGAAAATCTCCAATACTGCTGATAAGATTCTGAAAAGAAGTTATGCGAATATGAGGACCAGACTTTTACCACAAAGTAGCTACATAAAAAACAGCAAATGACGCTCAGTATTTTTGTAAAAATGATTTTGGTATCGAGAAACTCATACCTTCTCATAGAGTAAAACACTCCGGCTATAAATGGCAAAAAGAAGAATCATACATAACGTTCTAAAGTAAAAATTCAAAATTCTGGAAGTATGAGTAGTGATAAAAAAGTGAGGAGTATAAAAATAAACATTCCTCCAAATATGAACTGAAATCTTTTGTAGTCTAAGTTTTTTAACCTGACAAAGGATCTATACGATGCCCAACAAAAAAGTGGGAGAAATAGAAAACTCAGAATCACATGAATCATATACAAATCTCAGGGGTTTTCATACCAGTCATTTTGTATATTTTCAAAATACAATCCATCTATAATAAGGGGTGTACTCAGATATATACATCAAAGCAGGAAAAAAAAGATTCCAAATATCTTTGCATGTCGCAGTGTATTTTTGCTCACTTTTGGGAAGTGAAACATAAATAACAAAAAACCATAGAGTGATCAGAGAGAAAGCAGGAATGAAATTCTGATGAAATATTCAAGATGCACGAGATTACTCGTAAAGGAGTAACTCATGATATAAAAAATGAACCAAAACGCTGTACAAATAGTGAAAACATTAAAAAACACCCCTATCATATTTTTATATTTTCAAAAGAAAATATATCACAAAATAAGTAAAATAGAGGAATTTAGCAAGTACAGTACAAATAATATTCACATATATCTCACCCTAAAGATACATGTACATAGTAAATGATTTTCCTTTTTTTCAAATAAGTTTTCTTAGGCAGCTTTTTTGAAACCAGACAGTAAGCGGCGAAGTGGTTTCTGAAATGCTCTTTTATATCTCTTCCCAAGTCGCCTCTGAATATATAATCAACTATTGTATGAGTCTGTTCATAAAGACCCTCAAGGATCTGCTATACCTAAAGACTCTGATCAAAGATGTTTATATATTTTATCAAGAGCTCCTCATGAGTGAAGTTCAGATATTCACATTTCATTTTCATATCGAGTAGGAAAACTCTGAAAAAAAGACTGTAAAAGATAATATATATGAGAAAAATGCATGTATTTCTCTTTTGTTCACATCGAAGAACAACTAAAAAATATATCTGGAAGTATTCCATCATTGATATTTTTAATCGCTTCTTGGATGGTCTCTTTATATTGCTTAGGATATCGATATGATAAGTCTCTTTCAAATAAGTTATCAAAGCCAGAAATATGTCCATCCATAAAACCTACTATATCTCACTCATCTTCATACATAACGGTCAACATAGCATTCCCTGAATAACGATGGCGTATTTCATCAATATATGTTTCTTTCTCAAAAACATGAGTCACTTTTTTCTGACAATTCAGGCAAGATAAAAACTCACTTTCAGTTGATTCTTCTATCTCAGAAACAAGCAAGAGGTATACATCCTCAGAAACTTTATTTTTATATATATCTTGCTTTGAGAATGTCTGATCGCAAGAGTCGCAGTGAACATACGCTCAAAGTCATTGTTCTCTTCACCACATATCTTGCTCGATGGCAAAGATTTTCATAATATCCTCCTGAGATACATTTTGAGGATCAAGGGATTGACAGGATAAAAGAGTCATAAAAATTATAGTTTACATAAATTTTTATGATAGGTATTTATGCGTTACATTTGTGTTACAAAAAAACACAAAAACAAAAGAGAATTTTCGTTTTTCCTCAGACGTGTTTCTTATACAACATCTTTTTATTTCTCATATTTTCATTAAAAAATCATTAAAAAAAGACCTCATTTTTTGAGAAAAACTTGATTATAAGAGCCCCGATGTATTATTGATACAATATCCAAAAACTATTTTTGTATATGCATATAGTTATTATTGATGATGAGGTGTTGCTCTCTCATGCTATGAAGAAAAAACTCGATCAGCAATGATATAGTGTGAGTATTGCTCACTCTCTTTCAGAGTATAGAAATACACCATTTTGAAAAGTAGATTTGTATCTTGTGGATATTACCCTTGGTGATGGAAGCGGTTTTGAAATCATTCGTAGTATTCGAAAAGATGGAAAAGAAAAAAATATCCCCATACTTATTATTTCAGGTCATGATGATACAAAAAGAAAACTTGTTGGGTTTGATATAGGAGCCGATGACTACCTCGTAAAACCCTTTGACCCTCAAGAGCTCATTGCCCGAGTGAGGAAAAGGATTCAAGATAAAAAATATCATGAACACATAGACCCTATTCTTCGTTATAGAGATATTGCTTTTGATAGGAGTAAGAGGCTCGTCTATAAGTGAAATAATAGAGTGTCTTTATCAAAGAAGGAAAAAAATATTCTGGAACATTTTATGATTCGTACTTGAGAACTCGTAAGTAAAGATGAGCTTGCAGATACTTTTTGGAAAAATGATAACCCGTTCACTATTATAGAAAATACGATTACTGTCACTATATGTAATCTTCGAAGAAAGCTTGGAAGGGATTTTGATCTTGAAACTGTTCGGAGTGAATGATATATCTTGAGATAAAGAGGATTCATTTCCTAAGGAAACGCGGAAAAACTTCGTATTTCATCGTCAAAGTGCAACATTGTCTTCAAACTCGTACAATGAGTACGCTTATTTCAGCCAAGTTGCATTTTTCTTGAACTACTTGTTTTTACACATTCCTTATTTTTCTGTGCTTCCCTAACTGTTCATTTAAGGAACCCCTGAGAAACTCCTTTTTTCTTTCCTTTTTCAAAGGAGAGGTGGCTCGATAGAGCCAGAGAGGATTAGAAACTTTTTGTTTTTCAGAGAGTCCTTAAGTAGAGATTTTATCAAAAACCCCTTTGACTTCTATTTCATCATCTATATATTTTTTCAGCTACTTATTGAGACTGAGTATCAATTAAGAAATACCATCTTTAAAAAATAGTATGTTTACACAAAAAAAACCTTCCAAAAACAAGAGTAATACACAAGAGTTTTCCAAGTTTCCTATCGAGTATCTCCACCTCATAACATGATATACACTCGTGATATGTGGAGTACTTGCTTACACTCTTCATGGCTTTGAAATGCTTCTCTCATGGATTATTTTTTGATGTATGTATATATCTATGTCAGATATCGGAGAATGCTCAAAATGCTCGCATGAACTTTGTTCTTTTCGACACAAAAATAGGCGAAAGATAGCATATCTATGACTCACACTTTCGCTCATATTATTGCTATACTATCTTACAATAATCCTATGAATACAAATATAAGAGAAAGACATGAAGTGATTATTGTTTGAGCTGGAGCAGCTGGTATCTGAGTAGCTCTCAAGCTCAAGGAACTCGGAGTAGATTATCTAGTACTCGAATGAGATGAGGTAGCTTCGAGTTTTAACAAGTGGAGTAATGAAACACATTTTATTTCTCCAAGTTTTCCGAGTAATGCTTTTGGTCAAGTAGATCTCAATGCAATTCATCCAGAAACTTCTCCTGGATATATGTTTGGAAAAGAACATGTCAGCGGTCAAGAATATGCGAAGTATGTGAAAAGTGTGGTACAAGCTTTTGATGTTCTCGTATATGAAAATGAAAAAGTACAAAGAGTAGAGAAGCAGGAGGATATATTTGTAGTTTACACAGACAAACAAGCATATGCATGCATATATGTTATTTCTGCTATTTGAGAGTTTCAATTTCCATCAAGCTCAGATATTAGAGGTTCTGAAAATGCAATTCATAGCTCGACAATACGAGATTTTACAGATTACAAGACAATCAGAGATGTTTTGCCAATTATTGGTTGATATGAGAGCGCGGTGGATACTGCATATGCTCTCTGTAAACATTGAAAGCAGGTACATATATTTTGTTCTCATAATATGGATGAGATGAGTACTTCTGATCCTTCACAAGTCCTCTCACTCTACTCACTACAAAGACTTAGAGAAATGCAGGAAAATCCCAGAGTGATTTTTACGCAAGACCCTATAATTGAGATCACAAAGAAAGAGAGAGAATATATAATTATTTGAAAGAGTTGAAAGAAATATGTTTTTTTTGAGATGCCTATACTTGCAACAGGGTTTCGACCACCCTATGATTTTCTGTGAGAATATATCAGTTTTCGAGATCATGATCATATGCCAGAATTAAATGAGGTAGATGAACTCAAAAAAACAAAAAATATTTTTGTAGTAGGAGCGCAAGTTCGACAAGGAGAACTGATTTTCTGTTTCGTATACAAATACCGACTGAGGTTTTGAGTTGTAGCTCTTGAGATAGCAAAAAGACTCGGAAAAGAGAAGGATTTTGAGTCTTATAAAAGATTATGGGAAAAACAATGATTTTATCTTGATGATCTTTGAGCTTGTTGAGATGAATGTATGTGTTAGGGAAATACGAAAAAATTTTGTATTTTATCGTCAAAATCCAATATTGTCTTCAAATTCGCATGATCAGTACGCTTATTTCAGTCAAGTTAGTTTTTCCTTGAACTACTTGTTTTTACAGATTCCCCATTTTCCTATGTTTCCTTTTTTTGATAAAAAAAATATTTTTTTCTTGACTGAATATATAAACAGTATATATTCAGGATATATTATTTTTTCACTATAACAATATGCTTACAGAAAAACAGCAACATGCCCTAGATGTTATCACAGATTTTGTAGCTCGATATGGGAAATCTCCTACGATTGAAGAGCTCAAAAATCTCCTCCATCAAAAATCGAAGCGTTGAGTAACACAGTATTTGGAAGTACTTGAAAAAAAGGGATTTATCTCTCGAGGAGAATGATATAGAGGCATTCATCTGGGGAACACTATAGGAATGCAGACAACACTCAATATTCCTATTCTCGGATACGCAAACGCCGGTACGCCACTAGCAGTTGCTGAGAGTAATGACTATGGAACACTCCCTATCTCAAAAAATATTATCGGAGAAAATTCAGGAGAATACTTTGTACTACGAGTTTCATGAACAAGTATGAATGAGTGTGAAGTATCAGGGAAAAAGCTCGAAAATGGGAGTTATGTTTTGATTAAGAAAGATGAACGAGTACTCAATGAGAGAGATCCTTTTTTGTTTATCGTAAACGGATGAGCGACTCTCAAGCGTTATAAGAAAAATGCATGACAAGTGTACCTTCTTCCACAGTCAAATGAAGACCATCATACTCCTATTATCCTCTCAGAATCTGATGAAGTATATCCAAGTGGAAAGGTTGTAGATGTGTTTCACTTTTAGGGAAAAAGAAAAAACTTTGATTTTTGGCTAAAAACGATATAGTGAAGCCTACGAAAGGCGTTTGAGTCTCGCTGACACGGGACGAGCTAGAGGAAGAACCCCCTCTCTATACATAGTGATTACTAGGGATAGTAGAACCTCTCGGAGTCGAAATACTTCGTCAAAAAAATACAATTGAGTATCGTTTTTGGTGGCACCTTCATACCGTGTAATATTCTCGGATGACCAAAAGCACATGAATATTTTTCGTGTGTTTTTTATATATAGAGTAACACTATTTTTATGCATAGAAGTCATAACTGTAATCAACTTACAGCAAAAAATATTTGAGAGCAAGTCATGCTTGCTTGATGGGTGAGTAACCGTCGAGATCATGGAGGAATTATTTTTATAGATCTCAGAGATCGTTATGGTCTGACACAAGTGGTGTTTGACCCAGAAGATGATACGGCGTCTTGGGAACTCGCAGACAGTTTGAGATCAGAATATGTGATCAAGATTCAAGGAACAGTGAGGTCTCGACCAGACGGTCAGAATAACCCAAATATGTTTACGGGAGAAATAGAAGTCATTGTTTCACAGATAGAGCTTTTATCAAAATCAAAAACTCCTCCTTTTGAACTAGATGAACATGCTACCGAGGCAAAAGAAGATCTCAGACTCAAATATCGCTATCTTGACATGAGAAGAAAGAAAATACACGACTTTATTGCCTTTCGTTCAGAGATGACGCACTATACACGAAACTGGTTTATACAGCGAGGCTTTTATGATGTACAGACCCCTATTCTTGCAAACTCTTCTCCTGAGTGAGCGAGAGATTTTCTGGTACCGAGTCGGTTGAATCCGGGAACATTTTATGCGCTTCCTCAAGCACCTCAACAATTTAAGCAACTTCTTATGGTGTGAGGAATAGATAAATATTTTCAGATTGCTCCATGTTTTCGAGATGAAGACCCGCGAGCTGATAGACATGCCGGAGATTTTTATCAAGTGGATTGTGAAATGAGTTTTGTAGAACAGTCAGATATATTTGATGTGGTAGAGTCGTATATTCTCGATATAACACAAGAACTCTCATCTCAAGAGATTCTTTCTGAAACTCCGTGAAAAGATACTCTCAGAGAAGGAGGAAAATTTTTTCTCCTTACTCATGAAGCAGCAATTGAAAAATATGGTTCAGATAAACCAGATCTCCGCTATGGTATGGAACTCATGGATGTAGATGATATATTTGCTCGTAGTTCCAATGAGATATTCTCATCAATTGCTACTGATAAGAAGAAAAATAGGATTAAAGCATTGAAAGTCTCAGGATGAGACACGGTATTTTCCAAAACACAGATGAAATGATTTGAGAGTTATGTGCGTCAGTTTGGAGCTCAATGACTTGGATATTTTCAGATGAAGGAGGATGGGCTGAAAGGACCACTTAATAAGTTTTTTGAAGAAAAAGATCTCAAAGAAATTGTTGAGAGAACAGAGCTTGAATTAGGAGATGTGATATTTTTTGGAGCAGGGGAAAGAGAACTTGTATGTCATTATATGGGAAAATTTCGAATATATCTTGCGGAGCTTCTTGACTTGCAAGATCCAAACACAATAGTGTTTTGTTGGATCACAGATTTTCCTATTTTTGAAAAAGACGAAGTTACCGGGAAGATAGACTTTGAACACAATCCATTTTCGATGCCTCAGTGATGAGCAAGTGATTTTGAAAAAGAGGGAGATGAGCTTCTTAAAGTGAAAGGGTTTCAGTACGATCTTGCTTGTAATGGGTATGAGATACTCTCATGAGCTATTCGAAACCATGATATTGAGAGCCTTGTACAAGCTTTTGAAAAGGTTGGTAGGAGCGCAGATGAAGTGAGAGAAAAGTTTGGGGCTATGTATGAGGCTTTTCAGTATGGGGTCCCTCCTCATGGTGGATTTGCTATTGGTTTTGATAGGCTTATGATGATTTATTTGAACGAAGAAAATATTCGTGATATCTATGCTTTTCCAAAATCTGGAAGGGGAAAAGATGAGATGATGAACTCTCCAGTTACAGTTGATGATGATATGCTTGAAGAGTTAGGCTTAGAACTCTCTGTTTGAGAATAAAGGAAGCTCTGAGAAAATATTTCTTAAAAAGATTCTATGATTCGGCATCTTCAGATAAAAGGGATTACCTGGATTGATGCGGTAAATCCGAGCTGAGAGGATATTGCAAAGATTCTCAGTCCTTATGACTTTCATGAGCTTGATATTGAAGCTGTTCTGGAACCAAATCAGAGAGCTCGTATAGACAGTTATGGGAGTTATATGTTTCTTACACTGCACTTTCCAAAATATAATAACTATAAAAAACTCTATGAACTCAATGAGTTTCATATATTTCTCGGAAAAAATTTTCTCATTACTCTTCGAGACTTTGACGGGAGGCATATAGATGAGATATATGAAAAATATGAGAAAAAAGGAGATGATGACGAGTATGATATTGATGTTTCTTCATGACTTATTCTCTATGAGATTATTCAAGAAATGCTAGAAAAAATGTTTAAGGTAGGGACTAATGTTCGAAAAGATATTGCAAAGATTGAGAAAGAGGTGTTTCAGAGTCCAACGAGTCCACTCGTACGAGATATATTAATAAAAAAAAGAAATATCATAGTCCTCAAGCATATGTTTGAGCCACAAATGCCCGTTCTCATAGGTCTGGAAAATCATATGAAAAAACTTTTTGATGATGAGATAGAGGCGTATTTTGAGGACTTAGAAGATAAACTTCAAAAAATCATTACAGATATTTTGATACTCGAAGAGCAGATACAGTCGGTAGAAGATGCGTTTACGGCTATGATTGATATCCAAACAAACACGATTATTAAGTTGTTGACTATTTTTTCGGCCTTTGTTCTCCCTTTGACGCTGATTACAAGTTTTTATGGAATGAATATTGATCTTCCGTTTCAAGAAAATCCATTTTTTGCGTATGTTCTTATGGCAGTTTCTGTCTGTGTTCTGGGTCTTGTTTTTTTATATTTTCAGAGGAAGAGAAGGATGTAGTTGTGTGAAATACAAGTCTCTCGGTGTTTGCTAAATAAAAAATCATATTTTCCCTTTTTCAGATATTTTGTATAATCCCACCACTTTATTTTTCATAGACAAGAAATGTACGCAAAAGTAACAATTATTGGTCGTCCAAATGTCGGAAAGTCGAGTATTTTTAATATGATGACGGGTCATAAAATCGCTATAGTTGCTGATGAGGCAGGAACAACACGGGATATATCAGAGTTTGAATATACAGATGAAAAACATGATCTCACATATATTCTTGCAGATTCTGGAGGACTTGATTATGGAAGTAGTGATGATGAAGTTGCAGAAGATATTGTAGAGAGAACAGAAAAGGCTATTGCAGAGAGTGATATACTCTTATGGGTGATAGAATATGATAGATTTACAAAGCTTGATGAAGATATTGCAAAAATCCTAAGAAAGGCAAAGAGAAACAATATCATCATACTTGCTAACAAAGCAGATAATAAGTCGCAAGTGATGGAGTCATGGAGTCAAGCAGGGAGAGGAGAAAAAGAGTTTTTCCCTGTATCAAGCTCACATAACTCTGGTCTGGGTGACGTGAAAAGATATATTGCAAAATTTCTCACAGAAAAATGACTCAACTACAAAAAAGAACTTGATGATACTACACTCAAGATTGCATTTATTGGTCGTCCAAATGTTGGAAAATCTAGTCTCGTAAACGCTATTGTAGGATCACAAAGAGTCATGGTAAAAGATATGTCAGGAACAACTCGTGATGCTGTGGATACAAAGTTTACATACCTTCATAAAAAATTAGATATCAAAGCAAACTCTTCTCCTGAACAGAGAGATGAAGACGAATCTGTTGAGTTTACACTCATTGATACAGCTGGTATTCGGAGACTCTCAAAAGTATGAACACGAAATATTGAAAACTGGTCAGTGATGCGCAGTGAAAGAGCTCTCAGGAGAGCAGATGTTGTAGCGATAGTTATAGACGGGTTTGATGGAGTAGTACAGCAAGATCTTTCTCTTATCTCTGAAGCTATCGAAGAAAAAAAATGACTCATTATCATCGTAAATAAGTGGGATAAGGTTTTAGAGAAAGCTCGTCTCAATTCATCAACCTCGATGAGTGATCAATCAGGTGCAAGTAAACAGGAAGAACAAGAGGAAAAATCAAAGATGATGCTCAAATATATCGACTACCTCAAAGAAAAGATAGAGTTTATATCATGGGCATCTATTATATTTACTTCAGCGACAGAGAAAAAAAGAGTAAGTGAGATACTTGATGAAGCGATAAGAATATCCGCAGAGAGAGGAAAGAGAGTGAAAACAAGTATCATGAATGAGTTTCTAGAGCAGGCAGTATACCACCATCCACCAACAGGAAATAAAAAGTCTCATTCCCCCAAGATATATTATGGTTCTCAGGTAGATACTCATCCTCCGAAGTTTATTATTTCTGTGAATAATCCAGATCATTTTCACTTTTCCTACAAGCGTTATCTCGAAAATAAGATCAGAGACAATTTTGGTTTTGAGGGAACTCCTATAGTGATTGAGTATAAGGGGAGAGGAAAATATAAGGATGTGAAAAAATAATTATTACCGTAAATACAAGCTTTTATTGTGTTCGTGTTCAGCGTTTGTCCGAGCGTAGTAAATCTGTCCAGTAAGAGTATCATGGAGATAGTAGTAGTACGGACTTTGTTTTGGAGAAATAACAGCTTCGATACTACTCAGGCTCGGGTTTCCTATCGGACCAGCTGGTAGACCAGTTTTTTGCCTCGTATTATACTCATTTTTATCATAGAGGTATTTTGTTACAGAAAGCTTGCATTCTTGAGAAGTGAGTCTATGGGCATAACATACCGTAATATCTGCTCATATTTTCCAGCCTTCATTGAGTCGTTTTTTTAGTATTCCTGCCACAATGGGGCGTTCACTAGTATTTCGTTCTTCTTTTTCGACAATGCTTGCAAGTGTTATTATTTCATGAAAACTCCCGTCTTCTATTTCTCAAGAGAGAGAAGTTTGGGGGGAAATCTTTTTTTCAAAATTACTGAGCATTTTTCTTGCAAGTCACTCTACTTGAAAACTGCGAGGATTGACAGCGTAAGTATCTGGATAGAGATATCCCTCAAGGGAAGAGATATTTTTGAGGAAGGGGTATTCACTTTCTAAGCTATGGTTTTCAGCGTAGGAAATAAAGTCAGAAGCTCAAATCAATCACTTGCTTGTGAGAAATGCGTCAATATCAAAGATATTCCATCACTCTAAAAATGTAAGAAAGATATCTCATTCATACTGAGGTTTTTCTAGATTTGCTATAAACTGTTGTATATTTGATCATGAGGGAATCATATATTCTCCTGCTTGGAGTTCAAAACTGGGAGGATTATTCCTCAGATAGAGTTTTGTAAAAAAAGGTTTTTTTGTTTTTTCAGAGAGGATATGTGAGAAAGTAGTATTTTTTTTGACGGTAAAACTGGTTTCTTCGGTAAAGAGAATTTCATTTTTGTAGTTTGAATATTGCCAGGAGAATATAAGAAAAGTAAGAATAATGATTCAAAATCAGATTTTTATAGTATTGAACATAAGGTATTGAAAAGAAATTATTATGCCATCATATGAGGAAAGTTTTTGAAGTAAAAGAAACAAGTTTGACAAATAATTTTTAAGGATTATATAGTATAATACTATAAGTACGTAAATAAAATTATATAAATATGATAAAAAACAGCTTCCATGAGTGACTACCAGATGAAGATATAGTATCTTGAATACTGGATTTATCTCAAAGTTCAGATGCGATATTAGACATATCATCAGAATTACTAAAAGAAGTTATTTGACAAGATAATGCAAAGAAAATTCTACGTGATATATTAGAGGAGATAACTTCAGGAGTAAATTTGCGAAAAGCGGGATATAACAAGCCCATAGCAAGCATGATCTTTGCATGACCTAGTTGAGTAGGAAAAACACTACTTGCAAGAGTAACCCAAAAAATACTCAATAAGCATTTTTCTAATGAAATTGAGATTATAAAAATCAACTGTGCTGATTTTGCAGGTGAGAGCATTTACGGTATCACAAGGCTTACATGAGCAAGTGCAGGATTTATTTGATCAGATAGAAAGCCTGTATTACATCCAGATAATGTAGAATGAAAAGGAAGAGTGATTTTACTCGATGAAATCGAAAAAGCTTGACCTGCCTTTTGGAATATTCTCCTCTCTATTCTTGATGATGGTACGCTCGATATTGATTACACAGAAACTAATAAAGAGAAAGCGGAACCTCTCATCCTTGATTGAAAAGCGGTAGATAGTACTGATATTTCATCACTTCGAACATTGTTTTGAGATAGTGTTATTATTATGACTTCAAATATTTGAAATGATGCAGTAGAAAAAGAATTGCAAGGTTTAGCTATAGGATTTTGATCATGAGAAAAAGATCCTGAAGATGTAGATATAGAGTCTATTATTCTACAGGAATTCTGAAAGCAGTTCAGAATTGAGATGCAGTGAAGATTTGATTATGTTGTCCATCTAGAGCATCTTACAAAAGATAATGCAAGAGATATAATAAATCAGCTGATCAATAGACTCAGTACTAATACTCTTTCAAAGTGAAATGGTTTTGTAATAGAGTTTACTAACGAAGCAAAAGAAAAAATTCTTGATGAAATAACAAATTCTCCTAGTTTTCGAAAGTTTGGATGAAGATATATTGAATGATATTTCAAAAAGAATGTTATTCCTTATGTTGCAAAAGCGATAAATTCTTGAAAATTCAGAGAAGATGAGAATCATAGTTGTTTACTTGTTACTCTCCATAATGGAGAAATTGTATTTTCAAAGATTCCTATTTGAGAATCTAAAGAAGTAAAGATAAAAGTTGAAAAAACCTTGGGACGGCGTAATGATTCTACTATATAGGTTTTTAGAAACTCCTTGAAAAACATGATCAAAGAACTATACTACAAATAATAACCATTAAGATACTATCATGCAAGAACAAGAAAATCTTCATCTTCCACTTTTACTTGACCAAGACGAGGATGGAATCTGGGTTGCTGAGTCTCCTATTTTTGATGGATTCTTCACGCAGGGATACTCAAAAGAGGAGTTGCAAGATAACTTACAAGATTTATCAAATATGTATTTTGCTATGATAAAGGAGTGAAAGAAACCATTTAAGCATAGTTATCTTATTAGTTTACAATACAATAAAGATGGTAAAATTACCAATGATCTGAAGCAAGAAATTGATCAAACTTTTGAAAAAAAGATGATTTGAGCTTGTTAGATCATCAGGAAGTCATCAACAATATATGTATGAAAATATCACTGTGACGGTTCCTGTTCATTGTGGAAAAGATATATGAAGGTGACTTTTGAGAGTTATCCTCAAACAAGCTGGTATTTCTCATCAAGAGTTTTTAGATGAAGTTGGAGTCAGAAATTAAGAAATTCTTCCTTGACTTCATTTTTTTTTCGCTATACTCCCTGTGTTCGCACAAGGTTTTGATGAGTTCTAGGGGAAAATCTTGGGCATTTTTTTGCGTTTTAATTTTTAATATCATTTTCACCATATGCCAAAAGCCACTACAAAAACTCCGAGCAATAAAGATGTAGGGAGTTTGTATGATGTGAGAGGGAGACACTACTACACCGATGATCGAGCGGTAGTAGAGCTTCCAGAACTCCTCGAAGTACAACTTGACTCATACAATGAATTTTTACAAAAAGGTCTTGATAAAACCTTTGCAGATGCTTTTCCTATCTGTGATTTTTCAGGAGAAAAAATAGATATTTACTATAAATGACTCAGCATCGAAGATCCAAAATTTGATGTAGAAACATGTAAAAGAAAAAACCTCAACTACGAAGCTCCATTCAAAGCAAAACTTGAGATGCTCAATAAAGAAACATGAGAAATAAAAGAACAAGAGGTATATATGTGAGGAATCCCACTTATGACGAACTCAGCAAGTTTTATTATCAACGGAATTGAGCGTGTCATTGTTAATCAGATTATCAGATCAACAGGAGTATTTTTTACTGCAGGAGAAAGCGGAAAAGGACTCAAGTTTATTCCTGAAAAAGGTTCATGGTTTGAAATTGATATTGAAAAGAAGTGAATCATCAATGTGAAGATTGATAAAAAAAGAAAGCTCCCTATCTCTGTATTACTCAGAGCTTTTGGACTAGAATCAAACGCTGATATCCTCAATACCTTTAAAGACCTTGGAGAAGACATCATTACTGCTCATATTGCTCCAACGCTAGAGAAAGATAAGTCTCAAAACAGGCTTGAAGCATTGCATGTACTCTACAAGCTTCTGCGTCCGGGAGACCTAGCTACCGATGAACGCGTAGAAGATCTTTTTCAGTCAACATTTTATGATGAAAAGCGTTTTAATCTTGGAGAGATTGCGAGAATGAAAATGACTTCAAAAATGGGTATTGAGACAAGATACGAAGATGAGGGAGGAAGATTTCTCATGCTAGAGGATATTGTTGTAGCTCTCAAGTATTATCTCCATCTGATGATAGGAACACAGGGATATTTTCTTGATGATATTGACCATCTTGAGAATAGAAGAGTTCGATCAGTATGAGAACTGGTTACAGATAAGATCAAGGTAGGTATTGCTCGAATGGAGAGAATCGCAAAAGATAGAATGACGATTGTCGAGCTCGATGACGCAACCCCAGGAACATTTATCAACTCTCGTCCTATTGTCGCAATACTCAAAGAGTTTTTTGGATCATCACAGCTTTCACAGTTTATGGATCAGTCAAACCCTCTTTCAGAACTTGCACATAAAAGAAGAATCTCTGCCCTTGGTCCGGGATGACTTACTCGTGAAAGAGCTTCTTTTGAAGTTCGTGATGTACACCCTACCCAGTATGGTCGTATTTGTCCGATTGCTACTCCAGAGTGACCAAATATTGGTCTCGTACTTCATATGGCATCATATGCAAAAGTGAACCAGTACGGGTTTCTCCTTACTCCATTCCAAAAAGTTCAACACAGCGTAAAAAATGATGGGAAATGAGCAGTAAATAGATATACCCTGACAGATGTTGTTGATGAGAAAGGAAAAATCGTTATTCCAGAAAAAACACTCATCTCAAAAAAACATGCAGAAATCATGCAGAAACTTATCAAAGATAAGGATATTGAAGTTCGAGCTTTTTTGACAAAAGAGTATGATTATTTTGATGCACATCAAGAAAGAGTCCTTACTATTGCCGAGGCTGGAAGTGATGTTGATGAGCACGGAAATTTTATGGAGACCCGAGTATCGGCAAGAGTCTCAAACGAACCAACGATTGAACATGTAAATCAGATCACGCATATCGATGTTTCTTCAAAACAGACAATGTCTATAGAAACGAGTCTGATACCATTTTTGGAACATGATGATGCGACTCGTGCTGAAATGGGATCAAACATGATGCGTCAGGCAGTTCCACTTATCAAGACTGACTCTCCAGTTGTGGGGACAGGTATGGAAAGAGC
The DNA here is from genome assembly GCA_965229705.1 of Patescibacteria group bacterium. Lineage (GTDB taxonomy): Bacteria > Patescibacteriota > Gracilibacteria > BD1-5 > UBA6164 > JAACSU01. The sequence goes on from OZ245922.1 coordinate 160,007, forward strand.
TGTCTGAGAAGATAGTGAGTATGTGATTGTCGCAAAAGATGATGGAGAGGTACTCGGAGTAGACGCAAAACATATTACTATTCTCTACAAGTCCGGAGAAAAAATACTTCATGAACTGGTAACATTTAAGCGATCTAATCATGATATGATTCTCCACCAAACACCACTTGTTTCTAATGGAGACGCATTTAAAAAATGAGATATTCTCGTAGATGGGCACTCTGTAGACAATGGGGAACTTGCTCTCGGGCGCAATCTGAAAGTTGCTTATATGCCATGGAAGGGATATAACTTTGAGGACGCGATCATTATCTCTGAAAAGCTGATGAAGGATGATTATTTTACTTCCGTGCATATCAAAGAGTATTCACTCGATGTTCGAGAAACAAAGCTCGGGCCTGAACAAACAACAGACGATATTCCCAATGTTTCTGCCGCAAAGCTCAAAGATCTCGATATAGACGGTATCATTAGAGTAGGAGCAAATGTTGAGTGAGGAGATATTCTTGTATGAAAAATTACGCCAAAAGGAGAACAAGAACTCTCTCCAGAAGAAAGACTCCTCAGAGCTATCTTTGGGGATAAATCAAAAGATGTAAAAGACTCTTCTATGAGACTTCCATCAGGACAGGGAGGAAAGATTCTCGATGTACATATTTTGAAAAGAGAAAATGGGGATAACCTCCCAACAGGAGTATTTAAGCAAGTAAAAGTATTTGTATCGCAAACTCGAAAAATTGAGGTAGGAGATAAAATGGCAGGAAGACACGGAAATAAAGGTATTGTTTCTCGTATTGTTCCAGTAGAAGATATGCCATTTATGGAAGATGGAACACCAGTAGATATTATACTCAATCCTCTGGGTGTGGTATCCCGTATGAATATTGGTCAGATTCTTGAGTCGCATCTTGGTATGGCAGCTCAAAAACTTGGTATCAAGGTCGCAACGCCGGTACTGAATGGAATGAGTATTGAACAAATCAGAGACGTGATGAAAGTTGCAGATATGGACGAAGATGGAAAAGTACAACTCTATGATGGAGAGACAGGTGAGCCTTTTAAGGAGCGAACGATGGTAGGAATAAAATATATGCTGAAACTGCATCATCTTGTAGAAGATAAGATTCATGCTCGTAGTGTTGGACCATACTCTATGGTGACTCAGCAACCACTTGGTGGAAAGGCTCAAAACTGAGGACAGAGATTTGGAGAGATGGAGGTATGGGCTCTTGAAGCTTATGCGGCAAGTAATATTCTCCAAGAAATGATTACCATTAAGTCAGATGATGTTGCAGGTCGTACACAAGCCTATGAAGCAATCGTAAAAAATGCACCTATTAAAAAACCAAATATTCCAGAGTCTTTTAATGTCTTAATTAAAGAATTGCAGGCGATTGGTCTTGATGTAGGTCTTTTGGATAATGAAGAACTTGATTATATAGAATGAGAAGCTGCTGAAAGATATGAGGAAATTATTGAACTTGAAAAAAGTTGAGGTATTCCAGAACAAGCTGAAGAAATACCTACTGAAGAAAAAGTAAGTGAAACTGTAGAATCTCAAGCAGAAGCAGGAGAAGAAGTAGTTGAGGAAGAAAAATAAACCTCAAGAAACCTCTATCTTGAATTCTTTCTCCTCAAAGGAGAAAGAGAATACAGAAAATAATGCATTCTTCCTCTCTTTGAGGAGAGGAGATTCAGAGGTGAGGTTGAAAGAAAGTCATTTAAAATAATTTTATTTCATCAATTAACACTATGTTTGATAAACAATTTGATAATTTTCTCAATGATAGAATCACAGATTTTTCTGAAATCTGAAAAGGAGTTGGAAAAAACGATATTACAAAAGGAAAAAACCTAGATAATCTTGCAGGGATTACTGTAGGACTCACATCTCCAGAGAAGATTCGAGGACTCTCTCACGGAAAAGTTCTTATATCTGAAACTATAAACTATAGAACACAAAGACCAGAAAGAGGAGGACTCTTTTGTGAGCAAATATTTGGTCCACGCAAAAACTATGAATGTGCATGTGGAAAATACAAGCGTATACGATACAAATGAGTTGTATGTGAAAGGTGTGGAGTAGAGGTAACAAAGGCAAATGTTCGTCGTGAACGAATGGCACATATTGATCTTTATGCTCCAGTTGCTCATATCTGGTACTTGAAGTCAGTTCCAAGTCGAATTGGACTCTTTCTCGACCTACCAGTGAAAAAGCTTGAGCAAATCGTGTATTTTGCCTCATATATCATTACTGATGTATACGAAGACAAGCAAGAAGAAGCTCTTAGAGTTCTTGAAGAAACATTTAAGGCTTCAAAAACGCAGATGCAAAAAGAGGCTCAACGAGAGATAAATGAACTGAAACTTCAAAAAGAAGCAAAAAAACTCAGTGCGAAAAAGTATGATATTGCTGAAGCTGAAATACTCTCTCGTATTGATGCGCTCACACAAGAGTTTGAAGAACTCAGAGATAATCTCAAAGGACTTGCAGTAGGAGTCGTAGTATGAGAACTTGAATATAGAATACTCTCAGAGAAGTTTCCTCATGTATTTAAAGGTGGTACAGGTGCAGAATACCTCAAAATCCTTCTTGAGAGAATAGACCTTCTTGCATTTATTGACGATAATCAAAAGGAACTCAAGACGGCAACACAAGCAAAAACAAAAAAGATTCTTCAGAAGATCAAGCTTGCTTCTAATCTTTTGAAGTCAGGTCAAAGACCAGAATGGTTTATCTTGGAAGTACTACCCATCATTCCACCAGATCTTCGTCCGATGATTCAGCTTGATGGTGGTCGATTTGCATCTTCTGATCTCAATGATTTATATAGAAGAGTGATCAACAGAAACAATCGTCTCAAAAAACTTATCGAGCTTGGAGCCCCTGATGTCATTTTAAAAAATGAAAAGCGTATGCTCCAAGAGTCAGTAGATATGCTCATAACAGGAGAATCTCGAAATAATAGATCAGGGTATGTGACGGCTAATAAAAAGAAACTCAAGTCTCTCACGGAAGTTCTCAAAGGAAAACAAGGACGATTCCGTCAAAATCTTCTTGGGAAACGTGTAGATTATTCAGCAAGATCGGTTATCGTTGTATGACCAAATCTCCCAATAGATCATTGTGGACTTCCAAAGAAGATGGCACTTATTCTTTTTAAACCTTTTATCATTGCAAAACTGATTGAAGATGGAGTGGTATATAATGTAAAACATGCAGAAAAGTTTATCGAAGGAAACTCAAAAGAAGTATGGGATGCCCTAGATGAAGTAATCGAGGGAAAATACGTACTTCTCAATCGTGCTCCAACACTTCACAGACTTTCTATTCAGGCGTTTAAGCCAGTACTAGTAGAGTGAAAAGCTATTCAACTTCATCCTCTTACATGTACAGCATTTAATGCAGATTTTGATGGAGATCAGATGGCAGTACACCTTCCACTCACACCAAAAGCTCAAGAAGAAGCGAGAAACCTTATGGTTACTTCAAGAAATCTTCTCGCACCAGCATCAGGGGAACCAATTGTTACACCTTCTCAGGATATGATACTTGGATCATACTATATATCATCTCTCAGAGAAAATGCAAAAGGGGCTGGGAAAGTATTTGCCAGTATTGATGATGCAGCGCATGCGTATGAAGTAGGAGAACTCTCCGTGCATGCCCCAGTGAAAATACGAGTTCAATGAAAAGTCATAGAAACAAGTTATGGAAGAACACTCTTCAATGAGATTGTTCCAGAAGAGCTTGGGTATATCAATGAAACACTCAAAAAAGGAGTTCTCAAGAGAATTCTCTCGGAAAGTTTTGAGCTGCTTGGAGCAAAACAAACAGCACTTTTTGTAGATAGAATTAAAGATTTTGGATACAAGTATGCGACACTTTCAGGTCTTTCTATTGCAGAGTCTGATATGGTTCTCCCAGAAAATAAGCAAAAACTTCTTGATGAGGCATCAGAAAAAGTAAAGTTCATTCAAAAAAAGCATTGGAATGGATTTATGACAGCAGAAGAAAAGTTTCAGCAATCCATCGTTATTTGGGCTGAAGTAAAAAAGGTCATTGAATCAGAGATGAAAGGTCTCTATGGAAATGAAAACCATATATTTAACTTTATTGATTCTGGAGCTCGTGGTAATTGGTGAAACTTGACACAGCTCGCAGGTATGAAAGGTCTTGTAGCTTCTACAACGGGAAAGACGATAGAACTCCCAATTAAATCAACTCTCAAAGAATGATTTTCGAGTCTTGAGTATTTTTCAGCAACACATGGATGAAGAAAAGGAAAATCAGATACAGCTCTCAAGACGGCCCAGTCAGGATATCTGACTCGTCGTCTTGTAGACTCAGCTCAAAACATCATTGTTCGTGAAGAAGATTGTTGAACAGTACATCATAAAGTGGTGACTCGAGAAGATCCAAAATCAGGATTTGAAGAAAAGTTTGAGGATAGAATATCTTCTCACACACTGGCTCGTGATGTCAAAGATAGTAAAGGAAATATTATTATCCCAGAGGGAACAGTCATAGATACACAGGCTCTTGAAATCATAGAAAAACATCAGGTTCAAGAAGTAGCAATACGATCGGTACTAGTATGTGAAACAGAATGAGGAGTATGTCAAAAATGTTACGGTCTAGATCTTGCAGCAAATAGTGGAGTAGAAATAGGTGCTCCTATTGGGGTTATTGCTGCTCAATCTATTGGAGAACCTGGTACACAGCTGACGATGCGAACATTCCATTCGGGGTGAGTGGCAAAAGAGGGAGGTGATATGACTCAGGGTCTCGCGCGAGTAGAAGAACTCTTTGAGGCGCGTAACCCAAAGTTTATTGCAGAAATATCTGATATTGCTGGAACGGTAGAGGTAGAACATGCAGAAAACCAGCTTATTGTAAGTGTAACTGCTCATAATCTTGAAGAAGAAGAGTATTACTTTGCTCAGGAGTGTGAAATCGCAGTAAAAGAAGGTCAGACAGTAAAACCAAAGCAGATTATTGCTCGAAATAAAGCAGAAAAGTCGAGAATCACCTCAATTTTTGGTGGAGAAGTCAAAAAAGTTGCTCCTGGAATGATTGTCATAAAAGATGTTGAAAAGAGACGATATGATTACCAGTTTGATCTTTGAACAACAGTTCTTGTTTCTTCATGAGATGAGGTAAAGCTCGCACAAAAACTCACAGAGGGAAATCTCTCTATTGCAAAACTAATGCAAGTATGAGGAGTACTTGCAGCTCAAAAATATATTGTTGATGAGATTAAGTCTATTTATGCTTCTCAAGGTCAGACAGTAAACTCAAAACATATCGAGCTGATCGTCCGACAAATGTTTTCTCGTATTCGAGTTCTTGATAAGTGAGATACGGACTTTTTTCCGGGAGATATTGTAGATATTATTGCCTTTAAAAAAGAAAATGACGCTCTTATCGCTCAAGGAAAAAATCCAGGTATTGGTGAGAGACTTCTGTTAGGGATAACAAAAATCTCTCTCTACACAGAGTCATGGTTGTCTGCTGCATCATTCCAGGAAACGGTGCGTGTTCTAGTTGAGAGTTCTGTATCAGGAAAAGTGGATAAGCTCAAAGAACTGAAAGAAAATGTGATTATTGGTCGTTTGATACCAGCAGGAGATCAGTATAAAAGAGTTCATGGTCATATACCAGCAGAAGTAGAGAGTGACTATTTTGATGTAGGAGAAGATGATGTTGATGTGTCGGAGTTTCATATGCAGGAGGTAGTAGCAGATGTAAAACACGAGAGTGATTTTTAGTCTGTAGAAAAATATTTGACAAATAAAAAAATAAACTACAATAACCATTGTAGTTTATTTTTTATAGTTTTTCTTAATGACTCATACAGTAGTTGTTCCAGCTGGAACACCTCTCACGCTTGAGTGAAAGAAGTTTTCCCATGAGATCATCAGTATTTTGGAAGAGTTTTCACCTGGTATAAGAGATGATATTTGAGCCGTATGCAAAATAGTATCTGGTCTTGTATGACATAGTCAATATTACCTTGAGGATTTTGATCTTCCTCAAGAAGATGATAACACAGAAGATGCGCATGTAATATTAGAAAGTGAGAAGACTTTATATGAAATCAATGGGGAAATATCTTTTTCCTCCTAGTGATTAAAAATAGGATATTTGATTCTTGAAGTTGACCTTATAAGCATAAGGTCTCTTTTTTTTTGTTTCTCAGAGGTTCCTTAAATAACCCTCAGTATTTCCTCAATCGTAGTATATCCCTTAATTGCTTTCAAGATACCGTCTTCTTTCATTCGTATGAGATCTCCAATTCTTGCCTCAGCTACGATATCCTCAACACTTCATCCATGACGAATAATATCTCTGAGTTTTTCGTTTAGAGTAATAATTTCATATACTCCTATTCTTCACTTGTACCCAGAGTTTCCACACTTGCTGCAGCCTTTTCATTCATAGAGCTTCATATTTTTTGTTGAGAGAGCACTCATTCAGATATCATGTGTCATGCTTTTTAAAAGTGTGAGATCTTCTTGCGTTTTTTCTTTTTCTTCTTTACAGTCAGGACATATTTTTCTCACAAGTCTTTGAGCTATTATTGTGTCAAGAGCACTTGCAAGAATATATGGTTGGAGTCCCATATTGATGATCCTATCAAGAGTATCTGCTGCTGATTTTGTATGGAGTGTTGAAAGCACGAGATGCCCAGTAAGTGAAGCAGATGTTGCGGTTTGGAGCGTCTCATAATCACGAATTTCTCATAGCATAATGATATCTGGATCTTGCCTCAGACAAGCATGTAAACCTGACTGAAATGTGAGTCCATTTTTTTCATCAATTTCAGACTGAACAATACCCTCAAGCTCGTATTCGATAGGGTCCTCAAGAGTGATGATTTTTTTTAGACGAGTATTGAGTCTGTGGAGTATAGTATAGAGTGTGGTGGTTTTTCCTGATCCAGTCGGTCCTGTTACCAGTATCATTCCAGATTTGTTTTGTATAGCTCTTTCGAGCATTCTTTTAGATGTCCAGAAAAATCATAAGTCTTCAAAATCGACAATTGCTTTATGAGAGTCAAGTATACGGCATACAATATTTTCTCCATAGTGAATTGGCAGGGTAGAAACCCTGACATCTATCTTTCTGTCTTCATCAAGATGCATAGAATATTTTCCATCTTGAGGAATATTGGAGATATTCAGTTTGAGGCTTGCAGCATATTTGAGACGTTCAACTATTTTTTTGTATTCACTTTCACTCATATGAAAAATATCCACCAAAACTCCATCAATACGAAATCTTAATATTACAGAACTTTCATAGCATTCATAGTGAATATCACTACTCCCAAACAGTAGTGCTCAGAGAGAAATATCTTTGAGTGCATCATCTGTTTTTTGTTTTGAGAGGTCTTCTTTTACTTTTTTTTCGAGCCGTATAAAACTCTCAGAAGTATAGCTTTTTTCTTCTAAGTTCTCTAAAACAACTCGTTTGAGCGTTTCTTCGTAGCTGATGTGAGTGTATTTTGACATATTTTTATTTCATATAGGGAAATCTTAGCATATTTTTGCTCTGAATACAAAAAAACATATACTTCTTTGTATATTTTTGTAGTTTTTGCTCCAATGCCTTCAATACAAGATGTCTTATCACATATATCACCAGAAAATAAAGCAAGAAAAGTCATATTACCAGATATTACGGGAAGTGTTATAAAAAGAGCGATCTTAAGACTCAAAAGAGATGGTTTCTCTCCTGTTATTTGTGGTTTTTCAGATGAAATTCAGGAGTATCAAAGTGAGATAGAAGCAGGACTTGAGTTTTTTGAAGTAGCAAAAGGAGAAGACAAACTATTTTTTGCTGCTCAAAAAGTTCTGGAGTGAAAGGTATATGGATTTTTATGATGAAATAATTCTACAACGGCAGATACAGTGAAGGCAATTATTCAAGCAAAAAAGTCCTGTGGTTTTGTGCAAGAGAGACTGAGTTCTCATTTTCTTTCAGAGTTATGATGAGAGATAATACTTCTTGCTGATGCTGCGCTTTTCAATCATCATTCTTCACAGGCATACACCGTGACGATAGAGCATGCAATACACGCAGCAAAAAAATATGGTATTGTGAGACCTTCGGTAGCGCTCTTGAGTTTTATGACTGGATATCCTGAACTCAAAGAACATGAGAAATGATATATTCCTCATATTGCGCATATGCAAGAAGCTTTGAGGACCATTCGTCAAAAATTTTGAGAAGATTATCCGATAGAGTGACCGTGTCAGTTTGACGCTGTTATGACTCCAGAGATTGCAGTGAAGAAAAATCCTCAGACCCTCTTTGCAACTCAGCGACCCGATATTTTGATATTTCCGAGCCTTGATGCAGGAAATATTGCTTATAAAATACTTCATTATATGTGAGCTCCAACACTTGGTCCAATACTTTCGGGGACATTACACGACTTGAGTAGGGGAGCCAGTGAGGAGGATATTTATCAGAGTTTTATTATAAATATATTGTAGTATGGAACCTTGGATTATATGGGCAATTGCTTCAGCCCTTACGGGATGAATATATAACTTTGCCTATAAGATTATTAGTGAAGAGTGATATAATACACATCTTGCGGTTTTATATAGTTATACAGCATCAACTATACTGGCAGGTTTGTATTGTCTTTATACAGGGTCATTTTATATCTCATATGAGATACTTCTCATAACTTTTATATTTGCATTTATACATACCTCATTTTTTTATATATCAATTGTTGCAAGAGTAGAAGCAATGAAAAATATTGATACAGTAATATTTTACCCTCTTTATAAGACTTTCTGACCTATTTTTGTTACTTGTATCAGCTTATTTTTCTTTTGAGAATATTTATCCTCGAGAGACTTCCTATGAATTGTACTCGGGATTTGTGTTCCTCTTTTACTCATTACCAAGACAGAAAATAAGATACAGAGAAATCTCTTATTATGAGTTATTTTGGTTATCATTACTTCCGTTGTAGCTTCTGCCTCATCTACTGCTACAAAGATGGTGTATATCAAAGAGGGAAGTCCAGAATTATTCTTATTTTTATGTCCCTTACTTTGAATGATTTTTTCGTATCTTGTGTATCATTTACATTCTAAAAAAACGGGAAAAGTTTATAAAACTAAGTGACTACCAAAGTTTGCTTTGATGGTATGAGTAATCCATATATTTGCGTTTTATACCTTTATTAGAGCATTTGAGTGAAATACAGCAATAGCATTTACGATAAATTCTTTTTCAATACTTGTTCCTATCACGCTCTCAATTATATTTTATGGAGAACACTTTAGCATGAAGAAGTGATGTGTTATAGCTCTGTCTATTGTTTCTATTTTACTATTTCTGTAATTTTATGCCATGAGATGTTCTTGGGTAAAAGGCGATAACCAACTCTCTATCAAGTATCATGATGAAGAGTGGTGAGTTCCTGTATATGATGACAGAGTCTTATTTGAGTTTCTGATACTTGAATGAGCACAGGCCTGACTCAGCTGGGAAACAGTTTTGAAAAAGCGAGAAAATTATAGAAAAGCTTTTGATCAGTTTGATTATGAAAAAATAGCCCAATATGATGAGAGAAAAAAAGAAGAACTTCTCAGTAATGAGGGAATTATTCGAAATAGGCTCAAGATAAACTCGGCTGTGAAAAATGCAAAAGTGTTTATAGAGATACGAAAAGAATATGAAACATTTTCAAACTATTTGTGGGGATATGTCAGTGGGCAGCAAGTCATACATTATCCCAAAAATCTTTCACAAGTTCCTGTCTCAACAGAGCTTTCTGACAAGATTTCCAAAGATTTGAAAAAAAGAGGAATGAGTTTTGTCGGAACGACTATCATATATGCCTATCTTCAAGCGGTATGAGTTATAGATGATCATATCATAGGTTGTTGTTGTAAGAAATAGCTTTTTTGGTAATTCTTGTTAGAGAAATATGAAAAACCTTATTGATATTTTTTTGTTTTTCGGAAAAAACAGAATAACATATAGTAGATATATATACTAAAGCTATATTATGAATTCACAAATTGTTGCAAATATTGATAGCGAATTAAAAGAAAAAGCTATGAAAATGGCAAAAAAAGAGGGACTTACTATGAAGGCACTTCTCAGTTTTCTCCTCAAGTGATACACACAAGAAAAAATTACACTCACTACTACTTCCTCTTTTGAGAGAAACTATTGTAATATTGAAGTAGAGGAATTGTCTCAGCAAGAGGAAGATATTATAGCTCAAAGCTCAAAAATGCAGTAAACATGGAAAAAGTATTAGAAATACAAAATCTCAAAAAATCCTATGGGAAACTCGAAGTACTCAAATGAGTCAATCTCTCTGTATGAGAGGGAGACTTTTATGCTCTTTTAGGTCATAATGGAGCAGGGAAATCTACCACAATAGGGATTATGACCAGTCTTGTGAATAAAAATAGTGGAGTAGTACAGATATGAGGAATAGATATAGATACAGATTTCTCCAAGGCAAAAAAATATATTTGAGTCGTGCCTCAAGAGTATAACTTTGATATTTTTGCAAAAGTATCAGATATATGTCTCTTCGCTGCAGGATTTTATGGTATCCCGAGAAAAACCGCAGAACAAAGACTCGAAAAATACCTCAAAAAACTCGAACTCTGGGATAAGAGAAATGTCCCAGCAAAAGAACTTTCAGGATGAATGAAGCGTCGACTCATGATTGCTCGGGCACTCATGCACGAACCAAAGATACTCGTACTCGATGAACCTACAGCAGGAGTAGATGTTGAGCTGAGAAAGACTATGTGGGAATTTATACAAGAGCTCAATACGCAAGGGACAACCATCATCCTCACAACGCATTATCTCGAAGAGGTAGAACAACTTTGCAAGAATGTTGCGATACTCACTGACGGACATATCGTATATGAATGATGAGTAAAATCACTCTTAAAAACACTTGATGAAGAAGTATTTGTTCTTGATCTCAAACATGAACTTTGAGAAATACCAAAACGATTTTCTCAGTACAGTCCAAAACTGGTAGACTCTACAACTCTCGAACTTTCGGTAAAATCACAGGAAAGCGTCAATGAAATATTTTCAGTTTTAACACAGAAGGGAGTAAAAGTCCTTTCTATGAGAAATAAATCCAATAGACTAGAACAGCTGTTTTTGAAGCTAGCAAAGGGATAACTTTTATCCTGAGATGGTCATCTCTTGCAATTCACTATATAATATACTTTTACAACTATGACAGACTTATATACACTTACTTATAAAGAAGTTGCTCGTTTTATGCGGGTATGGAAGCAAACACTGGTTCCACCGATTATTACTACGGTTTTGTATCTTGCGATTTTTGGAAAATTTATTGGGGAGAGGATTTCTGTTATCGAGGGGGTGAGCTATATTAACTTTATATTTCCAGGTCTCTTGATGATGTCAGTGATCATGGCAAGTTACCAAAATACTTCGAGTAGTTTTTTTGGAGCAAAGTTTCAAAAATCTATAGAAGAACTTTTTGTTTCCCCAATGCCATATTGGAAGATACTGATTTGATTTTGTTTTTGAGCTATCCTGCGATGAATGATAGTAGGTGTATTAGTATTTCTTGTTGGAGTTTTTATGACTGATATTGAGATACAAAACTATTTTATTGCTTGTGTTTTTTTGTTTTTGACGAGTTTTTTGTTTGCGCTTTTATGACTGTATAACGGTCTTTATGCAAGAAGTTTTGATGATATTGCTATTATTCCCACTTTTATTATCACGCCCCTCATATATCTTTGAGGAGTATTTTATCCTATAGTGATTCTCCCAGAATTATGGCAGTATGTGAGCCAGGTAAATCCTATTTTATATATGGTTAATGGTCTTCGCTATGCGTTTATTGGTTATAGCGATATAAATATGTATGTCTCTATCGGGGTATTATTATTCTTTATCACAGTTTTTGTGATACTGATTCTCGAACTCCTGAAACGATGATATTGAATAAGGAATTAAGAAATAATTTCACATAAATCAAAAAAATACATACACTAGCGTATGTATTTTTTTGTCTGTATATATCATGAAACAACAAGTCATATTTTTCCCCTGAGCTGTTCCAAAAGAAAACTGGGACTCATACTATGATTTTCTCTGAAATATTGAGTATGATCCATACGAAGAAAAGCTTCTCAACTGGAATAAAACCCTTTGAAAAGAACTGTGAGACGAGTACGAATATCTAAGAGTTCCATATGGAGAAATAAAGTTTGCAGATTATACTGCATGGAAAATCATGTTTGAAAAACTCCTGCCTTTCATCAGAGAAAATCCTATTATTGTTAGCACTTCACTTGGGAGTAGCTTTATCTTGAAATATATCTGAGAAAATGAATTTCCCCGAAAAATCAAAAAACTTTTTCTGATTGCTCCAGCAATTCATGATACCCCACAAGAAAAACTCGGGACATTTTGACTGAATATAGAAGATATCTACTACAAAGTCAGTCGATGGGCAGAAAAAATATATATTTATCATAGTAGGGACGATGATCTGGTTCCTTTTGAACAGTCTCTTCATCTCGCAACTTTTTTTCCTGAAGCAACTTTTCGCGATTTTGATGATAGGGGACACTTTTTCCTTGAGGAAAAAATCCTTGAACTTGAAGAAGATATACAGAGAGATTAAGAAAGCTCTGATGAAAAAGCCAAAAACATCTTGCCCGAAGGTGTTTTTTTTATATGCTTATTCATAATCTGTCATTCTTTCGGGAAGCATAAAAAATATGAAAAACTTATATTTCTCTCCTTTCGTAAAAAAGTGAGATTTTGAATATCAATTATGAAAAAAATAAAAAAATGCGTTATTCCAGCAGCATGAATGGGAACTCGATTTCTTCCTGCCACAAAAGCTCTTCCCAAAGAAATGTTTCCGATTGTAGATAAACCGGTGATGCAGTACTTGGTAGAAGAAGCAATTGCTGCAGGTTGTGAAGAAATCATTATTGTGACAGGAAGAAGTAAAAGAGCGATAGAAGATCACTTTGACTCTAACCCTGAACTCGAACAAAGACTCGATAGTTCATGAAAATTTGACTATCTCAAAAAAGTAAAAAGCCTCAACGAAATGGTAAATATTGTATATGTTCGCCAACCTTATCCAAAATGAGATGGAGACGCGATTCTTCGTACAAAAAACCTTATTGGAGACGAACCATTTCTCGTACTTTTTGGGGATGATATTATTGACCATGAAATAAGTGCTGCAGAGCAACTGGTAGACAAGTATTATGAAAAAAATGCTCCTATCATTGCTACCATGCAAGTAGATAGAGAACTCGTCTCAAACTATGGAATCATCGAGTGACATACCCAAGAAAAAATAACGAAAGTTACAAGATTTTTAGAGAAACCACAAGCTCAAGAAACATCGTCTCAAACAGCGGTTATCGGAAAATATGTTCTTTCTCCAGATATTTTTTGTTATCTTGAAAAGTCATATTCATCTACAGGAGATGGAGAGATTCGTCTCGCAGATGCCTTTATACAGATGCTCTGAGAAAGAGATATTTATGGTGTGCAAGTAGATGGAGTTCGCTATGATACAGGTAGCAAGATAGGGTATCTTGAGGCTTGTATTGCCTACGCGATGAAGGATTCGGAAATTGCAAGAGAGCTCAGAGATTTTCTCAGTAGATATAGCTAAGGAGTTATGGTATGAAAAAAATAGTCACTATCTGATGAGGAAATGGCCAGTCTCATTTATTGGATGCATTTTATACCTACGCTTCAAGAAAATACAAAATATCTACCATTGTCTCTATGAGCGATGACTGACGAACAACAGGAGAACTGATGAATATATTTTCCAATGAACTCGGTACATACCTTCCTCCTCCCTGAGACTTGCGTCGCTGTCTCTTTATGATGTCTTCCTCTCCTAAACGAGAAGAATTTCAAAAATATCTCGAAACACCTGCGTGTCAAGACATACAAATATCTTCATTGAAAATAGAGGATTATTTTTCCCTTGTTGGGGCTGATGTATCTTTTTTACAACATCTCACATCTATGATATCTTCTTTTAAGTATGAGAAAGATATTTGTGACTTTATACTTCCTCTCAACTCTTCTATTTTGGGTCATAAGATGGGGAATATACTTATGGCAAACCTTTTTTATAACCTTCAAAAAGATTATAAGAAAATGCTGCAGTTTATGCATCATATACTGGAGGTTGAGGCCCATATTATTCCTGTGACCACACAGAGAGCTACTATTCGAGCAATACTATGAAATGGTCAGGTAGTAGAGTCCCAAAATAGGATATCAAATGTTGCTCACTACTCAAGTGGGATAGCAGATCTCCAGCTCGTAGATGACCCAAAAAATGTATATCAAGACAAAGATGTTTCAAAAGTGATACATAGTGCAGATTATATTGTGATTTCTCCGGGAGATCTCTTTACATCTATTATTTCAAACTTTGTTATTTGAGGAGTGAGAGAGGCAATCATGCAGAGTCAGGCGCGGGTAATATATATATGAAATAGTACCAATAAGTGATGAGAGACACAGTGACTGACCTGTCTTGATTTTATTAGTAAAATAGAAAGATTTCTTGGGAGAAAAATAGATGCATATATATGCAATAACAAAAAACGACATCTCTCGGATCAAGAAAAACAAGTATTTCGTGAACATCGTTCTATTAAAGGGTGAGATTTTTTATATCTCTCTGATAGAGAGAGATCAGAGCTTCGGAGAAGAAATATAGCTCTGTTTGAGTCTGATCTATTAGATACAAAGAGCCTCTATAAACATGACAAAAAGAAACTTATAGAGCTCATAGAAAGTGTCATGGATTGTATGTAAGGAGATATGGAAAAACAGTGCAGTTTCCATCATATAGTACTACTTGTATTTTGCCTTTTTTGAGATAAGTAGAAAGATATGATACGGCGTCAAGATAATTCATTTTCCCAAATTATACACAAAGAGTATCACAGCCTCCGTAGAGTCAAAAATTCAGAGTCACAGACCAATGAACTCATCAGTCATACTTTTAGGATTTTTCGCTTTTTCGTAGAGTTTTTTTCAAAATATTCTCTCTCCACTATAATATCGATGTTGTTCTGGGACATAGATCTCCTGTAACATATCCTTGAGTGATTCTCTCTTTTTTTTGCTCAGAGCAGATATACTTTCTCGAGCCTTGAGTATCTTTCAGGCGAGAGATTCTTTTACATCTTTTGTAAAAGATGTTTTGAGAGAGTCGAGATCTTGGTGAGTTTCTGACGTGATGAGGGACTCTACCTGAGTACTATCAAGTCAAAATTCTTCTGCAATTTCCTTGGCAAGTTTTTTGAGAAGAGTAGAGCTTTCTCTCAGGAGTTTTTTCTCATCAAAAAATTCCTGAGAACGCTTCTCTTCTCTACGTTCTTTCTTTTTTTTGTACATTTCATCATGTTCGTGTTGTTCGATACTCATAATTTATTGCGTAAAATTTTCTATTTCTTCTTGCGCTGCGAAGTAAAATTCATCCTGAAACTGACTTGCAAGAATTTTTTTAAAAAGCGTGAGAGCTTGGCTTGATTCTCACATATCTTGTTTGAGATATCATAGATTGAGTAAGAGAAAAGCATCTTGAGAGTCTTTTTCGTATCACTTCATCAGTATATCTTGAGCCGCATCTAACTCTCATCTTTCTCTGAGTATCCATCAATGATAGGTATAAAAATCTGTTTCATCAGGAAATCTCTCTGAGAGTTCTTGAGTCAAGCGTAGAGCAGTATCTGTTTCATCATGGAGTATATGATAATATACTGCGAGAGATCCATCTTCTGCATCATAGTCAGTTTCTTCTGTTAGAATATCTCGAAATACTCAGAGCATTTTTTTATAGCTGCCAACTTCTTGAAAATTTTGTATCATGTATCTTCTTACATTGAGGCTATCTGAAATATCGAGCTTAAGGGCATTAGAAAAAAATATATTTGCTAGGACAAAGTCTTTGAGTTTTGTATTACATATTCCGAGTAAATACTGTACTCACGGATCACTGCTATCTTTTTCATTATACATATTGAGGTATTTTCTGGCGTTAGCGTATTCTCAGATTTGAAAATAACTTTGAGCAACTATCTTTATTACTGATAGATAATCGGTCTTCTCTTCTAGTATCTGTTTCCCCGTCTCTTTACTGAGGCTATAAAAACTATTTGCATACCACGCTCATATAATATAGGCTTTTTTGAGGGCTTCATCTGTAAGTTGAAAATTGTTGTAGTTTTGTAGTGCTTGTTCTATACTCTTGAGTTTTTGTGACTCAAGAAAACCTGGAACTCATACTCAAGCAATAAAATAGTCTTCAAACTCTTTCTGACACTCGTCAAAGTTATAACTACATAAAATACTTGTTTCATAGTAAAACATATCCTCTGAAGAGAGTTTGAATTTTTGTATTTCTTTGAGGAAAAATTCTGTTTTTGTTGCTTGTGAAAAATCAAGAGTTTTTTCTAGGATTCATAGATATGCTTCACGACTTTCAGTATCAAATACCTCAATTTTATTATAGTATTTTATAGCATTTTCGTACTTTCCCATAGTCTCATAGCTTTTTGCTATCTTTTTGAGAATGAGAGTATCATTTGGATTTTGAGCGTAAAAATCAAGATATTTCTTGAGTGCGATAGCGGTCTGTCATTCTTGCATATAGCGATCTCACTGTATAATGAGTCCCTTGAGCGCTAGACGGTTACGCACAATCTGCATCTGAGTTTGTATATCTTCTTGTGAGAGAGAATTTTGTTTTTCTCAAGAGTTTTCCTTATATGTTTCTGAATGTTTGGAGTCTTGTATGTTTTCTCAATGAAAAAATCAGAACCATATACCACCTCAGACAATGATCAGAGCTATACCAGCAGAAAGCAAAACTTTAGGATTCATATTGTGTGTATTTTTACAAAAAAGGTATGTCGATCTTCTCAGATATATGAGAAGAAAAAAAATAGATTTTACAGATGGAATATTCTTTTATATAGTAGATGTATGCAATATTTTTGCAAGGTATTAGATTTTTATTTCCTCGACATTTGTATAAAAAAATAGCCTCAAATACTCTTTTCCAGGTACTGACAAAAGTATGTACAGCGCTTATATCTATCCTGCTTTTGAGTATCCTCACAAAAAATCTTTCCGTAGAATATTTTGGAATATATAACAAAGTATTTCAGTATCTTGGGATTTTTATCTTTCTTGCGGATTTGTGACTCTATACGATTGCTATTCGCGAGATAGGGAAGTATCCAAAAAATACAGAAAAAATCATCGGAAATATCCTCTCTCTTAGGTTGGTACTGGCAAGTTTTATATGGTGAGTTGCTCTTATTATTGCCTCTTTTCTTCCATGATTTTCATCGTCACTGGTACTGTGGAGTATTTTTATTGTTTGAGCCTTTAGCTTTGTGAGCCTTATTAACTCGTCTTTACTGGCCTTGATGCAGTCACAAATGAAAATGGAATTTTCTTTCATATCTACCGTATCAGGAAAGATTCTCAACCTTATAGCAGTGAGTGTGGTATGTATGTATATGCTTGATGTATGAGAGGGGAGAGTACTGTTATGCATCTTCACCATAGCCACACTTTCTCTCATCGTGACAACATACATGAACTATCTCTATGCAAGAAATATTTGTAGTATCAGACTCCTATGGGATAGGGAATACATATATCATATTTTCCGTATTTCTCTTCCTTATGGTATAGCGCTCTTTTTATCAGTAGTGTATTTTAAGATAGATGTTATTATGCTATGAATTTTAGAGTGAGAAGGAGCAAACACTTCAATAGCTCTCTATTCTTTGCCGATGAAGATTATTGAAGTTTTGATGGTTGTGTGAGGATTTTATCTCAATTCTCTCCTGCCAACTTTGACACAAAAGATTCATAATCATATATCAGAGGTTCAAGAGATAGTCAGGCTTTCATGTAAATTTCTCGGAAGTCTTGGTATATGTATATATGTATTCTCAGTACTATTTTGATGAAGTATCCTGACTCTGATTGCTACTCCAGAATACCTCACAGCTCTTCCATTTAACTCATACGATGTGTTTATTTTGAGTTCGGGGGTACTACTGTTTCACTTTTTGGCTCTTATTTTTATATATTTACTGATTGCCAAAGAACAACAATCTCAGCTTTTGAAGATCAATGCTATTATTACCTGCGTAAATATTGCTCTCAATAGTATACTTATACCGCAATTTTCTTTTTACTGAGCTGGAATAGCGACACTGATTTCACAAGCTCTTTTGTGTATGATATGTTACGGAAGCATTGGGAGAATGTATATTTCTTTTTTGAGACTTTGACAGTCGATCATTCCGAGTATTCTGCTTGGGGTGAGTATCTATGTTCTTGGAATTTTTCTGATAGAACGTATGAGTTTTGGAGATGTGGGGAATATGTTTCTTCTCGCGCCACTACTTTTTTGTATTTATTTGTGATGAGAGTATCTGCTCTTTACTCGATCACGCCACTAAGCATATCAAAGTGAACTTCCTCTGAAAACTGAGCATTTCCATATCGAACTATAGCACGACTTGGAAAATCAATAGCATTCATGCTTTCATCATCACAACTGAGGATATCTCCTTTTGCTCATCTAAATATTATTTCTATTTCTGCCATCTTTACTTGAGGAACATCACTTCGCCCAAGGCATGAAAGTGACAGAAAAGACATTCAAGACGGAGCTTTCCATCTAAGGTACTCTGTATAAGAAACTTTGTCAAGACTGTAGTATGATTGTATCGTACTTTTAGGGTTTTGTGAAAAAACGATTTTCCACAACTCAGGACTTTGAGGAGGATTTCATGCTCATTTTCAGGTAAGAGCATTATTTCGTACTTCTTCACTTATGTTGATAATTTGGAGAATATCATTCTCAAGTTTTTGTTTTGTATTTTGTTCACGGAAGTTAAAGCTTCCTACTCATACAGCAATAATACATATTATAATTATCACAATAACAATTTCTATGAGTGTGTATCATTTTTTTTGAGGAGAGAGTAACCACTGTTTCATACTAAATTTTTATAAATATTTGATTAGAAGAGTTTTTTTCATATATATAAGTATATGAACATATCTTTTTTAAAGAATTTTTTAGTATTATAAAAACTTTGACTATGAAATATTTTCTTTCTTCTATATGCTGACTTTTTTTGTTTTTGGGTTTCATGCAGATATCTAGCGCGTCTGATGCTCCTGTAAATCTCTATCTTGAGTCTCGAAGTGATTCTCAAATAGAAGTATCATGGGATCCTGTAGAAGGGGCTCTCGGATACTATATATACTATGGACAGAGTTCATGACAAGATGGACTCTATGATGTAGAGGGTATTGAACTAATAGAAACAGCGGAATATACTCTTTGAGATTTGCAGCCAGATACGCAGTACTATATTGCTCTTACGGCTCTTGATGACACAGGAAAAGAGTCATCATACTCTGAGGAGCTTGCTGCTCAGACATTGGCTTTTGGACAAGCATCGCAAGTAGAGGAACTGAGACTGGTAGTAACAGAGGTTGTTTCGGTAAATGAAATCATGCTTGAGTTTTCAAAAAGTCTTGATAATACTGATGAGACGCGTCGAGAGTTTATACTTGTTGATTCTCTGCAGTGAAGAGAGATCATGATAGAAGAGACGCGTCTTGATGAAGAGAAACCACATCTTCTCTTTCTTACTTTGGAGTCCTCACTTTTTCCTGAGACACAATATGATATTACCATACTTGATATTCTTGCTGTCGATGGGGCAACAATAGAACAATGAGTAGAATGATTTTGAAGCTTTGTCACTCCAGAGATTTTTCCAGAAAGCAATATGTGAGATGAGTTATTACCCGAGTTGAGCTCTGCTCCAGAAGAAAATAACCAAGATGTTGTAGAAGAAAGCTCTCAGTGAACAACACAAACTTCCTCACAAGAAGAGCAATGACAATGAGTAAATGAGGTTGCCGCTGAAACATCAAAACTTCCCGATACGGGAACAGAACATATTCTCCTGCTCATCATTGCAGCGATTGCTGGACTAGGATTGTATACGAGAATGAGAAAATAAATACCAAAAAAATAAATCCGAGCTCTACAGCTCGGATTTATTTTTATACTTCGTTGAGCATTTTCAGAATTTCATCTGGATCTTCTTCTGTTTCGCTCTTGTCAGCTGCTTTGGCAGCTGCTACTTTCTTTTTTCCTTCTTTTACCTGCATCTCCTGCCACTCAATCAGATGTTTCTCGTTAAGAGACTTAATCTCTTTTTGGTATTTTGTTTCGAGCTCTTGGAGCTTTTTTCTTTCTGTATCAAGTATATCATAGAGTCTGTCTATTTGGGTATCATTCATTGATGGCATGATATCAAACCAGTACTGTCTCTCATCATGGTCCATAGATTCTGTTGCGAGAATGAGCTCTATGAGCTCAGGGAATTTTGCCTGCATCTCATCGGATACTTGAAAGGTTTTATCTCCTTTTTTTAGTTCAGCCATAATTTTTTATAAAAATACATATTTTTCATTATATCACGAGCCTGAATTATTTGCAAAAAAAAATACTCTCTCTATACTTTTTTTATTGAATTATTAACTTTTTACACTATGTTTTTTGTATATATAGGCATATATGTATTTATACTTTTATTCTTGTGGGGGTTTTTTCTCATAGCACGCCATCACAGCTTCAAATTTCAGAGATTTAGTACCAATATAGTTCCTGTGACAAATTTTTTGATGATATTTCTTTTGATATTATCACTTTTGGGTTTTGTTCTCATACTTTCTCTTGACCGATGAACATCGCAGCTGCGTATAGATATGACGCGACCTCAAGATATATCATACTACTAATACTTTCTTGATATTTATGAGTACACAGAAAATACTATTTGCTATTATTGGAATTATCTTCATTTGAGCTCTTTTTTTTCTTATGAGCGTTTTGACCTCATGACAAGGATCAAAATCAGTATCAGCCACACAGTGAAAATTTACTGTATGGATACTCAGTGACGATGCTGGAGATTTTCAGTCATATTTATGATATTTTAAAGAAGCTTTCCCACAATATCGTTCCAAAAACATTGTTGTGGAAAGTTTTTTGGATATGCAAACATATAAGAATACTCTCATATCAGCAATAGGGAGTGAAAAAGCGCCAGATGTTTTTATGCTTCCTGCATGAGAAGAGTCTATATTTGAAAACTTTATTGCCTGAGTTGATCCTGAGAGAGTGAGTCCGAGCGACTTTCGTTTAGCATTTCGAGAAAATTTTTCTCAAGACCTTATTGTCAGTACTGATGATGATACACGAGAGTTTTTGAGATGAGTTCCAGCATGATACGAGACTTTGTGATTTTTTTATAATAGAAAATATTTTCTCAAACCTTCTGAACTCAACTCATGGAATGATATAGAAAAAGAAATACAAAACATATCTTACAAGCATTCAAACATTGTTCCTCTTGCTCTTTGAGCCACAAGTGGGATGTTGCACTTGAGCGATATCCTTGGAGCATTTTTTGTCCTTGATGGAGTGAGGGATCTCTGACAAATACCAAATACGACAGTGAAGCAGTGATTAGCTCAATATCTTTCTTATGGAGATCGTTCTTGATCGAATGGTTATGACGCTGTAAAAAATCGTTATCCTGATAAGACGGAACTGGATTTTTTTGTAGAGGGGGAGGTCGCTGCTATGATTTGATATCCAAGAGACCTCTTTGCTATTGATAGCGTTGGGTATCAGAAGAGTTTTTTGTTTGTGCGTCCTTTTCCACAATATGCTTCGGAGTTTTCTGAAAAAAAGATTTTTGCGAAATACAATTTTTTTGCGACACATAAAGACACACAGTTTTATGATATGGCGCAAGATTTTCTTTCTTTTGTCGTATCTCAAACAGGACAGGAAAAATACATAGAAACTTTTCCGCATTATTTATCTCCATCATTGATGGTGATGTCTGATATTTCTGAGAAGAAAATTCTTCCTGCTTATAACATCGTGTATAAAAACTTTCTTCCAGAAGAAGGAGAAGTCGTAACCTTTAATTTTGGAGATATACAGTTGTTTGAATCGGAGATTGTCTCTGTTCTCAAACAGTGACCTCAAGCAGACATTGCTTTTGCTGATCTTCGAGCTTATATTCGGTGTAGTAGCATGAAGCATAGTTCGCTTATGAACCTTTCAAATTCTTGTAAGTAACTATAGAAATGCGAAAAAACTTCGTATTTCATCGTCAAAATCCAACATTGTCTTCAAACATGTACAATAGAGTAGGCTTATTTCAGCCAAGTTGATTTTTCCTTGAACTATTTGTTTTTACATATTTCTTATTTTTTAGAAAAAATCCCCTTTCTTTTTACACAGAGAGGGGATTTATAGTAGAGAATTATCGAAATCTCATTTTACATATCACTGAGTGCCTGTTTGAAATGATCAAAGAGGTGGTTCACAAGATCATCAAGATTTTTATAATCTTCTCGCTCAAAACGGAATGTTTTTCCGTCAAGGTTCGCTTGAATCTTCCCATCAAAGAGACCCTTTTTATTCTTGTCTGCTGTGAGTTCTATTCGTCACTGTGCGTCTTTTTTTACAAACTTTGCCAAATAATGAGACAGCTTTGAACTCATATTTTGTTCTGCGAGTCTTTCAGCTACCTCTTTAATATGTTCAGGATCATTCGTATGCACGATAAGGTGTGTATTCATGTGTTTGTATTTTTTAGTGATAAATGCGATAGTCAGTCTTTCGCGCATTTTTCACAAGGCTTGTTGGCGCGGAGTTACGTATATCAAAACTTAAGACAAGTGTATTGGATATTTCTTTCAGTGCAAGGATTTTTTTTAAAAAATAGAGCTTTGAAAAAGCGAAAAAAAAACTATTATTTAAGGAAATTCGGAAAAACTTTCTAAACCTCTATGTATGAATTACGAAAAAGTCATCGGTCTTGAAATACATGTTCGAGTCAAATCTCGCAGTAAAATGTTTTGTAACTGTAGAAACGCTCTAGAACTCGAATCAGAACCAAACATACATGTTTGCCCAGTATGTATGGGTTTTCCTGGAATGCTCCCAGCAATCAACAAAGAAGTTATACGCTTATGAGTTATTTGATGAATGATGATGAACTGTGAGATCAATCAGCGATCACGCTTTGATAGAAAATCCTACTTTTATCCAGATCTTCCAAATAGTTTTCAAACAACACAAATGTATGAGCCAATTGTATGAAAATGAACAGTAAAAACTCTCGTAAACGGAGAAGAAAAAGTATTTGAAATACACCATATGCACCTAGAAAATGATGCAGGAAAACTCTCTCATGCAGGAGGAAAGACCCTCTGTGACTATAATAGAGCAGGAAGTCCACTTATGGAGATAGTTACCGAACCAGTATTTCATAGTAAAGAAGATGTTATGGAGTTTCTCAAAGAGCTCCAAAAGATGTTTCGCGCAGCAGGAGTGAGTGATGCAGATATGGAAAAGTGACAACTCAGATGTGATGTCAATATGTCTCTCAGACCAGAGGGAAGCTCTGAACTGATGAATAGAACAGAACACAAAAATGTGAACTCTTTTTCGGCTATTGGACGATGTATTGACGCAGAGTTTCATCGCCAAAAAAAGATACTCGACTCTGGAGGAGTAGTACAGCAAGAGACTCGAGGTTGGGACGATGCGAGCGGGAAGAGTAGTGCTCAGAGAAGCAAGGAAGACGCTATGGATTATAGATATGTTCCAGAGCCAGATATTCTCCCAATAGAACTCAGTGATGAGTTTCTCGAGGAGTGTCGAAGTCAGCTAGTAGAGCTGCCAATACAAAAGCGTATACGATATCTCAAAGAGTACCAGCTCGGAGAAGATGATGCGCGTATTTTGACGGCTGATTATGAATTGAGCCTGTATTTTGAACAACTTCTCAAACTCACAAAAGATCCCAAAAAGTCCTGTAGTTATATCACAACAGTGCTACTTGCTCTGATGAATGAGTCAGAAGAGATATCTTCAGTATCCCAGCTGGCTTTTGAACTGTGAGAACTTGCTCGCGTGATTGAGCTCGTAAATGCTGATGAGCTCTCTTCTACCAATGCAAAAGAAGTGATAACAGAACTCTTTCAAAATGGAGGAAAGGCAGATATTATCATTGATAAAAATAATCTTCGCCAAAAAAATGATATGTGAGCTCTTGAAGCCATTGTTGATGAGGTTCTTGCAAATAATACTCAGCAAGTAGAAGACTATAGATGAGGAAATGAGAGGATATTTTGATTTTTTGTGGGACAGTGTATGAAGCTCTCTGCATGACAGGGAAATCCGAAAGTGTTTCATAATATTTTACTGAAAAAGTTGTAGGATTGTATCTACTGAAAAATATTTATTACAAAAGTATAGGTCTATCTATACTTTTTTTTTGCTCAAGTTTTTGCAGATATGTTTTTTTTATGATAGAGTAAACCTATAGCGTTATTTTGAAAATATTTTTAAAAATGTTTTTTCAGTTTTTTACAAAAATGATACAACACCGCAGGTCTCTCCTCTATATTCTCTTGTGCATATCAGTATTTTTTTTGGTATGAACAGAAAGTGTATTTGCAAATGAGAGTACTTC
Organism: Patescibacteria group bacterium; assembly: GCA_965229705.1. Taxonomy (GTDB): domain Bacteria; phylum Patescibacteriota; class Gracilibacteria; order BD1-5; family UBA6164; genus JAACSU01. Next base: position 184,679 of record OZ245922.1, read on the forward strand.
TCTCAGTGATGATGATAAGAGTCAGGTAGTCAACATCATCAATGGATTTATTGCGATTGCGGCAACACTTATGGGTTTTGTTACTTCTTTTATCACGCTCTTTCTCAATCCAGGTTGGGTGAATGGAACGATGTTTGGTTTGCAAGAATATCTCAAGATTATCTGGGTATTAGTTTCAAATGTGGTGTATTTCATATTTGCATTTATCCTCATCGTCATCGCATTTATGAATATTATTGGTCGATGAGAGGGTACATGGGAGCTCAAGCAGGCAATGCCAAGATTTATTGTAGGAATACTGATTGTTCCATTTTCTTGGTTTTTTGTTCAGTTTATTCTTTCTCTTTCAGCAATTTTAACAGTATGAGTTCTCACGCTTCCTTATGAGGCGTTTCAAGATGAAGATGTTTTTAGTAATGCCTTGAGTCAGTCAGATATCGCAGTGACAGAGATATGTTCAAATAATATTATTTCCCTGAGTGGAGATTTTTCTCCCTATAGTCCTGAGAGCCTCACAAGTCTCAATCTTGGGCAACAAGATAATTTTCTTGATGACTATATGATGTGTGTAAAATGATCAGAGATTACGATAGAAGAATTTTTTACATGAGAAAGGAGTGATGGAACCGTTTCGGAAAATGCAGTATGAGTACGAAATACAGCGTTCGGAATCATTAATGTGTACTCTTATGGGATTTTACGAATCCAAAACTTGGATACGATTAGTCTCGATGATCTCTCAACAGTCAAGACTCTGGCAAATCTGGTTCTCAAGATTATATTTGATATGCTCTTCGTAGTGGTATATCTACTCTTGATGATTGCACTGTTTTTAGCTCTTTTTGCGAGAGGTATTCGTTTGTGGATATTTATGATGCTTTCACCGGTATTTGGACTCTTGTATTTCTTTGGGAAGACTGACGGAGGTGGAGAGGAAACAAAGGCGTTTAGCGTGAAGGAGTTTATCTGATTGGCGTTGGTACCGGTATATGTGTCGGCTGCGCTGTCTTTTGGTTTGGTCTTCATACTCGTCTCTGCCCAAGGGATACAGGATAATGTTCAGGGGGGAGATATGTTTAGTATTGACGCATCATGATTTAAGATCACGATTCTTTGAGCTCATTCGTCACCAGATGGGAGTGGATCGGAAAAATCGATTATATCAAAGTTGATTGTGGAGATATTTGGTGTAGTGATACTTTGGATTGCGGTGATGGCGGCTTTGAGGCAGTCGGAGACGACGGGGAATATCGTGAAGCCTATTGCGGATTTTGGAAAATCTGTGGGAGAGCTGGCAACCAAAGCTCCTCAGTATGCTCCTATTATTCCAACGCATCAGTGAATGCAGAGTGCTCAAACACTTCAGAGAGTTGGTAATAGACTTGCAAATATGCCTCAAGAACAAGCTTCTAATAGAGCCAATGAGTTTTTTAATGGAGCTGGAAGCTCTCCAGATGTACATCAAGCTCGTATTATAGCTGATAAATTTGAGAGAGACATATATAAATCTAATAATGATAAAATTGAGTGAATACAAGAGTTTATAAAGACTTTAAATGGAAATCATATGAACTTAAGTACTAACGATACTATTAAGGAAAGTTTTCATAAAATGATGTTCAACCTTCTTGGTGATGAAAAATTACAAGAAATAGGAATAACATCTGCAGCGTCTGTAAGCTTCCCTAAAGCAGTAGAAGCTTTTCAAAAATTAAAAAATGAAAAATCTGAAATAGTTTACCCACTTATTCCTGAAGCAGTTAATGAGTGATCATTGAAGACTTATATTGAGAATGTTCATGAGTGAGAGGTTGATGTAAATGTAAATATGAGTGATACAGGAAGTGCTGGAAACATAACTATGACTCTTGAGAATAATAATCACATGGACTTAAATCATACTAGTAGTCATACACTGAATGAGAACTGAGTAAACGCTGTTGCGGAAAATATAAAAACGAACTTTACAAGTGGAGAATTTACTGAAAAAGAAATAAAAAAAGCTCTGAATGATTTTCTTAATGATGAGGTTCATTCAACTCAATTAGATAATGCAGTAAATGCTGTTATTGATAAGCTTGAGGGTGATGATGATTTTAGTTTTAAGAGTAGCTATTAGTTCAACACAGTTTTCCTTATAATAATAAACTTTTTCTCAGAGCTTGTTTCCTGAGAGAAGACTATATTTTGAGTTTTTGTGGAAAACAATATACTATAGTGTATATACAACTCATATAGAAATATGAATCACATTCAGAAATATGCTTATAAAAACAAAGCTCTTTTTTGGGATATTTCAGATATAGAGAGCTTATCAGAAGTATCGATACAAGAACGCTTTATGCAGTATGGAGATTGGAAAGATATTCTTTTTTTACAAGATGTTCTTTGAGAAAAATTTTGACAAAATTATAAGATTATCAGATGAAAAAAGAGAAAAAATATCTCAAAAAAAACGCAATATTTCTTTGATAAATACCTTCATGTTTAGTAGTATACTTTACCCCTGACAACAAGAAATACTTCCACTCTTATGAGTTTTTTGAAAAAATTTTTATCTTGCAGGATGAACAGCTATAGCTCTTCAGATATGACATCGAAAAAGTATAGACTTTGATCTTTTCTGTAGAGAAGAAATAAAAAATAATAATATTTTGCTTACTCTCAAAAAGCATGGATTTTCTGTAGAGAAAATTTTTGTAGACAATCCTTGAGAAGAACTAACACTCATGATCTCATGAACAAAAGTGACTTTTCTATACTACCCATTTGACATATATACAAAACATACCTTTCAAGAAATACTACTCCCAGATATACCTACTCTTGCAGCAATGAAATTTTATACACTTTGAAGAAGAGGAAAATGGAAAGATTATGTAGATATATATCATATTTTTCAAAAATGATACTCACTTAGTGATATTTCAGATCTTGCAGAAAAGATATTTGCCTGATGATACAATGAAAAGCTTCTCAGAGAACAATTATGCTATTTTGAGGATATAGACTTTAGTGAAGAGGTGGAATACATATGAGAAAGTATTTCTCAAGTGCATATTCAGAAGAGCCTTCAAAACTACGCGATACAATAAAGCAAACCTTGAAAAAGCTATTTCATTTTTTCAGAGCTTGCTTAATCCCTATATGTAAGAAACGAAAGTGCTTCATCAAAATCAATGATAGATACTCAAGACTCCTCAAACTTTCGCAGAGAAAGACGCTGCTTATCTTCTACAATTACAAATTTCCGCTTCCCTTCAATCTTTGCAAGTTTGCGAGATGTTTTTCGAACCTCATTTTTATCCTGAACTCAGGCAAAGTGAAAACAAACATCAATCACTCACTGATTCATCACTATAAAATCACAGTGAAATCTCCCATAAATACCAGAGTATATCTCAGATGAGTAGTTTTGAAGCTCCAGAAAGAACGCATTTTTTTTGATTTGCAGAGGATCTTTTTTCCCCAGAAATTGTGCTATACCCAGATCTCAGAAAAAGAAATGAGATTTTGTCGAAATATATTTTTGAGATTTTATATCATATACTTTTAGGCATTTGAGTAGTTTGATTCTCTGAGCGATACTCAGATATTCCATGAGTGTGAGTAGCGAGATGTCTTTTCAGCTTTGAGATATACGCCTATGCACTTCTCTTTTTGAGACACTGTCTCATAACTGAGAGAGGTATTGCATCAACTGATCAAATAGTTCTATATTTTTTATAGCATAGGGAATAGCCACATCTAACATCAGTATTTCATGATATACTGCTGATAAAAGCATGCTTTTATACTCTTTATCCCCAGCAATACGAACAATAGGCAGTCATCAAAGAAAAGACAGATCTTCTCGTCATCGTTCAATCTCCAGAGGCAGAACCTCTATCTCAGATATCTCCTCTCCACGAATATGATTTCATATGAGTATAAGTTCATAAAGTCATTTTTTGTAAAAGTAGTTTATAACAGATTTGATATTTTTTATACTATTGCACTCATCAAGAATAATGACTTTTGGTGTTTTTCTTCCTTTTTCATATTCCTTGAGAATATCAAAAACCTGAGAACTCTCATTTATATTTTGCTGTCCAGAAATACGAGGATGAATATAGAGGAAGTTCTCTCACGCATATACGGTATCGATATAGTTTTTTACGAGTCAGAGTTTTCCAGACTTGCGAATACCGGTGATACTGATAATTCCTGTATCTTTGAGTAGTTTTTTCATCTGTTCTTTGAGAGATATTGGGAAGTGGCGAAAAGACTTTGATGAAGCAAAGCGAGACTCTAGGGAGGAGAGTATGTCTTTCATGATAGTATGGAGAGAAAATAATATAGGCAAATGCTGAGAAAATCCTTTTTGTGTTCTCGAGACCGGTCTCGAGTTACTTATTTCAAGGACTTGAGACCGGTCTCTTACACAAGATTTTCCTATTTTTCAGAGCTTCTTTAATTCAATATTTTTTTGTGTTTTTCATGTGTGTAAGATTACAGAAAATATAAAAAAAATCAATTTTTTATACTATTAGACTAGTATAAAAAATATATAAATATATTTTTTTTGAAAAGTTTTGTTGACGAGATGATACTTATTATACTAGGGAAGCACGGAAAAATAGGAAATGTGTAAAAACAAGTAGTTCAAGGAAAATGTAACTTGGCTGAAATAAGCGTACTCATTGTACGAGTTTGAAGACAATGTTGCACTTTGACGATGAAATACGAAGTTTTTCCGCATTTCCCTAGAAGGGCATAAAAAATTACACAAGCCTTATATAACTCTTATGAAAGAAGTACTTTCACAAATACTCAGCGACTATCTCTCAGATACCTATGGCATTCAAAAAGAAATGCTTGAGTTTACTACTCCTCCAAAAAAATCATGAGCCGATCTCGCTCTTGCATGTTTTTCTCTCGCAAAAAGTTTGAGAAAATCCCCTCAAATCATTGCAGAAAATCTCGCTATAGAAATCCAAAACATACCAAAAATGAAAAAAATATGCTCATCTTGCAAACATGAATGATGATATGTAAATTTTGTATTTTCCTCAGAGAGTATAGAAACAAGTTTTGTAGATTTTTGTAAAAAGGGCTACTATCATCAGTCTGAGCAAGAGACAATTATCATTGATTATATTGGAGCAAATGTGGGAAAACCTCTACATATAGGTCATATATGTACTCCTTCTCAGTGACAAGTACTTATAAACGCATTTCGAAAGCAAGGACACAGAGTCATAGCAGATAGCCATATAGGAGATTGGGGAATTATTTTTTGAAAACTTCTCGTTGCCTATAAAAAATACGGAAAACAAGACAAACTCAAAGAAAACGCTGTTGATCATTTGTTCCAACTTTATGTGAAGATCTCCATAGAGGCAGAAAACAATTTGGTATCAGAGTCAGAGTTTCGAGAAGCCTTCCGTATGCTTTCACAAGGAGATTCAGCCTCAAAGGAGCTTTGGTCAGAGTTTACAAAACACTCTATATATTCTATGAGGGAGTCTCTCGCTCAGATCGGAGTCATGCCAGATTATGATATAGGAGAAAGCTTTTACGAGGGAATAGGACTAGAAAAGATGCAAGATTATCCAGATCTTCAATACTCGATGAAGGATATCGTAGACGAACTGCTAGAAAAAAAAGTTGCAACAAAAAATGATGATCACTCCGTGGGAGTTGTGTTTCCAGATGAGGAAAATATACCTTCTTGTATTTTACAAAAACGCGATGGAACACATGGCTATTTGGCAAGTGATCTTGCCTGTATTAAGTACCGCATGACAAACTGGAATCCTCAGAGGATTATCTACTTTGTCGATGTTCGCCAGCAACTACACTTCCGCCAAGTTTTTTATATAGCCAGAAAGGCATGATGGATCAGTAAAGACACTGAGCTGACACACGCGCATAATGGTTTTGTATCTCTCAAAGATGGGGCAATGAGTACCAGAAAAGGAAAAATCATTCCTCTCAGAGATGTGCTTAAAGAAGCTGAGTCTCGAGCAAGTCATATCATATCACAAAAACGCAGTGATATTTCACAGGAAGATAGAGAAAGGCTGTCGCGTATCGTGTGAATAGGAGCAATAAAGTATGGATACCTCAAAAAGTCTCGAACTAGTGATAGCGTATTTGATTGGGATGAGTTTTTGAGTTTTGAGGGAAACAGTGGTCCATATATTCAGTACGCTTATGTGAGAGCTTGCAAGATACTTGCCTGAACGCCAAATACTTCACGAGAAACAGTTTCCCTACAAGAAAACTCAGAAAAACATCTTGCACAACAGCTTATGAACTTCTCAGATGTGTTTCAAGAACTTACAGACAATTATTATCCACATATTTTGTGTCAGTATTGCTACGATATCGCAAAAGCTTTTTCTGTAGTATATAATGAGCTTCCCATATTACATGAGAATAATAAGACAATCAAAGAAAGTCGTCTCTTCCTGATAGATATATTTCGAGAGATTCTCGAAGAATGTTTTGAGATACTGGCAATTGAGCTTCCAGAAGAGATGTAAATCATAACAAGGTAGATATGCAGTCATACGATAGGGCAGCAAAAAGCTTTGCTCAGAGTCGAAAAAATATGCGATGGCCAGAGATAGAGTATTTTTTTCAGTTTCTCCCAAAGAGAGGAAACATCCTCGATATTGGTTGTGGGAGTGGCAGATTACTCTCACATTATTATGAGTATTTTTGAGAGTTTCCTACAGAGTATATATGACTAGATAGCTCAGCGTGACTTTTACGAGAAGCAAAAAATACATATCCATATAAGCGATGGATACTCTGAGATATGACAGATATTCCATTTTTGTGAGAAGGTTTTGTATGAGATATATTTATGGTAGCGAGCTTTCATCACCTCGAGAGTATGGAGGAGAGAAAGCAGTGCCTAAGGGGTCTGGAGAAATTTCTCTGAAAATGAAATATCGTGTACATGACATCCTGGGCGCTCATATACCCAAGTTTGCAAAAGGTATATGCAAAAAATGAAATAGTAGAAAGTGAGAATATATATTGATCAAAAGACTTTTCTCTCAAACTTGGGAATTCTCAAAGATATTATCATGGTTTTTCTCTTGGAGAGCTTGAGTATCTTGTGTGAGAAAGTGGGTATACTCTCAAAGAGAATAGACTGTTTGACGGAGAGAAGAATATCATTACAGTATTTTCAAAATGCTAAATCTTTGGTTTATGGCAAAATCACAAAATTATGATACGCATATAGAAGCAGTAGATACACAAATAGCATCTATTATTTCTCGCGCGATTTCATATATGTGAGAAATGGAAGAATCAGAAGTAAGAGAAAGTATTTTGCAGGCATATGACTTTGCAAAATCTGCTCATGAGCATGACACTCGCCTATCATGAGAACCATATATTTCCCATCCTGTTGCCGCAACGCAGATACTGCTCTCACTCAGCCCAGATATAGAAACCATACAAGCATGTCTTCTTCACGATGTTATAGAGGATACTGAGTATACCTATGAGGATATTTTAGAGATATTTGGACAGGATGTTGCGAGACTTTGTAGTGGCATGTCAAAACTCGAGAAAGTACGCTATAGAGGAGAAGAGCGAGCCATAGGAAGTCTAAGGAAGATGTTTGTTGCGATGGCAGAGGATATTAGAGTGATATTTATCAAGCTCTCTGATCGCCTGCATAATATGCAAACACTTCACTATCATCCAAAACCAGAAAAGCAAAAAAGAATAGCAGAAGAAACACTCAATATCTACTCTCCCATTGCCTGACGCCTGGGTTTGTATACACTAAAAAATGATCTTGAGAATGAGTGTTTTAAAATACTCTATCATGACGAATATGAAACACTGATAGAACATCTCAAAGAACTTTCGGAAAGCAGAAAAGAGTTTCAAAACTCAGCGATTCTTGAGATACAAAAACTTTTGAGCTCGGTAGATATTGCTCATAAAGTAGATTTTCGAGTGAAGTCTCCCTACTCGATATATAAAAAAATGCAAAGAAAAGGTATTTCTCATCCTGCTGATTTATATGATATTTACGGAGTGAGAATTATTGTTCCATCAATAGCTGATTGTTATCGTGTTCTTGGTGAGATTCACAGTAAATGGCACACGCTTCCTTATAGATTTAAAGATTATATCGCTTTACCAAAACCCAATGGATACCAGAGTCTGCATACGACGATAGTATGATTTTTAAAAAACTTTACGGCGCAACCTACAGAACTACAGATTCGTACAGAAGATATGCATGTACGATCAGAGATTGGAGTTGCAGCGCATTTTGAATACAAGGAGAAGGGAAGTAAGATTGCAACAGAGATTGACTGGGTAAGTGATCTGAGAGATGCGGCATGACAAGAAGGGGGAAAGGATCTCTTGGATTCACTCCGGGGAGATACTTTTCGAAATCGTATATTTATTTTTACTCCTAGAGGTGACCTGGTAAACTTGCCCGTATGATCAACACCGATAGATTTTGCGTATCAGGTACATACAGATCTTGGAAACCATATTTCTATCGCAAAAGTAAACTCGCAGGTTCATCCTCTTGATAAAGAGCTTTCCAATGGAGATATTGTAGAAGTGATTATAGATAAAAATCGAAAACCGAGTCCTTTTTGGTTAGGGTTTGTAAAAACGATTAAGGCAAAAAATAATATTAAGTCATACTTACACAAAGGAGACAAGGAGCTACATCGTGATCGAGGGAAAGAGATTATCAATAAGTATCTTGAGAAATCTGGACTGAGTCTTTTGGATAAAGACCTGACAGTTTTAAAAAATATTGATGAAAGAGAGCTTAATATAGAAGAGCGTCTTCAACTCTTAGAGCAGGTAGGAAACTTCTCTATTACGCCCGCATCTCTCCTTAGGCGTATTATGCGGTCACTCAAGATTCCCTATCACAAAAAATCTTCATCGCAAAATGGAGAAACTCTCTCGGGAGCTAGTACTCAGTCATCTCAAAGTGATCATAAGGAAATCATTATTTGAGGAGAAGAAAATATTCCCTATAAACAATGCCGAAGTTGTTGTGCTCATGGTATTCCTGAGAGTATTGTAGCGCATATAAATTCTCGTGGTCATTTCACTATTCACGCTCGAACATGTCGCGTTCTCAATGGGGTAAATAAGGATCGTTTGATGAATGCTTTTGTAAAATGAGAGGAGTATCAGAGTCGCTTTAGTATATCCTTAACAGTCGATAATATTCCATGAATGTTTAAGTCTGTTTCAGAGGTTTTGTATGCTATGGAAATTAATATTGATGAGATTCATACGCGCAAGAGGTCTTCGTCTGCAACGGAGATAGTGTTTTCTCTAGAAATACCGGATTATGAGTATTTATTGATTGATAGGTTTTTGGAAAGGGTAAAAATAGTTCTTTGAAAGGGTTTACATGATTATCAGTTACAAAAAATAGATATATAAGCCCTCCCTTCATGGGAAGCAAGAGCTAGTGAGAGTTGAAGTACATGCGAGAAAATATTATTTTCTGATTTCGAGCGCTTTGATGACTTCTTCGTACTTTGCCGTATCTTTTCTTTTGAGATAGGAGAGCATTTTTCTTCTTTTTGCTACCATCATCATGATCCCTCTTCGAGAATGGTTATCTTTTTTATGTTCGAGGAGGTGTTCTTTGAGGTTTTCTATTTTTGCGGTAAGTATTGCTATTTGTACTTCAGCGGAACCGGTATCATCTTTTTTCTTTGAAAACTTCTTGATGATGCTTTCTTTGTCTTTTTTTGTAACTGCCATGTTGGTGTATTTTTATAAAGGTAAAAGGTAGTGAACCAGAAAATACGCTCGTAAACTACGAGGAAGAGTATATACCAAAAGCTTTTCTCAGCAAATTTTTTGTCTTGTTTTTGTTGAGGTTCAAAAAAAGGAGAAGATATTTCCTCTCCGAACTTATAAAGAGGGCTCCCCGAAGGGAGCCCTCTTTCTTTTTCTGCCTTTGAGACAATTTTTTCATTGAAAATTCTCCATAGTTAAGTTTGCAAACTTGGAGTCATGTTTTCAGACTCCCATACCCTACGCTTCTCGAATTAGAAGTATAAGGTATCAGAAGTCTGAAAAGCTATAGTAGGCAGAAAATCTATCTTTGTATACCAAGACCTCACAAGGCTCGTATATCAAAAATAGAAAGATACCTACTATATTTTTATGTTAAAGATCAGTTGGATCACAAGTTATCCAAAAATTATGAAAATATATATAATCAAAAAAAAATAGTATGTCAAAATTTTTATCACACTTTTTCATCACACTTTTACAAAAAGCCCATACAATGAGAAAATATCACATCATATTTTCAAAAACAATATGCAATACAGACAAAAAAAGTATACATCAAGATTTCAACAACAACTCGAAAGTATCCCTCGAGAATACCTCGTTATTATATTTTTTGTTTTATTTACTCTTTATATCATTTCTAGCAGTTTTTCTTATACCATACTCAACTACAACTTTTATAAAACACTTGCAGATAAACAACAAATAGGAGAAATAGAAGTCCCCGTCACAAGAGGAAACATCTATGCAAGCTCAGCAATAGACCCAAAACAAAAACCTATTTTAGCAACATCAGTAGAACTCATGGATATCGCCATTGATCCGCAAATGGTGTGAGATACACAAAAACTCAAAGACTTCCTCACAGACATCCTCTACCTTGAAATGTGCGAAAACCATAGCAACGAAACATGTTATAAAAAAATGCTCAGATTTCTCAAAAAGTCAGAAATACCAGCTTTTTCATTTAGTCCTCAAGCAGTTAAGTCACGAATATCACAAAGACTCGAAGAAAGACTCTCACAAACACGAGTTACAAGTGTCCTTATCAAAGAAAACCTCTCTCCAGATGATGAAAAAGAACTTCTCTCATGGCGTATTGCTTGACTGTACCCAAGCGTAAATGGAGTGTATGTAAACCCTGAAGAAATAATCGAAAAAGAAAGATTTTTAGAGACATACTCACAATATTTTTCTCAAAAAAAAGACGAACTCGAATACAAAATACGCAAAAGAGACCTGAGATATATAGCTATATATCAAAAACTCTCACTCACTAGCTCAGATGAAGTGAGGTATTTTCTCAGAGAAGAAAAAAAAGCCGTCGAACAATGAATCATAACAGAAGAAGAATCAATAGGAAACTTTTTTGTTTTTGATACTCGCACACAGAGAATATATTCCGAACACACAACAGCCTCACAAGTGATAGGCTTTATTGATAACGAAGGCGTATGACACTATGGAATAGAGTGATATTTTCATAATGAACTCAAGTGAGATCCCTGAGCTCTTGTTGGAAAAAAAGATGTACGTGGTAGACCGATTGATCCTATATCTTTGGGAGAAGAAAATAATTCTTCACAAGAATGAGTAGATATTTATACCAGTATTGATCGAAATATTCAAAAAATGGCTGAAGATATCATTCATGACGGAGTGATTCGCTACTGGGCAAACAAAGGAAGTATCGTTGTTATGGAACCGAAAACGTGACGCATACTCGCGCTGGCAAACTATCCAAAATATGATCCTCATACCCCTTGAGAAGTATATACATTGCAAAAAGTCACGCCAGAAAATACTCCTCGTCCAGAGACAGACTTACTCTGAAAAATAGTATTTGTTGAAGATCTTGCTGCGTGAGATTCACTGTATTTTGAAGGAAAAGAGATATTTTTGCGAGAAGCACTCAGAGAAGAATATGCAGATGATACACTTCAAAAATATATCTATACTAACGGTTATGGTCCATGAGTATACAGAAATGATACCGTATCTTCACTCTATGAGCCCGGAAGTATCCTTAAACCTCTTACAGTTGCTATCGGTATAGATACAAACGAGATAACGGCATATGAGAGATATCAGGATGTAGGAAAACTGACTATTGATAACTTTACTATAGAAAATGATTCAGATACATGCCTGTGATATCATACATTTACTCACGCACTTAGCTACTCATGTAATGTGTGAATGATTCGTATTGTTCAACGCGTATGAAAATCACTCTTTCATAAGTATTTACATGATTTCTGATTTTGAGATTTGAGTGGTATACAGCTTGATGGAGAAGTATTTTGAAAAATAGAAGCCCACGAAAGATGGTCAACTGCCAAACTTCTCACAAGTTCTTATGGTCTTGGTGTTTCAGTAACGCCATTACAAATGGCAGCAGCGTACAGTGTACTGGCAAATGGATGAGTATATATGCGACCATATATTGTAGATAAAATTGTTTCTCCAAATGGAAAAACGCAAGAATATAGTCCTCAAAAAATACGAAGAGTCCTCCACGAAGAAACAGCAAATACTGTAACAAGCATGCTCGTTGCGTGAGTAAATGATGGCGCTGCAAGAAATGCGAAAGTTGCATGATATGCGGTTGCTGGAAAAACATGAACAGCGCAAATTGCCTATAGGTGAAAATACGAAGAATGAGTAGCATCAACATACGCCTCTTTTGCGTGATATGCTCCTGCAGAAGATCCTCTGTTTGTTATTGTAGTGAAACTGGAAAGACCAAGACAAAATCAGTATGGTGGTCATACCGCTGCATATCTTTTTTCCGAGCTTACACAAAAGCTTCTCGATTATTATCAAATACCAAAAAAAGAAGAGCAATAAGAATATAAAAAAATTTGCAAGCAATATTTTTTTTATATAATTGTCGAGCTTTGAGAAAAGCAAAGATACAAGAGAGTTCTTTTAGAGCTTTTCCTTGAGGAAACATATATGCGCGGGTGGTGGAATTGGTAGACACGCACGCTTGAGGGGCGTGTGCCGAGATTATTGGCGTGAGAGTTCAAGTCTCTCTCCGCGCACCATATGCCGGGGTAGCTCAGGGGTAGAGCAGGGGACTGAAAATCCCTGTGTCGGTGGTTCAAATCCGCCCCTCGGCACCATTGTTACAATACAAATCGTTTTCATAGAAATATGAGAGCGATTTTTTTTGGTAAAAAAGATTTTTTATGTATATTATCCATAATATATATTCAAAATATTATGCATATACAAGTCTGTACAGGAAAATCGTGTTCAGGAAGATTTTCAAACTATATTATCACGCGTCTCAAAAATGATGAGAAATTTTACGATCGAAAAGATATGAAGATCAGTGAGTCTGGTTGTATGTGAAACTGTAAAAAAGCTCCAAATATCAAGATAGCAAACCAATCACATGAATATGTTTCCCCAGCTCGTGCAAGTGAATTAGTTAGTAAAGAATATCATAATGCAAATATATAACACCCTCACAAGAGAAAAAGAAATTTTCAAACCTCTCAAACACCCTGAAGTCAAGATATATCAGTGTGGTCCAACAGTATACAATCATGCACATATATGAAACCTCAAAACATCAGTGATTGAAGATGTGGTTGCGCGAATATTGGAATTTGTATGATACAAGGTACATGTCACCATGAATATTACAGATATTGATGACAAAACAATTCGTGATAGTCAAGAATCCTGAGAAAACCTCAAAGATTTTACAGAAAAGTATACGAAGATATTTTTTGAAGATCTAGAAAAACTATTATGTCGCAAGCCTAATATAGTAGAACCTATATCTAACATCATACCAGAAATGGTACGCATGATTCAAACAATGATCAATAGAGGTTTTGCTTACCATGCAGAAGATGGGAGTATATATTTTGATATCTCAAAATCAGAAAACTATGGACAACTCGCACAACTCGATTTCCAAGGAATGAAAAGCTCAGTGCGAGTAGATAATGATGAATATGATAAAGAACATGCGTCTGACTTTGTTCTTTGGAAAGCTTGGAAGCAAGAAGATGGAGAAAACTTTTGGCAAGAGAGTTTTGTTATTCCATCTTCTGAGTCCTCAGATCAGTCTTGAAGTTCTCTTTCAAAGTGAGAGGAGGGAAAGAGGGTAGTGATAAAGTGACGCCCATGATGGCATATAGAGTGTAGTGCTTGCGCTATGAAACACTGCGGAAAGCAGATAGATATTCACATGGGAGGAGAAGATCTTATTTTTCCGCATCATCAAAATGAGATTGCGCAAAGTGAGGCGTGTACCGGAAAACAGTTCAGTAAGTACTGGTTACACTCAGGGCATCTCATGGTAGATGGAAAAAAGATGAGTAAGTCACTGGGAAACTTTCACACGCTGCGTGATATAGAAAACCGCTATTTTTCAGATAACCCTGTGCAAGATGAGAGTTCCAAAAAGAGATTATATAGGGCATTGAGAATGGGTTTTATTAACGGAAAATATAGAGATAAAATAGACTTTAGTTTTAGGAAACTTGAGCAAAATATTGCGAGTCTGAAAAATATTGATGAAACTTTTCAGAAAATGGCTTTCTATAGAAGAGAGAGTGATGGAGTAAGATCAGAGTTTCGAGACTATATGCAGGCTGTTATGCAACGCTTTGTATCTGCTCTCGAAAATGACTTTGCACTTCCTGAAGCGTTTGCGGTACTTTTTGAGTTTTCAAAGTATGTGTGAACAGAGCTGATTCAAAAAAGTCTCTCAGATAGTGAATTGGACTCATGTAAGGAAATGTACAAGAGCTGGAATCAGGTTTTGTGAATACTCGATACCTCTCTGTTTGATATACAGCAAGATATGGAAATTCCCGAAGATATTAAGGAGCTTTCCAGGCAGCGAGATGAGGCAAAGTCACAAAGAAATTACGTTCTTGCTGATAGTATCAGGGATGAGATAGTTCAAAGAGGCTACATCATCAAAGATACCGAGCAAGGAGCAGTGATAGAAAAAAAACGGTAGAAGCAGAGTTCTCAGAAAGATTGTATTTTATTTAGTTTATTATATAATTACGCTATATATTACCATATAATTATACACTATGCAGTATACAACTCCTACCGAGATAGTGGAGAAAGGGAGTAAGGTTTTTGAAGAATATCAACAAGCAGTAGTCTTACAAAATGATGAGCCTATTTGAATTTTGTTTGGTTGAGATCTTGCACAAGTACTGATGGAAAATGATGTAATAACTCAATTACGTGAAGAGTTGTGGGAACTGAACGATGAAGAAACAAATTCTATGGTTGTAGATTATAGAAATAATTGACTATCAGAAGACTCTATTTCTTTCAGTGATTTTAAGAAAGAACATGACTTATAAAATATTTATAAAAAGTAAAAAGGTATTTGAAAAAGATATTTCTCATATTCCGAGAAAAGACGTAAAAGTTATTTTTCAAAAAATACATTTACTACAAGAGCAATGAACTAGTATAACACAAATAAAAAGACTCAAGAAATATAGCTTGTGTGATTATCGTTTGCGAGTATGAAGCTATAGAGTACTTCTTAGTGTTCATAAACAGAAAAAACAAGTAGTGATATTTCGAGTACTTCATAGATCAAAATTGTATTAGTTGAGTATATTGTAGAAAACAAGATTACTATGTAAATTTTCTCTTTTTCCCTGACTGAATCATACACAGCTTTCTTTTTTGAGAGAGTTTTTTTATCTCTCCTTCTCTCTTACTTGCACATGATCTATCAGGAAACTCCTCAGTATACATAAGCTCAAAAGGAAGTCTTCCTCTCATATACTTTGCTCATCAGGGTATTTTTCCTTCATGCATTTGGAGTCTTTTTTCGAGATTATTCGTGATACCTGTATAGAGAGTATTATCAGAACATTTGAGGATATAGACGATATACATTTTTTGTTTTAGGTTTTTTCTGTAAGATAACTTTATATATATTTTTAAGAATCTTTATGACAACAGAAACTCTTTTCTACATTATACTCGCAATATTTCTCTGAGAAACACTTTTGACAAAAATACTCTCATATCTCAATACCACATGCTGGAGTGAGACACTTCCAGAAGAGCTCAAAGATATATATGACGAGAAAAAATATGCAAAGTCTCAAAAATATGAAAAAACAAAATATACTTTTGGTATTCTGTCTTCTTCAGTCACTTTTATCATCATGTTTTGCGTTTTGTATTTTGGAGGTTTTGGTCTTCTTGATAGCTTTTTGAGACAATATACAGAAAATAATATTCTTCTTGCTTTGTGCTTTTTTGGGAGTATCACGATTGTATCTCTATGTATTTCTCTGCCGTTTTCTTACTATTCAAGCTTTGTGATTGAAGAGAAGTTTGGCTTTAACAAGATGACGAGAACAATATTTTTTACAGACACGCTCAAGTCACTGTTTCTCTCAGCACTTATAGGGGCTCCACTTTTGTCTCTGATAGTATGGATTTATACACTTATTGGACAAAGTTTTTGGCTCTATGCTTGGGGAATATCTACGCTATTTTCTCTTTTTATGATGATGTTTTATTCTCAACTTATAGTTCCTTTGTTTAACAAGCAAACACCACTAGAAGATGGCGAACTCAAAACAGCTATTCATAGCTTTGCGGAAAAAGTGGGGTTTCCAGGTTGTGATATCTATGTCATAGATGGTTCAAAACGAAGTAGTAAGGCAAATGCATACTTTAGTGGTTTTGGTCCTCGAAAGCGAATAGTACTTTTTGATACGCTGATAACAGACCTCAATACTCAAGAACTTGTTGCGGTACTTGCTCATGAAATAGGGCACTATAAAAAGAAACACACCCTTCAAATGCTGTGTATGAGTATCGCGCAAACGGGACTGATACTTTTTTTCTTTTCTCTTGCACTGGGTATTCCAGAGGTGTCTTATGCTCTTGGAGGAGAAGTGCAGAGTTTTCATCTCTGAGCCGTGGCGTTTGGGATTTTGTTTACGCCTCTTTCTATTATTCTTGGGATATTTACGAGTATATTTTCTCGAAAAAATGAATATGAAGCTGATGCTTATGCCCGAGATCATTATTCATGAGAATATTTGAGAAATGCGCTCATACAACTTTCACGAAACAATCTTTCAAATCTGAGACCACATCCTGTCTATGAATTTTTTTACTATTCACATCCAACAGTCCTCAAACGCTTAAGCAGTCTCTGAGAAACAAAAAACTCCTAGCTTACTCTGACTCTATCGAGCTATCAGCAACCCCGGGGTATCATACCCCGGGGTTATTTGGAGGAAGGAGAGAAAAAAAGAGTTTCTCAGAGTTTCCTGAAAGACCCTCAAAAAATAAAGTTTTTTTGATTTTTTCCTACAAAATGTGTTATACTAGAAGAACTTTACTGCTAAGTACTATTTCGAAATGAAGTTTTTTCACTGGGAAATTATAAAAGAGGGGCGTTTTTATAATCATAAACGCTATAAGAATATTCTTGAGGATCCATGAAGTTTTTTGGGAAGGAAAATAAACTTTCTCGTTTCTTTTTGTGTATTTTTATGAGTAGCAGTCATCATATTTGAAACATTACCTGGTATAGGAGATATTTTTTGACGCGAAATATTTCTCCTAGAAATAGGTATTTCTCTCATATTTGCTTTGGAGTATCTCTACAGGTTTCTGAGAAGTAGGAATAAATGGAGATTTCCTATAAAGATTATGAGCATCGTAGATTTGCTTTCTTTTCTTCCATTTTTTCTGGGACTCGTATTTCAAATGGTATCGGGATTTGATTTCTTAAAAATACTCAGACTCTTGAGAATACTGAGACTGTTTCATGTTACATCGCATTCACCGATTGTCCTCGGTTTTATACATACACTTCATAAATATCGTCATGAGTATAAAGCAATCTTTAGTGTGTTTATTACAGTGCTCGTTATCATATCGACTTTTGTGTACTATAGTGAAGCATGAGTCAATGAGAGCTTTTCATCTATTCCTGCCGCGCTATGGTGGTGAGTGATTACCATGACTACGGTATGATATGGAGATATGGTTCCTATCACATTGTATGGAAAGCTTTTTTGAACAGTTTTGATTTTATTAGGACCAGTACTATTGGCAGTTATATGATCTATTACGATACTGGTATTTATGGATGTGTCTGAATGATATAAAACTTCTCAGCTCAAGATGTGCCGTCGATGTCGCACTCTCAATAGAATAGAGGCAAATTTTTGTGATAACTGTGGAGAACAAGATTTTGTAAAATACAAGGCTCAGTGAAATGATTTTCAAAAAAGTGATATGAAAAAACTTTTTTCAAAATGATAATTGTAATGATATAAAAAGTCAGTATAAATAGCTCTATATATATGAATGAGAGCTATTTTTATGAAAAAAAACTTTTATATCACAACCCCTATTTATTACGGAAATGGTCTTCCACATATAGGACATTTTTATACCTCAACGATTGCCAATATTTTGTATACCTATCACAAGATATCGTGATATAATGCTCGCTTTACTACGGGAATAGATGAAAACAGTCAAAAAGCCGTAATAAAGGCGAAGCAGGAAGGAAAGGATCTTTATACATACCTCGATGATATGGCAAAACAGCATAAAGAGGTATGGGACTATTTTGATATAGGATATACAGATTTTATCCGTACTACTGAGAAGAGGCATCATAAAGTGGTACAAGATGTTTTACAAAAATGTTATGAGAGAGGAGATATCTATGAGTGAGAATATGAGTGAATGTACTGTGTATGATGCGAAGCGTTTAAGAGAGATGATGATCTCGTTTTTCAAAATAAATTAACAGGAGAGACTTTTCCTATTACTCCAAAAGTACAAGTCAGTGATAATATTATCAAAGTCTGTCCAGATCACCTTACACCTCCAGATATGATACGGGAGAAAAACTATTTTTTTCGACTTTCAAAATATCAAACCTGGCTTATAGAGTTTTACGAGGCGTATCCTGAGTTTATTATGCCGGATTTTCGTTTCAATGAGGTAAAGGCTTTTGTTCAGAGGGGTTTGGAGGACTTTTCTATTAGTCGAGAAAATCATACTTTTGGGATTCCTCTTCCTTTTGATAATTCTCAGGTAACCTATGTCTGGTTTGATGCTCTTTTTAATTATTATACGAGCTGCATGTATTCTCCAGTCTGAACGGGAGAGGAGAATATCACAGAGGAGTATTGGCGGCAATTTCAAGATGCGTCTCATTTTTGGCCAGCGAGTCTTCATACGGTAGGAAAAGATATTATTCGTTTTCATGGGATATTTTGGCCAGCGATGCTTGCGAGTTATTTTGATCTTTGAGAGCAGAGAGAGGGAGTTCTTCATTTTCGACAATCAGACTACGAAAAACTTCCACAGAGTATTTTAGTGGGAGGATATTTTACGGTTGATGGACAAAAGATGAGTAAGTCTCTGGGAAATGTGATAGAGCCAATAAGTTACTGTGAAAAATATAGTCAGGATATGCTGATACTGTATATGCTTTCGGCTTTTCCTATTGGAAATGATGGAGACTATGATAGAGGAGAAGCGATAAAGCTCTATAATGCTCGTCTCGCAAATAATCTGGGGAATCTTCTCAATAGGGTACTCGTATTGAGTCTCAAACTCCCACCTGCAGAAGTTCTTTCTCCCAACTGATCTTCTAAAAAGTGAGGAGTAAGGCTTTTGGGAGAATGTGATGAAAAGATATGCTCACTTCTTGCCTATCTTCAGTACTCATTAAGCTATGAGTTTTCGGAAAGTCAGCAGAAAGAGCTTAAAGAGACTTTAGAAAAAAATAACGAAACACTTCATGTTCCGTCAAAAGGGAAATATAAAAACTATGACCTCAAATGAGTACTTGATGAGTGTTTTATGATGCTCGATAAGCTCAATAAATATGCAGATGAGACGCAGCCTTGGGTTCTGGTAAAAACAGATGAGGCAGAAGCAAGGCAGGTTCTTTATACTCTTGCAGAAGGCTTGAGGCAGGTGAGTTTATACCTGTATCCATTTTTTCCAAAAAAGATGAATGAGCTTCATCTTCGACTCTGACTCTCAAACTATCAAGAGAGACTCCATTCTGGAGAACTTATGGAGATACTTGAAGAGAGACCAGATTTTTTCATCACGGAAAAAGGAGAAGTACTTTATGCGAGAATAGAAGAATAATATATATTCCGCTTTGGGCTTATTTTTTTTCAAAATAGTTTTTTTTCGAGAAGTAGAGGTTGTCCTCTATAAGTTTTCTATTTTTCGCAATCAGGTCTCAAATAATACCAAGAGCAAAGAAAATAGTTGCGATAGTGAGAAAGGATCATGAGAGAATAAGTGACTGTACTTTTCCGGTATCTCCGCTCGTAGTAAAGTAATAAAACATAAACCTCACTACTCCGAGACTTCCAAGGACAAAAAATATTGCAGCAAAACTCAAAAAGAGCCTCATAGGATGATACATAGCATATACTCTAAACAGTATCATCAAGGTTTTTCTGATATGTTGCCACATATTTTTAAAAAGCCGAGAAGGGCGAGTTGGTTTATTAGTTGTTATAGGTATAGATACAATTTTCATTCGTTTACTTCCAGCTTGCACGAGTGTATCAACGGCATAAGAAAAGTCAGAAGTAACATTGAGTCTGAGAAGAGTTTCACGAGAATACGCACGAAAACCACTCACACTATCAGGAACCTGTGTTCCAGAAAGTACTCTCACAACTAAACTTCCAAGCCACTGAAAAAACTTTTTGAGAGGAGAGAAGTGTGTGATACTCTTTGTTTGCCTATTTCCCATAACAAAGTCAGCTTGTCACTCAAGAAGAGGACCTATAAGGTCAGGGATATATTTTCCTGGGTACTGGTTATCTCCATCAGTATTTATGAGGATATCTGCTCACTGCTTCAATGCCATCTCTACTCATGATCTAAAAGCATTCCCCAATCACTTATTTCCCACATGTTTGACGATATAGTCTACTTTATATTTATTAGCGATAGCTATTGTTTGATCACTTGAACCGTCATCAATGATCATAGTTTCAATCTCATCAATATCGTTTATATTTTTTGGAAGTTCTGCAAGGACGGTAGAAAGAGTCTCCTCTTCGTTATAGCAGGGAACTTGGATAATGAGTTTCATAACATATTTTCTTATGATGTATATGTGTGATTATATCAACAAATGTGTGTATCTCAAAAATTTATACATTCCCCCCAACAACAATACACACTACTCAGAGGAGTGTGATAAGCGCCGCAAAAAATTTTTGAGAAATATATTTTTCACGAAAATACAGCCATCAAATCAGAACATTCAACACCCCACTAGCGCGCTTGAGAGAAATCACATATACTACAAGTGTCAGTTTCAGAGCGATAAACTGTAACACCATCATCACTCATCACACTCATGCGAGGAGAAATATTTTTTTGCATTCTTGTATACCAATCTTACATTCTATTTTTTTACTTTGTCTAGGTATTTGAATCACAAGAAGAAACAATCATAAAAAAAGGCTTATACACATACTTGTAAGAAAAACCATGAAAATACTCCATATATTTCTATGCCCAATTTATCAAGAGGAGAAGCAATACTCCAGAGAAATGCGCTCAGCATCATATATCTCGCTCAAGTATTTGAAAATAGTGCTTTTATAGGTCAAAAAAGACCTGACTTTGCTTCGTGTATTTGGAGAAAATATGTTCAAAAAAATATAAGACCTACTCATATATATCACGAAGTATTTGGGATTTCTCCCGTAATGATAAATGATGTAACAATCAAAAACGGGAGAGTAAATGCGCTCATCGGTCAGACGATAGAGAGATCGCCATACTTGACAGCTTTTAGCGCGCTCACGGTTGTAATACTATTCAGTAGGGCAGATCACAATAGCAGAGAAAGTGCTCAAGCAGAAAAATCAATATAGTTCACAAATATTAGCCCAGGAATCAGGAGAAGAAAAAATGAAAGAGCTCTTATCGCAAAAGCAAGAGAATACTCATCAAGATTGATATTCTGAGAGCTAGTGATATTTTTTCACACTCACTCTGAAAGAGACTTGAAAAATGCAACAAGTAACGCCAGTCATATTCCTATCATTATCTTCCGATTGAGTGATACTGGAAACCATACTCCTCTATACCTTTCTCCCAAATATTTCGACCATCAATGATCATATTTCCACGCATCGTTTTCTTCATTTTTTTAAAGTCTGCTACACGAAACTCATCCCATTCAGTGACGAGTATGAGTACATCACTCTCTTCAAGCGCTTCGTAGGAGTTTGTATGAAAACTCATATTTTTGTGATGACTATAATCTTTTTTGATTTCTTCAAGCGCGATGGGGTCATAGACAGAGATATGTTCAGCAGATTTTTCTATAAGGTGGTCTATGATATATCTTGCAGGCGCATCACGAGTATCATCAGTGTTGGGTTTAAAACTGAGTCACCATAGTGTCACTCGTACATCTTTCAAAGCATCAAAATGTTCTTCAATAATATCAAGACAGAGAGATTTTTGAGCAGTATTTATTTTTTCAGCAGCGTCTATAATATGAAAATCATGATCATACTCTTTTCCCGTCTCGATAAACGCTCGGACATCTTTAGGGAGACAACTCCCACCATATCCTATTCCAGCTGAGAGAAAACTCTTTCCAATACGCGAATCAAGACCAATACCTTGCGAAATATCACTGATATTTCCTCAAAGTTTTTTACTAAAGTTTGCGATATCGTTGATAAAACTAATCTTCGTTGCAAGAAAAGCGTTTGCCGCATACTTAATAATCTCAGCAGAGATTATATCTGTCCAGACTATTTGCACATCTTCTTTTTTCAGAGGTTTGTATATTTCTCTCATTATCTTCTTTGAAGTTTCTCACTGCAGTCAGATAACGATTCTTTCTGGGACGAGAAAGTCGTTGATGGCACTTCATTCTCTGAGAAATTCGGGGTTAGATACGACATCAAAATCAATATTTTTTTCTCGCTCGTAGATAGCTCTTTGAATAATTTTTTTGCACTCTTTCGCCGTTCAGACAGGAACAGTAGACTTATTGATCAGTACCTTATGTTCTTGCACATACTCTCAAAAAGTTTTTGCTACTTCGTAGACATATTTGAGGTCTGCCTTGTTTCCATTTTCTGTATCTGGAGGAGTTCCTACTGCTGAAAAAATAGCTTTTCAAAAAGCTATTCCTTTTTTCATATCAGTTGAAAAAGAGAGTCTTCACGAAGCAGTATTTCTCTCTACCAGAGCTTGTAATCCTGGCTCATAGATAGGAATATTTCATTTTTTTAGGTTTTCTATTTTCCGTGTATCAATATCAATACACAGTACTTCATGACCAACTTCAGCGAGACAGGTACCTGTCACGAGACCGACATATCATGTTCCAAAAATTGAGATTTTCATGAAAATAAATTAGTATTTTTTTCTTGAGTATATAGTATTTCTTCTAAGAATACAGATAAAAAAACAGATGCCAAAAATTATTGTAAAATCAGCGGATAATACGCTCCTCAAAGAGCTAGAAGTATGAAGTGAAAAACCATTACTTAAACAACTAGAGTGACAATGAATAGAGATCCCAAATGCCTGTAATATGTGAATGTGTGGCGCGTGTATGTGCTATATTGACGATGATTCTCGAGCAGTAAAAAATCTCAGGGGAGAACCTTGTTTTCCTCTCTGAGAATGAGAAATAATGACCTGTATTTGATGAGTGACAGAGGGAGAAGAGATTATTTTACATACTATGACATAAGCGATGATATATATTTTTTCAAAAACATACTGCCCCTATTGTTCTCACGCAAAATCATTTCTTGATTCTCTTGGGAAAAGCTATGAGGAAATCAATCTCGATCATGATCCAGAAAAGATGCAGGAGATCGTTGGTATCACTGGCATGATGACGGTTCCACAAATATTTGATGGAGATATCAGCAGAGAAAATCTTATTTGAGGATATGATGATATGATGAGAAAATATGAGACTGGAGAAATTTTTTAGATATCATCTTCATCAACAATTAGTTCAAGAGGTTTGAGATAATCTCCTCAGATGTTTGGAATCACAATAGAGTCTCCTTCTATGAGAGCTGTTTTATTGAGTTTGAGTGTTTCGAGCATCCCCGCATTTCTACTGATAAGAAAATTGTATTGTTGTAGAAACTGGTTGATAAATACGATTTGTGTAAAAGAGTCTGTATATTTTTCTCTTTCTGTGTAGTAGAGCTGTACTTCATCAATGGTTTCTTGGGGTTTCGCTGAGGAAAAACTGTTTTCCATTCTTGCCTTAATTTGGCTGATATTTGACTGAGCTTGCTGGAGTTTTTCGAGAGTTTCTTTCTTCCTCAACTCAAGACTCTTGATACTTACTTGCGCATTTTCTGCTCTTTGACTAAAGCCAGATATGAGAGAATTAAGAGTTTTTTCTTTTTGAGAGCTTTGCGCTATAGCCTGTTTTACATCGATACGAGAAAAGTTTAAGTATTCTTGAGTATGAATAATATTTTCTTCTACAAAGTCGAGCGTGAGGGGGCTACCAGAGAGATAATTATATGATCATAGCGTGTTTTGTCCTGATATCTTTTGAGAGTTTTGTCCCATTCAAATGCGTGTTGAGATAGCAACTGCTGCCCCACTTGCTCTTGAACTGTAGGCTGATCGAAGTTCGGTACTTGTATGATATTCAGAGTTCTTTTTCTCGGCAAAGATACTATGATTATTTCCTACGAGAAAAAAAATAACCTGTAATAGGATAAACAAAAATACTGAAAAAATGGCTATTTTTCAGAATGTTTGGAATTTTTGTCTTTGGGTCATACTAGGGGGATTTATCACTATATATACAAAAGTGTAACATATTTTTTCTTTAGAGGGAAATTTTGAGGCTATTTTTTCGTGATTTTTCTATTTTTCTCTATATGATTCTCCGAATTATATACTAGCATCGCTTATGCCAAAGCAGAAGATTTTCACACTCAAAAGTTCTTATACACCAGCAGGAGACCAACCACAAGCAATACAAAGTCTCGAAACATATATACACTCTGGTCACTGCTGGCAAACACTTTGGTGAGTAACAGGATCAGGAAAGACTTTTACTATGGCAAATCTCATAGAAAAGATTTGAAAAAAAACTCTCATTATTGCCCATAACAAAACTCTTGCAGCGCAACTAGCTCAAGAGTTTAAGGAGTTTTTTCCCGATGCAGCAGTCCACTACTTTGTCTCGTATTACGACTACTACCAACCAGAAGCGTATGTCTCGAAAACAGATACATATATTGAAAAAGAAGCAACTATCAACGAAGAAATAGATAGGCTTCGTCATGCGGCAACACAAGATTTATTGAGCCGGGAAGATGTGATTATTGTTGCTTCAGTGAGCTGTATTTATGGTATTGGAGATATATCGGCGTATAGAGATCAAGTGTTTTCTATAGAAAGTGGAAAAGAGTATGTGATAGAAGAGATTCTCAAGAAACTTATTACGATACAATATTCTCGAGCAGGCGCGGACTTTAAACCGGGAAATTTTTTATTGCAGTGAGATATTCTTGAGCTATGGCCTGCAAGTAAGGAATATGTGTATACGATAGAATTTTGGTGAGAAGAGGTCTCGCAAATAACGACAAGGCATCCTATATCATGAGAGATATACGAGTATCATGAATATATAGATATTTTTCCCGCAAAACACACAGTTAGTTCTCGAGAGACTATTAACAGGATTGTTCCTCAGATTAAAAAAGATCTTGAAGAACGACTTGCGTATTTTCAAGATGAACGGTGAGATATTGTGAAATATGAACGACTCAAGTCCAAGGTAGAATATGATATAGAAATGATGCAAGAAGTTGGCTATGTAAATGGAATCGAAAACTATTCTCGTTATCTTGATGGTAGAAATATAGGAGAACCACCACAGACTTTGATAGATTATTTTTGAGAAGATTTCCTCACCTTTATTGATGAATCTCATATGACTATTC
Source organism: Patescibacteria group bacterium (assembly GCA_965229705.1). Lineage (GTDB taxonomy): Bacteria > Patescibacteriota > Gracilibacteria > BD1-5 > UBA6164 > JAACSU01. Next base: position 210,490 of record OZ245922.1, read on the forward strand.
CTCAGATATGAGCGATGTATGCGTGAGATAGAAGCCGAAAAGAAAATCTCGTAGAAAATGGCTTTCGTCTTCCTGCAGCTCTTGATAATCGTCCTCTGACATTTCCTGAGTTTGAGGCAAAGCTCTCTCAGGTAGTGGCTGTTTCAGCAACCCCCGCAGATTTTGAAATAGGCAGGAGTAGTATAACTTTTACAAATAATGAACAAGAGCAAAAAACCCCTTCACTCACAGAAAAGGAACTTGCAAGTCAAGAGAATGATGGAATCCAAGCCTTTCAAAACTTTGACGCAACTTCCTGACAACTCTGGAAAGATAGAGATGATCTCAGAGTAGTTCCTCAGCTTATACGTCCTACAGGTTTACTTGACCCGAGTATTTGTATCAAACACATGCAATATATGGTAGATGATGTGATGAAGAATATTTCAGATATTGTAGAAAAAAATCAAAGAATGCTGATTACTACTCTGACTAAGCGATCTAGTGAAGAACTCTCAGAGTATCTCATAGATAATGGTGTAAGAGTTCAGTATCTTCATAGTGAGGTAGATACGCTTGAGAGGCTTGAGATTTTAAAAGATTTGAGAGAAGGAAAAATAGATGTGATCGTATGAGTGAATCTTTTGAGAGAATGACTCGATCTTCCCGAGGTTTCAAAAATAGCAATTCTTGATGCTGATAAGCAGGGGTTTTTGAGGAGTGAGTCGTCGCTTATACAGATTATATGACGCGCAGCAAGAAATGCTGAGGGGGAGGTGAGTATGTATGTGGAGAAAGTGACTTCTCCTGACTTGCAAAAAGACAATGTTTCCTGACAGGGCAATAATACAGAACATCTTACTTTTCTCAACAAAGGGAAGTATATACGCTGTGATGGTTTGGTTATTTCTCATGCTATGAAAAAGGCGATTGATCTCACATATTATCGTCGAGGGATACAGATCGCGCATAATGAAAAAAAGGGAATTATTCCAAAAACGGTTTATAGTTCTATCAAGGATATTGGTATCCCAAGTAAGAAAAATAAGTTTGAGAAAAAAGACCCAAAAACTCTTGAGCAGGAGATTACAAGACTTGAGCTAGAGATGGATATTGCCGCTGCAAATATGGAGTATGAACGCGCAGCGGAAATACGCGATGAACTTTTGGAGTTGAAGGGCTCAAAGAAGGGGAAAAAGTAAATATTGTATTTTTGAGAAAAATCTCTATAATGCTACTACTCTATTTTGGGGTCAATCTTGGTTTCTACTGAGAGAATATGTATTTTTTATATGCTATCCGGGGGATGTGTGTGACCTCCGTAATCAACACACTCGCATATAAATGCAAAAAGAACTTTTGGAGGACTTGCTTCTTTTATGAAGGGTTCTCGCGTAGCTATTGCTGCGTAGTCTAGACTTACTTTTTAAGATCTAGAGTGGCCTTCCGTAAAACGGTATGAGTGCGATTGCCTGCCACATCATCTCTTTCTCGTTTCTTTGAGCGTCGGGAAGGGATTATTACAATTCAAAGCATGATTTTGCAGTTGTAAGATACTGTCTGCATCATCAGGGTATAACACAGTATTTTCCGGAAGCGTGTTTGTCTTTTTTCTTGTAAGTTTCTGTGTATAGTAAAAAAGACTATGATAGTAGATGTATAGGGGATACCTCTCAGGACGTCGGTTCGAATCCGTCTGGCTCCACCAATTGAGTTTATAGTAAATAATCTCTATTTTTAGGGGTTATTTTTTTTCGATTTTTTATTGTTTTTAAAAATAACATTTCTGGCATATTAGAAAAAAATAGGTGGCTAAAATCTAGAGTATTTGGCATTATAGAGCTGAATACTTTTTTATTTCAACAATTCGTATTCAAATAGCTTTTCCTGTATCTGCTTTTCATAGTATTCTTTCAGAAATTTTTTCATATCCTCAATCTTTGTATTGAGTGTTACATACTTAACACTGACTTGTTTCTTTTCTGCTTTATTGAGACTGAGGCTTTTAAGTTGGTTTTTCGTATAACTTTTGCTATCATAAATATAAGTGTTCAGTTCTTGAATAATTTGATACAAGCCATAGGTATAATCAGGGTTATAGTTTTCTGTCTTTTTTGCTTCTCATAATAGTTCATCCCATAAAGCTAAAATATTTTTATCGGTATTATTTAAAGTGAGTTTTGAGAGTTCTGTATCACTGAAGGTATTTTGCGAGAGACAAAGTTCATTTTTATAAAATCTTTTGTCACTTCATGTAAAACTCAAACATTTGTTTCTTTGTGTAAGGCAGGTAAATATGAGGCAAGATCTTAGCAAATCACTATCTTGTATATAATTCTCTCATCTGTCTGCTGTAGTAAAATATACATCTCGCTCATACCAGTTTTCTTGTGGATAGAGTTTTGCACAAAAAAGTGGAAGTTTCTTTACAAAATTATCTGCCCTGAGATAAAAGCCAAAACTTTGATCCAATGCTGTTTTATATATACATCGAGTGAGATTTTCATGTTTTGCTTCAATAGACCATCAAATCACTACAAGATATGCAATAATATTCGTATTAAATACAGGTGTTTTTTTATAATTTTTTACGCTTTCTTCTCAGTTACTTTCACAACAAATTCATCTTTCATCATTTTCAAATTTTCTTTTATCATTGTATTCGTTAAACCTCCTGTAAGTCTTTTGAATCAGAATATCTTTTCAAATATCCTCTATCTGACCGTCTTTTATATCGAAGCATTTTAGCTCTATAGACTCTGAGTTATGATCTATATTTTTCCATAGTATGCATGAAATAAAACTTGGTGTTGCATGAAAGTGTTTTCTATTAAATCAATACCCATCAATAAATTTTTTATTTACGAGGTGTAAACTCTTATAGTATTTTACTGGACTGAATAAGAGTAAATAATCATCTTCTTTTTTGAGATAATACTTCAGTGCCGACCAGATAAATAAATTACTAATATCTCTATGAGTCGCTTGATCTGTTCAGTTTTTAACCATTTCATTGTATACGAAACTTGTATTCGATTTTCCATTATTATTTTTTATATTTTCAGCGATACTATCTCTATAAGGAGGATTTTCAAAAATAATAATATTACATTTAGGATTTTTTACATATCCATTTAGTTGATTGATACATTCCTTATATTTTTCATCTAAGGGTTCAACTGAAGTTTGTTCTCAAAGTATAAAATGACGTGATAGAGCGTCTCATCACTCGACTAAACTATTTTCGGCACTTACATCAGGAGGTATAATGAGTCGAACTTTATCTATAAACTTGTTATATAGTACATTCCATTCCCAAGTCTCATAAGTAGATAACACACAGTGTGAAAGCTCCTGCTCTGTAAGAAAATTTTCTAATTGCCCCGTACCTGCACATCTATCAAGAATGATATAATCATGGTCTTTTGGAATTTTCGAGATAGCAAGTCTCAGGAGTTCCATAGACTTTTGAACATAGGGATCAGGAGTATAAAACGCTCCGAGTTCTTTTTGAAGAAACTTATCATTGAGGCAATCAATCAGTCATGGAAACTCTTTTTTTGATTTTTCGTATACTCGATCTTTGTCTTCTGCATACTGATGTATATACAGAAATTTTGGATCAATAAGTTCTTGTACAAATTCTAACTTATGGTATTTTTTTTGAATCTTCATTTCAATACTCCCATCGTTTACTTTTTCATAATAGGACTTTGAAAGTCATACAATATTATTCTTATCTACATGAACTTTTATATATTCCTCATTTTTTAGTACTTCTACGATAGCTGAAAGATTGTTTTCATAATCAATTTCTTCAGCTGTGATACTTGTCGTAAAATTTTTATTATTTTTACTTGCTCATCAGACATATGGAGTCTCTATTTCTTCCAGAAAATCTGAACTTTGAAAAAGATACGATTTTTCATTATTCAGAGATACAAGGAGAATCTGAGAAGGAATATTTTTTCATAAATTCCTCATACGGGAAAGATATTTGATAGCTTGAAAAAGAACGGTATTTATATTTGGGATAGAGAGCTTAAACTCTATCAGTGTTCATCGTATTACTCCATCAGTATTGTGTTCTATTGTTGGAATAGTTTTGTTAAATATTTTGAGGTTGTTATAAAACTGAGTTTGTCACTCAAGCTCTGTGAGAAATGGGGACATAAAAAAGCACTTACTTACTAAAGTAGGTGCCAAAATAAGAAGAAGTAATTGTAGTAATGGCAAACAAAAAGGGGGATCAAAGCCCATATTTAGTTCGCCAAAACTACAACTTTATACTCATTAAAAGTAGAAAGAGGGGTAGGGTTTAATCCCCCAAGCTTGTACTCTTAAATAAGTAAATCATAAAATTGTAATTTTGGCTTTTACAATATATATCTTTTAAGGATTAAATCAAAGAAAGTTTTTATATAGATTATTTACAACAAAAAGTATTATTTTTCAGCATATGAGAAAAAATATGTGGCTAAAAGAGGAAGTATTTGTCGCTATAGAGGTGAATCTTCTTTTAATTTTAGAAAAATGTATGTTAACTCTATGAAGCTCAGATTTTTATCTATGTTAAATATTTTGTATTTTTTTAACACAGTTTTTATCCTATAAAAAGCCTCTATTTTGAAGTAAAAAACAGTGATTTGTATTTTAAAGATTACATATTTTTGAATATACTCTTTTCTTTTTTTCAAAATGTCTATACTCTCCATCGCATTATATTATTTTTTTAGAGAACAATATGTCAAAAACATATATAGACGGGGCAAGCTGTAAAGCAATAAATGGTCAGTATGGAGAGTTTTTTAATATGAGCTTTAACCTCGAGAAACTCCAACAATATGCCAATGAGAAATGATATGTGAATATGACCATGAGTAAAAGAAGAGAACCAGGGCAATACGGAGATACTCACTACTTTACTCTCAATGATTGGAAGCCAGAAAATACCAATACTAGCAATCCAGAAACTCAGCAAAATAATCAAGAGTCAGAAAATACTGTCTCAGTATCAGATCTTCCGTTTTAAACAAGCTCTGAAAAAATCCTTCTTTCTCTTGTTTTAAAAAAAGAGAAGAATCTATTTCCCCCTCCCTTGATAAGAAACGTTTTAGGGGAGAGTTATATATTTTAGAGATGACTCGTTAGAACGAGAGTAGATGAAAGATTTTTCTATTTTTCAAAACTTTCTTAAAAACAAAAAAAATGAACTATTCATAGTTCATTTTTTTAAAAGAGAAAAGTATTTATGCTTCGTTTTTCTCCTCTGCATAATCAATCTTTATCTCTCTACCATCAAGCTCTTGCCCCTCCATAGCTTCTTTTGCCTTTGTTGCATCTTCTATGCTCGCAAACTCAACAAAACCAAATCCTCGAGATCTTCCAGTATCTCTATCTGTAATAACTTTTGCGTATGTCACTTCACCGTGAGCATGAAACGCTTCTTTGAGATCCTGCCAAGAAACACCCCAAGAGAGATTTCCAACAAACAGCTTTTTTGTAGGTTCCATATAAAAATGGTAATAAATATAAAATGAGAAGACAAGTTTTTGAGACACACTTATAGGAGAAAATCCTCTAAGGGAACAACACGAGACTACTCCCGCATATTATGTAAGTATTGAAATAAAAGTAAAACTTTTTTTCGATTTTCCTTTTATACATCAGATCTTGCGAGAGCCTTATCTTTTTCCTCACGGATGATTTCTTTTTGTTTGATAATTCCTACAAGACTCAGAGCAATATCATAGAGTAGCTTTTCATCATTTTCTCTAAAATCTTGTGAACGATTTGCTATCACAATATACCCCATCAAGTTTTCTCATATTTGCAAGGGAACATGTAAAGTTTTTGTGAGTACTTTAATGCCTTCTTGTTGTATTTTTTTTATATCAAGTTCAGCTCACTCAAACTCTATGATCATATTCATATTTCATACAAGAGAGCTATAGTGAAGTTTAAAGTAATTTTCCATAACAATATTTTTTTCTATATACATGATTTGCTCAACTCAGAGAAGCAGTCGAATTTTTTCCAAAAGATCACAGAGAGATTCGAGAGTGATTTCTGATATTTCCGCAATGGCAAGATTCACCTCATGATGAATAGTGATTTCTCGATTGGCTTTCTCAAGGCGAAAATGTGATATATGAATAATCGAAGTAAGAAACACAAAAGCAATCTCAGGAGACTCCTGAAACATTTGCTCTATCATATCAACATGAATTTTTAAAAGAGCAGTATTACGAATAGCTCTTACATCAGCAGATTTTTTGATATCTCTGTTTTTGAGAGAGGATTCTCACACTATATCCCCTAGAGGAATATTTCATAAAACTTTTGTTTGTGATCGATGAAGAGTATTTTGTCTTTCTACTACAAGCTCACCATCATAAACAATATATATGTAGGGATCTATATCTCATTCTCGAAACAAAAACTCTCATGCATTGAGGTGTATGAGTTCAAAAAATCATGATTTATACAGTGTTTCTAAGGGGAGCATTATCCAAGAAGATTACGAATATTTTCTGTGTCACGAGCAAAACTCATCACGGTATCTTGAGAAATATACCCTTTTTTATAGAGGGCTACAAGATAGTTATCCATGAGAATCATCCCTTGTTTTTGAGATACTTCGAGGACAGAATACAATTGATGTGTTTTTCCACTTATGATTAGATTTTTCGTTGCATCGTTATTCATCAGTACTTCTCTGAGAGCTATTCGTTCATCTTTATCTGATCTCGGAATGAGTCTTTGAGCGATGATTCATACGAGACTCATAGCCAACTGCATGCGTATTTGAACCTGCTGAGTACTAGGAAATATATCAACTATTCTATCAATAGTTTGTACAGTATCGTTTGTGTGGAGAGTAGAGAGAACAAGATGACCAGTCTCTGCAAGAGTGATCACTGCTTTAATTGTCTCAGGATCACGCATTTCTCACACAACAATGACATCTGGATCTTCTCTGAGAGACGCCTTAATAGCTGATGGAAAACTCTTTGTATGTGTACCCACTTCTCGTTGATGTATGAGAGAGAGCTTATTTTTAAAAACAAACTCAATAGGCTCTTCTATAGTAATGATATTTTTTTTATATTTTGTATTAATATACTCTATCATAGATGCAATATTTGTTGATTTTCCACTTCCTGTTGGACCTGTGAAGAGTATGAGTCACTTTGTTTTTCAGGCAAGGGAACGGAGAGATTCTCCAAAACCAAGACTTTCCATACTTGGTATTTCTTCAGGGATAATACGAAGAGCAATACAAAAACCATGAATATCTTTGTAACAATTTACCCTATATCTTGAAAGTGTATTTTTGTGATAGTACGAACTATCAAATTCCATATTTTCTATGAATTTTGTATAATTTTCCTTTCACAAAATTTTAAGAATAATTTTCTCAACATCTTCTGAAGTGAGGGGAGAGGTATTTGTATCTATATACTCTAGGTCTCCATTTTTATTTCTCACAACAAATACAGATGAACTGGATATATGTATGTCTGGACATCCTTTTTGGTGAGCAAAAGAGAGAAGCTCTTGAAATCTATTGAGTATTTCCATATGTTTTTGAAAAGAATATTTTTCTCTTTCCTGAGAATATCATATTTTCTTATACAATACGAGAAAGAGATATTGCTTATTTTCTAAAAACAATAGTAAAAATATATTTTTGTTTTTTTGATTAAACACTCATTTTTGTTACACTCAAAGACAATACATATATTTATTATTTTTGAGGTGAAAAAAGTGCAAGACATTTTCCAAAATTGAGAGGATTTTGAAGAAAAATTAGACATTTCGCCGAGTGACTATGGTTCTTTGCAGGTTTCACAGCGAGACGCACTATGAGAAATCAATGATGTATACACATCTTCTCGAAAAAAAGAGCAAAAAGTAGAAATAAAAAAAGATAAAAATATATATGTATCTCAAAAAGAAAAATGAAAAAATGTTGATAGCCTATTTCAGAGAAAAAGCTTTTTTTCCTTTGTTCCATACAGATCTTTCTTACGATGAAAGTGGAGGACATACTATGGATATTGTTGTGAAAGGTTCAAGAAGAGAGATTTTTTACCTATCATTCGATCTGGATCGTTTTTCTCTCAAAGAAGACTTTTACTCATTCTTGGTATATGTGTGTATATTATTCTGAGCCTCTCTCTTGTAGAGACGAGTCTCAATGCAGGATACAAAAAACTCATTGCTCTAAAAACGCTGTCAGATATACATGATATGCAAAAGACGGCAAATAATGCGCGCCTTGATTTTATTGTGGCTCAGACTTTTTTTTATCCATATTCTTTTCTTCCATGAAAACGCACTGAAACTATTACTGGAGCTATTTGATGAGGAAAACATATAAGTAGATCTATAGAGAGTCTTTGAAATATGACCCTAACTATTCAAAACTGACTCACATCTCAAGAACAAAAACTGACAGATGTTCTTATAGCGATATATCCAGAGCTGACTTCTCTGCAAACTGAGCTTTCACAAGGATTAAGTTTTTATGAAGAAATATCATGGTTTCCAAGTGAGAATATTAAGAATGTATTTTGAGAATATATTACGCAAATTAGGCAAAGTGCTGATCGTTTAAAAATACTTCAAGAAAATTACTGACAGTTTGTGAAGATGCTCGGGCATAACGAGAGGAAGAGATATCTGATCGTATTTCAAAATGCAGATGAGATTCGTCCGTTGTGAGGATTTATGTGATCTATGTGATTTTTAGAAATATTTCGTTGAGAACAAAAACTGTTTCAGATGAAGGATGTGTATGCAATAGAGTGGGATCTTAAATCTGCAAATTATGAGAGGAGAAATGCTCCAAAAGGTCTTGATGAGCTTACGGATACTTTTTGACTGCGTGATGCTAATTATTTTGTGAGTCTTGAAGAGTCTTCAAAAGCAATAGATTTTTTCCTGAGAGAGGCCTCTATATCTATAGATGGGATTATTTATATCAATCATAATATTTTGTATGATATTTTAGATGTGAGTTGAGAAATATATTTGGAGAACTTTGATATTCCTATAACAAAAGACAATTATGCCTCACTTCTCTCATTTCTTGTGGAGTCAAAGGTATCACAATCAGCAACACTTGATACCCCAAAACAAGCAGTATTTGATCTTGCTTTAGAGTTAGAGAAAAAGATAGTGCAAGAAAACCTATATCTTCCTATCTTACAATCTCTTTTAGATCAAATATATTCGGGGGATATGTTTGTCTGGATGAAGGAGAGCTCAGATCAAAAAATCATTACTGATATATGACTTTCTTGAGAAAAAAATTATGCTGCTTCTTTGGATTTTCTCTATCCGGTATTTACTTCACTTTCATGAAATAAGTCTGATAGGTATATATCGCGAGAGTACAGAACTCGTGTGAAGCGCGTGAAAAACTCTTGTGATTTTTGAGTGCGTCATACAATCTCTCAAAAACACAATATGCGTCGACAAGACAAAGAAGAGTTTCAGTCATATGCTGAGGTGACTGGTATAGCATTCACCCGTGAAATGCTCACTCTTCAATGAGCGTCAAAAAATCGACAATATGTGAGGACGATAGTTCCAGTTGAAACGGATATAAGGGAGTATGATTCAGCAGAAGTGATAAACTATGGAACCCGTAAGGGAATAGAGTTTTTTATCGATACTCCAGAGCAGGGGAGCAGCGAGTTTTCTTTTGAGTATTTGTTAAAAAACCCTGAGTGTGATCCTTATAGCGTCACATTTTTTAAGCAACCATGAATCAAGAGGTATGAGGTGTTTCTTGATATAGAGGGGGAGGAGTATGAGTACAATGGTATAAGTCGGGATTTTTATTTTGAAGATAGAACATATGAACAATAACAAGCAGAGTTTTTGGCAGAAAGCTTTGAGATATTTGATCTACAGTCTGGTTTTTAAAAAGCCCAAAAAAGCTTCGAAATTCTTGAGGAAAAAAGGGATTTTTGTATAATCAAATTTGAGAATTATTCCTATTACTTTTCGACTTTTATGATGCAAAATTTAAAAAAAATGATACCCCTTGATAACCCTATAAGGCTTTGATATCATCTCCTTAGAGCAGTGATTGCAAATATTTTTTATATGTTCCCGAGTCGGAATATGGTCATAGTATGAGTGACTGGTACCAATGGAAAAACTACAGCCTCAAATATCATAGCCGAGTGACTCAGAGCAAGTGGAAAAAAAGTATTTATGTTTACGACAGTGAATATTATTCTTGGAGATGAAACATTTACCAATGAGTCAAAGATGACATCACCAGATGTTTTTGAACTTCAAAAATGGCTATCAATCGCAAGGAAGAGAGGCTGCGAGGTTGCGGTTATAGAGACAGCGAGCCATGGCATAAAAATGCATCGAGTATGGGGACTGAACTATGATGTTTCTGTACTGACAAACATCACGCAAGATCATCTCGATTTGCATAGAACAATGGAGGATTATGTTGATACAAAACTGACTATTTTTCGAAAATTGATGTTATATGAACGAAAACCAGGAGTCAAAAAAACAGGAGTTATCAATATAGAGAGTGATTATGCAGATATATTTTTAGAGCAAACTTATGACAACTTGTACACATATTGATTTACGAGGGGTGCGAGTATCTCAACCAGTGATGTAAAAAATAAGAGAGATGGAATGGAATTTACCGTAAAGATTCCATGAGATACATTAGAGATTAGTACCACTCTACGATGAAAATTTAATGTTGCAAATATTCTGGCATCTATAGGGGTACTTATTTCTCTCTGAGTTGAGAAAAAGATTATAGAGTGTGCAATACAAAAGGTTCCTGGCGTTCCAGGGAGAATGGAAGAGCTGAAATCATCTGATGGTTTTTTTGTATTTATAGATTATGCCCATACTCCTGATGCTCTAGAAAATGTTCTTACAACTCTTGAAGGTATCAGATCAAAGTGAAGAATTATTACTGTTTTTGGTGCTTGTGGAGAGAGAGATACAAGTAATAGACCAAGTATGTGATCGGTAGTCTCAAAATATTCTGATATGGTTATCCTGACACAGGATGATGATTATGGGGAAAAACCAGAAGATATTATCAAAGATGTTATCCCTGGAGTTAATAGAAAAGAGGGAGAGGATTTTTGGGTAATCCTTGATAGGACAGAAGCAATCAGGACAGCTCTTGTAATGGCGAAAAGATGAGATATCATCTTGATAGCGGGAAAAGGAGATGAACATGTGAGAATCACAAACGATGGACCAATACAGTGGCATGATAAGACACTTGTGCTGAAAGTACTCTCAGATATTGAAGAAAATGCAATTATGAAATAGACTTTACTTAATCTCCTTATATGACACTCTACCTCAAATACCGCCCACAAGATTTTCAATCGCTTGTCTGACAAGAGTTTATCAAGACAACGCTCAAAAAAGCAGTTGCCGATAACAAGCTTGTATGAGCATATATGTTTACCTGACCTCGCTGAACAGGAAAAACCTCAACAGCCCGTATTTTTGCAAAAGCCATTAACTGTAGCGATATCCAAAATGGTGAACCATGTGGTAAATGTGAGATATGTAACGCTTTTCATAATAACGGACTTATTGATATTATCGAGATAGATGCTGCAAGCCATACAGGAGTGGATAATATCAGAGAAATTATAGAAAGAGCCCAGTTTCAACCCAGTCAGGCTCAGTACAAGGTCTATATCATTGATGAAGTACATATGCTCTCAAAGGGAGCATTTAATGCGCTTTTGAAAATATTAGAAGAACCACCAAAGCATGTGAAATTTATCCTTGCGACAACCGATATTCATAAAGTACCTGATACTATTCTTTCTCGTTGCCAGCGATATGATTTTCATAACTTCACTGACAATGAGATACGAGGGAGACTTGAATATATAGCAAAACAAGAAAAGATACAGGTAGACGATGAGAGTTATGACTTTATCTCACAAAGTTCGGAGTGAGCCATGCGTAACGCTGTTAGTCTCTTTGAACAACTCATTGTGGATAATGTTATTTCTTTCTCACACATTGAAAAAACTCTCTGAGTGACACAAAAGGCAGAGGAGCGTCAGTTTCTCGAGAAAATTCTTCTCAAAGACAGTTCTCTTCTCAGTGATCTTGATATGCTCGTACAAGCAGGGAAAAATATAAAAAATTTCCTCAAAGCAGTAGCCTATACTCTGCAAGAAAAATGTGAGCAAGAGATATGTCAGTCTTGAGATATTTCAGAAAAAATCCTGATTCTTGAATCTCTTGAAGAAACACTGAGAAAAACAAAAAATAGCTTTGATGAAAATCTGACGATAAAAATAGGGCTCCTCAAAATCCTTGGATGAAATACAAAAAATAACACTCAAATTCCCCCTCTTTCTCAAACTCTTTTTAAAGAGAAGGAAGGAGCGTCAGATAAAAAAACTCTTTCTTCCCTGCGAGGAATAGACTGAAAAAAGGAGGAGAACAGAGAGAGTCTTCCAGAAAAAACAGGAGATATGTTTTCTCAGGTACATGATATTTTTGCAGAAAGTTCTTCAGAAGATACAGAGCCTTCACCACAAACTCAAAAGAAAACAGCCACAAAAAACACTTTTGATATCACGGCATTTATCTGAGCAGTCAAGTCTGCATGAGGTAAGGCGGCGCTTGTTATGAGTCTCAAAGGTTCAAAAATAGAGCTTTGAGGTGATACACTGACAATTACCGGGAATACCAAGATATCTCGTAATACTCTCGAAAAACCTGAACATAAGGAAATGCTTCTTGAGATCTGAGAAACATTTTGAACGCCTTTTTCTTCTCTAAATATTGTGTAAATGTTTATAAGAGTTGTGCCTTTTTCTCGGAGCTTTGATAGCTATGGTGTCACCTATAGTGTCCCAACTCTCTACCAATCATCGATACAAGCATGAATGATTGTAAAAGTTCCTTTTGGAGAAGAAGAGATTTTGTGAGTGGTTTTTGGAGTTTTTTGAGATAACAAGCTTGAGGCTGGTCTCGAAATCTTCCCTAAGAGTAAAGATATTGAGATCAGAGATATGATAGAAATATATGATGATTTTGTATATCTTTCTGGTGAGCAGTTAGAGCTTGTAGACTATATATCACAGCATTATTTTTGTGTTATACATCATGCTCTTGGCTTATTTTTTCCAAAAAATTTGCGGCAAAAAATTGAGAAAAAAACGGTAAAAAAAATACAAAAAAAAGAGTATCACTACCACACTCCAGACATACGCCTCTCAGAAAAACAAGCTGAGATATATCACGATATACATCACTCTCAAAATCTTATTTCTCTCTTATATTGAGTAACTGGGAGTGGGAAGACACAGATATATATGAGAGCTATTGCAGAAAATATACAAAAATGAAAGCAGGTACTTTTACTGATTCCAGAGATTATTTTAAGTTCGCAGATAGGGGAGAGAGTACAAGAGGTGTTTTGAGAAGGTGTGGTATTTCTTCACTCTGGTGTGAGTTTGGCAAAAAAGGCTCGTTACTGGATAGATATATATTTTGGAAATATAAAGATTATTGTATGAACGCGTAGTAGTCTCTTTTTTCCTTATAATAATCTTTGAATGATTATTATGGACGAAGAACATGATGAGAGTTATACTTCAGACATTGTTCCTCGTTATCATGCAAGAACACTTGCAGAAAAGATTGCTTCACAGAGAAACATTCCTTTTCTTATGGGTTCTGGAACTCCTCGGGGAGAGACTTTTTATAAAGGTTTACAGTGAGAGTACAATATTTTTCAGCTTTTGGAGGTGTATACAAATAAGAAATAGAATTGGTCCTTTGGGATCGTTTTTATTTTCTATTTTACTATCTTATCAATTAACCCATATTCTAGAGCTTCTTGGGCTGACATAAAATTGTCTCTATCACAGTCTTCTTTTACTTTTTTTACTTTTTGCCCTGTATGCTCTGCAAGAATATTGTAAAGAATATCTCCTGTTTTTTCGATATGACGAGCAGCAAGCATGATATCACTTGCTTGTCATTCTGCTCCACCTAGGGGTTGATGAATCATGATTTCTGCATGAGGAAGAGCATAGCGTTTACCTTTTTCTCCTCCAGCGAGGATAATAGAACCCATACTTGCAGCAAGTCCCATCGCGACAGTGATCACGGGACATTTTACATATTGCATAGTGTCGTAGATAGCAAGCCCTGCAGTCACATGTCCTCCAGGTGAGTTCACATACATGGTAATAGGGGCTTTTGCATCTTGTTTTTCGAGAAAAAGCAGCTGCGCAATGACAGTATTTGCTACCGCACTGTCTATCCCTTCACCCAGAAAGATGACTCGATCTTCGAGCAGTCGAGAGTAAATATCATAGGCTCTTTCTCCGCTGGGAGTTTTGTCTATTACTGTGGGAATAAGTGTTGAAAGAATGTCTTTTTGTATCTTTTTAGATGTAACGGTCTTTGTCATAGTTTTTGTATATTATTTTTAAATCAAATCTCACTCTAGTCCTCTCATCAAGGAAATGGAGAAAATGCATCTGCTTCTCCTTTGAGGAGAAAAGATTCAGGATAGAGGTTTTGAGTAGAGAGGAGTAAACTTCTACTATGTCATTAGTATACCATGTTTATCTCAGAAATACTAAGAGAAACAAAAAATATATTTGACTAAAATAATAAAGTTTAGATAATACTTCTGTCTTTAACCATCTCATCGGAGAGATACAAAAAAAAATCTCCGACTGAGTTCGGGGAAGATTGGAGAAAAAATGAAACAGATTTTCCAAAGCTATGAAGAAGGGTTAGGTGTAATGAAGAGTTATGACGGAGAAGCTCTCTTCTTCTCTTTCATTCCACCATTTGTCATTAGCTTATTTGCTCTTCTTACAGGGATACTGATAGCCTTATTTCCAGCAACTACTATATTATTAATAGTAGGATATTTTACCTGTATGTATACGGCAAAGCTTGTTAGTGAAGCTACTGGGTCAAAAATTATAACAGGTCTTGTGCTATTTTTGATAGAAAGAGCAGTTCCATTCATTATTGGAGAAGCTGTCGGAGTATTATCGTTCCTTGCCTCTATGGTGGTAATATTAGGTTATATAATAATATTTATAATTAGTATTATAGTGATGACAATACCCATATTCCTTTGGAGTATTTTGACCTGGGATTTCTCAATGCTTGAACAAAGAACAGAAAATGATATCCCAAGGGCTATTCACAAGTTCTTTTTACCAAAGAGTTATTACTCTTATCTTGTTGATTAGGTAAATCTGAACCCACTTTTCTTACTTATAAAAGAGCCACATTTGTGGCTCTTTTGCTTTTGTGAAAAGCGCTCTTGCACCAAAGAGAGTTTTTTTTATAATACAGATAATACCAGTTTCAGTATTATGATATGACTACTATCACACGATTTGCTCCGAGTCCTACAGGGTATCTTCATATATGAAGTCTCAGAACAGTACTCTATAACTACCTCTACGCAAAACAACTCGACGGAAAATTTCTTCTCAGAATAGAAGATACTGACCAAAGTCGCTATGTTGAAGGAAGTGTAGAAAATCTCCAAAATGTCCTTGCAAGCGTAGGACTCATACCAGACGAATGACCAAATAATCCGGGAAATACCGGACCATATTTTCAGTCAGAGCGACTCGATATTTATCAAAAATATATTCAGGAACTTTTAGACAAAGGACATGCCTATTATTGCTTTTGTAGTAGTGAAAGACTTGCACAGCTCAGAGCCGAACAACAAGACCTCTGACTCCCAACAAGATATGATAAAAAATGCCGCTATCTCACTGAGCAAGAGATACAAAAAAACCTTGATACAGGTCTCCCGTATACTATTCGCCTCAAAGTTCCAGAAAATACCCTCGTAGAGTTTGAAGATACTATTAGATGAAAGATATCCATACCCAGTAAAGATGTAGATGACCAAGTACTCATGAAGGCAGACGGATTTCCTACATACCATTTTGCTGTGGTGGTTGATGATTTTCTTATGGGAGTAACCGATATTATTCGCTGAGATGAATGGATACCAAGTACCCCAAAACATGTACTCCTCTACCAAGCATTTGGCTGGAAAATGCCAAGATTTTCCCATGTACCTCCACTAGTTGGAAATGATAGAAAAAAACTCTCAAAAAGAACAGGAGATGTCGCAGTAGAAGCGTTTTTAGAGAAATGATACTTGCCAGAAGCACTCATAAACTATATATCACTTCTCGGATGGAATCCCAAAACAACTCGTGAGATATTTTCTCTCTCTGAACTCATAGAAAACTTTAAACTCTCAGATGTACATAAGGCAGGAGCAGTGTTTGATGAAGAGCGACTTGAGTGGTTTAACGCGCAATATATATCACGCTATGATACTACTATCTTGTGGAACAAGATTCAAACCTACCTGAAACGCTACGATGCAGAATATGGAGAAGCAATAAAAATTTTTCCTGAAGCTTATATTTTAAAGATCGTGTGAGAGCTCCAAACTCGCGTGAAAAAACTGAGTGATTTTCGTGAATATAGCCAGTTTTTCTTTGAAGAATTATGAGAAGTAGATAGAGACCTTTTTGTAAATCCAAAAATGAAAATAGAAAACATAGCGCAAGCGAAAGATTTTCTCACATGCGGGATTGAGATATTGCAAGAGAGATGATCAGAGATGACCTCACCAGAGAAAATAAAAGACATATATATATCAGAAATACAGGCAAGAGGCAAAAAAAACGGCCAAATTCTCTGGCCACTGAGAGTCGCGCTTTCCGGTCAACAGTTTAGTCCAGGGGCTCTCGAGCTGATTTATATATTTGGAATAGAAAAGTCAATACAAAGAGCAGAAAAAGTCTTGTCCCAAGTCTCCTATTCTGCTAGTATTTTATAAGTCTTATTTTTCTAAAAAATAACAATTATGAATTTCTGAGTTCTCAAAAACATGGTAGACAATCTCGTTTCTACATACAAATGCCCATTTTGTTCTAGCTGTGATATCTCAGAACAAGATATAGATATTGTATGAGCAGCAGGAAATACGGTAAATATAGATATGCATTGCCCAAAATGTAAAAAACATTTTATGGCAAAAACAGAACTGATGCACATCGAGCTTGGAAGTGTTCACCCAGACTCAATTTCCAAGATTAACGAGTCACTCCATGCTCTCAAAGGAAAACTCTGATGAAATATAGAGATTAATACCGATCTTATGAAGTCTGAGTGAGATGAAAAGAAAGAAGATATTATAGATGATACACAGATCATAGATCTCAACACAAAACTTTCAGGAAAAAATATGAAAATAGAAGATTTACTTTCTGACACACAAGAAGACGCCTCATGAAACTCATAAAAAAAGTATATCTTTCACTCGTTATCCTTGCTGTATGATATCTCTTACTGACTTTTGTCTCTACTGATTTGAGTTCACAAGTAGAGGAGTTTTTTGGATTGCAGGGGGTCTGAGAAAATATACGAGGTATAAAATCCCAGTTTGATGAAACGGTGACAAATATTCCGAGCGTTGAAGAGTTTCAGCAGTGAGCAGAAGATATAAAAAATACGCTAGAAGAGAGTGTCCAGAGTACCAAAGACACGATTGATACGATTCGTGAAAATGGGCAAAAAGTTGAAGAGGGCTACGGGAAAGTGGTAGAAGGCTATAACCAAGCAAAAGATGTTATAGAAAGTGCTGGTGAAACAGTGCAGCAAGTCCAGCAAATCGCTGAGAGTGTCCAAGAGGTAGGTGAAAGCCTATGAAATATATCTCAATAAAGAAAAAATATGAAAAAAAAGATGTATGTTTACGGTGTTATTTTTGCTACGGTTTTTTTCCTTTCGTTTTCTCAAATACAGGCATCAAGTATTGAAAAAGCCTATGAGAGCTTTACCAACAAAATTAAGGAGCAGTCTCCCTCTCAGCAACAAGCAGTACTTCGTGGATTAGGAAGTAAATTGCAAGACCTGAGTTATCAAGAAAAGTATCGTACATATACCGCTTTTTTTGATCAACTTTCAGATCTCAATAATGAGAAAATATTTGAAATATGGCAACAACAAGAGCTTTCTCATACGAGTCAAAAAAAGAAAGAAGACAGTGAGGAAGTGATATATAAAAATGCTCAAAAAACAGCAGAAGATACTCTTCCAGAATATATAGCAGATTTGTTGCAATGATCACAGAACTATGAATTTTTTATGATCAATGATCAGCAAGAAATATATAAAGATAATAGTATTTATAGACTGCTTTTTTCAGAATATTTTCCTATTAGTAAAGAAATAGTTTCTCTCCTGCAAGATAAGAGAGGGATGATAGCACAGCTCGGAGAGGGAGAATATATTTTTATTGAAAACTTTGAGCTTGAGAGAAAGATTCCATACTCAGAACTCGCTGAAGAATTTGTGTTTGTGACTCCAGAAATAAAATTTCATCAGAATAATCAACAACTCTATGCGTATAATTTCTCAAAGTTTCAATACTACGGAGATGTATATGGTTTGTATCGTGAACAGCTCAGGCGTTCTTGATTTTCTCAAGAGGATACTCTGATATATCGAGATGAAGAGTGAAAATATAATTTTGTATGAGACTACAATAAGCAGTCTCTTGTGGCTTCAAATACGGTATATGGAGTCAACAATAAGCAGAGATTTTTAGAATATCTTGTAGAAGATGCAAAGGCTCAAACACCAGATGTGAGTCAGTCAATTTCTGATATATCTTCTCAGGTAGAGAAACTGAAGAAGAGCGCTGCTTCTGAGCAAGACTTTATACAAAAAGTGTATGCGTGGATCTTGGATCATACGAGCTACAGTAGTGTCGTAGACCTTCAAGATGAGACAATCTTTTCGGGTATAGAGACATATGAAAATGCTTCAGGTGTGTGTACAGGGTATACAAAACTTATGGCGTATATGTTGTATTTGTGAGGAGTAGAGGATGTGGAGGTGATTCGTGGTCATGTGATAGATGCAGATGATTTTCCTGAGATTGGTCACGCGTGGATCAAGATAGGAGACCGATATTATGACCCAACATTTGATGATCCTGTCTGAGCACAGCGTACGCGTGAAGTTTCTCAGTATGAGTATTTTGGTCTTCCGAGAGATGTTTTTTACGCAAACCGTTATGAGTACGGTGATCTTCCGGATTTTCTTCTATCTGCTGGAGATACGGAAATTTCTGAACATATTTATGATAATCTTGTAAGTATTTTACCAAAATATGAGAGGAGTCTTGATATGTATCCTGTTTTTTGAGAAATTCAGTTTCGTGAGGAAAACGGTCTCTCACCATCAGAACTTCTCACTCCAGAGTCTCTCAGTGAGTATGTGGAGACCCTGCAGGTACGAGATGGGAATGTGAGAGTGAATATATGAGGGAGAGAAGTGGAGTTTCGTAGTATTTTTTATTATCTTTTAGATGAGGAAAATATTGAAAATGTATTGGATATTTTGAGCTATGATTTTGAGGATGTATATCTCTTGCAGTGGTATAATAGCGATAACTCTTTTGATTGGAGATTGGTGTATCAGTGGAGTGAGTAAAAAAAATTTGATTTTTTGTCTTCTATTGCATATAATACAAAACAGCCTTCTAGAAATCTAGAATGGGCGCGTATTTTTTATTTTCACGCAGAATTCACTAAAGAAAAATATAGGGAGAAAACATATGTATTTTATTGCTGAGAACCCTCATAAAGCAAAAACTTTGTACCTGGCCGGAGTGGCCATGCCAGGTCAGTATGTAGATATGAGGATTCCAACAGAAAGCCCGGCAATTATGCCGAGAGCTCAAAATAGGTTTTTG
The DNA here is from genome assembly GCA_965229705.1 of Patescibacteria group bacterium. GTDB lineage: Bacteria > Patescibacteriota > Gracilibacteria > BD1-5 > UBA6164 > JAACSU01. Next base: position 230,294 of record OZ245922.1, read on the forward strand.
ACACGAATAAAAAAAAGGAACTCTGAGAGAATGAAAGGTTTCATCTTTCAAAGGAATCATTGTTCGAATATTAAAGCGAGAAACGCTCGACGCAAGACACAGAAGCTTAAACGACGACTTGCGTCGTAAGCCCGGGGGGGGCGGCATATGCCGCCCCACACATCTCTCCATGATATCTTCTGGATTTTTCCAGAAGATTTTTTGTTAGGGAAATGCGGAAAAACTTCGTATTTCATCGTCAAAATCCAACATTGTCTTCAAACTCGTACAATGAGTACGCTTATTTCAGCCAAGTTGATTTTTCCTTGAACTACTTGTTTTTACACATTTCCTATTTTTCCGTACTTCTTTAGTATATAAAAAGTATATATTTTTTTGATTTTTATAGAAAGTTTTTTATAGTAATTCAAGGACTCATCCATAAAATATTCTCAGAGTTTCTTTACGCAAAAGTAATTATTATTTATGAACAAAGCAGATTTTCAAAAAAACTATAACATGCTCAATCCCGAGCAAAAAAAAGCAGTTGATACTCTTGACGGACCGATAATGGTCATAGCCTGACCCGGAACAGGAAAGACGCAGATAATAGGAATGCGAACTGCAAACATCATCCTCAAAGCTTGAGTCGATGCAAGCAATATTCTGATCACTACTTTTACCGAGGCAGGCGTTCTCGCAATACGAAAAAGACTGATTTCTATGATAGGAAGTGAGGCATATAAAGTGCAGGTATCAACCATACACAGCTTTGCGCAAGATATTATCAAGTCTTTTCCTGAAAAGTTTACTGAGGATAAGATGAATACCGCGCTTGACAGCATAGAAAGCCTCGAGATCATATGAGATATTCTCTCAGGGCTCCTCTCAAAACATCAGCTCGAATATCTCACTACATATGGTGATCCCCTTTTTTATGGGAGAGAGATTTCACAACAAATACAAAAAATAAAATGAGAAGGGATATCCCCGTCAGACTTTCAAGATATTATAGATGAAGAAGAAAAAAAATCACTGCAGTGGCTCGAAGAAAAACGAAATAATCCCCGCATCAAAAAAATAGAAACCTACCAAGAAAAACACGAGAAATATATAGGGAAGCTCAGAGAACTCCAAAAAATCTTTCAACGCTATGAAGAGTTTTTGAGAGAAAAGAGCTTGTATGATTTTCATGATATGATCAATATTGTTCGTAAAAGACTTTCAGAAGATACTCAGATGCAGGCATATTTTGCCGAAACATTTCAATATATTATGATAGATGAGTATCAAGATACTAACACCCCTCAAAATGAGATTATTGGACTCATAGCAGAGCAATCAGAAAACCCCAATATTATGGTAGTTGGAGATGATGATCAGTCTATTTATCGTTTTCAGTGAGCGAATATCGAGAATATGCTAGGTTTTAGTACCTCATATCCTCAAGCTCTTTTGATAGTGCTTACAAAAAATTATCGTAGTACACAAAGCATTCTTGATGCGGCAAAGTCCTGTATAGAACATAATAGTGAAAGACTGATACAAAGAATACCAGGACTAAAAAAACATCTTATTTCACAAGTCTCTACCTCTACACAGTGAAACATCCCCTCTCCATGACAAGACAAATCATCTGTCTCTCTCTACGAAGCAGCAACAAATATCCATGAAGATCTCTATATTCTCAAGAATATAGAAGCATGCTTGTCATCATGAGTCGCGCAAGAAGATATAGCAATCATTGTTCGATCAAATACAGAGGTTATCTATTATTCTTACCTTTTAACTCAAAGAGGGATTGCTCTGAGCTCAAAGTTTGAATCAAATATCCTTGACTCAGATATTATACAGCTCTTACTTTCTTGCGTAAAAATAGTTGAAAATCCCTACGAACATGAGAAAGACTTACTTGATGTTCTGCGGTCTCGTTTTTCTGGAATATGCCATATGGATAGCCTCAAGATGAGTCATTTTCTTTATAAACAAAACTATGGAAAAACTCGAAGGTATGCCATGAGAATATTTGATCTCTTGAGTAATGAGCAGCGTCTAAAAGAACTTGATCTGAGAGATCAAGACTCCTGCCTCGCTTTTGTTCAAAAAATTCTTGATCTGCAGAGGATTGCTGCAGAGAATAATTTTGCGTATTTTCTCTCAGAAATGATTGAACACTTTGAATTTCTCAGCTGAGAAAAACATATATGTCGTCTTGAACAGCGAGCAGATATACTGACGCTTTTTCATGAAGTTCGATCATGGATGAAAGGAAGAAAAAGTATGAGCATTCAAGACTTTCTCAAAAAAATAGAACTCTACATGACTCACGGATATCATATATCTCGAATACAGACTCTATGAAAGATATCGGGTATACAAGTACTGACAGCTCATAGCTCAAAGGGTCTCGAATATGAGTATGTTTTTGTTCCATGACTCAGAGTTGGATCTTGGGAAAGTAAGATGACTCGCAAACTGATATCTCTTCCAGAGTGAATGACGGGAAATGGTCTCCAGTTTTCAGATATCAGTATGATGAGTGATGTAGAAAAGAAAAAATATCTTTCAGAAAGGCAAATGCAAGAAGATAGGAGACTTTTCTTTGTGGCTATCACGCGAGCAAAAAAGCGGGTGCTTCTTTCTTATCCACAAAGTAAAGATGGCAAGATTCATATTATTTCTCCATTTCTCTGAGAAATTTGAGAGTATGACAGAGATGACTGTATACTGAGTGAGTGAGAACTGGCAGAGTGAATGAAGAGTGTTATACAAAGAGAATCAAGTTGTATAGAATACGCTGATGATATATTTGTGTATATAGAACAATTTTTTGAAAACTACAAACTCTCAGCAAGTGATCTCAATACTTTTTTATTGAGTCCTAAAGACTTTTTATATCGAACTATTTTATGCTATCCTTTTGAGGAAAATGAGAATAGTATTTTTGGAACTATGTATCATCGAACACTCGAACTATTTTATCAGCAGATACAAGAGATGGGAAAAGTCCCAGATATCTGATATCTTCACTATGTTTTTGACAGGCAACTAGAAAGAGAGTTTGTGACAGATGAACAGTTTCATAGGCTCAAGAAACGCTGATATGAATCACTAGAATGATATTATAAAAAGTATGAATGAACATTTAGAGCGCCACTGAAGACGGAGTATAAATTCTCTCGAAGAAATGTTTTTTTTGAGGAAATTCCCTTAACTGGAATTATTGATAAAATAGAGCTTATCAGTGATGATTTTCAGCCTCATACTTATGTTGATTGAGGTCAGGGAGGTCTTTTTTCTCAGAGTGTGAGGATTACAGATTATAAAACCTGAGCAGCAAAATATCTCTGACAGATCAAATGACAAGACAAAGATGGAAATGCTTTTTCAGGATATGAAGAAGGGAGGCATGGTCGTCAACTTATGTTTTATAAACTGTTGTTTGAAAATGATTATGAGCTTCATTCACAGTTTCAGATAGGAGAGTTAGAGCTCGATTTTTGTGAGGGAAAAAATGGAAAATACAAACGAGTTTCTGTAGAGTTTACCGATGAAGAATATAAAGAATTTCAAAATCTTGTAAAAAAGAGCTATGCTCAGATGAGGGATGTAGATTTTTGGAGAGAGTTTCTCGGGTAGTTTCTTAAGTGCTCTTTTTTCTTTGATATACGACGAAGCTATATGATATATCTTTGTGCTTCTTTGTCTCACTTTCAAATATTTTTTCAAAGTTTTCATCAATACCATCAAAAAATACATCACAACCATAGTCTCAGATGACTTTTGTGAGATATATTTTCTCGAGTCTTTCATCGTGTAACACACTATTATATAGTTGAGATCCTCAAATGATGAAGATATGTTCTACTCTATTTTTGAGACCGGTCTCATTGTATAAGTAGTTCAAACAGCTTTCTAGGTCTCAAAATTTGAGACCGGTCTCAATACTTCATATTTCTCAAAATCGTCAATAACTCTGTGAGAGAATAGCGTTATATCTCTGGGGAAGAGGACGATATTTTTTTGGGATTGATTCCCAGGTTTTTCGCCCCATAACAACGGCGTTTTGTTTTGCCTTATCTTGGGTATGTGTTGTGATACTTTGAAAATACTTCATGTCTTCTGGGATTCTCCAGGCGAGATCACCATCTTTCCCAATACCATTTTTATCGTCTACGGCGAGGATGAGAGAAAATGTTTTCATAATACTTTGTATAGCTATTGTTTTACATATCTTATAAACTTTTCTGAAAAATACATTTAAAAATCTTGCAAAAAACCATATGCTTCTTGGTATGAAAGCAAACAATAAACAACAAGAAGCCATCACTCACACCAAAGGTCCACTCCTGATTATTGCAGGAGCAGGTTCAGGGAAAACGGCAACATTGACTCAGAGAGTGCAGTATATGATTTCTGAAGAAGGCATTGCTCCTTGAAATATTCTTGCTCTTACCTTTACCAATAAGGCAGCAAGTGAGATGAAAGACCGTATAGGCTGAGCTATAGGATCACAGTATCATCCTCATATGTCTCGAAATCGTCACCTGCCATATATCGGGACATTTCATAGTTTTGGGATATATATCTTAAAAGATATATTATCAGCAACTTTTCCTACCTGACTTTCGAGTGAAGAAATATCAGAAATGATAGGCATAAAAAAAGACTTTATTATCTACGATGAAAGTGACAAACTTTCAGTAATGAAGGGGATTATCAAAGATGATATGTGACTGATTGAAAAAGAGTTCCCTCCTCGTCAAATAGCTTATTATATCTCTGACGCTAAAAACAAATTACTCAATGCAAAGCAATATACAAATCAAGCTGATACGCACTTTAAAGCAGTTGTGGCAAAAGCATTTGAACTCTATGAAAAAAAATTGAGAGAAAATAACGCTATGGATTTTGATGATATACTCTTAAAACTTTTAGCTACTTTTTGTATTCCTCAAGTAAAAGATTTTTATCAAGAAAAATACACATATATCATGATAGATGAGTATCAAGATACCAACCTTATACAGTATGAGATAGTCAACCTGCTTGCAGAGAAATATCAGAATATTGCCGTAGTCGGTGATGATGCTCAGTCCATTTATTCTTGGCGTTGAGCGGATATGAGAAATATCCTTTCTTTTAAAAAAGACTATCCCAGTGCACTCGTAGTAAAGCTGGAACAAAACTATCGTTCAACAAAAAATATTCTTGCAGGAGCAAATCATGTTATCAAAAATAATACGGAATCTCTCGAAAAAAATCTTTGGACAGAAAACACTGAAGGCGAAAAAATACAAATAGTAGAAAACAGCGATGATCGATCTGAGGCAAGCACTATAGCTGAAAACATTAAAGATTATGTAAATACTTCACCCTCAGCCTCTCTCCTTAGAGGAGAGGGGAGTACAAGGAAGTATTCAGATAACCTCATCCTCTACCGCACCAATGCACAATCACGCTCTATAGAAGAGTGACTGCTGAAGCATGCTATACCATATAAGGTTATAGGAGGCATGAAGTTTTATGACAGAAAAGAAATCAAAGATATCCTTGCCTATCTCAGACTCATTCATAATAGTAGTGATCCAGTGAGTTTTCTCAGGATTATTAATACTCCTTCTCGAAAGATATGAGCAAAATCACTTGAAATGCTTTCGAGCTTTCGAAACTCTTTTGGTATTTCCTTTATTGATGTACTTGAGAGTATAGATGATATCAAAGACCTCAGACCAGCTGCAAAAGAAGCCCTGAAATGATTTTATGAGACTTTTTGTATTTTAAGTGAATATTCGCGCACTCATAGTGTGAGCCAGCTTATTTCTGAAGTTATTAAGAGAGTGTGATATCAAGAGTATCTCCGAACACAATTTTCAGAAGTAGAGTATGAAAGTAAGAAGGAAAATCTCTCTGAACTAGGAAATGTTGCGAGTGAATACTCGGGGCTCGAACCAAGAGAATCCCTTTCTCTTTTTCTTGAAGAAGTGGCACTTATCAGTGATCTTGATAATCTCACTTCCAACCCCTCTCTTTCCCAAGAGAGTGGAGCTCTCAAAGAAGAAGATAGAGGCTTTGTGACGCTTATGACGATTCATACCTCAAAATGACTTGAAGAAAAACGAGTCTTTGTTGCAGGACTTGAAGATGGTCTTTTCCCACATTCACGAACACAAAATAATCCAAGTGAACTTGAGGAAGAACGGCGACTCATGTATGTTGCAATGACGAGAGCGAAAGAAGAACTTTTTCTCTCTTACGCTAAAGAGCGTCTATACTTTTGAGACTATGTTCGCAATCCAGTAAGTAGGTTTTTGGGAGAGATACCAGAGGAGTATACAGAGTCTCAGGAGAATGCTTCGAACTCTTTTTCTGGGTTTTCATTTGCTCCCCTCTCATCTAAGGAGAGGGGTTGGGGGTGAGATATAAAGAATCATGAAGAGAGGGGAGTTCCTGTTGGAAGAGAGATAGTTCAAAATGATGTTTCTCTGTTCAGAGTGTGATCCCAAGTTGAGCATCCCCGTTTTGGTGTATGAGTGATAGATAGTATGATAGGAGAAATAGCAGAGATACGATTCCGAGAAGGAGTAAAAAAGATGAATATTCGTATTGCTCCAGTAAAATGTATTTCGTAAAAATTATTTCTTATGAATAAAATAGCACTTCTCACATGATGACCAGGCTATGAGAGAAATATCGCGCTGAGTTCTGCCAGGTTTTTTGAACAGTTTCTTTCCTGTGATTATGAAAAATTTCTTCTTCCAGAAGAGCAAGATATTTTTATGCAGAGAGCATGAGAGTTTGATATTGTAGTCCCAGTTCTTCATGGAGAATATGGAGAAGATGGAAAAATACAGAAACTCTTAGAAGAGAAAAATATACCATATATAGGTTCAAATTCTCATACAAGTGAGTTATGTATGGATAAAAAAAGAGCCAATATTATAGCGCGTGATAATTGATTACGCGTCCCTCAGGAGATTTGTTTTCAAAAGTGAGAAAAAATCTGAGAAGCAGACTTGTATCTTGATTTTCCTGTGATGGTAAAACCAAAACGAGGCTGATCAAGCTATTATACGTATAAGGTCTGAGATTTTTGAGAACTTCAGCAAAGACTTAGGGAGATACATGAAAATATTGATGACGATATTTTGTTGCAAGAGTATATACTCTGAGATGAATATAGCGTTCCAGTAGTAGATAACGAAGTTCTTCCAATAATGAAGCTAGAGAAAAATAATTCAGAAGATTTTTTTGACTATGAGTCGAAATATGAATCAGAGTCATGAATGAGAGAAGTGTTTTGACAGGCGAGTTTTGAGATTCGAGAAAAACTTACTCACGCAACAAAACTTGCACAGAAAATATATGATCTAAGATGATATTTTCGAGTAGATTTTATAGTGAGATGAGAGGAGGTATTTTTCCTTGAAGTAAATACTATTCCTGGAACAACAGAGTCATCGATACTTCCAAAGGCATGGAGACTGACAGGAAGGACAAATGAGCAGATGCTGAGTGCTATACTTATGTCAATGCACTAGCGTGGAATGAATGAATCACAATCAAAAAGCTTCTCCTTTATTATATGTAAAAGCTCATTTTATAATCTTCAGTGGTCTATATTATCTATAATTTGTGTGAGTATAGAGAGAGTATCGAATTTTTTTCATACTACAAGTCACTCAAATATAATAGGAAGCTCAGTACATGCTACAAGAACGGCATCAGTATTATATTTTTTTACTATCTGACTTATAAAATCTTTATCTTCAGAGCTTACGGAATCTTTCATAATGTTTTCTATGACAGCGTCTATTTGTTTTTGCTCTTTATCATTCACTCTAGTATATCAGATATTATACTTTTCTAGGTATATATCATAGAGTCGGGTCTCTCTTGTAGTATGAGAACCAAGTATGAGAATATTTTTCACGTCTGTTTTTTCTACTTGCTTCACAGTTTCTTCTATTAGATTTATAATCTTTCCTAAAGAATTACTTTGAAGAAAGTCATAGTATATATGAATCGTGTTACATGCCATGAGAATTGTATCCACTCACGCTTTTTCAATTTGTCTCACTCATGTAAGAAGTCACTGCTTGACTATACTTTCATCTTCGATTCCTTTTTCGGAGAATCCACAAAGACTCAAACTATTAATAATAAGGTGTGGGTACTCATAATCTTGAATAGCATTATATTTTTTCTGATAGTGATTCAGTATGCCCTTATAAAGGTAACAGCTTGCTTCAGGTCACATTCCTCCAATGATTCAGATAATATGTTTTTTCATAGTAGTAGTTTTAGTTAGTAATAGAATTGTTGTAGGTCAAAGTTGGGATTTACTTTTTGATATACTCGATTAACTCAAAGTTGTTGTTCATGATATACTTTAGAGAGTACGTTTACTCATGAATCAAATCATAGTATGGTATCTTTAAAATATGTAAGTCCTACATCATATCCGATACAAGTTGGTGTTCATAAGCTGTGTAAAATTTTTTGTTCACCACAAAATCATCAGAATCATTCTCTAAATTTATATCGTTTCTTTCTCGGAAGTCAGCTGAGTATTTCTATCACCTGTCTTGTGTATTTTGTCATTTCTGATTCAAGGATTATAAAATCTGGTGTTATATGTAGGGTAGGCCTATCGAGCGTTACCTGATTATTCATATTAACAATCTCTATAATTCAAAGAGTATCTTCAGATAATTTTTTTGGAGTTGCACTCCAATCTATATTTACAGGTACAATATCTGTTGCCTCCTGGCTTTCAGGGTGTACATCATCTATAAATAAAAGTTTGGGAATATCTTTGAAATACTTCATTGCTATGTCCCATGATTCCGAAGATTCTTTTGAAAAACCTTCTTTGGCATAAAAATGCCCTGCTTCTATTAACGTCCCATAATAAAAAATGGTAAAAAAATAAAAAAAGCTACTTTCTTTGGTAAGAGAAAATAGCTTTTTGTGATTTATATAGAGATTATTTTTGAATTATATATATACCAAAAGAAACCATCTTCTCTTGCAGAAGATTGCGTCTATTTTGTCTAGATGATGTATATATGTAAGTCATAATTCTAGCTAGTTACTAAATAAACATATAAATATTAAAGTAAAAATCAATTTTTTTTTAGATTTTCACCTAAGATATTTACTTTACTTTTAAAAGTGTTACAATATTTACTATGAAGCACAAAAATATATTACTTTTAGACATAAACGATACTCTTGATGATGGTCGAACAACGGAAGAGTTAGAGTCTTGAGCTTTTGATGATTTTTTTATACGAGGTAAAAGACATATCCCAGGAGTTGCTATTCCAAAGGAGTGAATAGAGCGATTTTGAGACTTTTTAAGAGAATACCATGATAGGATTATTCCTATTTTTTGGACGGCAGTTTGAGTTCGCAGCCAAGAAAGATTTGTGCATGAAGTCTTGAAAGCTCCTGTATACGCTTTTTCAACAGATTTTAAAGCAGGAGTTTGAGAGTTACTTGTTCCATGAAAACCAAAGTTCTACTCCGAGTCTGTTGCAGGAGGAAATGGTGGCTCGAAAAGTGCAGCACTTCCAAAGGTCTTTTCACGCTTTGGAGAATGAATAAATACTATATGGTTTGAAGATTGTAGGAATAATAGCTCTTTTTCTGAAGATAACATACATGGGATTGGTATAAAGAGATTTGAATCTCTTGTATCAAAAATAGAAGAAATAAAAAATCTGCTTGTATAAGCAGATTTTTTGTAATATTCAGAAAAATTATTTCATCAGATCACTTCCTGCAATGAGTTTGTCTCCCTTTGAGAGAGACCTTCCCTCAAGATCTTCATTGAGGTAAATAACCTTTGAGTTTCCATCACCGCCAACATTTCCGAGCGTCTCAATTCGTGAAGAATCAAGAAGGAACTGAAGGACTTTTTCAGCGTTAAGAGAATCATCAGTTTGTTTAATCATATCAACAGCATCTTTAAATCCTTCTGCAATCTTTGTTCGTTGCCCTGCCATACCTTCTCAGAGAAGTATTTTTGATTCTTTTTCGGCTTCTGCTTGTTTTACCTGCATGATCTTCTCAGCCTCTCACTGGTTCATTGCTGCCTCCTTGAGTTTTTGCGTTTCTACTACCTTATTCATGGCTTCCATAACGGTATTTTGGAGTTTTACATCACGCACTTGAATAGAGTCGAGCTTATATCCAAAACCTGCAAGTCTCGCCCTCAATCTCTCTTCTATCTCACTTCATATTTCTTCCCGTTTTGCAAATATCTGCTTATGCGTAAACGATACGATCATTCCACGAAGTTGTTCATCTATCGTAGACTTCATCATCGTGCGCGGGTCATCAATAGAGTAGACAGACTTATAAATAGTTCCTGCTTGCGTATTATCACTATCATCTTCGACATAGTAGATAACATTGAGACCAATATAGGCAGTAACATTGTCACTTGTTACCCCCTCGACCTCAACAGGGAAGTTTCTTCTGTAGAGCACCTGATTACGAGTTGTTTCCAAAAAAGGAATAATAAAGTTGAGTCCTTGCCTCAGGATACGATCAAACTTTCCAAGAAACTCAACGGTACGCACCGTATTTGGAGAAACAATACGAACAGATAGGGCAATCAGTATAAGGTCTATAACAATACCTGTATACAATCCACTGAGACCTCATGCTGATAGAGCTATAAGAGGGATAATAATAATCAAAGCAGGAACAATAAATCGAAGCATAAATTTATGGAGTTAAAAATGTAAGATACACAGGAAAGTATATAAAAATTTTATGCAAAATAAAAAATATTTTTATACTCCACACACTAAAGATATGTCATATAACTTACACATATACTATGAAGTACCTTTTTCATTTCATTATTTTTCTTTGATGTCTTTGCAGTATGAGTCATACATTCGCTCTCCAACAAGACCCAGACTATATATTTGTATCTGAAGAAACAAATGGTGAGAAAACACAGCTCATAGTTCCAGAAGATATTGACTGGACACAAAGGTTTATCCTCACAGAAATGAAAGAACTCAGAGGAGACATCATAGGATACAAGAAAGAAATCGAATCAATGTTGCATCAAAAAGAACTTGCACTCGTAGACAGAGCACTTTCCTATAGTGCAAACACGGTAAATTTCTTTTTTGTGGTACTTACTATTGCCATTATGGCTATCTGACTATTTGGGTGGAAGACCGTTCGTGACCTCAAAGAAAATCTTTCTATCAGATTTGAAAAAGAGGTGGAGAAACGCATAGGTGCGGAACAAAAAAAGCTTGAAGCATTTATGCTCAAATTTGAAGACGACCAACTCAAACAGTCACAAGCTATCCTTGAAAATCAGGCATTTCTCCAAAAAAAACAAGAGGCAGCATATTATTGGAGTCAGTATAATAGAGAAGAAAACTCCGCGCAAAAAATCGACCTGCTTGAGAGTATTTCTTCGATTGGTATCCAAGAAGATGAGATACTCATTTTGATAGAAAAATCCTCTATTTATATAGAACTAGAGCTTTGGGAAAAAGCTCTTGAATCCTCAGAAAAAGGTCTGGAAATATCATCAGAAAACACGGCTCTACTATATACAAAAGCAAAATCCTTGATGATGTTGGAAAACACAGAAGATGCCCGTACAGTACTGATAAATATTCTGTGACTCAACCCAGCTATGAAGCAGGAAATTATAGAAGATGAGTTATTTCATCCTCTTATTCCAGAACTCAACGAATATATTGATAAACAAGAGCTCTAAACTATGCACCAAGAAATCCTCATACAACTCAAAGAACACTTTGGAGAACAAGTAGAAATTGACTTTCATGACGAACGCTGAGATGGAAAACATTTTTTTCTCGATATATGTTCAGAAAAATTTATCTGAAAATCGCGTATAGAACAGTCTAAAATGGTGTATGAGCTTCTTGATGAGTATATGAAAACGGGGTATATCCACGCGCTCAGAATGAAGTGCCGTACTCCTGAAGGATAATCCTTCAACTCTTCGGGTAGATGTTTTTGATAAAGGAAACTCTGCAAAGCAGTAAAGGATTTTTATTTCTTAAACAGTATTTTATGATCAATTCAGAAACACAACAAAAGATACAATCACTCCTCTCTCAGTATCGAGTGATGCTCTGCATGAAAGGAACTCCAGAAGAACCTCAGTGTGGATTTTCTGCAAATGCGGTAGCAATACTTGTAGAGTCTGGTATATACTTTGAAAGTTTTGATGTATATAGTGATGAAGACATGAGACAAGCTCTCAAAGAATATTCTTCTTGGCCTACATTTCCACAGCTTTATATAGATTGAGAACTTATAGGAGGAGTTGATATTATGACAGAAATGTACGAATCTTGAGAACTAAATACTTTGAAAGAGGAAAAAAATTTATAGGAAAATATGGCTATAGAAAGGTGTTTTTGCATGATGAGGATCATGAAATTTGACTTTTTATGAAAAATATTTGACATTTAAAAAAATATATGAGATGATTGAGAAGTAATTTATTTCTCAATTTTTTCTTATGACCGCTCTTTTTTACCAGATCATCAATAATATTGAAAAAATATCAGATGATAATTATACAGAATTTAAGCAAAAACTTGTTGACCTTCTGCAAGGTTTTGAACAACACTCTGATGTGGATAATATCAAAGTGCTTCGCAATAAGCTTGAGATGCTCTTAGATGACTATCTCAAAGACAAGAAACAACACAAGGCTATTCGCTCACATCTCAAAGACCTCCAAAAGTTTCTTCATGAAATTGATGATATCTTACACGAGCTGGAGCATGAAGATGAGACAAGATCACTCATCGATGTTATCAAAAAAGTAGAAGGAAAATATAAATCACTTTCACAGGTAGATGTATCAAAAAGAGATAAGTACAAAGAAGTTGCTATCAAGAAAAATATCATTTCTTATGAAAAAGAAATTATTAAGCTTCAGCTTGAGCTTGTAAAACTCCAAAGATATATTCAAGAAACTGGGCAAAAAGTATTAATTATTTTTGAGTGACGCGATGCAGCGGGGAAGTGAGGAAACATTAAGCGATTTTTAGAGTATCTTAATCCTCGAGCAGCAAGAGTTGTTGCACTACAAAAGCCAAATGACGAAGAAAAAACTCAGTGGTATTTTCAAAGGTATGTGAAACATCTTCCAAACGGAGGAGAAATGGTATTTTTTGATAGGTCTTGGTATAATAGACTCGGAGTTGAACCGGTGATGGGTTTTGTAAATAAGCGAAATTATGAAAAATTTCTTAGTGATGTTCCAAAATTTGAAGAAATGCTGGAAGATGCTGGTATCAAAGTAATAAAAATCTATTATTCTGTATCAAAATCAGAGCAGGCAAAGAGATTTGAAGAGAGAAAATATAATCCTCTCAAGCAGTACAAGCTTTCTCCGATTGATCAGTTTTCTCAACAACTATGGAAAAAGTATACTCTTGCCGAGTATCATAACTTTAAAAATACTTCGACAGATATATGTCCGTGGACGATTATTAACTCTGATGATAAAAAAGCTTCACGAATCAACTCTATCAAATATGTTTTATCACTTTTTAATTATCCAGAAAAAATTTCTGAAAAAGAACTAGAATACGATCCAGAAATAGTTATAAGTGCCAAACAAAAAGTAAATATTCTCAAAGATGAAATCGAAAAAGGAGCTGATCTTTTTGCGGAATAATAGGGCACAAAAGAGGGACAGCAGAAATGCTGTCCCTTATTTTTGTGGAGATTTTCTCCTAAATATTTGTTTCCCATGTTTCTTAGCTCTAATAAGGGATTTGTTTCGAAATCTCTTATATTTCTTGAGCAGTTTTCTCACATGGAGGTCTGGGATTTTAGGAAGCTTTTTTGATATATCATTTGTAAGAAACTCTAGGGTTGTTTACACTTTTGGATAATCTGTACAGCAGAATATTTTAGAAGTTAAACATTAAAGAAACTTTCATATACACTTTTTAATAATTTTATAAATAAAGTCAAGTTTCATTTCTTACAATTTACTCTACCTCTCCAAACTTCCCATATACGCAACTGCTATTGCATCAGCAGCATCGTCAGGTTTTGGGATCTCAGAAAGTCAAAAAATCATTTGAATGGCTCTTTGGAGTTGCAGCTTACTAGCTCTTCCATTACTTGTGATAGCTTTTTTTATTTGCAAGGGAGTATACTCATAGAGAGCAATTCATCTCTTAGCTGCCTCATAGCATACCACTCAACGAGCATGAGCAACAGCGATACCAGTAGTGATGTTTGTGTTAAAAAACAATTTTTCCACTGAAAGCCTCTCAACCTGGTATTTTTCAATAATTCCAGATATATCATACCCTATTTCCACCAGTTTATGCTCAAGAGACATTTTTGCAGGAGTTTCTACTACTCAATAGTCAATAAGCTCTATTTTATGAGGATTTTTTTGTATTACAGCATATCAAATAGTCGTTGTTCATGGATCTATTCATAATATTATCATAAAATATTTGACAATAGTATATTTATATGAAATAATATATTTATGAAGGAAACTTCATACGTGTACATATTATTTCTGGGATTATATACTAATGATATATTTCCATGAAAAAAAGTAAAATAATTGTTTCAGCAGCAGTACTTGATACTATCGCTGATTCAAAAGTTATACCAGATGGAGAAAAGCTTAATTTTCTCAAATATGTGTGATACCTCACTCATAGCGAGCAAGCAGAGCTTTGCCATCTCATATAAGTAAGATCCTAGCTGTGGTGGGCTAGGATTTTTTACTTCCAGTGAAAATATTTCTCAAGTCCAAGTCGCTCATCATCATACTGAAACAGTTTTCCTTGAGAGTGAACCTTATCCAAAACAGCATCTACGATTTTTACCGCAACATTTTCTCCATAAATATTTTCTTTTTTCATGTTTGGATTTGCTATAGCTCATTCTACTATATCTGCGATAAGTTCTGAGTTTACAGGAGGGGCTATGATGTTACATCCGTGAAAAATAGTCTCTGATCTATCTGACCCAAAGCGTAGCGTCACGCAGGGAGTTCCAACAATATTTGCTTCTTCTTGGAGAGAACCTGAGTCTGTAACAACCGCTCATGCCTGAGAAATCATATCTATCACTTCATGATGGTGTGCAAGTGCTTTTCCATATGTCAAAGTTTCAGGGTATCTGCGTACCATTTCATCAAGCTCATTTCGCAGTCAAAAGGTATCTATAGCAGTCTCACTTGCGTAAAGTCCGAGAAAACATACAGAAACTCCTCTTTTTAGGAGTTCTTTGATCGCGTAAAATATCGCAAGAAAACGCTCTTTTTTTTCACAATTTTCTCTTCTATGAATCGTAATAAAGAGAAAATCTTTTCACTTCATATGTGGGAATATCTCAAATACTTGAGATTCTGAGAGTCTTTTTTGAGAGATTTTTACTGCGTCTACGACAGTATTTCCCACTACTTGCATATTTTCTTTTGGAAATCATTCTGATAAGAGAGTAGATTCATAGATGGCATGAGGAAGAGCGTAGTATCCAGCAGAGGGCTCTATACCTCGAGTATCAAACTGTTCTGGGTATGGTTCTATACTTCAGAGTTCATAGAGAGAGGGATCTTGAAGACGAGTAAAATACTCTTCCCAGTCAAAGGTCTCTGGATTGTAGTTTTGGAAGAGTTGGTGATAAAATTCTGCTTTTGGGGTAAATGTCCTTATACCAGCCTCAACATGTACAACAGCGCATTTGTTGAGAAATGCAGCTTTATCTGCAGTGGTGGCAGTCATAGTATCTCCATGAACATAGGGAATTACTATTTTTCAGTACTCTTCGATGAGTTTACAGAGGGTATTTCAGAGTCTTTCAACTACCATGGCATATTTCTCATGGAGTTTTCCTGATATATTCAGATTGATATCTACCTGCATTCAAAACTCTTGCAGAACACCATAAGAGAGATTGTAATCATAGTGCTGGCCTGTATGTATTAGCAGGACAAATTCTTTTCTCTTTTTGAGTTCGAGATAGAGGGGGGCTTGCTTGATGATATCTGGTTTAGTCGCAATCATGATGATATGCACATACTTTTTTTGAGATTTTTGTATTTCTTGCCAGAGATTTTTTCTAAAGTCTATTTTGTTTTTGGGTAACATTTTTTTGTTTTATAAGTTATTTTCAAAAAGTGTAGGGAAAATAAGAGGAAAGCAAACTTTGTTATTTTTTAATACTTTTTTAATGATATAGCATATATATGAGATATTTTCAAGCAATAATATTTGCAATATCTATAATATGTATATATTTTGTGTATATATTGTAGTAAAACATATTTAAATGATAGACAAAGAGAAACGCTGTAGTGTGTACTTGCATTGGTGTGGGTTTTCGCATTTGGAACTTCATGCTCTCTATGAACTGGGAAAGAGTTTTCAAGAACTTTTTGATGAGCTTTCTCTCAAGCTTCTTTCCTACTATGTAAAAAATGAAAAGAGGCGTGAAGAGATATGGGAGCGTTTTCAAAAAAAAGATACAAAAAAGCTTGATGAGGTCATGCAAACGCTTGCAGTTGAGGTGGTGTGTTATCCTGACCCGCACTACCCCGAGTCTCTCAAGCACATCTCTCATAGCCCTTTTATCCTGTATATACGATGAAGTATACCAAGTACAGATATGTTTGCTGTTGTTGGAGCGAGAAAGATTTCAAGTTATGGAAAACGCGCTATTGAGAAAATTATCCCAGATATTGCAGAGGTTTTTCCGATTGTATCATGATGAGCCAGTGGCTGCGATAGTGAGGCTCACAAAGCCTGTCTTGAGAGTGGAAATCCTACCGTAGTTGTTATGGGAACAGGCATCAATAAATGCTATCCAGTATGAAACGCACAACTCTTTGAGAAGATTATACACGCAGGAGGAGCTATTATCAGCTCGTTTCGTATTGGAGAGCCAGGTAATCCTTATAATTTTCCTATTAGAAATGAGATAGTTGTCGGACTTTCTCGTTGAGTACTCGTGGTCGAAGCAGAGGGAAAATCGTGAAGTCTCATCACTGCAAAACTTACTCTTGATTATGGAAAAGATCTTTTTGCTGTTCCATGAGATATGTTTTCTCAAAAGTCTTTGGGAACTAATACTCTCATCAAAAATGGAGAAGCAAAACTTGTCTCACAGAGCCAAGATATTCTCGAAGAGTATTGTATAGATGTAAAAAAAAGTCAGAAAAAAGATATCATCTCAACACTCTCAGCAGATGAAAAAGAGATATATACCTGTCTGCAATCATGAGGACAAAACTTTGATGAGATATGTGATTCTTTATGAGTTGAGACGCATATACTTCTCTCACGTCTGTCTCTTATGGAAATAAAGTGATGCGTGAAAAAAGATTTGGCAGGAAAATATTTTATAAACTAAGAAAATAGGTATACTTTTTATATTATCATTTTTACCGTTTATTTTCCAGTGTTACTCAAAATAGAAATCATCTTACTTTTCGTAAGTTGCCTGTATATTATCTACTTTACCCTTGATAGATTAGGAAGTTTTTTGTGGTGAAAACATCAACGCAAGCTCAGAAAATATGCTCGAGCATGAGAGAGTGAACAGTATGGAGAGACGGATATAAAAACTCCAGAATCAGACATCCAAGAAGAAGATGTATCTGCAAGCTCAGATACAAAGCATACAGCCAGAATACGAGAAATCATCAAGCGCTGCGAAGTGCATATCTCACGAAACTCTATTGAGCTTGCGAAAAATCTTATTGTGCAAGGCTTATCGCTTGATAAAAATCATACAAAACTCAACCTGCTACTGGCAGATGTATATGAAAAACAAGAGAAATACCAAAACGCAGAGTATATATATAGAGACATGCTTGATGAGTCTCCAGATGATACTTATATATTGTGAAGACTTGGGAATATATACTATATCAGAGGAAAGATAGAAAAATCTCTTTCTTGCTATCAGCGTGCTCTGAAAAAAGACAAAAACAATATTGAGATCCTCGATATACTCGCGCATCTTTTGGCAGAACACTGAGACTATGATGCCTGCGTTACAACTGCCTGTGCATTTCTCAAGCAAAAACCACGAGACGGAGAAAAACTCTCTTTGAAATGATATGCTCTTGAAAAACTCTGAAAACCATCAGAAGCTCTCACGAATTATAGGCTCGTTTTAGAGGTTGATCCATATAATAAAGAGATACTTTCAAGAGTAAAAAAACTTGAGTCATAAGCAGTCTCTGAGAAACAAAAAATTTCTAATCCTCTCTGGATCTATCGAGCCATCTCTCCTTTGAAAAAGGAGAAAAAAAAGAAGTTTCTCAGAACTTCCTTAACAAGTTTTTTACACCCGAGGAAGTTTTTGACAGAAAAAAAAAGATGCAGTTGAGATGTCTGTATTTTTTTTTACTCTCAGTGCATATTTTATACCTTTTTACAATATGCTCAAGATACCTCCTCACAGTCTCGAAGCAGAACAATCAGTTTTAGGAAGTCTTTTGATAGATAAAGATGGCTTCATACTCGTTGGAGATCTTTTGTCGTCAGAAGATTTTTATGAAGATGCAAACGCGAAAATATATGATGTGATGTTTGAGCTCTTTCGTCTCAATAAACCTATTGATCTCATCACGGTAAAAGAAAAACTCGATGATAAAAAGCTCTTAGACATGATTTGAGGTATTAGCTATCTCACAGATCTCACAGAGATTGTCCCAAGTTCAACAAATATTTTTGAGTATGCGCAAATTGTGAAAAATAAGGCAGTTCTCAGAAAATTGATCAAGTCTGGAAATGAGATTGTTTCACTGTGATACCAAGAAGACGAACCTCTGAATGATTTACTGGAAAAGGGAGAGAAATCTATATTTAATGTTACGCAAACCTTTATTAAAAATAAACTCGTTCATATCAACGATATTCTGACTCAGCGTTATGAGGAGTTTGCCGAGATACACGAAAACCCTGACCTCATAAAGGATCATAGACTTCAGACATGATACGGTTCGATGGATAATAAACTTACAGGTCTCAAGGGAGGAGATATGATTATTGTTGCGGCTCGTCCGTCTATGGGAAAAACCGCTTTAGCAATGAACTTGGCGCAAAACATAGGCTTTAAGAAAAAGTCAGTTGCGATCTTTAGTCTTGAGATGAGTAAGGAGCAATTGACAGATAGAATGATAGCAAGCGCCATGGGTATTGATAGCTGGAAACTGCAGAAATGAGAGCTCGAAGATAGTGAGTTTGCAAAGATAGGTGAAGCGATGGAAAAACTCTCTGAGGCAGATATTTATATCGATGACAGTGCAGGGGGAAATCTGGTTGATCTCAAGAGTAAGGCTCGCCGTCTCAAGATAGAGTCGGGGTTAGACCTGATTATCGTTGATTATCTTCAACTCATGACCAATGGAAACTCACTCAATCGTGTGCAGGAGGTATCAGAAATATCTCGTGGTATCAAGTCTTTGGCTCGTGAGCTTGATGTTCCGATCATTGCGCTTTCTCAGCTTTCGCGCGCGGTGGAGGGGCGTCCTGACAAGCGTCCCGTACTCTCTGACCTGAGAGAGTCTGGTTCTATAGAGCAAGATGCGGATATTGTGATGATGATGTATCGAGAAGAGTACTATGATGAGTTTTCTGACAAAAAAGGAGTAACCGATATCTTTATCCGAAAAAATCGTAACGGTCCCACAGGTTCTGTGCAACTGATGTTTCAGAAAAATAATCAAAAATTCATTGAGCTCGAGACTCATATGCAACCAGAGGTTTTTTAAGGAACTTTTTACACAAAATTTATTATCCATTTTCCAATACTTTTTTTGTCAACCTGCTTTTTTTGCTCTCCATAAGAAAATACTCTATCATAGGGGTACATATATTTTTTAATGATATACCTATGACTTGGAAAGACGCATTTTTCGACGCAGTAGAACACGAGAAACAACCTATGAATCAGGCAACATATTGGATTATATTTCTTTCTTGTAGTTTGATTTTTGTATTTCTGGTAGTATCACAAGCAGCGCAACAGTCATCAGCTCTGATAGCACAAAATCCAGAGATTGTTGAATGATCTTGGCTCATAAACGGAGTTCTTTAAAAAAAACTTTGAGAAATGAGGTACTCTCGTATATAAGAGACCGGTCTCGAAAACGTAGAAATCAATCCGTTCTGGTTCTATCGAACCATATCTCCTTTCAAAAAAAGAGACAAATCTATCTTCCCCTCCCTTACTAAGGGAGGGGCTAGGGGAGGGGTGTATATTTTAGAGATGACTTGCTAGAGTCAGAGTAGATGAGAGATTCTTTGTACTTCTCAGAAATTCTCTGAGGAAGAAAAATATAAAAGATTTTTGAAAAAATGGCTTTACAGATATATTTTTTGTAAAGTTATTTTTTTTATCATACAAACACATGTCCGAATTTCCAAAGAAATATCATCCACAAAGCTTTGAGCAAGATATTTACGCATCCTGGGAGGAAAAAAAACTCTTTCAACCACAAGATAGAGGTACAGGGAAGAGCTATTATATTCCTATGCCTCCACCAAATGTGACAGCAGCACTGCATGTATGACATTCTTCGATGCTGGCACTTCAAGATATTATGATACGCTACCATCGAATGCTTGGTGATGAAACACTCTATCTTCCTGGAACAGACCATGCAAGTATCTCAACACAAGTAAAAGTAGAAGAAAAACTTTCTCAAGAAGGAAGAGATAAATCTCAAATGACACGAGAACAGTTTCTCGATGAGTGCTGGAAATGGAATACTCTTTATGGATGAAAAATCCAAGACCAATTCCGAACTATGTGAGCAAGCTGCGACTGGACAAAAGAAAAATTTACCATGGATCCCGATATGAATCAGCGAGTCATAGATGCTTTTAATCTCCTCTATGAGAGAGGTCTCATATATCAGTGAGAGTATATGGTCAACTATGATCCCGTGTTGAAAACCGTTGTTTCTGACCAAGAAGTCATATACAAAGAAGAACAAGGCAAACTCTACTATATTACCTACTTTGTATCATGAAGTGACAGTGAAGTTACGGTTGCAACAACCAGGCCTGAAACAATGCTCGGCGATGTAGCTGTTGCAGTAAACCCTAAAGATAAACGCTACAGAAAACTTTTAAGATCAGGAAAGAAACTCATTCTCCCAATAGTCAATATAGAAATTCCTCTCGTTGCTGATGAGATGTGTGATATGGAGTTTGGTACCTGAGCCGTCAAGATCACTCCAGCTCACGATGCCAACGACTTTCAACTTGCCAAGAGACACAACTTGCCACTGAATAGAATTGTTCTCGGAAAAGATGGAAGAATGACGGATATAGCAGGAATATTTTCGGGTCAGGATTTTCTTACGGCAAGACAAAATATTGTAGAACTCCTCAAAAGTAAATGAAATCTTCTCTCGGTAGAAAATCATGTCGCAAGAGTAGGTTATGGTGAGAGAACAGGAGCAAAGATAGAAACAATCATCTCAAAACAATGGTTTATCAGTATTTCTCCTATAGCAAAAAAAGTTATTTCTGGATACAAGAAAAAAGAGTACCAAATCCTTCCAAAAAAATACAATAAAATATTTGAAGACTGGCTTTTTCATATGAGAGATTGGTGTATCTCCCGACAACTGCAATGGGGACAGAGGATACCTGTATGGTATACCCGGCAGTGAGATATTATCGTCGCGAGAAATCTCGAAGAAGCTCAAAAAAAGGCAGGCGTATGAGTTGCTCTCTCACAAGATGAAGATGTACTTGATACTTGGTTTTCGAGCGCTTTGTGGCCTTTTTCTACTCTTGGATATGAGATATACGACGAAAAACAAAATGAGTTATTTCATAAGTTTTATCCGGCAAATGTATTAGAAACAGGATATGATATTATATTCTTTTGGGTGATACGAATGCTGCTGTTTGGGTATGAATTTACCTGAAAAACACCATTTCATACCGTGTACCTTCACGGACTGGTCCGTGATAGTAAAGGGAGAAAGATGAGCAAATCCTTAGGAAATGGAGTTGATCCTATCGATATGGTACAAAAATATGGGACAGACGCACTCCGAATGACACTGGTTATCGGTACAAGTCCGTGAAATGATGTAAAGTTTGATGAAGAAAATGTGGAGAATAATATGATCTTTATCAACAAGCTCTGGAATGCCTGTCGATTTGTTCACGTGAGTAGCGATATCAAAAAATTTTCTCTTGATACTACAGAAAAAAAACTCATACAACACTATGATACATTGATGCTTCATGAGAGATGGATACTCTCAAAACTGATGAGTCTTACTCATACTGTAAGTGAGTCAATGGAGGGGTATAGTTTTTCAGAGGCAGGTGTCGAGTTGTATCGCTTTACAAAAAATAGTTTTTGCGACTATTACATTGAGGAGTTTAAACTCACAAAGGATACATCAAAGTATGGACAAGATGTGATACTCTACGCTATACATATACTTCTTCGCTTATGGCATCCCTACATTCCCTTTGTGACAGAAGAATTGTACCAAAAGCTTGGTTTTACATGAGATCTGATTGTTGCTCCGTGGCCAAAGGTCGTTATAGAGCAAGATAAAGAAGTCGAAAAAGCTCATATGCTTCTCACAGAAATCGTTCATGAGGTACGAAAACTCCGAGCAGAAAACAATGTTATGCCAAACAAAACTATCGAGCTCAAGATATACGCAAAAAATAAAAATGCAGAGATACTGAGATCATGTATAGATGTTATCTCAGGTATTGTAAAGTCTGAGAATACCAAACTGATTGATAAAAAAATATCAGATCCATCGTATGTGTATAGTGTAGTAAGGTCGGGAGTTGAAGTGTATGTTGACACATCGAATGCTGTTGATGTAGATGCGGAAAAACAGCGTCTCAAAGAACAAATTATAGATACAAAAGAATATATTTCACTTCTGGATAAGAAACTTCTCAATGAGTCTTTTGTCCGAAATGCTCCTCAAGATCTCGTGCGTAGTGAAATGCTGAAAAAAGAAAAAGCAAAATACAAACTCGAAAAACTTGAAGAAAAAATTCAAAGCTTTGAATAGAATCTATCATTTACGAAGAAGTGAATAGCTATCTAAATAGAAGATAGCAGGAAATATTATAGAGGATTGATTACTCTGGGCTTTTATAAAAATATGTTATGAAAATAGGTATTGTCTGACTTCCAAATGTTGGAAAATCAACGCTCTTCAATGCGCTGACAAAAAATTATGCAGCAGATGCGCAAAACTTTCCATTTTGTACTATTGAACCAAATGTTGGTATCGTGAATGTGCACGATGAAAGACTGGAAAAAATCCAAAAAGCAGTCCAAGGAGCAAAGGTCATTCCTGCGAGCTGTGAGTTCACTGATATTGCCTGAATCGTGAAATGAGCCAGTGAATGAGAGTGAATGGGGAATAAATTTCTTGCTAATATACGAGAAGCAAGTGCTATCTTGCAAGTAGTACGAGTTTTTGAGAACAATGATATTACTCATGTTCATGGGGAGCTGAATCCCAAAAATGATATCGAGGTTATCAATGCTGAGCTCATACTTGCAGATATCGAAACTCTAACAAAAAGAATTGCTGGAGAGTCAAAAAAAGCTCGATGAGATAAGGATATTGCCGCAAAGGTGGCAACGCTCCAAAAGACTCTTGCAGAGCTTGAGTCGGGAAAACTTGCATGAGACCTCAGTCTGAGTGATGATGAGCGACTCCATCTCCAAGACTCTCATCTCCTCACAAATAAGCAGTTTATATATGCCTGTAATGTGAGTGAGGATATGATGGACGCGAGTGAGCAGGAACTCAAAAAATATATGTGATTCAATACTGATACTGAACTCAAAGGGAGAGTCGTGCCGATTTGCGCGAAACTCGAAGAAGATATGATAGAGATGTCGGGGGAAGAGAGGAAGGCGTTTCTGGATGATCTGGGTCTTGTTTCCACCGGTTTAGATAGACTCATACAAGCCAGTTATGATGCTCTTGGCCTTCAGTACTACTTTACTGCTGGAGAGCAAGAGGTTCGAGCGTGGACAGTAAAGAGATGAGCAACTGCTTCCGAGGCAGCATGAGTGATACATACAGATTTTGAAAAGTGATTTATCAAAGCTGATGTCGCTCTTTGGTCTGATATTGTGGAGTTTTGATGATGGTCTTGAGCGCGAGAAAATGGAAAAGTAAGACTAGAGGGAAAAGACTATATTGTTCAGGATGGAGATGTCATCCTCTTTAAGTTTCAGAGTTAGGAGAATGTAGAAAAACTTCGTATTTCATCGTCAAAATCTAATATTGTCTTCAAACAAGTACAGTGAATACGCTTATTTCATCCAAATTGATTTTTCCTTGAATTACTTGTTTTTACACATTTTCTATTTTTCTATGCTTCCCTAGAGCCCACTTTTTTTTACAAACCTCCTATTGCTTGCAAAACTTTGCAAGAAAAAATCATTCACTATACCTACTTGGATCAATACGGAGACAGTTTTTTGCTATTTCCTTTGTATAGCACTTTTGTTCAAAGCGAACTCTTGGCGATGATAGGAGAAAATAAGGATTTTTTGGAATATCTATTTTTTTCAGATACAGCTCAGGATGCTTCATAAGTATATCATCTACTACTTCTTCATTTTCTTCTGGGGCAAGCGTACAAGTTGTATAAAGCATTTCTCAGCCAGACTTGAGAAGTCTCGAGAGACTCTGGCATATATCTTTTTGTCGATGAGAGTTTTGTTGTACATGTTCCAGAGACCAAGATGCAAGAAATTTTGTGTTATGCAGACTGAGTCATCACTCTCCACTACAAGGAGCATCTATCAAAATTATATCATAGAAAGCATGGTTTTTTTGAGCAAACTTTTGCGCTGTTTGTTGTAGAGGTTTTACATTTTTGGCTCAGAGCTTGAGGAGGTTGTATCAGAGTTTTTTATAGCGTATGGGATGAGGTTCGAGAGCGTGTATTTCTGCACTTGGAAACAGCATAGAAAGCAGTGAAGTTTTTCCTCACGGTGCTGCGCAGGCATCAAGAATCTTGAGATTTGCATCTGGATACTTGGTAAATATATGTGCTGGAAGTTGGCTAGAGAGTCATTGGAGATATATTTTTCACTGCTTGTATATATCGAGATTCCAGAGCGTTTTCTCTCAAACATCTTCCTGCAAAATATATGCATATCTTGGGAAAGATATTTTTGTGAAAGGTATATGATGCTTCTCAAGTGCTTGTTCTACTTCTTCAGCTGATGATGTGAGTGTATTGACCCGAAAACTTACTGGTCTTTGAGCTTGCTCAAAAACTTGTTGCAAACGACTCATCTCTTTTTGAGAGTAGATCTCAACCAGTCGAGACGCAAGATCTGGAGGAAGTATGTTCATAGTCGTTTTTTGTAAAAAGAAATTTTTTCAGTGACAAATATATATCTATCATAGTCAGGATAATGCTTGTGCCAAAGGATATCTTGTACTTTTGCGAGATAGTAGGATATACTTCACTGTTCATGAAGCATTCGGTAGATAGTGAATATGAGTATTCACTGCACTAGTATTTCGTTGATGACTCAACTAATAGATCATACAGTGAGGTTATATATGAGAAACATTTGCGACATACAAATCATGGCAATTCTGAGAGGGACTTTTTCTAAGAAGAAAAAGGCGTAGGCTCATAGAAGAGAGGCAATAATCGGTATAGATGATAGTAGGGAGTCAACGGTGAAGTATCAAACAAATAGAGTTAATGCGACAATTCAGATAAAAGCTTTCATATCTTTTTCATACTTTGTGGAGACAATGATTCTGATAACCCATATAATAACGGATGCAAGAGCAGAGTAGACTCATAAGAGATAAAAATGTGCTCACCAGAAAAATGCTGAGAGGAGCATGAGTTTTTTTACTAGAGCATCATCTTTTTGGAACATAGCTATCATGATGATAAACATCGCTACAAAACCTGATATTTGGGTTATAGGGTCCCTCATAATATATCCCCAGAGTGAGAAGATGTATTCAGAAATAAACATAAAAAAATACTTATATATAATCTATAAAGTATTTAATCATTATTTTATAATAAAGTCAAATATTTTGTGATTTTCTTTTAGAAAAAATAACCCCGAGGTATAAAAACCCCAGGGTTCATATTTAGAGCCTGTTTACCTTTTCGCATATTTCTCCTCCATCTCTCTATTTTTTTCCTGCCAATACTCTTGCAACTTTTCTTTTTTATACAGCCAAAAATATCACAAAATAGTTATCAGTATAGCAGTAAAAACCCATCATATATACTTGATAATCGTTTCATAGTACTCTGCAAAAAATATTCCTACTACGATAAAAGTCGTTGCCCAAAGTGTTGAGGCGATGACATTTGAGATCCAAAACTTATATGTACTAAACCCCATACTCCCAGCAATAAATGGGAGAAAAGCTCGAAAATGTGGATGAAACTTTGAGAGAATGATTCCCCATAATCCCCAAGTTTCTACTCACTTTTTGAGGTATTTGAGCTCAGTTTGTTCTATCCCGACCCAAATACCATATTCTTGAAAAAATCCTTCTCCATAATATTTTCATAAAAAATATCATACCGCATTTGATATTGCAGAACCAACAATAGCAAAACTCAAAACTCAGAGAAATTGTCATAATCATAGTCAGCCATAAAATCCTCCAACAGACATCATAACGAGCTGACCAGGAATAATAGTTCCAATAATAGGAAGGGATTCAGCAAGAGCAGAAATAAACGCCAGGAGGTAGTTCCATTTTTCAAGAGATTCGATTTGCGTCTTTATCCACTCAATAATAGGCAGAAAGATATCAGGATAAAACATCGTAACAATCAAAAATCCAAACATCAAGCACAAAAGACCGATAATCAGAAAGTGAATAATATTTTTCATAGTTTTTTATGATGAAAATTGAGTCGAAAAAAATTATATATGAGAGTCTATTTTTACAAGTTTATTTTGATTTACCCTAAAAAACACTTACTATCTTGCCATTATTTTTAAAGAGCTTTATGTTATACTCCTATAGCGTTTTACCGAAGAGATATATATTTTTTTGAATATCGTGCGTCTTACTGATATTTTCACTATTGATCATCATTTTTTGAAATATCAATCTTGGTATAGATATGACATGAGGAACACGCACACTCTACAGCTATCAAAACTATAGTCTTGATCTTCCCCTTCTTCAGAGAGAAGCGGAGATAATATCCAAACAGCAAAACGTAGATACAAATATTGTTACGCAGATTTCACTGTATCAGATTTCTGGAGAGAAGAGTTTTATAGTTGAAGCCTGATTTACCAATAAGATTTCAGAAAAAGAGTTAGAGAGGTACAAAATAGCATTTCGTGACGAGCTATCAGAGAGATTTGCAGAGATATGAGATATCTGATATGAGAGTTATACCAATATAGGAGCAAGTTTTGGAGACTATATAAAAAATACCGCAAAACTCACACTCTTTTTAGCAATAATTGCCATTGCCGTATATATTGCTTATGCTTTTTCGGGAGCTATATGAGGTATTTCATCAACGAGTTTTGCTCTTATCACTCTTGTGACACTCTTCCATGACGTGGGTATTTCTACGGGACTTTATATCATGACATCATACGGGTTTCCGGAGTTTCAGGTGGATACATTTTTTGTGACAGCACTCTTGACAATCCTGTGATACTCTATTAACGATACGATAGTCGTATTTGATAGGATTCGTTCAAACTTGAAAGAGTTTGGAGGAAAGACAAAAACGCTTGATGAGATAATAGAGCTTTCTTTGAGAGAGTCCTATACTCGAAGTATATTTACGAGTTTGACGCTGGTATTTGTCCTTCTGTGTATACTATTTTTTGGTCCAGAGAGTATTGGAGGTTTTACACTGACAATGCTTTTTGGAACGCTGGTAGGTACGTATTCCTCTTTGTTTCTTGCAGCGCCACTTCTCTATGAATTTCACAAAAACAAGACCTTGAGCGTATATATACAGCAGGAGGAAAAATCATTTGATGATACAGTTGTTGTTTAAGAAAATATGGCACACAATTACCAAACATATAAAAAAGTTTTATCAAGCTATATAGAGTCTACAGGAGTTTTTCAAACTATTGGTATAGTTATTTTTTGAGTCATTGTAGCGTTTCTCTGAGTTTTGGAACCGCTGATATTTATAGAAATCATCAAGAAGATAGAGTCTTTTATGATTAGTGGAGAAATAGATATAGCGTGAACAGTAAAGATTTTTTCTTTTTGGATAGTGTATACAGTTTCTCTTATTATTTTAATGTATTGCTATGACTATTTTTGCCTTGCGAAAACGATTATAAAAAACTACCATGATATCAGCTTAGATTACGCAAAAAAATCAATAAAGATGACTATGTGATCGTATCTTGGAAAACAAGTATGATGACTCTATAAAATACTAGATAGAGGAACAGAGAACCAGTTATTTCTTTTATATTGATCTCTTTTATGAGTACTGAGAAATATTTTTGGAATCATTTTTATAGCAGTGATTCTTTTTGTTGTTGACTGGAGAATGGCT
Organism: Patescibacteria group bacterium; assembly: GCA_965229705.1. Lineage (GTDB taxonomy): Bacteria > Patescibacteriota > Gracilibacteria > BD1-5 > UBA6164 > JAACSU01. The sequence continues at coordinate 258,865 of OZ245922.1, forward strand.
CTATGAACTTTAGCTCTTGTTCCTGTTGTTATACTGATAGGATATTTTATTTTTTCGCGAGTATCTCCAAAACAAATACAACTAGACGAAGTATATATACAGGGTTTTTGAATTATGTGAAATGGTTTGAGTAACTTTTGACTGACAAAGATTTTATGTATTGAAGGAGTCCTTTATGAGAAAATGAAGAAAATATTTGATGACTCTTTCCAGAAACAACTGAATATTAATAAGTGATGGAGTTTGGGGCATGGTTATACAGCATGAGTGGTAATGATATCGAGAATTATCGTTATACTCCTATGACTCTACTTGATAATTCAATGACAAATTACATTTTCAACAGTATTTTTATTTTTTTCATATATTTGATATATTTATTTTCCACTTGAGTTTCTTTTTAATCAGCTCAGGCAGTTTCAAAAATATATCAGCGCGATTGAAATCATGCATAATGAGTTCGATTTTTTGGATTATGAAGATCAATCATGAAAAACTATTACAAAACCGCAGTGAAATATCTCGTTTCACCAGGTTTCTTTCGGCTATCATAGCGAACAAAGTATTCTGAGAAAGGTGAGTCTTGATATTCATAAAGGTGAACAAGTCGCGCTCGTATGAAATACCGGAGCAGGGAAGAGTACTATTGTGAATCTACTTCTGAGATTTTGGGATATAGAAGCAGGAACTATTACCCTTGACGGGCAAGATATCAGAAATATCAAAAAATCATCTCTGAGAAAACATATATGAGTTGTCTCACAAGACAACAGCCTATTTAACCTCTCTATAGAAGAAAACCTCAGATTTGCCAATCCAAAAGCAACAAAGAAAGAAATAGAAACAGCCCTCAAAAATGCTCAGGCAGACTTTGTTTTTTCTCTGAAACACGGAATAAAAACAGTCATCGGAGAAAGATGACTCAAACTCTCTGGAGGAGAAAAACAGCGTATATCTATAGCGCGACTTTTTTTGAAAAATCCTGAAATACTCCTACTAGATGAAGCAACAAGTGCTCTTGATAACGCCACAGAAAAAAAGATAGAAATAGCTCTCAAAAAACTCATGAAGTGAAAAACAAGTATTATTATTGCTCATAGACTTTCAACGATTATGCATGTAGATAAGATATATGTCCTAGAAGAAGGAAGAGTCGTAGAAGTGTGAAATTATGACCAACTCATGAAACAAAAAGGAAAGTTTTATGCTCTTGCACACCCTGATAAACTTATTTTGTGATAACACAGTTATGAACCATCTTGCAATCATCATGGACGGGAATAGACGCTGGGCAAAGTCTCGTTTTCGTCCTGCGATATTTTGACACAAAGCCTGAGCTGACAATATCGTACGTATCACAGAACTTGCATCAAAAAAAGGAATCAATTATCTCACACTCTGGGCTCTTTCTACCGAAAACCTACAAAAAAGATGAGATGAAGAAATACAGGGTATCATCAGCATTTTGAACTCTCTTGAGAGCTATCTCGCAAAAATATGCTTGGAAGACCTCCGATTTTATGTTATTTGAGATATTTCTCGTCTTCCACAAGCGTCACAAGACATATTAAAAAGAGTCATGGATACCACAAAGCATAACAAGGGGATTACCCTTACTCTCGCGATTATCTACGGAGGACAAGATGAGATAGTTCGGGCAACAAAGAAGATCCTCAAAGCAGGAAAAGATCCAGAGTCCCTCACTCAAGAAGAGTTTCGCAGCTACCTCGATACAGCAAGCTTGCCAGTACCAGATATGATTGTCAGAACAGGATGAGACCTAAGACACTCGGGTTTTCTTCTATATGATAGTGCTTATAGTGAGTACTATTTTACAGAGAAAAAATGGCCAGAGTTTGATGAGTCGGAGCTCGATACAACTATAGAGACTTTTCAAGCTTCTCGGAGAAATTTTTGAAAATAATATTACAGCATTATGAACCCAAAAAATATACCAGAATGGTATACGAGATATAGAGACTTTATTGAGAAAAGTATCACAAAACATCTAGATACCTATCTTGCTATACCTATGTCTGTACCACTGAATGATTTTAAAGAGATTATTTACTACTCCTGTCAATGAGGGAAAAAACTGCGAGCTATTTTGGCTCTTGAGTTTTATCTCCAGCTTTCTGGAAGAGATTTTTCAGATATTCGGCAAGACGATGATATTGTGAAGCTTTGTATTGCACTAGAGATGATACATGCTTTTTCTCTCATTCATGATGATCTTCCTTGTATGGACAATGATGAACTCCGTCGTGGAGAACCCACTGTTTGGAAAAAGTATGGCGAATACCAGGCAGTACTTGTTGGTGACATGCTTAATTCTCTGTGTTTTGAAATACTCTCAGATATAAAAAATCCTGAAATCTCGCAAAGAATAGCCAAACTCATATCACATAGTGTTGGGTTTTATGGAATGATAGGAGGACAGGTAGAAGATTTGTTTTTTGAGAGAAACATCTCACATTTAGATATTGATACGCTCAAAAGTTTACATGGAAAAAAGACCGGAAAACTCATAGAGGCATCTATTCTCTGATGAGTCATACTCTCTGGACAAATATCAAATATTGAAATATTTGGTGATTTTGGCCGTAAGCTCTGATTGGCATTTCAGGTAAAAGATGATCTTCTTGATGTTGAGGGAACACCAGAAGAAACCGGAAAAAGTGTTTGAGGAGAAGAAAAAGGTTTTGTATATCTCTTATGAACTCTTGCAAGTAAGAAGATTCTGGCAGATATCATTGCTGAGTGCAAACTGATTGCCGGAAAACTTGGTTCTCAAAAGATAGATTTTATTGTTGAATATGTTGAGGCAAGAAAAAAATAAGGGAAATGCGGAAAAACTTCGTATTTCGTCGTCAAAATCCAACATTGTCTTCAAACACGTACAATCAGTACGCTTATTTCAGCCAAGTTGGTTTTTCCTTGAACTACTTGTTTTTACACATTTCCTATTTTTCCGTGCTTTCTAAGATTATGGAGAGAAACAACTTATACTATTTTTATATACTGTCTGCTTTACCTCTTCTGCTTTTTCTGTTCGGAGTTCTATAAGCTTTTCTAAAACATATTGCGTGAAGCCAGGATGATTTTCTTGTTTTCCTCTATATGGTTCAGGAGTCAGATATGGAGCGTCTGTTTCAACCATAATATGCCTAAGAGGAATAGTGCGAGCGGTTTCTTGAATATCTTTTGCATTTTTAAAGGTGAGTATTCCCCCAAAAGCAATCTTGCATTGAGGAGCGAAGTCTATGAGTTTTTTCGCAAAAGTGAGGTTTTCACTATAACAGTGAAATACAAAATTTGCATAATTCATATTTTTGAGAATATCAAAAATATCTTCAGCAGCATTTCTATTATGGATTACCAGAGGGAGATCAAGCTTCTTGGCAAGCGTGATATGAGCGCAAAAAAAGTTTTTTTGTATGTCTATGATCTCGTTTTTACTCATACCTGATTCGTCACTGAGAGAGTTGAGCCAGTGATAGTCGAGTCCTGATTCTCAGATGGCGACAATATATTTTTTGTTTTTTTGGTACAACTGTTCTAATACCTTGAGAGTATTATCTATATTTTTATGATACTGGAGTACCTCACATGGATGAATTCCTATAACCGCTTTCACTCATGTATTTTTTTTTGCGAGCTGTATACATGTCTCTGAGCTCTCGATATCTGTAGCAATACTATTGAGGTATGTTCATCATGATGCAAAAAAATTCTCAAGAAGTGCCTCTTGAGATGTGTGTTTTGAGAGGTAGGGGTGACAGTGGGTATCGTAGAGCATATCCTAGAGCGAAAGAGGACGAGTTTGTAGGAAGTTTCTTTCAGTTTGTGTATCATTATAATAGGCGTTATAGATATTTATGATGGTAGGAGTTTGCTCGATTTGTATAAAGGGAAGTCTGAGAATCTCATCTCCAGATCGAAATGCTCTCATCTGGTCATAGCTGAGTGATATACTGATGATTCATGCTTGCTCTGAGATATAGAGGGCATTTTCACGACTAGGTTTTTGTATATCAAGTACACTGCTATCAAATATAAGTGAAAAAGAAATACTCTCAATATTCTCAAGGTTTTCATATAATTTTAGGGAGATGTTATTTTCATCTCTTTCGGCTCTGATTCATGAAGTACTTTGTTCAACAATTTGTCATCACAGGATATTTGCTTGAAGATTTTCTTTGAGAGTATCACTCAAGAAAAGGGTATGAATGCAAAACGCACATATTAGGCTGACGCTGAATATTCCTACATGAATGAGGAGTTTATGGTATCTGTATTTTGTAAAAAGATCTTTCATAGGTAAGGAGCATGAATATAAGAATGTCACTATTTTACTGATGAAGTATGTTATTTCTCATATTTTTTTAAAAATATTTTGACAAATATATTTTTACTAACGTAAATACATATTTAAGAAATCTCTGAAAAATAGAAAAATCTTGTGTAAGAGACCGGTCTCAAGCCCTTAAAATAGATGACTCGAGACCGGTCTCGAGAAAACAAAAATGACTTTCTTAGAGCTTCCTTAAGTTACACTAAACCATGGTCCTCAAGGTTTTCTGTAACAGATTTCCCAAGAGTAGATAACAACTCTGATCTTTGGATTTTTTTGAGATTTTCGACATTTCAAAACTGTGTAAGAATCTTTTTACGTGTTTTTGGACCAATTCCCGGAAGAGACTCAAGAATATTTTTCTTGAGAGATTTTGATCGAGAATCTCTATTAAAACTGATAGCAAACCTATGAGCCTCATCACGCAGCATCTGCAAGAGTCGAAGCTCGGAAGAATCTTTCTCCAAGATGAGTGGTTCAGAACGTCACGGAAGAAACAATTCTTCTTCTTTTTTCGCGATAGAGACTATTTGTAGAGTAGGAAACTCAACATTATCTGATGCAAAACTCTTTATTACCTCCATCACTGCTCAGAGCTGTCATTTTCCTCCATCTATGAGTATTAGATCAGGAGAATTTCAGAGTTTTTCTCGTTCTTTGAGTCGTCGAGACATGATCTCTCGCATAGAAGCAAAGTCATCAATTTTTCATTCTTCTAGGCTCTTAATACGAAAACGCTTATATTTTTTGGGATTTTTTTTGCCATTTTCTACGACGCTTCGACTGGCGACCGTATGATTTCCTGACAGGTGAGAGATATCATTACATTCAAAAACCAGAGTATCATTGATTTCTTTATATCAGAGCATATCTAAGAGCTGACTCATAGTTTGCTTACTGGAGTTTTTGATACTGAGAGAATCTCTGTATTTTTTATGAGCGTACTCATATATATTTTTATAGCAGAGCTTGAGGAGTTCATACTTTGTTCAGAGTTCGGGCACTTCATAGTCTATTTCGGTGATAACTTTTTCTATAGCAAAGGGGAGGATAAAACGAAGCTGCTGTTTTTGCTGATTTTCTACCCATTTTTGTTCTACGATATGTTGCATAATCTCTTCTTTTTTATACCCTAGCTCGTTCTCTAGCTCGTAGTTTTCGTATCCACTAATCTTTCCTTGGTCTATTTCGATCACTCAGAGATAGTTTTTTTCATACTTTTCTAGTACCTGTAGGACAAAATAATTCCCTTTGACGCCATCTCGCACGAATTGTTTATTTTCCAGGTTTTCAAGCGCCTCAAGGCTGAGTTTATATTTTTGAGCTTCTTCAAATAACTGCTGCTTTGCTGTTTGATGCATCTTTTCTGTGAGTTCTTTTTTTACTCTTGAGATATTTCCTCAGAGAAAAAAAGAGATTTCTTGTATTTTTTCTGTATAGATTTTATGAATATGTTCCTCAGAACTTTTGATATTTCCAGCAAAAAGATATTCATCAAGATTATAGGATCACTTTTTTTTAAAAAAATTATGACTCCCAACACCATAACCATAGATTTTTTTTATGAGTTTGAGGATTTCTGCCACATGATTTCATGATATATAAGGACCAAAATATTTCCCAGGGGCACTCTGTATTTCGCTTGGAGACTTGCGTGTTCTGATGATTTTAGGATATTTTTCTTTTGTGATGCAGATATAGAGAAAGTTTTTTCCATCTTTGAGAAGAACATTGTATTTTGGGTGATGTTTTTTGATGAGGTCGTTTTCAAGTATGAGAGACTCTGTTTCTGTATTGGTAATGATATATTCAATATTTGAGATATACTGCACCATCTGCTTTTTTGCAAAATTGAGTTTTTGCGTCCCAGAGAAATAGCTACTCACTCGCGATTTGAGATTCTTGGATTTTCCGACATATATTATTTTTCCAGACGCATTAAAAAACTGGTATATTCCAGGAGAGTGGGGAAGTGATCGAAGAATATCTTTAATAGAGTTCACTATGAGATCCAATAAGCAAAAAAATAACAATCATTTCTCACTGTTCCTCAAAAATAGCTCTTATATCTCATGAGACATTGATACTGTGATATCACTTGAGTTTTCCATGAAGTGCATGATATCATAAATGCTTTTGATAGGGATTGGATAAGAAATCTCTTAACCTCTCTCGAAAAGCAAGCTGATACTTTATAGGCATTTTCTGGAGTTGCTTAGAGAACTTTTTTTTAAAAATTACTTTTCTCATACCATGAGTGAATCAAGAAATTGAAGAGATTCTTCTAGGGTAAAAGGACCATCTGATCCAGAAGCTTGAGCTTCTTGTAATTTTTCTTTTATCAGTAAATCTCATATATACTTATAGAGACTTTCCTTTGTTGCAAACTGTGTTTGATCGAGAAAACTTTCTTCTTCAAGAGTAATGCTTACCATATTTATGACTAAAAGAATATTAAGATAGATTTTATAAAAATAAGCAAAAAATCAATTATTTTCCTCTCAAATCAAGAGTATACTCATCTATACTTTCTTCTTCATTTTCACTTATATTATCGTCTTCATCTTCATCGTACCTGTGCCTGAGACCATTTTTATCAAGATAATCTTCAACAACATTCCCGAGAGTATCCATGATCAGGTCAAACCTTTCCTTTTTCTCTTCCTGTGGGTACAAATATCCATCTATCAGATTCATAGCTTTATAGGGACGAGAAACATTGTATATCGCCAGCTCATCTTCTCAAAAACGATACAGTACAATATCTCATTTCCCCAAAATACTGTCCCAAATACGGTGTTTATCTATCTCAACTCATTCAATATTTTTATACGAAAGATGCGCTACTTTTGTTTTTAGGAGAGACCATTCTAGGTCGTATATACCATCATGGGTGAGTATCCAGACATCATTGTACCAGTTTGCTATCTCATAGATAATCTTGAGACTCACACATCACAAAAATACTGATAAAATATCTCAGCTGATAATGTCACGAATCTGTCATGAAGTATGGTACAAAAAGAGAGGAAGAAAGAGACCAAAAAACACCCACAGAGTCAAATCTCAAATGATAACTACCCAGTGCTGGTGTATCACACCAATGATACTTTGTCATTCAGGAATATATCTTTTATAAAAATGTTTCATCTTAGAGGTCTATTTCTATTTCAACAGGACAGTGGTCACTTCAGAGGATATCATCTCTGATTTTCGCCTCTTTGAGGTGAGACGTGAGACAGTGAGATATAACAAAATAATCTATCCTCCAGCCCACATTACGAGCTCTCGCTCAGGCTCTATAACTCCACCAAGTATATTTATCTGTGAGGTCTGGATACATATAACGAAAACTATCAATAAATCATGATCAGAGATAGTTATCCATTCATTCTCTCTCCTGTTTGGTAAATCATGGACTCATGGTATTTTGTTTTGGACGAGCAAGATCTATCTCTGTATGGGCGACATTGAGATCTCAGCAGAAGATAACAGCTTTTTTTTCTTCGAGAGATTTCATGTATTGTAAAAATGCCTTATCCCACGAATAGTATCTATATCAGAGTCGAGATAAGTCATCTTTGGAGTTTGGTGTGTAGACAGTCACAAAATAATGATTTTCAAACTCGAGCGTGATGACTCTTCATTCAGCGTTTTCCTGGAGTGTTGCATCAGCTTCTTGAATAGATTTTGTGTCTATTGCCTCTGGGAGGATACCATATTGCACGCTCAAAGCAGGTTTTTTTGAAAAAATAGCTGTCCCCGAATATCAGGGTCTTTGTGCTGGGTTCCAATACTGAAAATATGATGTTTGAGAGAGTGCTTCACTGTCTTTTTTTGTGAGTTGTTCAGGGCGTCACTTTGTCTCTTGCAGCGCTATGATATCTGGAGACTCTCTCTCAAGCATCTCAAGAAAATCTTTTTTGAGGATGGCTCGTATACCGTTCACATTCCATGACATGTATTTCATAGAGAGTTTTGGAGAAGAAATAAAAAGTTTGTTTGAATGATATGATTTCCTGCTTGATTTACAAAAAAATCTTTATAATATTTCGCCGTAAAAATATATTTATAAAAATACGAAAAATGAGTCAGCACCAAGATAAAGAAGATATAAAACAGCAAGATATTATGGAAGAGATACAAGAAGAAGTAGAGTTGATAGAGCAACAGGAAGATATCATAGAGGAGCAAGCAGAGGAAATCGCAAAAGACGAGACAGAGATAGCAAAACTCAAGGATTTGCTCGCAAGAAATCAGGCAGATTTTGAAAACTTTAAAAAACGTACAGAAAGAGATAAAGATGATATGATGTTTTTTCTCAAGCATGATATCCTCAAAAAAATTCTTCCTCGTCTTGATGATCTGGAACGAATTATTAAAAACACTCCAAGTGAAATGCAGTCATGAGTGTTATATGAGTGAGTCATAACCCTGCAAAAAACTCTTCTCAAAGATCTCGAAAAACTCTGAGTTATACCTTTTGAGAGTATATGACACCCATCACAACCTGAAAAACATGAGGTTATGACTCAGGCTCCGGGAAAGCTCGGAGTGATCATTGATGAGTTTGAAAAGGGCTATATGCTCAGAGAGAGAGTTCTCAGAGTTGCAAAGGTGGTTGTAGGTTCATGAGAATAAGAGTTACATGTTCTCAGAGTCTCCTTAAATCTGTAAAAGACTGATAATATAGTGTATCTTTGCCAGTGTTTTTGGGTTTTCAAATCTGTTCAGAGCTCTCACCAGAGCTATCTTTAGGTTTCTTTCACGCTCTTGTTTTGATCATTCTCCTCTTTGTTCCTCTTTTGTAAATGTTTCTCTCAGAGATATGACAAGTGTTTCTATATTTGCTTTTTCTTGCGCACTGAGATATTGAACAATCATATTTCCTTGATCTCACAGGCTTTCGTAGTATGTCCACATCGCTGACTTTGTTTTGTTTCAAAAATACCCAGCTCCCCAGTCATCATTATCACCGATGAGACCTATTTTTTTCTGATATCTGAGTAAATCTGGAAGAATAGTCTCATAGCTTCCATCTTGTTTTCAGTGAAATTCTCAGAGTTTTGTAAGGAGTTCTTGGAGACTTTGTATCTCTTCTCGTCATGAGTTGGGGGTGATATTGAGATCTCCGTACTCTAAGATGAGTTTATATGTGCTTAATGCTTGGGCATGAGGAGTGTTATAAAATATAGATACATCTTCCCTTTGTAATAACTCAGGAGAAGTATTGTATATTTTATTGAGCATGCTACGAGTTTTTGGTCCATACCAACCTGCTGAAACTTCCCATCGAGAAGATATAACGCCGTGTTTGAGCTGAAAATCTACAAGACTTTCTTGTATATCATCATATTTTCCACTTATGCTGCCACTATAGAGTCAAGCTAGGGTAAATATTTCTTGGAGTCTTTGAACATCTTGCTCTTTGGGAGTGAGTGGATTGACCTCAAGATCGGTAAGGTATCAGAGTTTTCACTGATCAAAAGAGAGACTGACAGGAGTACTAGGAACAACGATTTTTCATTTGATTTTTCGTGTTCCCCATTTGAGAGCTCTTTCGAGTCCGGGATCTCCGTATCACATCCAAATATCGATTCTGTCGTAGCTGTGTCATCTTTCTCCAGCCTTTACAATGGCTCATCATCTATCTTCTATAGTTCCCACTCAATATCCTTCAAAATGAATTTTGGTTCAAAATGGGTAGTTTGCTGGTCATGCAAGCAGTCCAGGGAAGACACCTTTTCATGAAGCGGTTTGAACTCCTCCACCATTGAGGCGAACATCTCATGAATATGATCCTGTTGTGTAGCGTGATTGTCCTTTGAGAGGGGAGTAGTAGGCGGTTGCGATAAAATAGGTTTCTTCTGATGAGCTGGAATAGGTGAGAGGGGAATATGAAAAAAGTGCGATACAGATACTGAGAAGTGTGAGTCACGAAAAAATCTTGTTTTTTAAACGCATATATACATGGATAGGGTAAGGAGTATTTTTACGTCTGAGATTATAAAAATTTTTCTTGAATGGCGAGCATATTCACAAAATCTTCACTGATTATTAACGAATAAAATAAATAGTGTCTCCATCTTTAAAAAGCTTCATATTTCGAATCTCTTTTTTTGTTTTGTTATTTTTTCCTCGAATAAACCTCAAAACCTCCCGTATATTTGCTTCACTCAATCAGATAGTTGATGCGTTATGGGAGACGAAATAGAGATGTTTTATGACTTCTTTTTGCATAAAGTCAGAAAGTTTGAAAAAACTTGTAACTTCAAAATGCTTCTTTTCTCACAAAAACTGCATCACTTCTCAGTCAAGATGTCACTTGATTTCTTCAAAGTAGGCAAGAAGATTTCATATATTTTTTTTATATTCTGGATGTATAGATTCAAGGCGAGGGAGTATATCATGTCTGAGAGAGTTTCTTGTATGCTCAGATGATGTGTTGCTAGAGTCTTCGAAATACATGAGATTATGTTCTTTGAGATAGGCGTAGATATCTTTTTTTTCTATTTGTAAAAGAGGTCTGAGAATACCACCAGAGAATTCTTGCATATTGATAAGTCATGTGAGCTTTGTCCCTCTGAGCATATGAAAAAAATATGTCTCAAGTCTATCATCAAAATGATGTCCTGTGATAATCTTGTCTGTATGGTAGCGGTGACATACTTCTCTGAGAAATTGATAGCGTTTTTCACGCGCATACTCCTCAAAACTTTTACTTGGAGCGTTTCACCGATCTTTTTCAAAATCACATTGTCACACTTCTACTGGGAAATGATGTTTTTTTCCAAGTTCTTGAAGAAATGCTTCTTCTTGCTGACATTCGGGACGAGTCTTATGGTTAAAATAGCATGCGACAATATGCTGTTTATAAGAGCTCTGCAATATATGGTAGAGCAAAAACATGCTATCTGCTCATGTAGAACACGCCAAAACAAGAGCTTCATCTTGCTGGTAGTATTTTTTGAGAAATGTTTCAATGTCTTGCACCAGTAGCTGTGTAAGGAGATTAGATATGAAAGTCATAATAGTAAAACTTCACTTTTTGTAAATGCTTTCGCGCTTGTTCCTGAAAAAAAAGAGAGATAATTGCCAAGCAAGAAAAAATAGGTTACTATACTCAGAGACTATATCTTATTTATATCTTTTATGGCAAAAGAGAGCGATTTTTTTAGAACATTGATGCGAGTGATTGTGTCAGCTTCGATTTATACCCTAATGTTATTGGTTGCGGGCTATATCTTGTATATGACACTGTTTTTGGTATACAAAGTTATATCTGCTATCATGATCCATATTTGATACTTATGAGATTTTACAGAATCGGGATTGTCTCAGGCAAGTTCTATGAGTATTATCTTGACAGAGGAGATTTTGAGTGTGGTAACGATTATTTTAGTATTGGTAAAGTCATTTAAGATACTGATTTCCTACTCAAAACATCATCATATAGAGATCAAACCTCTTGTCGAGATTGCTATTATTGCCTTACTGATGGAAGTGGTGTTCAACTTTGGAGCTCATTCTATGGAGATAAATTGGCTTTTCGCTGTTTTTGGTCTCGGGCTTTTAGTCATTTATGCAGTTTTTCCATACTTTCGTAAAAAGGTGAAGGCTTAGGGAAGTATCTTCCTGTATATGGGCTTTTTAGGAAGCTCTGAAAAACAAAAAAATTCTAATCCTCTCTGACTCTATCGAGCCATCTCTCCTTTGAAAAAGGAGAGAAAAAGGTGTTTCTCAGAGCTTCCTTAACTACATTTTGTATTTTTGTTGTTACTATATAAGAAAAAATATTTGCTAAAAATAAATATTTTATTAAAAATACATTTTTTTATGGCAAATTATCTCATATCTCCTCAGTTAGAGGATAAGATACAAAGAAGTTGATTGACAGAAAAATATCCTGAACTATCAAAAAAACCTTATCTTTGAGGTCTCCTTCAAGATCAACTTGATGCAGAGATTCTTGATAATCCATATGGTCTATCCTCTAGTACTCAGCAATATGTTTTTAGGCTTTTAGACCAAACTTTGTATTGGAATTTTCAAACACGGTGAGATGCTACAGACCTACTTTGAGATCCTGTATTTCAAAACTATAACTCGAAAGAAGCAGATATATATGATAAATGACTTTGAACATGATGCTTTCTTCCAGATCCTGATGATGAAGATATGGAATTTGATACAGCAGAGTTATGAAAGTGGGATCAATATGGATTCTCTTCTCAGCTAGAAATGGTAATGAGTTTATCAGCTTATAGAAGTCGGGAAATACTTAAACAGAAAGAGAATCAGTATGAGTGGAGAAATAGTCAATGAATACGGAGTATTATTACTGCTTGTGTTCATGGAGACCCTAAATTTTATCAGTATGATGAAAATTTTTCAGATCGAGTCATTTCTCCCTTTTGAAATGAGGTATGATTCAAACCACAAAAACTCGTTGGAAAAATGTGAATGGTGCATCACTCCCACGAAATAGGATTTTTTTCTACATTTCTTCGATATGCATATGAATGTGGATATATGAGGAATATTATGTGAGAAAATGGAACAAGGTTTATAGAAGCTTCTCAAGACCTCCCATCATTTACTGGTTTCTTTTGAGATGCAGGACACTCTTCGTTTTATGATTTTTGAGACTCACTTTTTCGTATGTGTACTCCTATATGATGAAGTAAGAGTATGAGAAATGTTCATACTCATTCTTTTGCTTCTATATATAGGGGAAAAGACCAAGAAGGAAAATCATTTTATGAGTTTCAAATAGGAGAAAACCAAGAACTACAACTCTATAATCATGTGACGGAAAGCATTGATATTACTTTTTATCCCGAGGACTGCGAACATCTTCTCAAGGGTATCTTACATCAATGTGCTCATTGACATGGAAGAACTATGAAAGAGCAAATGCTTGGTATTATAGAGTTTATATATTCAGACGCATTTACTCAAAAGGCTTTGGAAATAGGAATCCCTCAAGAAGATATTCCCCAACTATAGTTTCCCAAAAACCTCTATATTATCATCTGGAGCAAGTGTATTAGAAATACTTTTCCCACACTTGAGGCATTTATGAATGACCATCCAACCCTTGTTTTTATGATAATCTTTTCACTCAGGTTTCATAAGTCCGTGACAAGGACTCTTCCTATCTCAGGGAAACTCTGCATCAAGATGCTTTGAGTATAGGCAATGGGGACAGTGATTGCGTGCACTTCCTTGAGGATGTTTACTGACTTTTACGCCACAATTTTCACAAATAAAAGACTCGTTTATCATTGTGAAGCGCTTTTGATGTGTGTTTCAATGGTTTCTCTCAGACGCTGATTTTTGTATGTTTTTCATATAATGAGGTACAAAGTTTTTCTCAGATTTTTCTTAAGGAGGATCTGAGAAGGGCATTTTTATTTTCTCGAGACCGGTCTCTTTCTTACACAAGATTTTTCTATTTTTCAGAGGTTCCTTAAGGCTTATACCCTCTCTCTATTCTTTCAGCAAGAGTATAGTCTTTTTCTGTAAGCGTATTTCACAGGTCATGCGTGGTAGTCGAGACTCTAACGTATTTATAGTTGTAGAGAGAGATATCAGGATGATGCTGAGATATTTCCGCAATATTTCCAACAAGATTCACAAAGGCAAGAGCATGTCAAAAGTGAGAGAACTCAAACTCTCCTACCAGCATATTATCCTTTTCTTGAAAATATTTCATGCTATTTTGTTACTGTGTAAAATATCAGCCCCACAACAGATAAAATGAGCCCTACCAGCCATAAGCGAAACACAACTGTTTCTTCTGACCAACCACAAGCCTCAAGATGATGATGAAACGGAGCTATGATAAATACTTTTTTTCCATTTCTGAGTCTCTTACTTGTGAGCTGTATCATAACAGAGAGAGTTTCAAGAATGAATATCATACCAATAATGATAAGTACCATAACCGTATTTGTTAAAAGTGCCATGAGACCGAGATTTGCTCACAGCGCGAGAGACCCAACATCTCCCATAAAGAATTTTGCAGGTTTGATATTGTACCAGAGAAAAGCCACGAGAGCTCCACAAATACTCACACACAAAGTAGAAAGAAGAAAAAGTCACTGATCATAAGTGATAAAGCCGTATACTCCATAAGCAAAAAGCAAGAGTCCCCCAGCAAGTCAGTCAAGACCGTCAGTAATATTGACGCTATTTGCAGCTCAAATAATGATAAATACAAAAAGAGGGATAAAAAACATTCCTATTTCTACTCATCAAAATCCTGGTAAGAGCAACAGAACTTCTGACCAACCAAGTTTTTCATAAAACCACCAGGCTCCAGCAAGAGAAAACAGTAACAACCAAAACATTTTGAATCTTGCAGAGAGTCACTTGGTTTTTCCTATTCATTGGATATTCATCCAGTCATCAATAGCTCAGATAGCCCCCACAGTAAAAAGAGTAAAGATACTAAGATATGTTTCTTGTTGGTTCCAGAGAGAGTTATTTGTTATACCAAAATACTGTAAAAGAAAACTCGAAAGTACCATCAGAAATACGGTTCCAAGTATCACGGCTCATCACATGGTAGGTGTTCCAGCTTTTTTGGCGTGAAGTGTAGAAAAGTGAAATGCTTTTCACACAACGGCATTTTCTCGAATCTGTTTCCCCATTTTTGCATATTGCAAAAGAGATATATAAGAAGGAGTTATCATGAACCCCAGCAAGAAGGTTGCAAGTCAAAAAGCAAATATATCAACGAGATGAGCATCCATGAGTGTATTTTTAAGGCATTACTATGTTTTGCAAGTGTATGAAAAAAGGAGAAAAACATAAATTTTCTTTACAAGTTTTCTCAGAAAAATAAGCTTTCTTGAGAGAACTTATATTTTTTTATATATATACTATGCAGATAAATAAGGCAATTATTACTGCCCTTCAGGCAGAAGCAGACCGAGTTATAGAGAAATACTCTCTTTGAGAAACAAAGCAAGTCGGGAGCTTGAAGATATTTTCATGAACTAGAAAAAATACAGAAGATGAAGAAGAAAACATTATCCTCTGCGTCTGCTCAGAAGGCAAAATACAATCAGCATTTGCGACAACGTATCTGCTAGAAAACTACGAAGTAGAAAAAATAATAAACATAGGAATAGTTGGAAATCTCAATTCAGAACTCCTCAAGGTAGGAGATGTGATCATGCCAAATACTTTTGTGCAACATGATTTTTATATGCCTGAAGATATAGATTTTCAGCAAGAGAGTCGAGCTCCGATATTTTTAGAGTATGCGATTGGAGAGGAGTATGATCTTGAGAAATTTTCTCTTCACCTGAGTGGTATATGCGCGACAGGAGATCAGTTTATAGATAAGATGGAACTCATGGAAGACATCAGAACAACTTTTGAGGCTGATATTGTTGATATGGAGGCATATAGCATTCTTTCTGTAGTGAGAAACTATAATATGCTCGATAAGTGCGTGGTGATAAAGTCTGTGAGCGATGGAGCAGATAGTGACGCGCAAAATGATGTGAT
The DNA here is from genome assembly GCA_965229705.1 of Patescibacteria group bacterium. GTDB lineage: Bacteria > Patescibacteriota > Gracilibacteria > BD1-5 > UBA6164 > JAACSU01. The sequence continues at coordinate 274,742 of OZ245922.1, forward strand.
GAATAATCTCGAGCTTGCTATGCAGAATGCTATTATTATTTTGGATTTTGTTCTTTAGAGAAATGCGAAAAAACTTTGTATTTCATGGTTAAGGAGGATCTGAGAAAGGTATTTTTGTTTTCTCGAGACCGGTCTCTTACACAAGATTTTTCTATTTTTCAGAGCTTCCTTAACTATATTTCTCAAAAAAGATATTTTCCTCATCTACTCATAAAGTCTTGAGTCTTTCTTGACATGACTCTATCATTTCAGGTGCTCCACAAAGATAATATTCCGAGTAATCACTGACAACTTTCTGAGAAAGAAAGTCGCTAACATATCATTTTTTGATAATTCACTCTCACTCATCTCGACTTACAACAAGATGATAGTAAAAGGTTTGTGGGTAGAGAGATTTGAGTTTTTCAAATTTTTCGAGATACAACATATCTGTGAGATATCGTACTCAAAAAACGAGCTGATATTTCTCGCCCGTTCACTTCTGGAGTCATATAAGTATTTGATTATACAGTGGTACCAGACCTGTTCAGGTTCACAAAAAGAGTTTATTATTTGAGGTTTCTTGCAAGAGAAAATGCCCTGCTGGTCCTACAACTTGAAACGTATCTCAAACTTGCGCGTCACATAGAGCAATACTTCCTCATCTGCCTCCATGATTAGTTGACCACCTCTTGATAACCAGAACAGCTCTGTCTCAAATAAGCTCTAAGATAGAATACGACCGACCTCATATTCCCGCTAATATAAAGGTAATAAACTGCCCTGCAAGCATGGTTTTTGTCTCTGGGAGTTTGTAGTGAAGCTCAAAAACATCATGGGTCAAAGAGTGTTTTTCTATGAGTTCAACATTCATCATTCACATAAAAATGTTTTAGGATTTAGAGTATTCTCCCATATACTATAAAAAATATTTTTCAATCAAATTTATGTCCAAAAAAATATATCTCATAGACGGAAATTCTTTTATATATCGGATGTTTTTTGCGATTCCTGAGTTTACTACGAGCTCTGGAAAACCAGTGAATGCTACTTTTTGAATGGCAAAGTTTTTTATGGGACAACTCAGAAAAGAATCTCCAGACTACCTTGTCTTCATTCGAGATGCAAAAGGAGAAAATTTTCGTCACAAGATATATAGTCAGTACAAAGCTACGAGAGAAAAAATGCCCGACAATCTCAGAAATCAAATGAAAGATATAGAGGAGATGATACAAAAAATGAATATACAAATAGTAGAAAAAATATGATATGAAGCTGATGATATCATTGCCACACTGGCAGTCCAACTTTCCGAGCAAACTGATAATGAGATATATATTCTCTCCTGAGACAAAGATCTCTATGCTCTTGTCAGCGAACAGGTCAAGATCTATGATACACAAAAGAAGAAGATTTCAGGACCAGAAGAAACCTTTGAGAAGTTTGGTGTTCCGGCCTCTTGCGTGAGAGATTACCTCGCTATATGTGGAGATAGCAGTGACAATATTCCGGGTATAGCTGGTATATGACCCAAAAAAGCAATCGTACTCTTAAACGAGTTTTGATCATTGGAAAAGATATATGAAGCTCTTGACAGCTTGCCTGGTAACATATCTCCAGAAGCTCAAAAAATCTTTTCCTGAAAAACACTAGAAAAATTTCAAGAAGGAAAAGAAGATGCCTTCCTTTCTCAAAGACTCGCTACCTTAGAACTTTGAGTTGATTTATGAGGTTTTGATATAGGTGATTTTATATTTCATTGAAGTGATATATATACACCTGAAGTACAAGATTTTTTTACGACCCTTGAGTTTCATTCTCTTTTGGAGAAATCGCAGGAGAAAAAAAATACATGGGAAGATATGTGAAAAAAAGTGCAGATTATTACTCATAGTGAGGACTTACGCAAGCTTGAAAAACAGATTCTCTCATCATCACAAGTCGTTATTGATACAGAAACAAGTAGTATTAACCCGAGAGAAGCCCAGCTCATTTGAGTTTCTCTCTTACTAGATGAGCAGCATATTTTTTATGTAAACCACCAACACAACTGAGAAAAAGTGAGGATGTGAGACTTACAAATATTTCTGAAAAATATTCTCAACTCACACGTCACGATTATCTGACACAACCTCAAGTACGACCTCCAGGTAATACAGTCTTTTATCAGTCAAAATCCGAGCGATACACAAGAAAAATTGTCGGGAGTTTTTTGACAAATGACACTGGAATTATAAAATACTTCTCATTATTTTTTATAAAATATCATATGCTTTTAAAAAGATTCGGGCTTCTTATTGTCACAAATATTGCGATAATTACTCTGCTTTCTCTGACGCTTTTTGCTATTGAGTATTTCTTCTGAATAGATGTTGCCGCTATACTCGGTCAGAACTATCTTTGGATGTTTATCTATGCAGCGATTTTTTGATTTACGGGAGCATTTATTTCTCTCTTTCTTTCAAAATCAATGGCAAAGTCAGCCTATGGAATAGTACCGATTAGTCCTGATCAAGCTGCAAATTTACAATGAAAACAAAAACTCGTATACACGACCGTAGTAGAGATATCTGAGAGATTTCATATTCAGACTCCAGAGATAGGAATATATACTAGTCAAGATCCTAATGCTTTTGCTACTTGAGCTACAAAAAATTCTGCTCTTGTTGCCGTCTCTACAGGACTTCTCGATACGATGAGTGAGAGAGAAATAGAATGAGTAGTAGCCCATGAGATGGCGCATATTCTCAACGGAGATATGGTGACGATGACTTTACTGCAGGGGGTGATGAATACTTTTGTGATATTTTTTGCTCGTATTATCGCAGAGTTTATCAACTCACGCACAGAGGGAAAACTCTGATTTTTTTGATATATGGCAGTGTATATTGGTTTGCAAATTCTTCTGGGTATACTCGCAAGTTTGGTTATAAATGCCTTTAGTCGGTGGAGAGAATATCACGCTGATGCCTGAAGTGCTCGCTATGTAGGAAAAGAAAAGATGATCGCAGCTCTCGAAGCCTTGAAAAAGTTTCATGCTCCAAGTCAGAAAGACTCTGGAAACTTCGCAACAATGCAAATCAATACATCTTCACAGTGATGATGGAAGCGCCTTTTTATGACACATCCAAGTCTTGATAAGAGGATTCGAGCTTTGGAGGATATGTTTTTGTAAAGAGAGTTATATTCACACACTACGTTCTTTCTTGAGTCAAGCAAAAATCCTGTAAGTCATTGAGTTTTCTTGAAAAAAGAGTATTTTTGTTTTGTGCATTACTTAAAGGAGGTTCTGAAAAACAAAAAATTTCTCCTCCTCTCTGGCTCTATCGAGCTCTCTCTCCTTTGAAAAAGGAGAGAAAAAAGGAGTTTCTCAGAGCTTCCTTAAGGAAGCTCTGAGAAACAAAAATTCTCGCGTATAAGAGACCGGTCTCGAAAACGAAGAAGTATATTTCTCAGAGACTCCTTAAGAGTCTTCTTAACCAATATATTATGAAACCTTTTATTACCTTTCTTTTCATTACCTGATTTTCGATACAAACTCTCTTTGCCTACACAGAGCAAAACATAGAGTCAGCAAACTTTTTAGCGCAAAACGGGATTATCAATGACAACTCAGATAATATCCTTGCTTACTGACTTGATAATAATATTACTCGCCGTGAAATGCTCAAAGTCATGATGAAGCTCTCATGAAAAGAGGTCACAGAAAGCTGTCAGTGAGATTTTTCTGACCTTTCAGGAACTGACTGGTGATGTAAATATGCAGAAGCGGCTCTCAGAGAATGATTTATTGCTGCAAATGACAACTTTCGCCCAGGAGACAATGTCACCCAGATAGAGGCACTCAAGATGATTATGCAGGCAAAAAATACGCCTCGTGATACCAATACAGATGACTGGAGAGCCGGATATGTCTCAAAAGCCCAAAGAGAAAATTATATCGATGAGGGGTATTTTAACTATGATGAGTTTGCACTGAGGGGATTTATATTTGACAGTTCAGCCAGAAGCTATGACGAGTTTTTGTATACCCAGTCAGACTGATGAACGATTGCTCCTGAGATAGAAGAACTCTTAGAATCTATTTTTGATTTATAAAAAGATGAAGCGTGTTTTTTGACTGTTTGTTTTTCTTGCATTTCTGAGCTTTGCAAGCGCCTCAGTAGACGACAACTACATCGTTGTTCAACAAGAGTCAAAACTCTGTGGAAACTTTATCAAGTGAGATAGCAAAAATCCTAATTGGCTCCAAGAGTGATGGCAAGCTCTGTATCTTGCAGGTGAGCAATATCCACAATACTCAAAAACTTCTGCATGTATTCAGTGAGATACTTTTTCCTGCTGTAGAGAACTGTGACTTCGCTATGCCGGTGTTCCCATAGGGGTATCTTTTGTGAGTTCACACAGATTTTCTGCTGAATTTCTTGCAGGAAAAGGTATCATAACTGCTCGCTATCTCAATCCATCAGAGTATAAACTCCGACAAAATATTTCTCGAAAAGAGTTTCTCAAGATTATTATGACTACTTCATGAAAAGAAGTCACAGAAAACTGTCAGTGAGATTTCTCTGATCTTTCACGAACTGACTGGTGATGTAAATACGCAGAAGCAGCTCTGAGAGAATGATTTATTGCTGAAAATGATACCTTTCGTCCAAACGCTCATATATGATATGCGGAGTCTCTCAAACTTATTTTTTGATCTCGTGATATTACCCAAACCTACACTGATCTTTCTTGGGAGGAAAACTATATTTTTTCAAGCTATTATAAGGGGTATATTGATACTATTCCTGAGTATTATCAGAGGGCTATGACTCGATGAGAAGTTTTTGAGATACTTGCGAGAACATATCCCGAATTTTCGTATAGAGATTTCTAAGAGAGGAGATTTTCTTTTTCTTGGTTTTTTATACTATGTTCAAGCACTTTTTTAATTTTTTATATATTTTCCTATGTCTAAAATATTTTCTGGAATAAGTCTTGTTTTTTTATGTCTTACTGTGAGCGTCACTTGAGTATTTTCGATGTCGTATAATGCATCTCAGATAGATGCAGCAAATTTTCTTGCAGAGAGGTGAATTATCGTAGATCAAAGTAGTAATCCCTCAGAATATAATCTAGATAGTTTTATAGAGAGAAAAGCAACTATGAAAGTGGTGATGAAGCTTTCGGGTGTAGATATACCTGATGTGTGTTATTGAGTTTTTTCTGATGTGCAAAGCGGTTGGCACTGCAAGTATATAGAACAAGCTTTAGCGCAGTGATTTATATCTCTCAATACAACTTTTCGGCCTGATGATAATATTACAAAAACAGAGGCAATGAAGCTTGTTTTACAAGCAAAGGGAATTGAAAAAATAGCAAATACGGCTATATGGCAAGAAGATTATATGGAGACAGCGTATCATTATGGTATTATACAAGAAAAATACTATGACTACAATGCTCTTGCCAGTCGTGGTTGGATATTTGAAATAGCTACGGCAAGTATTAAAAGGCAAGAAGCGCAAGAGAGTATAAAAGAGGAACTGATGAGTGATGAAGCATTGTAAAAAATACAGTATTTGAAAAGATAAAAAAAATTTGACTTGCTTTTACATGCGAATATAAAAGGACTATAGTTTTATTTTTCACAAAAGCTATGAAAAGAATATTTACTCAAACTCTGCTGCTGACTCTTGGAATATTCCTGGAGGCAGTTTTTTTCGTGTAAATTTGAAATATTTTTTCTATAAACTCTCTTCAGGTATGAAAGAGAGTTTTTTATTTTTTTACTTTTTATGATGATGCAAGTACCTACAAATTCTTGAGAAATAATATGAGATGATGGAAGAAAAAAGATTATCTTATTTGATACAACGCTCCGAGACGGTCATCAATGCCCATGAGCAGCAATAGAGAACGATGAAGATTATTTTTGAGTTGTTCGGTGACTTGATAAGATATGATTTGATATATGCGAGGTATGATTTCCAGCGTCTTCAGCTCACGAAGCTTGGAGAGTTAATCAGGTCGCAGAGATGTGTAAAGCTGGAGAGATATCTACCATGGTTTGTTGACTCTCACAAATGGTGGATTTTCAGGTTGATGCTTGTCTACAGGCATTGGCGTCAGCAATAGAAGTACAAAAAGGATTTTTTCATATATATTTCCCCGTTGACCCAAAACTGCGATCGGCAAGTATTTGAGACAAAGTTTCTGATCGTCAGGCAGTTGAAGATGTCGCAAAGTTTTCTAAAATGGCTTATGATATGTGAGCCATAGTCCAGTTTTCTCCTGAAGGGTATTCTCGAGTATGAGACAACTTTGATTTTTGCACAGATCTGCTCATAACAGCGGCTGAGAATGGGGCAACATATTTTAATATGCCTGATACTATTTGAGGAGAGGATCAGGATAATACATCAAAAGAATACTATGTGAATACTATTATCCGACATAAAGCTATTCTTGATCAGAGATTTCCAGGAAATAATTTTATATGGTCAGTACATAATCATAATGACTTATGAAATGCTGTTCAAAACAGTATCAACGGAGTACGACAATGAACTGGAATTTCAAAAATGGAGACATCAATAAATGGAGTAGGGGAGAGAGCAGGAAACGCAGATGGATGCCAGATTATTACACGCATGAAGACGACGCTTGCAAACCAGTTTGATATAGATCATATTGTTGCCAAACATATAAGCGAGATATCAGGCTTAGTATCAAAAAGTATGCTCCCAACGCAAGCACATTATGCTATAGTGTGAGCTAATGCGATGAAACATACTTCTTGATGACACGCCAATGCAATTTTACGCAATCCTACGGTCTATCAGCCGTTTGATCCAAGTATTGTATGATGAAAAATACGCTTGGTATATGGACCAAACTCAGGAGGGAACCTGGCAATAGATATTATAAAAAGACAATGATATGTATGCCCAAAAGAACATAAGCGAGATCTTGATGAGTTTTTAAAGCAAAAAATGAAAGAAACATGAAGATACAAGTGAGTCACAGATGAAGAACTACTGGACCTATATAAAGAATTTCGAAGCCCTATTAAGATTATATGATACGAAAAAAATAAAATAGATGAGTCAAACTGAGTAGAAATCACTTTTGATGGAAAACTGTTTTGAGAAGAGTCAGTGAAACTCAGAGGTGAAACAGCTTTTACAGTTCTCAAGGATTTTCTTTCTGAGAAAATCCCAGGTTATAGTGTGAAGAATTTTCGTTCAGGTTCAGTAGAACTATGATCAAGGTCAAAAGCAGTTACCACGGTAGAAATAGTAAACAAAGAAACAGAGGAAATGACGGTATGAGTATGAAGAGATAATGATATTGAAACTTCTTCTTTGAAGGCACTGGCAAATGCGTTTAATGAGGTTTTTATTGATAAGCATTTTAAGGAGAAAGAGTAGTTTTTTTTCACAAAACTATTTTTTTAGATATCATAAAAAAAAATATTCACCATAAAATATATATGCTTGGTATAGAGATCACCGCGTTTATTGTATCACAAATACTGGTATGAATTGCGATTGTTACGGACTTTGTAAGTTTTCAGTTTAAGGACAGGAAGAAGGTTCTGATATGGCTAACAATATCTTCAACACTCATTACGATTCATTATTTATTGCTTGGTCAGATAAACGCTTTTTTCCTCCTGACAATCTCTACATTTTCGTTTCTTGTTTCTGCCTTCACGCATGATAAGCGAGTCATGTATCTTTTTTTTCTTTTTTACTTACTTCCTGTAGTTCTGAACTATCAAGAGGCTTCAGATCTGCTTATATTTGTATGATTATATATAATTCTTTTTGCAAAATTTCAAAAAAACGACAAGCACATAAGACTTTGAATAATGCTGTGAATTACATTTGTTATAGCTTATAATATTGTCATATTTACACCTATGTGAGTGTTGCTTGAGGTACTCTTTCTTGGGAGTAATGTGATATGATTTTACAAGCATTATTTGAGAGGGGAGAGATAAATTACATAAGTACATTATCAATAAACAACTTCTTTTTTTCACGAAATTTCATTTTTCCATTTGTCCCTGTAACAGGTACTAACTCCTCACAAACCCCCCGTGAAATCCTGCCGTTATCCTTACGGGAAAATACGCTATAAACTCTTCTTTCATAGACTGAGCGTTTAGACCAAGGAGAAAGTTTTTCTCCTTTTTCTCATCAAAGCCATAACATAATAAAATTCCATCATCTTCACTTTTAGAATTTTTATTTTCTACAAAAACTGGTTCTCCAAAATAACAATGCTCTTTGGTAAAAATAAGTGATTTTTTATGTTCTAAGACATCAAGCTTTACGATATTTGTAAAAATATTATTTCCTTTCGTGTTCCTATTTAGGTTCCCAACTCCATACACAAACCTATGTTTTTTATTGATATATTTTTCATTTATCCTTTGCAGTTCACAAGTATAATCTGCTACTTTCTCTTCCTGAATAGAACCACTTTTGAGATTCATAGAATATCTCATATATTTTGGAGGATAGATGGAGACTCCTCCTTTTTTTAGGTTTTCTATCATAAAATCTTTGAGTATCTGAGGATTATCAAAAACAGGAAGTTCAAGAGTGATAGTATCATTTTCTTCATACGCATTTGTTGTGTGAAAAAAGAAAAAAGGATTTACTTTAAACGATTTAACTTTTTCTCCATTTGATTTTCTCACAATATGAATTTTTGTTTTCATAAAATTTCCAAACCATTGTATATTTTGAAAAAACGAGAAAGGTAAAAAAACAACTGCTGCTGGAAATAGTAATTTATAGGGCTGTTCAATTACTACCACATAGTTTTTTGTTTGAGCAAGTGAGTGAAAATAACTCGGACAAAGCCTAAAAAATCGTGTAATAACTTCTCTTTTTTCCGTTGTAATATCCTGTCTTATAACTTTATGCTGTGAAATGAGGTTCATCTCAACAATTATGTTATACATATTTTTTCTATCAATTTGTGGGTGAGCAGTGGTTATTTGCCCAAAAATGTTATTAAACTTATAATTTTGAAGTGTGTTTAAACATGTATCAAACTCCACATATTGAGTAGTTTCAGTTAGAGCCAAAAAGTTTTTATTTTTATTTTGAACAATATTCACATTACAATTATCCATATCTTTTTGAGAACTTTGAGGAATTTGTGGAAGCACACATTTTAATAATCTCAATAAATTAAATTTAGAAAATTTCTTTGGTCTTGTAGCAAACATAAAACCTTTATTTTTATTCTCTTCAATTGATTTTTTATAAGAATGGGATTGTAAAAATTTATTTTTAAAATAAATATTATCATTATCAAACTTTATAGAAAACAAATGTGAAAAACCATCAAACCAATGATTCAAATAGTCTTCTCCTGAATGAAATTTTCCAGGACCAATTCTCAGGAGTTGTCCGGTAATATCTTTTGGAATTTTCCCAGAAACTTTGAGCTCGGTCCAATCAGTCTCGGCTGATACTTCATCAAAAAAGTTTTTGAATGCCATATTCGAAAAAGTGAAATTTTAAGAAAACTCTGAGAAAGTTCTTTTTATTTTCTCGAGACTGGTCTCAAGTTACTTATTTCAAGGAATTGAGACCGGTCTCTTACACAAGATTTTTCTATTTTTCAGAGCTTGTTTATAGAGTAAGAAAAAAGGGAAGAAATAAAATTTTTTCTGATTCTCCTAGGGAAATGCGGAAAAACTTCGTATTTCATCGTCAAAGTGCAACATTGTCTTCAAACTCGTACAATGAGTACGCTTATTTCAGCCAAGTTGCATTTTCCTTGAACTACTTGTTTTTACACATTTCCTATTTTTCCGTGTTTCTCTATGGATAAATATTTTAATATCAGTATATTAGCGAGCAGAGAATATATTCTTATTTTTATAATGTTTTTTGTATGAAACATCCTTTTGTCGTATGACTCGTTATATCGTCTATACTCATAGGCCTTGCCTATTTTGGGAGAAGTATTTTACTTCCACTGATTTTTTCGTTTTTACTTTGGATTATTATCATTTCTTGGATGAGATTGTTTTCAAAAATATCTTTTCAAGGAAAATTTCTACCAGCAAGTTTGCGAAATATTTTATCATTTATCATATTTTGCGCGCTGATACTCTTTCTCTCAAATATCCTTGTACAAGACCTAAGAAACTTTAATGTTGTATTGCCAGAACTCATTGAAAACGCAGAAGCAAAAGTCCAGGTGATCGAAGACGCAACAGGATTTGATATCACGAGCTTTGTACAAGAGTCGCTGTCAAAACTCAATGTGATCTGACTTGTATCGAGTCTTACAAACTCTCTTTCGAGCTTTGCAACCACACTCTTTATCGTGTTTATCTATCTACTATATATTGGAAATGAACAAAGATATTTTCAAACAAAACTCAAAATAGTGAGTGGTTCTCGCTATAATACGCATTTCAAGCTTTTATTGGATATTGTTCAGAGTATCGAAAAATACATTAGTGTAAAAACCGCTATTAGTGCCCTTACAGGAATACTCTCGTATATAGTAATGGTTATTATTGGCGTAGAGTTTGCTTTTGTATGGGCATTTATCATATTTGCGATGAATTTTATTCCAACGATTGGTTCTCTCATAGCTACGACACTTCCAGTGATATTTGCTCTTATCGCATTTGATACTTACTGGCAATCCTTTGCTCTATTAACACTGATTGGTGGGATACAACTCTATGTAGGAAATGTCCTAGAACCAAAATATCTTTGAAACAAGCTCAATGTCAGTCCTTTGCTACTTTTCTTTTCTCTGTATTTTTGGAATGCCCTTTGGTGAATAGCAGGAATGTTTATTGCTGTTCCTCTCACGGTAATTATTATGATTATTCTTCTGCATATTCCTGCAACAAAATCTATTGGAATATGGATGTCATGAGACGGTAAGGTATAAAGAATTACTCTTACTTTTTTCTCAAAAAACTACTGATAAGAAACACTCCTCATAGTATCAAAACAATTGTTGCTCCAGCAGAAGTATCGAGATAATACGATGCAAAGAGTCATACGCTCACGGCAAATACTGACAGGATAGTAGCAATGACAAATACTCCAAAAAGACTTCCAGAGAGAAGTTTTGCGGTGTTTCCAGGAAGAACAAGAAAAGCTCAGAGAAGCAGTACTCCAAATATCTTGAGGCAAACAGCAATAAAAACGGTCAGATAGAGAAGGTATCCAAACTCTATTTTTCCAGTATGAACTCCCTGACTTTTGGCAATTTCTTCTGAGAGAGCAATCTGAATCAGTTTTTTTCCAAAAAAGAAATATAAAATAGCTCCTAGTACGAGCATGACAGCTAGAAGATATATATCAAGTTTTTCGACAAAAAGGATATTTCCAAAGAGAAAGTTAAAAATATCTATTTGCATATTTCATAAAAACCCGACTCAAAAAACTCCTCCAGCAAGACCAATTTGTGAAAGTATTTCTTTGCTTGATTCACGAGAAGTATAAGTGTATTTTTCAATACAAGAGAGCAAAAAGACTCATATAATCGCTGCAATGATTCCAAAAAGGTAGTAGTTTCCCTGAAAGAAAAATGATATCACGATTCCTACAAAAAATACATTTGCAATAGAGTGCGTAATGTTTGGTTCACGGCGGAGGACAACGAGGCTTCCTAGAGTTCCAGATATGAGGCATACAAGTACTCAGGCGATGAGTGCTTCTCGAAAGAAAGAGTAGGAGAGTATTTCAAGCATAGTTTAGGAGTTTAGTGAGAAGGGTGATCATGTTTCTTGTGCGCGGTATGTTCATAGGGTCGTAAGTACTTTCAAAAAAGATGTTTCACATCTTCGTTTTCTAAAACTTCACTGGGTGTTCCATGACAGCAGAGATTATTTTCATGCAGACATATGACTCTGGTCGAGTTCTTGTAAACCAGGTGCAGGTTATGTGACACAAGGATAATGGCCATTTGAGGATAGTTTTTTCTGATCTCAGAGATATTTTTATAAAAAGCTTCCTCTCATATACGATCTATTCAACTAGTCGGTTCATCGAGTAAGATGATTTCAGGGTCTGATACAAGAGCTGAGACAATCAGTATTTTTTGAAACTCTCCTCCAGAGAGTGTATGTATATTGTTTTCCAGAAGATGATTTACAGAAAAGAGTTTTGCAAGAGACTCTATTTTTTGTATTTTGAGGTTTTGATGAAACATTGCAAAAAACTCTTTGACTTTTACGGGGAAGTTTTTTTCGAGTTGTATTTTCTGGGGAACATATGCTATTTTTTGAGTCTGAAGAGATATATTTCAGCAAAAGGGTTTTTGTATTCATGCAATAGTCTTGAGGAGGCTTGATTTTCAAGTTCCATTTTTTCAAATAATAGAAAGTATTTCTCATGAATGCAAAGAAAAGCTTATATCCCGAAGGATAAAGCTTTTTCCTGAATCATACGAAATATCGATATGTGAGAGTTCGAGAAGTTTTTTACTCATAGACTTTTGCGAGATTCTCCAAATTACTTTTGAGGTTTTCTATATATCCTCCAGCGCTTGGGTTTGCTCAGAGAGGATCAAGTGTTCCGAGTTTGAGGCCGTACTCATTTGCAAATCTTTTAATATTTCCTGTTGAAAACTGTGGTTCAGTAAAGCCATGAGAGATATTATGCTCTTGTACTTGTTCGACGAGCTCTGCAAGATAGGCAGTTCCTGTATCATGCAATACATTTTCAGAGAAAGGGACTTTGAGATGCATATCCATTCATACTGACTGCATGAGGTAGTTGTATGCGTCATGAAATACTATAAACTTTTTTGGAGATTTCCCAGCGGTAGTTTCAGCGAAGTTTTTGTAGGCAGATCGTACTTCGTTTTTAAAGTTTTCTGCGTTTTGGCTAAAGTATTCTGATTGTTCTGGGATTTCTTTTGAAAACTCGTCTCGAATAGTGTCAGCTATTTGAAAAATATTATCTTTTCCAAGCCATACATGAGGATCACTGCTATGATCATGTTCATCGCGATGTTCTCACTTATCGTGTTCATCATCATGGTACTCATCTGTATGAGTTTCTTCATCATGATGTTCATCAGAATGACCGTGATTATCGTGATGTTCATCTTCATGCTCATCTTCATGATGTTCCTCTTCTTCGTGGTGCTCATCATCACTATGACCATCGTGGTGATCATGTCACTCAACTTCAATAAGTTTCATGCCATCGGCGAGATGTATTTGTTTACTTGTATCTACAGCTTTCTCAAGAAATCCATCTATATGTTCGAGACCAATCATGAATACTTTCTCACTTTTTGATATATCAGCCATCATTTTTGCTGAGAGATCAAAACCATGAGGAGAAACTCCTGCGGGAACAATATTTGTTACTACAGCGTAGTCTCCACCAATAGTCTTCACGAGTGATGATAAAGGAACAATAGAGCTACTCACATATATTCTATTTTCTAATATATCTTTTGGCATATAGTCAGTTGAATACTCCGGCTTGTTATCTAGGTTACGCTCTGAGAGAGGTATATACTCTTGCGTATCTGTTACTGCGCTTCCACATGATACAACAAGAAAACTCATCAGGATGAGAGTTATAACTTTTTTCATAATATTATGATTATAGAAATATGATTTTATCACTGGCATCTTTTACATACCCCAAAAATATTGATACAGTGCTCATGGATATGAAAACCAATTTTTTCTGCTTCTGCAAAAATTTTTGAACATACATCATGAGAGTCAAAACTGAGTATTTCTCAGCAAGAGTGGCACTTCATATGTTCATGGTGGCATTTTTTACAGCACTCAATTTCATAGCTTTCTCCATATGCTCAGAGGTGAACACGCCGAAGAACTCATATTTCTCAAAAGAGTTTGAGTGTTCGAAATATACTTGCGCGACCAATATCAGGAAATGCCTCAATAATATCCTTACTTTGAAAAATGTGGAGACTCTGCATTTTTTCAAAAAGTTTCACTCTTTCGGGAGTGACTTTTTTGTTGTGGGATATGAGCTGTTTCTTGATTTCCATATATTGAGACTCAGTATCAATTAGGGTAAGAGGAATATATGAGTCTTTATGGGGAAGTCAAAAAAAAATATGAATTTTCTTCTTTCAGAGATTTTTTTCTTTTTCCTGTAAAAACCAAAAAATAATCCCGGGGTATAAGTTCAAAAATCCCTATAATCAGAGAGGATTAGAAAATATTTTTCCTAACTAAAGGTTGCATTTTATTTCTGAGCTTCTCTTTGACTCGTTCTATTATCTGCCGTATTCTTTCACGACTTACTCACATATCGTCCCCAATTTTTTGCAGGGTATGTTCCTCTATGTTCCCAATACCATAGTATAAGCGTATTATTCGTTCTTCATGAGGATTAAGTTTTCTTAGTGCTTGGAGAATTATCTGCCGTTGTTCTTCAGATATCATAGCGATATCAAAACTTTCAATCTTTTGATCAGGGATAATATTTCTATACTGAACCCCATCAGGTATATCATCTCTCACAGGACCATCTATATTTACTCATTGAAATGTCTCTATTTCAAGAGCTATTTGTATCTTTTCTATTGATACCCCAGTTTCCTCTTTAATTTCACTGAGAGAGGGGAACCTGTTATAAAGAGTTTTATATTTCCTTTGTACTTGTTTTATTCTTTGCAGGTTCCGATATGCTTGTGGAGAAACTTTTATCATACTTTCTCTTCATCTGAATAATTGTAGTATGTATACCTTTATCCACCATCGAGTATAGGTACTCAGTAGATTTCCTGTTCTGTAGTCATATGTTTCTAGAGCTCTCATAAGTCAGAGAGCTCCTTCTTGTATAAGTTCTTCTTTTTCTATATTTTCGCTCTTATACTTGCTTGCTATTTTTGCAACAAGACGGAGATGACTCCTTACCATAGGCTCTTTCTTCTGTCGTATTTCGCTCTCTTTTTTCAATATCTTTTTGAGAAATCATATAGTTTCGTCATAAGTTCCAGTAAATATTTCAGAAGTTTTTTCTGATGAATCACTCAGAAGGTTTTGGAGTGCTGTTTCGTAATGAGAAAAACATTTTTGGAGAAAATCTGTATGAAATATTACTTGCATACATATTGCTTGAAAATTGTTTATATTTTCTTGATTTGGAGAGTTTTGAGATATATGAACCGTGATATCTTTCAATTTTTTGAGAACTCATAACTTTTCTTGTATATCTTGAGATACTTCTCCATTTTCACTATATATTTGAAAGAAGTAATTTTTGTAGCTCGGAGGATTATTTATAACGATATTACACATTTTTATGACTGCTGAGAGAAACAAGGGGCTCTGAGCAAGTAGCTCAAATAGTTCATACTTGAGATTTTCTATTTGCATAAATGCTTCCCTTACTTTTTCATGAGGCATCTCTTTCATCTGGAATATTTTTGTAATATAATCGTGTGAGAGGGTGTTGTTCATAAGTTTTTTGAGAGGATCGTAAATTGTAATATGAGGTATTTATATAAATTTATTTAATATAGTCAATATATATTATATATAATATTTGATTTTAGTATTATATGATGTTTATCATTTAAGAAAGCTCTGAGGAACTCCTTTTTTCTCTCTTTTCAAAAAAAGAGAAGAATCTATTTTCCCCTCCCTTATCAAGGGAAGGGTTATATATTCTAGAGATGGCTCGATAGAGCTAGAGAGGATTAGAGAAATCGCTTAAAAGAGGAGTCGTGAGAGATATATGATCATAACTACTGGATTATTTCCTTTTGTAGAAAAGCAAGCGCGTTCATCAGATCAAGTTCTTGAGTAACTTCACTTGCATATTCGATATATTGTACTTTCTTGTCTTCATCAAGTATCATAATGCTGCGAGTCAGAAGTCCATACTCCTCTAACAAGAGGCCATTTTGCTTTCAAAATTCTCTGCTTCTTGCATCACTCAGGGTATGAAGATTGCGAATCTTGTTTGCAGAACAAAATCTTTGCAGAGCAAAAGGAGTATCGTTGGATATCACGACAAAGTGTATATCTGTGAATTCACCAGCAGCAAACTCAAGCTGCTTTGTCTGCATAGTACACACTGGAGTATCCAGTGACGGAACAGTCTCGAGGACAATAATTCAAGGAAAATTAGCAAGAGAAGTCGTCTCAACTTGATCAAAATAGTCAGCTCTTTTATCCAACACGGTATCCTGAATATTATCTCATATTTGGAGCCTGTCTCATGATAATTGCACCTGTTTGCCAGAAACAGTAATAGGGTCTGTGTTATCAATAGTGACATAGTTATCTGGAATAGCAAAAGACATCGGGTGCTCATCTGAAAACAAACTACATGATGCAAGAAATATTACTGATACGCAGGCAAGGAGTATTTTTATAGACATATATATTAAAAATAAGAATTACAAGAATGAACTATAAGAATATAATCTTAAATTTTTATGAAGAAAGTTTTTTTTGAAGATGTTATTTGCAAATACAAATGTCATCTCATCTGAAATTTTGAAATTTTTCATATTTTTTTACAATATTCCCCAGACACTCCTCGACTTTATATTTTTATGACTCTCTACAATGGCAAATAGTCACGGTCTTACTTCTCGAATTATTAAAAAACAGGCAGCTGCAAGAAAGCTCGCAAAAAATAAAAAGAAATCTTTTCAGGTCTATATCTGAAATGAAAATCCCCAAACACGAAAAAACCAGAGCTATAAATCCCGCAAACACTATCTCGAAAACAAGCAAAATTTCCCAAAAAAGAAACTTAAGACAAAAAATCCAGAATCACTCATAGAGCAGGGAATTATTGATGAGAGAGGATTTTTTGTAAAAGGAAAAAAGAAAAATTTTCTCACCAAATCAATGGTAGATCAAAAAGGACTCGACTTTTACGGAATGCCAAGATAAGCCATGCAACGAATCTATCTTCCACATATTCCTCTCAAAGAACATCTTGTTATACAAGAGAAAGATATATACCACCAAATAACTCGAGTAATGCGAGCAAAAGTTGGTCAAAAATATATCTTTTTTGATGGAAAAACTTTGAGAGATGTACTCTATGAAATACAAGATATAACTCGCAAGAATATTTCACTGAAAAAACTCTCTGAACAAAAAAAGAGTGCAGAGCCTAAGATCCATCTTACAGTGTTTCACGCTCTACCGAATAATATGTCAAAAATAGAGATCATTATCCAAAAGTGTTCAGAACTTGGTTATAGAAAAATATGTTTTTTTTCTTCTCATAGAAGCCAAAAAATACATATTTCAGAAAACAAAAAACAAAGATGTTATAAAATCGCTATTGAAGCAGTAGAACAATGCTGAGGAAATATTATCCCCCAGCTAGAGTTTTGCTGAGATTTTCACGATATTCAAAAAAAGAGTTTATATGATCTCTCTATAGTATGTCATCCATATGGAGAAACAACAAAAAAAATATCTCATATTTGAGATATTTCTTGAAAAAAACTAGCAATTTTTGTCTGACCTGAATGAGGATTTACTCCCGAAGAAGTAGCAGAATTTTCTCTGAAAAATACTATTTTTGTATATCTTTGACCTCGAATTCTTCGTCTGGAGACGGTTGCTCTACTTGTTGCTTTTTTCCTCTCTGAGCGTGAGAATATTTCCCCGTAAACTTTGCCTGTTTCTTGGTTGTATGAAGAGTGTGTATACAAGATGTGAGGGAATGAATTTTTTTTCAAATGACACAGACAAATATATATATATCATAGAAAAAAGGAAATCTATACCCAGGAATATAGGTATTTCCCTGATGATAAAAAAGAGCAATAATGAGCAGAAGTATGACTCAAGGATTATATGATGAGAGTATAAATACGATAATTCCGATACTCACTATACTGATGATATTGATAAGAGAAGTTTGAGAAAGGGGCATTTTATTTTTTGATTTTGTCGCTGACGTTTTTTGTAGAGCTTGATATTGCTCTCTCTCATAAGATTTTTTCTCTTGGTATATGTCTTGAAAATATAAAAATTTTTGTTTTTTTGAAAAATAATGAACAGTATATGCACACAAAACTTGGCAATACAGGTGGATATCTTCTATACTTGGAATTTTATCAGACTTGATACTCGTAATACTTCCATCAAATACCAAACGCACACTTTGAAAAACCACATAGATAATATACAGGAGAAAGAGAAAACTAGAGAGAGAAACATACCCAAAAGAAAAAATCGCAATACACAAAAGACTCACAAGAGTTTGCAAGACACATATGTCTCTATAATGAGGGAGTGAGAGGTTTTGCTGTGCATGGAGATATCAAATAGCAGGAATATGAGCGAATATGAGTTCCTTTTTCTGCTGTTCACTAAATTTTTCTCCATGAGAAAATTCTAAATGCTGTCCTGATGAGTGCTGAAAGAGTGACAATAAAGAGACTTTCCTTCACTTATGAGCTTGAAGCATAGACCATAAAATCATGGAGAATATTCACAAACACAGAGCAATAGTGAGTATATCATTGATACTGTAGCTAAGAAATACTTTCTGAGTGAGAAATGAAAAGCTCATAGTATATAAGACCAGTAGTAAAACTGAGTGGAGTATCGTAGCGTTAAAAATATGATGCCTGACGAAACGATTTTGAAACTCTGGCTTGTTATTGATAAGAAAAAAGAGACATATACATACCATAAAATATGATACTACAGCGTTTCATATGATTTTTTTGTTGGGTGTTTCCATAAAATCTTTTTGACAAAAGAGATAGATATTTAGAGTATAGCATACTCTTGAGGGAGAGACGAGTATTATTTCTTGAGTTTTTTCTGATTTTTTGTAGGATAATATATAATTATGAAAATCAAAGATGCGTCTTTTGTAAAAGCGATTTCTATCAATGATAGTAAAGTATTTTTTGAGTCTCGAAATGAGGTGGTTTTTGTAGGGCGTTCAAATGTATGAAAGTCAAGTTTAATGAATGCGCTTATGAACAAAAAAGATCTTGTGAAGACGAGTAGTACTCCGGGAAAGACTCGTACGGCAAATATGTTTCTTGTAAATAAAAAATACTATTTTACAGATTTACCTGGTTATGGATTTGCAAAGCTTGGGCAGGAACTTCGAGAAGATCTTGATGCACTGATTTCTTGGTATCTTGAGGAAAAACAGCATAGTATCAAGCAAGTAGTACTGGTATGTGATGGAAAAATCTGACCACAAGCATCAGATAGAGATATGTATGAGTATATTTCAGATTTAGGTCTTTGAGTATCTGTGATACTTTCAAAGGTTGATAGGCTCTCGAAAAATGATATTGCACAGTCCAAGTTTCACGCGGAAAAGACTTTTTTTGGTGCAAGGGTTATCCCTGTCTCTTCTTCAAAACTTATAGGTATTGGTGAGCTGAGTAAAGTTTTGGGAGAAGCTCTGAAAAGTTTATAAGTTTTTTTATATCTTCAGAGGCATAATAACATGTCGAAATTCTCCGGGAAGTGGTTTTTTGCTTCCTTCATCTGGAACAGGTAGGAGGAGAAGGGGAGCAAGAGGAGACTCAAATTGTAGAGAAATATGAGTGGTTTCTATTGCTCCAAGAGCTTCAAGGAAATAGGTGGAGTTTAGTCCGATAACTGCATCTTCTCCGTCAACACTTCCTGTAAGACGAACTTCGCCTTCACCAATTTGCGTTTCAGAAGTCTCGAGGAGTATCCCCGTATCAGAGCTGAGACTCATCTTGATAGCATAATTATTTTCTTTTGAGATGAGGTTGATTCTTTTTAGGGCGCTCATAAGATCATTTCTATTCATCACTCATTTTGTTGCATATCCACTTGGAAAAAAGTTTTTGTAGTCTGGAAAGTTTCCGTTCAAGAGGCGAGAATACATTTTCACATTTCCAAAGAAGAATGCGATTTGATTTTCTCAAGAAACAATTCTTACATGTTCCTCATCTGAAAGGATACTCTTAATCTCGAAACACGTTTTTGATGGGATAATTTGATCAAAGGGAGTGCTACTTGGACTCTCTAAGAGAGTGGTATATTCAGAAAGACGAAAGCTATCTGTTGAGGCAAAAGCTGCCTGTGAATCGTGAATGTGTACATATATTCCCGCGAGCGTAGGTCTGATATTTCATTCTGCGCTGGAAAAAAGCGTTTTTTCTATAGAGTTTCGTAATACTTTTCCTGTAAGCGAAAGAGAGAGATCCTCCTTGACTGAGGGTATGAGGGGAAATTCTTCGGCAGGGATTCCTTTGATCTTTGTTTTTCCGGTATCACTTTTTATCTCTACAGCGTCACTTCACTTCATTTCGATACTGAGTGTATCATCATTTATGAGTCATACATACCCAGAGAAGAGTTTACTTGGGAGTGAGTAGGAACCTTCGGAAGTGATTTTTACATCTTCTTCAATGACATATTCTATCGCCATCTCAAGGTTATTAGCAGTGAGGACAATATTTTTGTAGTGTACTTTGAGAAGGATATTTTCGAGAATAGGGGTAGTAGTGATACTGGCAGTAGCATGAGATACGACATTGAGTGCTTTTTGGAGGGTGCGTGTTTTGATTTCAAATTTCATAGTATAAATAAGCAATATAAAAAAATACGATTGTATTTTCTGCAGAGGAATAAAAAAATCAAGCAGGATTTTTTTTTGCTGTTAAAAAGTTGTGCAGGAAGATAAAAAATTGCATTTTTTTGAGAAAATAGTATGCTTGTGGTTACGAAAACCAAAACTCAATGGTAAAGGAGTGAGTCATGAAAAAGACTTTTTCTCAAACAGAAATCAAAGAAGCAACAAAATTTCTAATTCCACTTTTCTTAGGGACAATAATCCTTTCGTTTCTTGTAAATTTCTTGTTTATCCAGTTCACTGAAATAGAGGGATTTAAAGACTATTTCCCTGCAAAAGTAATTGCTACTTACTTTTCGCTAATAGCTTTCTTGTACACTTTTGTACCAAGAGCGAAAAACAGGCTACTTTCATTATATTACTATGATAGAGACTAGCTGAAAACCTAATCTATATAAAAGGGAGCATTCGCTCCCTTTTAGCTTTTGAAGAGTGGATGAGAAAATTCTTACTTCTCATACTCTTCTTAATTTTTATTAGCATTAGTGTTTTCTCCATTTAGATATTTGAGGTTTAACTTCCATATCTCGCACTATTTCAACTAATTTTTGAGGATTTACTTCAACATCTCTTGCCAGTGTATCTTTATTTTTTGAAAAGTGAGGATATGCAACTCTTGCTTCATCTGTAAGGAATGGTGTTTCTTCTTTTCCACTTATATCAGTGAGATATTTAAAGAAGGCTGGTTGGGTATTTCTGAAAAAATCTTCAATCTCTGCATCTGTTATATCTCATTTCTCTTTTATTTCCAAGAAGAGTCTTACTGCACTTTTTACAAATCAAGGATAATCTCATCATAGCTTTGATAAATCTGCATCTGCTATCAATTTTTGTTCTGGAATTACTAAATTTCACCTCTCTGTAAAAATGGTTCACATTATCAATTCTTGAACTTTTGATATATAAGACTCATCAAATCATTTTTGAGAAAGATAATCTTGTGCTATTTTTGCTGCTCTCTCCTCATCATCTTCTTGTAAGTATCATTGATGATCTGCATCGTGAAAATATCAAGCTATTCTTCAAGGAGAGACAACATGTCTACTTCCTTCAAGTTTCATCATTGCATTTCAAACATGTTTTCAATGCACCCAATTATGGTATGGGATTTCTTGATAAGTTTTAGCTATATCTCTACGAAACATTTCGATTTGACTTGGCATAATGAATTATTTAATAAAGTAATGATATTATATATATTAGTATTATATTAAATAAGTCAATATTTTCTTAAGTTTTCTACTTTTTCTCGTTTCTCCTGCTGTTAAAAAGTTGTGCAGGAAGATAAAAATTTGTGTTTGCTCTCTTTTGTCTTGTATATTTTATGAGTTAAACGCAATACTCAGTCGTCACTCTCTGAGTATTAGAGGACGAATATTTTCCAAAAGTTCTCTCAGCCGAGGTCACTTGATAATCAAACTTGCATGATACTGATTGTTTCTCTTTTGACACGAAGTTCCTGCTAAAAACTGTATATCATCATGAGCATACTCCTTGAGAGTTGTTTCAAGTTTCTTGAGGAAGGCAAGTGACTTCTGACTTTCCTTTGAACGATATTCGATTTTTACATATTCTCAGAAAGGAGGATATATAAAATCCTTTCTTTCCTGAAGCATATAAGAAAGAAAATCTTTAAAATTTCACTCAACAAGATATGAAATGAGTGTATTTTTGGGAATGAAACTCTGGAAGATGATGTCTGTTTTTTGACCCTTTCGGTTTCATCTCCCTACTAATTGCCGAAGATTACTATAGGCTTTTTCAAAGGCGTTATAGCTTGGATGCTGCAGCTCACTCTCAGCAAGTATTACTCCAATACATCATATCTTTTCAAAATCAAAACCTGTAGTAATCATCTTGGTTCCTATGATAATATCAGCATTTTTTAGGTCTTGTATTGCAGAGCGTTTTTCGGAAATAGTTTTGATATTATCAGAGTCAAAACGGTAGATAATGGGAGCGTGTCTTCATGCACTTAACTGCGTTTTTCAATCATGACTTTCATTGTTAAGGAAGCGGTGAGTATCATGAGAAAAATATTTTCTTAAGACATCTTCAATTTGCTGCGTTCCTACACCAATATTTTCAAGATTATTTCCCTGACATTTTGGGCAAGAAAGCGGCAAGGAAAAACTGCTCTGACACATATGACACTTGAGATGATGAGGGTGTTGATGTACACATAGAGAACTGTCACAATTTACACATTCAAATAGATAGTGGCAGTCCTGACATACCAAACTTGAATAAGACCCACGCTTGTTAAGGTATAGAATCGTTTTTTCTCATCTTGAGAGTGACATTTCTATCCCGTCTAAGAGAGTCGATGAAATATAGGGAGATATTTCACAGCGGTCTTGAGAGAGATCAATAACAGAAAACATTGTATTGCTTTTTAAAGGACTTTTTTTATACTTCGCGCGCATATTTTAGTAGATTATTTTTAAAAGAAAAATCAATGTCACAAGACTTTTATGAGATACTTTGACTACAAAAAGGAGCAAGTGAAGATGATATCAAGAAAGCGTATCGAAAACTCGCTATGGAGTACCACCCAGACAGAAACCAAGGAGACAAAGAAGCTGAAGCAAAGTTTAAAGAAGTAAACCAAGCATATGCAACTCTCTCTGACAGGGCAAAACGTCAGCAATATGATATGTTTGGAACAGCATGATCTTCTTGATGAAATCCTTTCTGATGATCATGATTTCAGGCAGAAGATTTAGGAGATATTTTTTCATCATTTTTTTGATGAGGATTTTGATGATCAGCTCGAAAAACTCCCAGAGAAACACCATGAGAAGACCTCGAACATGATTTGCGCGTAGATTTGAAGACCAGTATTTATGGATGAAAAGAAACAATTACTTTTTATAAACGAGAACATTGTAGCTTATGTAATGGAGAATGATGAAGTGGAAAAAAAGAGTGTCACACTTGTAAGTGAAGGGGACAAGTGATTTATACTTCTCAGAGTCCTTTTTGAGTGATACAACAAACGCGAACATGTCCAGACTGTCAGGGATCATGAGAGGTATTTGAGAGTATATGTTCTGACTGTCAGGGAGAAAAAAGAAGACTCATAAAAAAGAACCTTGATATAGATATTCCTGCGGGAATTGATGAGGGGATGATTATCAAGCTTCAGTGAGAAGGAAATGATGGAGTTGGGACAAAGGCTGCAGGAGACTTGTATATTCATTTTTCTGTAGAGCGTGAAGAAAAGTGACTCACAAGAGATGGAACAGACCTGCATTATGATATAGAGGTAGATGTAGTAGAGGCAGTACTCGGAACACAAAAAGATATACATATCCCTATTATTGGGAAAAGAAGTGTGAGTATTAGTCCAGGAACACAGGCAGAAAGTATTATGAAAATATCTTGAGACGGAGTAAAGCATGTCAATAAAGATACAAAAGGAGACTTACTCATACATATTCATATCCCTATCCCCACAAAACTGAGCAAAAAACAAAGAGAACTTTTTGAAGAAATGGCAAAAGAGAAAAAACTCAATGTTTGTTCAAAAAAAGGAGTGTTTGAAAAGCTTTTTGGGTAAGAGTTGATTTTTATAAAAATAGAATATAATTCTTATGAGTTTTTTATAAGAAAATATCATGAGTACAGATTTTGAAAAAACGGTTTTACACTTTATTAAACAGCAACAGTCTTTTAATAAAAGAATTGAGGAGAAGGTTGATAAGTCTCAATACTTTTTAGAAGAATCTATAGCATCTAATGCAAAATTACTTTTTGAGGAACAAACGAAGCATGATAGTGAAAATCGGGATCTTGACAATCAATTTACCTCTTTAGAAAGTGATATGAGAGAAATGAACTTACAAGTAGGCAAATTACAAGCAACATAATACTTTCAAAAAAAATAAAAATAGCTAAGATGCAGATGTAATTCTAGCTATTTTTTTATATTACAAGAAAATCATACACTAAGGAGACGCTGAAAAATAGAAAAATCTTATGTAAGAGACCGGTTTCAAGCTCTTGAAATAAGTAACTCGAGACCGGTCTCGAGAAAATAAAAATGACTTTCTCAGAACTTCTCTCACTCAAAATTTTTGGCAAAATATCATAAGGTTTTTTGACATAGCTACATGAAACAAACAATACAATTTCTCGCAACACTTCTGCTATTTTTTGGAATTCTTGCTATTTCTTTTTGAGATGAGTACTTTGATTTTTATAAAGAGCAGAAACACCAAGAATATACTCCCAACTCTCAAGACTTTGAGACAGAATACATCCAAGATATTTCTGTAGATAGACTCTGGCATACTCCCGATAAACAGCTGAGAGATATCCTTGCACAAAGAATACGAGATGCTGAGAAAAGAGTCTATATATCAGCATATATTTTTACTGAAAAGACTCTGAGAGATGCAGTGATATATACTCACGAGCAGTGAAAAGATGTACAAGTTCTCTTAGAAAATAATCCTTATAGAGCACCATACCTCAATGATAAAATATACAATGCTTTTCAAAACGAATGATTACCCGTGCGATGGTCAGACCCACTCAACTATGCTCTCAATCATGCAAAATATATTATCATTGATGATAGCGTGTATATTTCTACAGGAAACTTTTCCTACTCATTATTTACAAAAAACAGAGACCTTATTATTGAGACAAGAAATCCTGAAGTATTAGAAGTCCTTGAAGAAGTATTTCTTGCAGACTTTTCTCATAAAAAACGATTTTTTGCTCATGAAAATCTTGTGATTTCTCCAGAAACATCACGAAAACAACTCACAAATCTTGTGCGTTCAGCACAAAATACACTCGATATATATTTTCCTTATGTTGCAGATGATGCGTTTCAATATGAACTTTTTTCTGCGTCTGATAGATGAGTGAGAGTGAGATTTATCACAGAAAAAGGATTTTATGAAGACGCAGAAAATGTAGTATTATTAGAAGAATTTTACAGAAAGGGGATAGAAGTCTTTCCTATAAAAAAATATAAACTCCACGTGAAAGCAATTCTTGCAGATGAAGAAGTCTTGTATATTGGGAGTATAAATTTTTCTCGTTATAGCTTTGATGAAAATCGAGAAATAGGAATACTCCTCAAAGAGCAGGAAATTATTTCTCAATTTCTTGAATTGTATAACAATGACTTGTAAATATATTTTGTATTTTGACAAGTTTTTTTTCTTTCTTCTAGTGTTCATAGCGCTTTCATTTCGTACAATACGGAGAATATTATTTATTATTATCACGCTGGTATGTTTATACGGATACTTTCGAGTATTATTATATTTTTGTTTTTTATCTTTGTTATTTTTTTTACTTTCTTTCAAGAGAGTAGAGATATTGAGAGTATTGATATCTCTTTTCCTTGAGGTGTCTGAGAAATATATTTGAATGAAGATAAAGGAGCATGGGGGAAGAGCTTTTCTCTTTTTGAGACTCTTTATACCCCGAGCAGAGATACAGAGCTCACAGATTTGTATGACGATGCAACAACGAGTATAAAACTTTCTCAGTCGCAGTGAGAGTTTGTGAGTTCACTCAGGGACTTACGAAAAAAGTATTATTTTATCACTGATGGACTTATTGCAACACAGTCATGACCAGGAGAAGTATATTTCCGGAGGGAAGAAACAGGAGAAATATTGCTCTTTCCTCTCAATACGAGTCTTGATCTCAAGCTTGTTTCTTCTCAAGGAGAGACATATACCTCTATGTATCTGTATCCCCATATGTATTTGCGTTTTCATCCTCTGAAGTGAAAATTTCTCAAAAATGCTGATAGAGTCCGTATAGAAACAGTTTATGAGTTATGATTTGTTGGAGATATTAGAGATATCGAAGAACTACCCGATCCGAATATACGGCTAGGAGAAAAACTGATTCTTCAAAGTAGTTTTCTTCGAGAAGTACAGTCTTATATCCTGCAAGTACAAGACATATCTGAGCAAAAGCTTGCAGATATGTTGGAGGCAAGGATATTTTCTCTTAGGGGAATGTCTATGATACAAGACTATATGACGATTTTTCTTAATGAAGAAAAGAAGCTCATATATTATCAAAACCAGGCTCTCGCATCTTTTTTGAAAAGAATACGCTCAGACTCATACGATACTACTCTTATTCTCGCTGGAGAACGAGATGAAAAAATACTAAAAAAATATAGTGACGAATGATACCAGCAGCTCAAAGAAGTGCAAGATACTCTTCTCGCGCATATCTTTATGAGTCCAGATAAAGATATGATAAACTCAAAGCTCAACTTCCTTGGAGAAGCAACGGCAAATGGAAAATCATTTTTTCCTCTGTATACCTATAGCCTCTTTAAAACCTATCACAATACAAGTGTTCTTCAGCAGGAGATACTCAAGAAGTATTTTGATGCTTTTCAAATATGGAGTCTCGATATGCCACCATTAGCAAGAGACTATTTTCTCTTCTTCCTCGAAGCTCAAATAACTCATCATCTTTCAGGGGAATATACTACTGAAAACTTCGACTATATACGACTCCTATTATGAGAATATTTTGAAATATCATCTGAGTTATATGCTCAAGATAAAAAATCACGAATAACAGCGCTATTTATCTATGAAACAATACTGAGAGAGGTTTCTCTATATTTGAGGAAAAACTTCTTTGAGGTGAAAAGAGATGGACAAATACTTCTTCTCAGTAGTGATGTGCAAATGGATTCACAGGGACTTTCAGATATGAAAAAGTTTTTCCAAGATATAACACTATTTTTTGAAGAAAATAAGAGCTTTCTCAATAAAAATCAGTGACGAGATGCAGAAATCTATAACGGATTTTTAGAACTACAAAAAAGCTACGAAGAATACCTCGATGCTCTTACAAATTATGAGTCTTATAAGAGTAAATATGATACTTCAAGAAAAAACTTGCTCGACTTTAATGTTGATGGTGAAGATCAGGGAATACAACTCTCGCGAGAAGATTTTTTCGCATACATGAATAACTTTAAAGGGCTATCTTTTTCTTGAACTTCTGTAGAGATTATTGATAATCGCTATTATCAGGTGAAAAATATGCAGGTGTTTGGGAGAAAAATCAGCTTTGATCTTTATCCAAGTTCTCTCTACACTATCAAAAATATATATATAGATCAGCAGAGAAGACCACAAGAGTATAAGCTCGATCTTATTGAACAAGAGTGGGATAATAATTTCAAAATAGCCGCACCTTCAGAAAAAGACCAATACGACTTTTCTCGTTTTTTCCTTATAAGTCTTTTATGACAAACCGTTGCAAAAAACTCTGTAGAAGTGTTGGATGATGTAGGGGTGAAAAGCGCAGAGGATAAAACAGAAATCGTATTTAAGCGTAGCAAACTCTTATGAGAGGGAAGTGAGTTATGAGAGTTTGAGTCTTTGCAAAACTTTTTAAATATTGAGTATGAAGATATTTTTCTTGAACGACAGGGAGATGAGTACCGAGTCTTTCTTGAAGAAGTTGATTTTTCTCTTCAGGCACCAAACTCTCGCAAAATTTTTTCATGAGTACTGCGTTCAGAATACAACCTGAAAAGCTCATCAAGATCTTTTCAAGACATGGAAATACAGTTTTATGTAGATAAGAAAAATATTTCACGAGGATATCTCTTGAAAGGTATACGCGTATCACTTGTATCAATAAAAAAACAAGACCTCGCCTGAGTAATAGGAAAGATTATTGAAGATATTCCAGATATCGAAAATATACTCGTGTACCTTGATCGCTCGTCATATGAAGAAGAAAAAATAGTATTTATCCCATGATTAGGAGTATATAAATACGACTTCATTGATGAGCAAAACAAAAAAGTCTCTCTGAGTTTTGACAGAGTGAGTAAAACTTTTACCCTCGTTATAGATGGGAAAAAGTATAGCGGAGTTACATTTGATACTTTAAAAAAATATTTATTTTAACTATGAAGAAAAAGAAAAACTATATGGCAAAGCTTGGAGCTCTTATTGCGCTTCTTGCTATCTTTGCTAGCATTATAGGGACGGCAGTTATTTTTATCCTTGGGAGTACACATACATCATCAGTGCAAGAAATGTCTCAAGAAGAGATATATGATTTGCTAGAAGATTTTCCCGAAGATATCAACCCTCAAGAATAATTTTACTTTATCTATAATAATATGAAAAAATTTTTACGCGAACTGGTGCATGATGAGACTTTTGAATTGCTCATTGATACTTCTCTTTTCTCCGAAGAGATTATTATGAATGCCGCATTTAACCTGCAAAATCTCGGATATTTTAGTTTCCAAAAAAATGAAGATGCTCGTATGATACTGAGTTTTACTCGAAAGTCAGGTGTGAAACTTCCAGCAAAAGAAATCCTTGGAAGATACAATAACCAATTACTCGAAGTAGCTCTCAGGGACAAAGTAGAAAAACAAAATAAAACTATACGAGAGGCTATTGTTCTCAAGGCTCTTACAGGACCTTTAGATTCTCAAAACTTTGTTTCTTTTGATAGTGACGAGATAGTTCAGGATGTTGCAGGTGGTAAAAACAGTAGTAACTCTCCAAAAAAGAAATCCAAAAACACTGCAACAAAACTCAAAAAACCTCAGATTAGCACAAATACAAAAGCGCTAAAAAACGCCAAAAAACAATTCACACAATAACTATGACTCTTACACATAAAGATATAAACAATCTCAATACAGAATTGCTTGGACATTTTCGTTTTCGGAAAATGCCTCATGGAAGTTATTTGATTACTAACGATGCCGGAAAGTATCATTTTTTTTCTGAGAACAGTTTTCGGAAGTTTCTTCGTGGAGATATATCACAGCAGGATATGATCACGCTTACAGGAAAGGGTTTTATCAAAGACGAACTTTATGAGTCTCGCATGGTGGAGTACTATAGATCTCGAACATGATTTGTTGGGAAAGGTCCCACACTTCACATGATGGTGATCACGCTGAGATGTAACCATCATTGTCGTTATTGTCATGCGGCAGTTGCTCCAGTAACCGCGACACAGTATGATATGACGCAAGAGACAGCAAAAAAGTGTGTTGATACGATACTTCATACCAACGCAGAGAGTCTTACTATCGAGTTTCAGTGATGAGAAGCACTTTTAAACTGGGAAGTATTACAATTTATCGTGGAGTACGCGACGACTATGGCAAAGCATCTTTCAAAGAGTGTGCACTTTGCTTTGGTGACTAATCTGACACTTATGACGGAAGAAAAACTGAAATGGCTTATGGATCGCCATATTTCTATTTCTACCAGTCTTGATGGAGATAAGGTCAATCATAATCATAATCGTACGGGCTATGAGGGAGATAGCTATGACAGAGTGAGTTATTGGATACAGCGTATTCACGAGGTGCGAGCAGAAAAAAATATGTGACCACTCGGGGCGCTCCTCACAGTAACTCGGAGAAATATGCCAGACTATAAAAATATTATAGAAGGGTATAGAAAACTTGGCCTCAATAGCATCTTTCTCAGATGGCTCAACCCCTACGGTTTTGCTGCATCTGATCTAGAGTCTCTTGCCTATAGTATGGATGAGTGGCTTGAGTTTTATATACAGTCTATGGAGTATATTTTAGATCTCAATAAGCAGTGAGTTTTTTTTACAGAGCAAATAACGACGGTATATCTTATGAAGATTCTCTTTGATAGAGATCCTTGATATATGGATATACGCAATCCAAGTGGAATCGCTATATGAGGTGTTGCATATAATTATGATGGAAAAATATATGCCAGTGACGAGAGCCGCATGCTTGGTCGAATGGGTATGGAAGATTTTTTGATGACGCCGATGCAG
Organism: Patescibacteria group bacterium; assembly: GCA_965229705.1. GTDB lineage: Bacteria > Patescibacteriota > Gracilibacteria > BD1-5 > UBA6164 > JAACSU01. Next base: position 305,128 of record OZ245922.1, read on the forward strand.
GAAACGGGAGCAGAGACCTATAGTGCGATGATAGAGAGCGATATTACGAAGATTGCCGTACAATCGAGCTGTCTTGATGGTCTTCCTGGGTATGATACGCATGCATATAAACCATATTTTGGAGTGGATATTATCCATAACTTCAAGATGTATAACTCTTTGTTTTGTGCTCTTGCAGAAGATGAAAAGATGCAATTACAGATAGGAGTTTTGGATTATATTTTTGACAAACTTGAGCGTGATCCTGAGGCAAGAAAGATTTTTCATTCGTGGGTATGAATACAGGTATAACTAAAATATATGATGAAAAATAGAGGAAAACAACAAAACTTTCTGCGAGGGTTACTGACTCCTGAGAGCCTATTGATTACCAAAAAGACGACTCTGAGTATGCTCGCGTGATGAGTTGTGCTTTCAAACATGGGTTCTGCAGAGGCAGGTACATCAAAACCAACATGTTATGATGTAAAGATCAATCCTATAAGTGAGGACGATGTCTATGGTCACTATAGTGGGAATAAATGATGAAGCGCCAAGGCAAAATGTCCTTCGGGGGCAACGGCACAAAATATCTCTTGTAGAGTGGATGTATGACATGCTAGTGGTGTAGTGAACGGGCATTTTAGTGTGACTCCGAGCCATACAACCTCTTCTGAATGAAGCTGTCATTCGAGTCACAGTGATAGCCATGGGAATAATGATTACACACATCAGAATGGTAATACATGGAAAGATAGTAATGGAAATCCAGTAAAAGATAGTAACGGGAATCCAGTTTTAGGAGGTTGATGATGGTAATATGAAAAGAGTAAAAAAATTTGACATAAAATAAAAAATAATTATAAAATTTATGCGTATATCTATTAAAAAATTCTTTATGAAATCATTAGTATTTGGTGCTACCTGCGCAGTTCTTGCCTGATGTTCTTCGAGTGGATGAGGAAATAAGCATGTAAGTGATGTAACTCAGTTTGAGTTTGATACTACGAAGGGCACTTACAATGTCGCCTGCGATGATCAGTACTCTCAAATACAAGATACAGCATTTACTGTTGCTCAGGGAATTACTGCTTGTATATGACAAGAAGAAGTTTCTCAAATCCAAACTACAACATGATCTTGTTACTTACGAAACTCAGAAGATTTTTGGAATACTATTTCACAAACTCCTGTGAGTCTATGAGACACAAAAACTGAGCAACTCAATTATGAATTTTCTAGCAGAAGTGCACCCGTATTTACTGATAAAAATGGAGATGAATCTTATGGGAGAAAATATAAACTTGCGGCGAATACTCTCAATGGAAACTTAGAAGAGATGGTTATCTATCAAGATGGAGAAGCTCCGCACTTCTTGGATATAGCTCAGAGTCAGTTTCTTTCGTTTGCAAATTGTATCCTTGCTCACAAAGTAGATAACAACTAAACTCTTCATTTCCATAAGGAAACCCAATATTCACACTTCTTTTTATCTAAAATAAGCGAAAAAAACATTCGCTTATTTTTTTTTCTTCTTATAATTCTGCAAAGATATTTTTTTACACATATATAATGAAGAAGATTATCACACTTTGCCTCTTATCGAGCTTACTGCTTAGTTCGTGCTTCAATTGAGATGGAAATAACGGTTCAGAAGAAAAGCAGAAAAAGGATTTTTATATCCAAACACAACTCTGAGGAGATTTTCTTGCAAATCCCACAATACTCAAAACATGAAGAGTGAGTGCCCGTAGCGAACTGACACTCGTATCAAACGCCTCAGGAAGAGTAGAAAATATCCTGGTAAAATCTGGTGACCAAGTACAAAGAGGGCAGGCACTTATATCGCTCTGAGATACCATTGCCAGTTATGGGAATAATCTTGAACGATCTTCCCTTGCGCTTGAAACAGCAAAAAATAACTATAATTCTAACAAAATCTCTCTTGATAAGCAAGTAAGTGATGCGAAGATATCTCTTGATAATGCAAAAAGAAGCCTCGCAACCTATGAAAGTGATACAGAGAAGAATATTGAACTCGTTACAGATACGGCAGAAAATGCTGATCTTAGCGATGCAGATTCATCAGCAAGACTCCAAATAGAACAACTCACAAATAATATAGAGAAAGCCAAACTTGATTTTGATATTCGAAAGATTAGTGATGAGCAACAAGTAGGATCAATCATAAACTCCAGCAGAGATCAACTTAACGCGCTGAGTCTCTTGTTTATAGATGTATTGCAGTTTAGTGATGAGCTTCTAGGTGTGAGTGAGGCAAACAGAGACCTCAATGATGATTATCAAGACTTTCTCTGAGCCCAAGATAAAAATCAAAAAAACCTCTCAGAAAAAAAGCTGAAAGAACTCCTTGATATAAAATCTTCATGAGTTTTTTATGATATAGAACAAAAGATAGATGACGAAATGTCAGAAGCAGAAATACTAGAAGTCCTCGATTTTATTCAGGAAATGTATATTTCTACAAAGAGTATGCTCAGTATGCTGGAAGAAACTATCAATAATTCCCTGAGAAGTGAAGGAAGTCTTTGAGATACTGAAATAGACACATTTCTTGCCACTCTTAATGGATACCAATCATCACTTCAAGGAAATCTTACAGGATTTACCAGTTTCCTTACCCAAACAGAGAGCTTTCTCGCAACATACAAACAGTCTCAACAGTCTCTTCTCAAGTCTATAGAACTGCAAGAAAAAGATAGAGAAATACAAATAAAGAATCTCCAAAGCTCTAATACAAGTGCGCAAATAGGATTAGATAGAACAGAGCTCAACTCAAACGATACGCTCGAAAATCTCAAAAACTCTGTGAATATCGCTCAAACAAATTATGATGTAGCTGTAGAAAATAGAGCATCAAACTTAAGGAACCTTCAAAATAGTATTGATGATGCAACACTTGGATACAATACCGCTCTCAGGGAATACAAAAAACTTACTATCAACGCACCATCTACGGGAGAAATTCGTACAATATTTGCTCAACAGTGACAAGAAGTTGCTCCAGGAACAGCTCTTATTGAAATGGTATGAAATGCAGGAATACGCATCGAGCTGACTCTTAGCGCTGCTGAAAAAGCACTGATGTCTCTCTGAGATACAGCAAAAGTTTCCATAGGAGATACCAGCTATGATGCCTATGTCCATGCTCTGTCTGATGTCGCAGATAAAAATTTTAATTATTATACAGAAATATATTTCGAAAGTTCAGAGAATATTCCTCTCTGAGTCCTCGCGAAAGTAGAACTCATTTCACAAAAAAAGAAAATTCTCTTTCCACTCTCGAGCGTTGAAACTCTCGGAGACAATAAAGGAGAAGTAAATATCTATAACTCAGAACTAGGGGCACTTGAACAACTACGCTTAGAACTCTGAAGTATTTATGATGAAAATATTGAAATACTCTCGTGTGATGAACTTTGTCAAAGTGCTCGCATTATCACAAACGATATTTCAAAATATGATGAAAATATATTTAGTATTGTAGAACAAATTTATGAATAAACTGAAAAAAGGATTTTTTACATTTTGGATCGAGAACTATAAGCTTTCTTTTCTTTTCTTGCTCCTGATTGTTATCGCTGGTTCGGTTTCTTTGATACAAATACCAAAGGAATCCAGCCCTGATATCAAGTTTGGTATCATATCTATTACGACGCAGTACACGTGAGTGAATCCTGTAGATATAGATAAACTTATCACAGAAAAGATAGAAGCAGAGATAGAAGATATCGAATGAATCAGTAGTATCGACTCAAACTCTTCTGTATGATTGAGCTCTGTGACGGTAGAACTCGAAAATGGTATAGAGACTCGAGATGTGATGACAGATATCAGAGATCGAATAGACACTATTGCTTTTCCAAGTGACGCAGAAGATACAACAGTTCAAGATATATCTACAAAAAACCAACTGTTGTTTGAGGCGCTTTTATATAGTGAAAAAGATATTTCAAGATTTTCACTTCTTTCAAAAGCTCGAGTACTCCAAAGTGAGCTAGAGTGAAAATGAGGGATTGCAGAGATAAATTTCTGAGGTCAGGGCGGGGATGCTTTTTCTACGGGATCTGGAGATGAGGATTATGAAATAAAGGTACGAGTATCATGAGAAAAACTTGAGTCTCTTGGTTTGACACTTGCATGACTTGCATCAACTCTTCGAGCGGAAAATGCTAATACCCCTCTTGGGAATTATGAACTGTGAGAACTCAGCTATGACTTTCGTTTTGATGGAGAGTTTCGTTCTCTTGAAGATATTGGGAATACCGTTGTTGCAGGTTCAGGAATATCGCTCGTAAAACTCAAAGATATTGCCACTCTCTCACGAGAATATGCTGATGACTCTATTAGTAGACTTTGAGCATATGAAGTATCGGGATACAATTATGTGACACTCTCTTTCAATAAAAAAATCTGAGACAATGTGTTTCAGGTATCTGCTTCGGCGAAAAGAGAACTTGAAAATTTCCTTGAAACTACTCCATGATATGAAAACCTCAAGGTAAAATACTCTCAAGACTTATGAGAAATCATTATAGAAGACTACCAAAATCTTGCAGGAACAGCACTTCAAACTCTGATCTTAGTATTTGTAATCATTTTTATTTTTGTATGATTTCGAGAGTCTTTGATCGCAAGTATTCTTCTTCCACTGGCGTTTTTTATTACCTTTATGGTGCTTGATGGTATTGGTTTTTCTCTGAATTTTTTGACAAATTTTTCTCTGGTTCTGACGCTTGGTATCGCGATAGACACTATTATCGTCATCATTGAATGAGCCTCTGAGAGACAAAAACTTTGATACAGTAGAAAAAATGCTGTTATCCTGGCAGTTCGGGACCTCAAGAGTCCTCTTATCAGTGGAACGGCAACAACGCTTGTAGCTTTCCTCCCGATGATATTTCTTCCTTGAGTGTTATGAAGATTTTTATCATATATTCCGATAACAGTTTTTGTAACGCTTCTGTGAGCACTCATACTTTCTCTTACTCTTGCTACAGCCCTTTTCTATAAGCTCTCAAAGAAAAAAACAGAGTTTCACAGAGACGCTTCTTGGGAAGAGTCTCTCTCTCAGGAAGAGGAAGATTTTCTTGTCTCAGAGAGAGAATGAAAAGCAGAAAAAAAAGAGTGACTCAACCTCAGAGAAAAATTTCTTAACTATATGGGAGAAGTATATTGCTGAATGCTCTGAAGATTTTTGCGTTCTCGTATATCTCGTATTACATCGATTTGTATTCCTATAGTCTTACTTATACTTTCTTTTGTGGTTCTCTCACCAAAAATATGATTCATACTCTTTCCTGCTGCTGATGAGTGAGTGATAGAGATAACTATTGAGTCTCGAGAATGATCATCAAAAGAACGCCTTGAGAGATATATTCCAAATCTTGAGGAACTTCTTTCTTCTTATGAGGAAATGAAAGTATTTTATGTGAGCCTACAAGCAAATGTGATGTCTGTATATATTGAACTAACAAATTCTCAGACTCGTCAATCAGCAGGTCAAAGAGATGTGTTTGAGATAGAGAGAGATATTTTAGAAAAACTCGATTTTCTTCGCTCAGATGGACTGCTCGTTGAAGTAAAAACTGCACAAGGCTGACCAGCAACATGAGCTCCTGTTGGGATAAAGTTTCATGTACAACGAGCAGAAGATATCAACCTTATCAAAGAAGTTTCAGATGATTTTAAATCTTATCTCCAGACAGTAGAGGGAACAAAAAATGTTTCTGCTACTTCATCGGATACACCAGGACAATTTGTCTTTGTATTTGATAGAGAGGCGTTGGCATACTCATGACTTAAAGCCAGTGATTTATTATGAGAAATACGCCAAAGACTTGCTGGAGTGTCAGCCTGATCAGTAGGTTCTACGTATGAGGACAATGATATTATTCTTTCTCTTGATGAGTTTGAGGATGGTGTTCGTCCATATCAGATTCTTGATCTAGAAATACCGACACAAGCAGGAATGATTCGTATAGGAGACTATGCTTCCTATGAACTGATCCCTGGTCTCTCATCGATTACTCGAGAAAATGGAAAAATCACTATCGGAGTAAATTCTGATGTGCAACCATGAGTACTTCCAAGTGATATACAACCATGACTGATAGATTTTGCCGAGACATATATTTATCCTTCGGGTGTTTCGTATTCTGCTTGAGGAGAAAATGAAGAAAATGCAGAGCTTATCAATGCTACACTTCAGTCGTTTTTTATCGCACTTTTTCTTATCTTTACAATACTCGTATTTCAGTTTAACTCCTACTCACAGCCAGTAATTATCCTATACTCAGTAGTTCTCGCTCTTTTATGAGTAAATATTGGTCTTTTTGTTACGGGAAATCCCTATTCAATGACTTTTGGTATTTGATTTATTGCCCTTACTTGAGTTGTAGTAAATGATGCGATTATCTTGGTAGATAGGATTAATCGTAACCTTGATAGGCTCGTTCGTAATGCGGGGAATAAAAAATTGGTATTAGAAGACTATGTAAACTCTCTTGTCGCAGCAGGAAGATCTCGTCTTCAACCTATTATTGTTACGACACTCACTACACTTTTTTGAATTCTTCCTTTAGCGCTTCAAGATGCTTTTTGGGCAGGTCTATGATATACGGTGATATTTGGTCTATTTACAGGGTCGTTTATGACACTCTTTATCATACCAGCATTGTACTACGCAATATATCTTGGAAAAAAGATGAATAGATAGTTCTATAGATACAAATGTTTATAGATTTTAAGAATAGCTATGAAAAAAAATATGAAAGATATTGTAAACCTCTGTCAAAATAGAGGTTTTGTCTACCCATGATCAGATATATATTGATGACTGGCAAATACCTGGGATTATGGTCCATACGGAAGCCTCATGAAAGAAAATATCAAGTTCCTTTGGCAGAAAGAGTTTATACAAAAGCGTCATGACATGGTGATGCTCGACTCTGGAATACTGATGAATCCTCAAGTATGGGTTGCGAGCTGACATGTTGGAGGGTTTTCTGATCCTCTGATTGATGACAAAAATACAAAAGAGCGTTTTCGCGCGGATAAACTTCTCGAAGATTTTATAGAAAATTCTGAAGATGGCGGTGAGTACCTCAAAGAAAAATATGGCCTAAACTCACTCATTACCGAGGCATGGAGCCTCGAAAAGCAAACAGAAGTTATGAGAGGAGAACAAGTGAAAAACCCAAATACATGAGAAGCTGGTGATTGGACTGATGCAAAACACTTTAACCTCATGTTTCAGACATCTCAAGGAGTCATAGAGGACTCAAGCTCTACGATATATATGCGTCCTGAAACAGCCCAAGGAATGTTTGTAAACTTTGCAAACATTACGAGAACCAGTAGAAGAAAAATTCCTTTTGGTATAGCTCAAGTCGGAAAAGCCTTTCGTAATGAAATCACACCAGGAAACTTTATATTCCGAACTCGTGAATTTGAGCAAATGGAGATAGAGTATTTTTGTGAACCAGGGAAAGAAAAAGAGTTTCATGAAGCTTGGAAAAACAACTGCAGGAACTTTTTGATAAACATACTATGAATCCATAAAGAAAACTTGAAAATGAGAGATCATGATGTAGATGAACTCTCTCATTATTCAAACGGGACAACAGATATTGAATACAGATTTCCATTTTGATGGGGAGAGTTGTGGTGAATAGCATCAAGAACTGACTTTGATCTCAAGGCTCATATGAGCCACTCAAAACAAGACTTGAGTTATTTTGATCCAGTAAATAGTAAAAGGTATATTCCCTATGTAGTCGAACCTTCTGTATGACTCACGAGACTTTTTTTAACAACGCTCTGTGACGCATATACGGTAGAAGAAGAGAGGACTTATCTCAAACTTGATACCAAAGTTGCTCCTATAAAAGTATGAGTATTACCCGTAGTAAAGAAGCTGTGAGAGTTATGAAAGCAAGTCTATGATCAGCTCTCAGAGGATTTTATCTGTGAATATGATGAAGTATGATCCGTAGGGAAGAGATATGCACGTTTTGATGAAATAGGAACACCATTTTGTGTGACAATAGATAGTGAAAACTTTGATGCAGGAAATGTTACTCTTAGGTGGAGAGACAGTATGGAGCAGAAGATTATTCCCCTGAGTGATCTCAATGCCTATATTCGTGAAAAGTTGGTTTAAAAAAGTGAGAAAAAGCTTTGTATTTATTACTAAAAAGAACTATTTCCGTGAGACTTTTGCCTCTTGTTGCCAGATATCAATATACTCCTGCAGGATTGCGATAATATTTTCAAAAAGAAGAATTTTTTCTTCAATAATAGTGGTATAGTAGGGCTTATCTTCGAGTTTATTTTTTGCTTTCCGAAACTTTTCGATCATTTTCTCAAAAATACTGATTTTTACCTCAGAGCGAAGTTCTTGAAAATCTTCTGTACGAGTAAACTCAAATAGCCTGATTTCGACTTTTCCGAGCAATTCTTCAAATTTTTCTCTTATAGCTTGTTCCGCATTTTCAAAGGCAGTATCTTGAAGCTCTTCTAGTCTTTCTTGTCGTTCTTCATCTTTTTTTGCAATCTCTGTTGATACATCGCTACTTTTTACTCTATATGCGAGATCAGCGTCTCGGTACTCAATATATTCATCAAGTCGTTCTGGATCTATATATATCTGTAAAGCATCATAAAAATCGCTTTTCAGCGTATAAAGTTCTGTTTGAAGAGATGATATATCATTTCACTTTTGGATGTTCACTTCGATGTTGGTATTGAGGGATTTGAGTCCTTTTCTATATTTTTCTATAAGTGTTTCTATATTTGTTATTTCTTCTTGAGTGAGTTGTCTCATAAAACCACCGACAAAATCTTGTCAGAGGTAGTAGCTGTTCCATTGCCAGTCAAGTTGTTGTTTTTCTTGTTCGAGGACCTTAATCTGTTCTTGTTTTTCTCTGAGAGTTTCTCTTTCTTCCAAGTTTTCTGCAAACACACTGGTACTCAGAGTAAAAAATATACAAATATATATACAAAATATTTTCATAAAAAAAGGAGTATAAGAATTGATTAAAGAGCTCCAAAGGAAGAATGTTATAAGGCTTTTATTCAAAAATAGGAGCTCTTTAACTCCGATATAGTACGAAGAGAAGGAAGAAAAAAAAGAGAGAGAAGTGAATTTTGTGTGAACGCAGAAAAATATGAGTTTCTCAGAGGTTCCTTAAGAAATCTCTGAAAAATAGAAAAATCTTGTGTAAGAGACCGGTCTCAAGAAAATAAAAATGCCTTTCTCAGAGGTTCCTTAACGATGAAATACGAAGTTTTTCTACATTTCCTAGAGGAGAATATCAAAACGAAACCCCTTATGATGATCAGAGTCTATCTCGTATTTCCAACTATGTACTTCGACTATTTTTTTCACGATAGAAAGTCATACTCCGATACCTCTCTTTGCGGCATCTCCAGTTTTTTCTTTATTTCATTGATAAAATTTTTCAAATAAAAAAGGTATTTTTGCCTTATATACTCACTTTCCATTATCCCAAAAAGAGATTCTATCACTATGAAGAGAGATTTGAAGACGAGAGTGTTTTCCCGCATATTTATGAAAATTTGATACAAGATTGTATACAAGTTGGACAAGCAGATCACTATCACACATAATCTCGATATCTTTTGATCCTATAAGCTCTATTTTTTGAGCATTTTCTTCTAGAATTGCCGTCTGAGTTTCTATGATATCTTCCATAATTTTATAGGGCTTACACCACTTTTTTTCGGGTAAAAGCTGGGTATTATCAAACTGCTCATACTCCATGATTTTATTGACGAGATCAATGAGTCTTCGCATTTCACTACTGATGGAGGCGAGGTTTTTCTCTGTGAGAGTGATGACTCCATCTGATATGCCTTCAAGATAACACTGGATAGAGGTGATAGGCGTTTTGAGTTCATGAGAAATATCTGCTAGGAGTCTATTTCGTATATTTTCCTGCATGGCAAGTCTACTGTTGAGACCGTTAATTGCTTGCACGAGAAGTCCTATTTCATCTCTTTTTTTATAATCGATATTTTTACCATCTTTTCAAAATTTGAGAGTACGTATTTGACTTGTAGCTCTACGAATAGGAAAAATAGTTTGTTTTGCAAAATGGTATCAGACAAGAGTGAGTATGAGAAGAATGAGAATATTGATTCATACCATTGAGTAGAGAAGTCGTCTGACAAAGTTACTCTCAGGGCTTTCTCGATCTTGCAAGAGGGACACGGCTTTTTGAAGAGTATTTTCGGGAATTACCTCTTCGATATACTTTGCGTTCACCCCACTTTTGATCAAAAAATCTACGACGATACTCACAGTTTTTTCTTCTTGGAGCGGTATTTTCCCATCATTGATATCTAAGAGTTCAAAAAATTCGAGCTCAGCATCAGAAAAAATATCATCAAGCTCGTCTTCAGTTTGTCTCTGTATAATACTGTTGATGTATTCTATAGTAATGTCTTGTCTTGAGGCAATTTTTTCGCTCAGATAGATCTGAATGTAGCCTGTATAAAAGATATAAAATGCAAAAATATTGAGAAGTGCGATACTACAGACACTTCCAATCAGGACAAGGACAAATTTTCTTGAAAGAGACAATGTGGAGAATAAGGTTAGTGAGGAAGAGGTTTAGACATTGAGTCTGTAGCCTTTTCCTCGAATAGTAAGAATAATATCTTTATTTCAGAGTTTTCGGCGGATATTTTTTATATGTGTATCTATCGTTCTGTCATAGACATAGTTATCATATCCTATTACTTCTTTCATCAGAGTTTCCCGCGTTACGAGATTTCCTTTTTCGGAAGAGATTTTCACCAAAATATCATATTCATTTGCTGTGAGGCTTACCTCTACACCATCTACACAGACCTCTGCTTTTTCAAGAAATATCTCTACATTTTCATATTTTATGGTTCATTCTTTTTCAGATTCTTCACTCGTACTTCTTCTGAGTATTGATTGTATTCGTGCAAGGAGTTCCCTTGGGGAAAATGGTTTTGCGATATAGTCATCGGCTCATACTTCTAAACCGGTAATTTTATCAACCTCTCATCATCTGGCAGTGAGCATCATCACAGGAGTCATAGAGGTTTCTCGGAGTTCTTTGCAGACCTGTATTCCATCTTTACCTGGGAGATTGATATCAAGTACTACGAGATCTGCCCCTTCTTGTTTGATAAAATCTACAGCTCCTTTTCCAGATTCAAAGATAGAGACAGAAAAATCAGAGTTTTCAAAATAGAGTTTGAGAGAGTTTGCTATACCACTATCGTCTTCAATAATACAAATTTTTTTCATAATCTTGGGGTAATTCTAAAAAAATACTCATAAAAAATTGTAAATATTTTTTCTAGGATTGCAATATCTTAGCGAAGATCTGAACAATTTTGGAATAGTTGTATACTTCCAAGATTTTCCCAACTGACATCATCTCTTCCAAAGTGTCCATATGTCGCTGTTTTTTGATATATTGGCTTTTTGAGACCCAAAAACTTGATGATGCCTCTTTGTGAAAGATCAAAATTTTTCTCGATACAGTCTATAACTTTTTCACTCTTAATGCTGGCATTTTTCATATGTACATAAATGCTCACAGGTTTTACAACGCCAATAGCATATGCAAGCTGTATTTCAGCACTTTCACATAGTCACGCGGCAACAATATTTTTTGCAAGGTATCGAGCCATATAGGCTGCAGATCTATCGACCTTTGAAGGATCTTTCCCTGAGAATGCGCCTCCTCAGTGCCGCCCAATTCAACCATAGGTATCTATAATGATTTTTCTGCCTGTAAGTCAACAGTCACCTTTTGGTCAACCAATGGTAAATTTTCATGTAGGATTGATATGAAAAACGGTATCATCATCTATGATATCTCTAAGTTCTGTTTTTATGACTTCTTTTTGTATATCTTCTTTGAGTTTTTCGAGTGAAATACCTTCTCTGTGTTGGTTTGATACCACTACGGTGTCAACTCTGGTAAATTTTTCGTCATGGTATTCACAGCTGACTTGTGTCTTTCCGTCGGGTCAGAGGTAGGGGAGAGTATTATTTTTTCTTACTGTTTCGAGTCTTTGAGCAAGTTTGTGAGCAAGATATATAGGAGTAGGCATATAAGCTTCGTTTTCATTTGTAGCATACCCAAACATGATACCCTGATCTCATGCTCATCCACTATCAACTCACAGAGCAATATCAGGAGACTGTGAGTTAATGAGTATTTGCACAGATACATCATCGGCTGAGAATCATACTTCTAGAGAATCATATCATATATCTCTCACAACTTTTCTTGCAATGTCTTGAAAATTTACCCACGCCTTTGTACTGATCTCTCCACTGACGATGATGGTTCCTGTTGTAGTCATGCATTCACAGGCTACTCGTGAGTCAGGATCTTGCTCTAAACATGCATCGAGAATTGCGTCAGATATCTGATCACATATTTTATCAGGGTGTCATGCAGTAACCGATTCTGCAGATATGTAGTGTTTCATAGCTTGTAGAGAATGGTAAATAAAATAGTATCCTAGTAATTATATAGAAAAAAGCTTTTCGTAGTTGGAAAAGCTTTTGAAGTTTTTATACATTTTCTATATCTTTCCCGAGTAGGGGAGGAAGGAGCACCTTTTTTCTTTGATAAAATAGGTTGCCGGAGTGGTCATAGAGCCTCTGTCTCTCTCACTCGCTCTGGATATGTGGGAGTGAGTATAGCGAGTTTTGTTTAAATGCAATGAAATATAGTTGACAAATATAGTATTTTTATGATAAGATATATTTCAAAGTACAATTATGCTGTTGAGAAACAAGAAATATAGTTATCTATTTTTCAGTGTTTTCTGAGATTATCTTGAAAAAGTCGAAATGACTCTCCTCGAGGCAGAGCCTAGAGGAATTGACGGATTAAAAAATAAAGTCAAGAAAATTTGCATAAGAAGATAACTCTTATATAATCACGCAGGTAATTTTTACAGTTCTTATTATTAACACGATTATTATGGCATTTGGTCCAAAGAAAAAACACTCAAAGCACCGAAGCAGACAACGAACAACAAACTGGATAAAGCTCACAGCTCGAAAACTGTTCAACAGAGTTTCCCTCAACGCAGAAGAAAATGGGCTTGCACATTTTGCTGATGAAAACGGAGTATATAAGGGAAGACAAGTTGTTGCTGCAAAAAAATCAAAAGCGAAAGTGACGCGAGTATAGTCATCTGAAAATCTCTTCCTTCATGTAAAAGGTAAGAGATTTTTTTGTATTATTATTAAGGAATCTCTGAAAAATAGAGAAATTTTTAATCCTCTCTGTCTCTATCGAGCCATCTCTCCTTTGAAAAAGGAGAGAAAAAAGGAATTTCTCAGAGATTCCTTAAGCCTATTGAAGGGAGATTTCTCACTCTTTATCGAAAATTCGAGGGCAGATATAGAAACATCTTACAACACATATGAACCAAATATCACGAAAAAAAACTCGAAGATTTCTCCTGCAGATCCTGTATTCTCGTATTTATTGAGATATTGATATGCAGAGATTTTATGTTTCGTATTTTGAAGGAATACTCGACTTTGAAATCGATACAAACTATCTTGAATCAATGCAAAAACTGGTTATCGAACACCAAAAAGAGATTGTAAGTATCATTATCGAACTTGCCCCAAAGTTTGATATAGAGACAATGCTCAAGACAAATATCCTCGCGCTCGCGATTTCCATCACAGAGATGCTGTGGTTTCCTGACGAGATTCCTGCAAAAGTCTCTCTCAATGAAGCTATAGATATAGCAAAATATTATGGTGATGAGAGCTCAAAAAATATTGTTAATGGCATACTCCATAGCTTTTTAAAAAATATTACAAAGTACCAAAAAAGTATTGAGATATCCGAAAAGAGTTATGATTTTTTTCCATAAAGAGAGAGGAGACTTTCTTGAAAGATACTTTACACAGAGAAAAAAAATACTATTCTTTCTATAACTTCTTATATACTAATTTTTATTATTTTTGGTTATTACAAAAACAGTTACACAATGTGATATTCAGAGAACAAAAGTAGGAGAGTTTTTATCTCAACTTTGACTTTCCTACCAAGATATTTCTCACTATATCCTCTCCTTTGTTCATAGATCAATCGTTAATGAAAGGAGTGATTATGCTCCTGAACACAACGAACGACTCGAGTTTTTATGAGACGCTGTTTTAGAACTGGTGATTACCCATGCTCTCTATCAAGATTTTCCTCAAAAGGCAGAGTGAGAGATGACAGATATGCGAAGCGCTCTTGTGAGATGAAGAAACCTCGCAGAAGTAGCAAGAAAACTCTCAATGCAGAACTTCCTCTTTTTAGGAAAATGAGAAGAAAAATGATGATGAAGAGAAAACGACTATCTTTTAGCAAATACTCTTGAGGCATTTATAGGTGCTATATATGTAGATCAGGGATACGAAACGGTAAAAGACTTTATTCTCCTGCATATTTACAGTACTCTTGAAACAATACTCGATCTGGGGCTTGCAAAAGACTATAAAACACTCTTGCAAGAATATGTTCAAGCACAACACGAGATCACACCTCACTACAAGCTTTTAGCAGAACACTGACCAGACCACTCAAAGATGTATACCATGTGAGTCTTTATGAACGAAACGCATCTTGGTTCTGGAGAAGGAAGTAGTAAAAAAAAGTGACAAGAAAAAGCGGCGGAAGAAGCATATTTATCTCTCAAAAAATAAAATACTATGACATATATTTTCACCAGCTTAGTAATATTTCTCCAAATACTTTGGTATATCATTATCCTTGATGTGATTCTCTCTTGGATAGAACTTTTTGGAATTTTACGAAAACCACAAGCAATAAAAAATATCATCGATCCTATTTATAGTTTTATTCGTAGATACATACCTACGAGTCTGGGTCCTATAGATTTTACTCCTATTATTGTACTATTTGCTATTACTTTTATGATGTGAGTGATATTTAATATTTCTCCAGAAGCTTATTCGCAATTATCACGCTTTCGTTAAGGACTTATGAAAAAACCTGTTGATTACAAGCTATTTTTTACAGCATTATTCTTGATGATTTTTTGAATGGTCATGATAAGTTCTGTATCTGTATGGGGATCATTTGGTGTGACGAGTTCTATGGCAGACTCCGGATATATTGAAGAGGCATACAATCATTTTTATGTTGTACGAAATATTATCCATGTGATTCTCTCACTCTTTATTATCTGAGTGTGTGTCAAGATTCCGTATAAGTATTATGAAAAATATGCTCCTCAAATTTTTTCTTTTTCCGTTATACTTCTCATTTTAGTACTACTTATTGGTCAAAGTTACAAAGGAGCAACCTGATGGTTATCAATACCAGGTATTCCTTTTACGATACAACCAACAGAATTTCTCAAGTTTGCTCTTATCGTTTTTCTTTCTTCATTTTTTAAAAAATACCGTTCACATCTCTCTTCTTTTCAAAGTGGATTTCTCCCATTTCTTGTCATCATTTGATCAGTAGGAATATTGGTGTGAGCACAACCAGATTTTTGAACCATCTTGGTGATTATTCCGATTGCTTTTATGATGTTTTTTATTGCAGGAGCAAATTTTACCCATGTATTTGCCATGATATTTTTATGATGTTTTTTAGCAGTTTCTGTATATATTGCCTGAGATTATGACCCCAAAACAGGAAAAAATCTCAATACTCTATGATATATCACTCAGAGAATAGATAACTTTATGTCAGACAATCAAGAAGCTATTGAAAACAAGACGATCAACTATCAAACGGAACAGGCACTTATTGCCATTGGAAGTGGTTGAATACTTGGCCTAGGCTTTGGTAATTCGGTACAGAAATTTGGTTACCTACCGGAAGTACAGTGAGACTTTATTTTTTCTGTTATTGCTGAAGAATGGGGATTTCTCGGAATACTTTTTGTGCTTTCTTTGTACTTACATATTGCATATCGATGATGTATGATATATATACATTCAAAAGATACCTTTGCAAAGTATGCAAGCTTTGGTATTACTGCATGGATTCTCTTGCAAGCATATATTAACATATGAGTGAATCTCAATATTGTCCCTCTGACAGGTATTACCTTACCTTTTCTGAGTTATTGATGATCAAGTCTCTTATCTTTGTGTTTGGGACTAGCCCTTCTTTTGAGTATTTCGAGAGATATTGAGGAAGAGCGACATTTTTATAAAAAGAGATGAAATATATTTTCACTAAGAAAAAGTCTATGAACCTCACTCCAGCGATGCAGCAGTATTATGAAATAAAAAATCACTATAAAGAAGCGATTGTCTTTTTTCGTATGTGAGATTTTTATGAAATGTTTGAGCAAGACGCGCAAATAGCTCATAAGATACTTGGTATCACCCTCACAACAAGAAATAAAAATGCTGAAACACCTATTTTACTCGCAGGAATCCCATATCACGCAAAAGATAAATATCTCCCAAAACTTGTTGATGCAGGTTACAAGGTTGCGATAGTAGAGCAAAGCTCAAGTCCCGTTGCAAAATGAATTGTAGAGAGAGAAGTAGTGCGAATAGTGACTCCATGAACGCTTTCTCTTGAAGCAGAGTGATACGAACATTTGTCAGAAAATCATTATCTTGTTGCTTTGACAAAAAATAATGATGGCTATGGAATGAGCGTTTTTCATACACTCTCAAATGATTGGTCATGTAGTGAGTTTTCTGATTTTGAGTCTTGTCAAGCAGCGCTCTATAAACATGCATGAAATGAGGTAATTCTTGATCGGCAACTTTTTCAAGATCAAGATATTCACGATCTTTTAGGAAAAAAGTTTGGTTTGCATATATACAGTTTTCCTGTTCCGGTAAAGGCAGATACATATCTGACAGACTTATTTGAGACACGCACTCTTGAGAGTTATGGTATTGAGAGCAAACCTCTTGCCCAGATCGCAGCAGCTCTGTTGCACGCATATCTCTGCGAGCACCAAAAAAAATATATCAAGCATACAAAGACACTTCGTTACGAATCATATACATCATGTATGAGGCTTGATCCAGCAACTATTCGGAGCCTTGATCTTGTATACAATATTCATACGCAGTCTAAAGTGCAAGGAACTCTTTTTTGAGTACTTAACAATACGAAAACTCCTATGGGAAAGCGGTTTTTGCATGAGAGTATTTTACACCCCCTACAAGATAAAAAAGAAATTGAGGAGAGACATCAGTTTATACAAGCATGGGAGTCAGAAGGAGAACTACTGGATAATGTGATGACTGAGCTGGCAAATATTGGAGATCTTGAGGCGCTTATTACTCGCTTTCATTATGGAAGAGTATGACCAAAAGATTTGATACACATAAAGCGTTCGCTGGAGTCGGTGGAGAGGATTATAGGCTTGGTAGAAGACTCAGGAAATAATATTCTTATAGAGAGCTTGAGATCAGAAATTTCTTAGAAAAAACTATTATGATATACCTTTTTACATGAAATTCACGCTATCTGATTCTTCAAGAAGTCCAAAAGTGGAAGTCTGCTTTTACAGAAAAATATGGTGAAACAGAAGTGACTCATATTACAGATATCGAAAAAATGCGTGAAGGAGAGTTGGAGTCACTCATATTTTCTCGAAGTCTATTTAGTGAGAAGTCGCTCTGTATCATCGATAACTTTCCTTCAAGTTGAGAGAACTCTGGTCTCACGGCAGAAAAAGAAATGTCTATCATCAGTAAACTGTGAAATGTTTCAGAGGAGAAGATAGTAGTTTTGCTGTCTGTAAATCCTGATAAGCGAAAATCAAGCTATAAAGAACTTGTCAAAATATGCGAAAAAAAAGAGTTTTATGCTGAGAATGATGAGAGCGTAAAAAATATTTTACGGAAAAAATATGGATCAAGTATAGACACAAATGCTCTTGAGAGGCTCGTCTTTCTCAAGTGAGGGAGTCTTGAGAAGAGTGTTTCTGAGATAGAAAAACTCAGAGTTTTACATAGCCACGTATTTCTTGAACATATAGAAAACTTTGTATTTCCAGAGTTTGAAGAGTCTTTGTTTGTATTTATAGATTCTCTTTTGATGGGACAGAAAGCAAAAGTTCTCAGAGAAATAAAAAACATATTGCATTACTCGTCTTTTTATGGTTTTTACCAATCTTTGATGGCAAACCTGAGAGTCTTTCTCTACATATCTTTTTTACAATCACAGAAAAAATCTTCAGTAGAAATCACAGATATTTTATCACTATGAAAGAGGAGTTTTCTTGCACAAAAAAATATTTCTGCAAGTCCACTTCAAATAGAAGAGCTTTATAACGGACTCTTGAGATTGGATAAGAATATGAAAACAGGAAAACTTCTCAGCAGTGATGAAAAGGACTTAGTACGGGAACTGGAAAGGGAAGTATTGAAGTTTTTGGCGTAGAGGCAGAGTGGATTGGAGAATTTTGTGTAAGAGACCGGTCTCAAGTCCTTGAAATAAGTAACCCGAGACCGGTCTCGAAAAACGAAAAATACCTTTCTTAGAGATTTTCAGACAGAGCTTGAATCTGACTAGGTTCCATCTCACCGAGTAAAAACTGCTTTACGATTTCAGCGTCACCAAACATTGGGAGTAGTTTATCCAAAAATGATTCATCAACCTCTATAGATAAACCACTAGTAAATGATTGCATACTTTGAACTTCATCATTTGTGAGCTGTATATGATATTTATCAAAAAACGAGTGTAGTATTTTATTATAATCGAGATTTTGAATCACTGTTGCCTCTAGGTCAAAGCTGTCTGCCAAGTCGATATCTCTATCATCTGGTATTGGTTCGCCATCGGATCCTACATGTGCACTGCTAAATGGAGAAAATCCGCGTCCTCCTCCACTCATTACTTTCTTGAGCATAGCCCACTGTTTTTGCCCAACAGATTTGTTACCCGTTAAATACGTTAATAACAGGTATTGATACTGCTCATTTGTTGTTAATAACTCTACATAGGTCTTTAGCTCTTGAGTGCTTTTCCCACTTGTTTGGATAAAAAGTTTATGAAAATCGACTTCCTCAAAGAACTTTACTAGTGATACAAACTCACTATTGCTGGTTGTCCATTTTTGAGTTATCACATATCCTGCGAGTGATTTTGTAAAAACTTGCGGGAAAGTTACAGAGTTTACATCAGTGTTAAAAGAAGAGTTATTATCTAACATGGTCTTCAGGGCAGAAAGCAGCCTGAGATTTCCTTCTATCACATCTTTTTGAGCAGAGACAAACACTAGTCCCAACTTATATCCCGTTATTTTTAGGCTTTTGATAGTATACATCTCATCTGTCTTCAGTAGATAAGATACTTTCGTCTCTATATCACCATTCACTGCCAGTTGTCCAATCGCATAACCTGTGAGTTCAAGGTCATCTTTCAGGAACCTCCAAACAGGTTTCTCTGGTTCATTCTCAATCTCACCTGTCTTTAGTAGATAAGATACTTTCGTCTCTATATCACCAGTCAATGTGAGTTGTCCAATAGAAGAACCTGTGAGTTCAAGGTCATCTTTTAGGAATTTCCAAACAGGTTTCTCTGGTTCATTCTCAATCTTACCTGTCTTCAGTAGATAAGATACTTTCGTCTCTATATCACCAGTCAATGTGAGTTGCCCAATAGAAGAACCTGTGAGTTCAAGGTCATCTTTTAGGAATTTCCAAACAGGTTTCTCTGGTTCATTCTCAATCTTACCTGTCTTCAGTAGATAAGATACTTTCGTCTCTATATCACCAGTCAATGTGAGTTGCCCAATAGAAGAACCTGTGAGTTCAAGGTCATCTTTTAGGAACCTCCAAACAGGTTTCTCTGGTTCATTCTCAATCTTACCTGTTTTGAGTAGGTAAGATATTTTGGTCTCTATATCACCACTTACTGCCAGTTGCCCAATAGAAGAACCTGTGAGTTCAAGGTCATCTTTTAGGAATTTCCAAACAGGTTTCTCTGGTTCATTCTCAATCTTACCTGTTTTGAGTAGGTAAGATATTTTGGTCTCTATATCACCAGTCAATGTGAGTTGTCCAATCGCATAACCTGTGAGTTCAAGGTCATCTTTTAGGAACCTCCAAACAGGTTTCTCTGGTTCATTCTCAATCTTACCTGTTTTGAGTAGGTAAGATATTTTGGTCTCTATATCACCAGTCAATGTGAGTTGTCCAATCGCATAACCTGTGAGTTCAAGGTCATCTTTTAGGAACCTCCAAACAGGTTTCTCTGGTTCATTCTCAATCTTACCTGTTTTGAGTAGGTAAGATATTTTTGTCTCTATATCACCATTCACTGCCAGTTGTCCAATCGCATAACCTGTGAGTTCAAGGTCATCTTTTAGGAACCTCCAAACAGGTTTCTCTGGTTCATTCTCAATCTTACCTGTTTTGAGTAGGTAAGATATTTTGGTCTCTATATCACCAGTCAATGTGAGTTGCCCAATAGAAGAACCTGTGAGTTCAAGGTCATCTTTTAGGAACCTCCAAACAGGTTTCTCTGGTTCATTCTCAATCTTACCTGTTTTGAGTAGGTAAGATATTTTGGTCTCTATATCACCACTTACTGCCAGTTGCCCAATAGAAGAACCTGTGAGTTCAAGGTCATCTTTTAGGAATTTCCAAACAGGTTTCTCTGGTTCATTCTCAATATTACCTGTTTTGAGTAGGTAAGATATTTTGGTCTCTATATCACCAGTCAATGTGAGTTGTCCAATCGCATAACCTGTGAGTTCAAGGTCATCTTTTAGGAATTTCCAAACAGGCTTTTCAGGGTTATCTTTGATCTCATCTGTCTTTAGGAGGTAAGATACTTTCGTCTCTATATCACCATTCACTGCCAGTTGTCCAATCGCATAACCTGTGAGTTCAAGGTCATCTTTTAAGAATGAAGCATAAGATAAAATAATACTTATCCTCTTCTCTCCGTCAGATTTAATAGCAATTTTTAATAGATGATGCAATTTAGGAAATAGCTTCTGATATTCTCCTTCCTCATTAGCCCAAGCCAATATATGAAACCAACTTCCATAAAAAACTGCTTTAATAATATTTTTTTTAATTGTTTGATCTGTGTGTGTTGCAAGAAAGTCTTTCAAACTTGCTACATCAAACGACTCACATTTCTTTCTAATATCATTTATCAAGTCCAAGTTTTCAAACGCTGTTAATTCCCAAGCTGTTGTTGTGAGATGACCTCAAGATTGCAACACTTGGAGGAGCTCAACTTGCGTAAGTCTTTTAGCTCGCAAACAGCTCAAAGCTTGAACCAAAATAAGTTGAGGCAACTCTTCTAGGCTAGCTGACCGTACTCGTTTTTTTAGGCAATTTGCCAAATCTTTCCTCTGTCCAAGAATAATATGTAATAATTCCTTTACCTTATCTCACTGCTCAAATTTTTCAGTAGCTGAAGGACTTGCTCATTGTTGTGTAAGCTCATTCATTGAAAGAAGTAAAATGTAATTGACACAAGTAATATAAATTTTTTAATGAATATTTCAAATTTTTATTGTTTTTCACTTTTTCTGGCTTTATTTTTACACAACTTCTCACAAACCAGGTCTTTTCGAGAGATTTTTACAAAACTTTTCTCTGAGTTCTCAGAGTGTTTCTTGCGTCATCTCAAAAGACTCAGTAGTCACTAAACGTTTTCGATAGTCTTTCACTCATGGAAAGGACCTTAGATATTGCACTAGATGCTTGCGAATCTCAAGTGATCATTTTCTCTCTCACTTTGTTTCTACCAGTTTTTGTGCGTGAAACTCCATCGCGTCAAGCATTTCTTGCAAAGTTGGCTGATAACAACCATCTACAAAGGCATCTCTTGGGTATAGTTCAGGATGTTTGTCAGCATGTTCTTTTCCGATAAAACACCAAGGATTCCCAAAGCTTCTTCTTGCTATGTTTATTATGAAGGATTATTGCACTCTTTCACTTCAATCTTCATAGAATTTCTGCAACAGAGTATTTTGGAGCTATTCTCAAAACGAGATGAACATGATCTATCGTTACATTTCATTTCACTATCTCAAAATCATATCTCTTTGCAAGCTCATGAAATGTGTCTCGTATATCTTTTCTAACTGATTGAAAAAGTATTTTTTTTCGGTACTTTGGTACCACCACTATGTGGTAGGTGCAGTCCCAATTCACATGGGACTGCTTTGCGTATTTGTGGGACATCTTTTTAAAAAGTTATTCCCCTCCTAGGTGCTTCCTAAAAGATTATACACAACTACCGGAACGGTAAAACCTGCACTACTCGCACCAGCAGAGCTGGTGGTTTAGTGTTGGGTTAATTATATTATACATATTATAATAATAATGATTCGTCCGTATGGCGATTTTGAGACTCTTGCATCCTGCGGGAGTAAGCAGATCACTTCGGGTGAGTCCAAAGCGATCTTTAAAATTTGAAAGGAAAGAGTGGTGGAATTTGTAGTAGAAGTTTGGCCCTATTTGAAAGGGTATTTTTTCACAATCATCGTCATGATGATTTGGCCAGGATTACTATTTATAGTAAACAGGGATGAAACTAATATGACGAAAGTCGTATTAGTTTCATATCCAGTGATAGTTGTTTATATTTCGTCAATATTTTTGACGATTTTTTCTCTGTCATTTATTTGGTTTTTTACTTTTAACCCAACTGAAACATGGGATATAAGCATGGCAGTCACAAAATTCCTAACATGGAGTTATCTTGTGATAATAAATGCTATAAATATAGCATATTGGAGGATTACAAAATCTTCATGCTCAGATCGTTATAAGGATGAAATACTTCCAGTTAACACGGGAGTTTTAATTTCTATAATGCTCATATCGTTGTTTATTCTGATTCCAATGCAAATTTTTATCTAAAGAAAATCGCTTTGCACCTTCCCCGACTTTTCATCTTTATTGGTTGATAGTCGGGGATTTTTTTTATTAGACCCCAACTAATTCATTAACAGATTTTTAGACAGAGCTTGAATCTGACTAGGTTCCATCTCACCGAGTAAAAACTGCTTTACGATTTCAGCGTCACCAAACATTGGGAGTAGTTTATCCAAAAATGATTCGTCAACTTCTATAGAGAAACCGTTCATAAATGATTGCATACTTTGAACTTCATCATTTGTGAGCTGTATATGATATTTATCAAAAAACGAGTGTAGTATTTTATTATAATCGAGATTTTGAATCACTGTTGCCTCTAGGTCAAAACTATCTGCAAAGGCCATATCTCTATCATCTGGTATTGGTTCGCCATCGGATCCTATATACGCACTTGTAAATGGAGAAAATCCGCGCCCTACTCCACTCATTACTTTCTTGAGCATAGCCCACTGTTTTTGCCCAACAGATTTGTTACCCGTTAAATACGTTAATAACAGGTATTGATACTGCTCATTTGTTGTTAATAACTCTACATAGGTCTTTAGCTCTTGAGTGCTTTTCCCACTTGTTTGGATAAAAAGTTTATGAAAATCGACTTCCTCAAAGAACTTTACTAGTGATACAAACTCACTATTGCTGGTTGTCCATTTTTGAGTTATCACATATCCTGCGAGTGATTTTGTAAAAACTTGCGGGAAAGTTACAGAGTTTACATCAGTGTTAAAAGAAGAGTTATTATCTAACATGGTCTTCAGGGCAGAAAGCAGCCTGAGATTTCCTTCTATCACATCTTTTTGAGCAGAGACAAACACTAGTCCCAACTTATATCCCGTTATTTTTAGGCTTTTGATAGTATACATCTCATCTGTCTTCAGTAGATAAGATACTTTCGTCTCTATATCACCAGTCAATGTGAGTTGCCCAATAGAAGAACCTGTGAGTTCAAGGTCATCTTTCAGGAACCTCCAAACAGGTTTCTCTGGTTCATTCTCAATCTCACCTGTCTTTAGGAGGTAGGATATTTTTGTCTCTATATCACCATTTACTGCCAGTTGTCCAATCGCATGACCTGTGAGTTCAAGCTCATCTTTTAGGAATTTCCAAACAGGTTTCTCTGGTTCATTCTCAATCTTACCTGTCTTCAGTAGATAAGATACTTTCGTCTCTATATCACCAGTCAATGTGAGTTGCCCAATAGAAGAACCTGTGAGTTCAAGGTCATCTTTTAGGAACCTCCAAACAGGTTTCTCTGGTTCATTCTCAATCTTACCTGTTTTGAGTAGGTAAGATATTTTGGTCTCTATATCACCACTTACTGCCAGTTGCCCAATAGAAGAACCTGTGAGTTCAAGGTCATCTTTTAGGAATTTCCAAACAGGTTTCTCTGGACTATCCTTCATCTCACCTGTCTTTAGGAGGTAAGATACTTTCGTCTCTATATCACCAGTCAATGTGAGTTGTCCAATCGCATAACCTGTGAGTTCAAGGTCATCTTTTAGGAACCTCCAAACAGGTTTCTCTGGTTCATTCTCAATCTTACCTGTTTTGAGTAGGTAAGATATTTTGGTCTCTATATCACCATTCACTGCCAGTTGTCCAATAGAAGAACCTGTGAGTTCAAGGTCATCTTTTAGGAACCTCCAAACAGGTTTCTCTGGTTCATTCTCAATCTTACCTGTTTTGAGTAGGTAAGATATTTTGGTCTCTATATCACCAGTCAATGTGAGTTGCCCAATCGCATGACCTGTGAGTTCAAGCTCATCTTTTAGGAATTTCCAAACAGGTTTCTCTGGTTCATTCTCAATCTTACCTGTTTTGAGTAGGTAAGATATTTTGGTCTCTATATCACCATTTACTGCCAGTTGCCCAATAGAAGAACCTGTGAGTTCAAGGTCATCTTTTAGGAATTTCCAAACAGGCTTTTCAGGGTTATCTTTGATCTCATCTGTCTTTAGGAGGTAAGATACTTTCGTCTCTATATCACCATTCACTGCCAGTTGTCCAATCGCATGACCTGTGAGTTCAAGGTCATCTTTTAGGAATTTCCAAACAGGCTTTTCAGGGTTATCTTTGATCTCATCTGTCTTTAGGAGGTAAGATACTTTCGTCTCTATATCACCAGTCAATGTGAGTTGCCCAATAGAAGAACCTGTGAGTTCAAGGTCATCTTTTAGGAATTTCCAAACAGGCTTTTCAGGGTTATCTTTGATCTCATCTGTCTTTAGGAGGTAGGATATTTTGGTCTCTATATCACCATTTACTGCCAGTTGCCCAATAGAAGAACCTGTGAGTTCAAGCTCATCTTTTAGGAATTTCCAAACAGGCTTTTCAGGGTTATCTTTGATCTCATCTGTCTTTAGGAGGTAGGATATTTTTGTCTCTACATTACCAGTCAGTGCCAGTTTTCCAATCGCATAACCTGTGAGTTCAAGGTCATCTTTTAGGAATTTCCAAACAGGTTTTTCTGGACTATCCTTCATCTCACCTGTCTTTAGGAGGTAGGATATTTTGGTCTCTATATCACCAGTCAATGTGAGTTGTCCAATCGCATGACCTGTGAGTTCAAGGTCATCTTTTAGGAATTTCCAAACAGGCTTTTCAGGGTTATCTTTGATCTCATCTGTCTTTAGGAGGTAAGATACTTTCGTCTCTATATCACCAGTCAATGTGAGTTGCCCAATAGAAGAACCTGTGAGTTCAAGGTCATCTTTTAAGAATGAAGCATAAGATAAAATAATACTTATCCTCTTCTCTCCGTCAGATTTAATAGCAATTTTTAATAGATGATGCAATTTAGGAAATAGCTTCTGATATTCTCCTTCCTCATTAGCCCAAGCCAATATATGAAACCAACTTCCATAAAAAACTGCTTTAATAATATTTTTTTTAATTGTTTGATCTGTGTGTGTTGCAAGAAAGTCTTTCAAACTTGCTACATCAAATGACTCACATTTCTTTCTAATATCATTTATCAAGTCCAAGTTTTCAAACGCTGTTAATTCCCAAGCTGTTGTTGTGAGATGACCTGAAGATTGCAACACTTGGAGGAGCTCAACTTGCGTAAGTCTTTTAGCTCGCAAACAGCTCAAAGCTTGAACCAAAATAAGTTGAGGCAACTCTTCTAGGCTAGCTGACCGTACTCGTTTTTTTAGGCAATTTGCCAAATCTTTCCTCTGTCCAAGAATAATATGTAATAATTCCTTTACCTTATCTCACTGCTCAAATTTTTCAGTAGCTGAAGGACTTGCTCATTGTTGTGTAAGCTCATTCATTGAAAGAAGTAAAATGTAATTGACACAAGTAATATAAATTTTTTAATGAATATTTCAAATTTTTATTGTTTTTCACTTTTTCTGGCTTTATTTTTACACAACTTCTCACAAACCAGGTCTTTTCGAGAGATTTTTACAAAACTTTTCTCTGAGTTCTCAGAGTGTTTCTTGCGTCATCTCAAAAGACTCAGTAGTCACTAAACGCTTTCGATAGTCTTTCACTCATGGAAAGGATTTGAGATATTGCACTAGATGCTTGCGAATCTCAAGTGATCATTTTCTCTCTCACTTTGTTTCTACCAGTTTTTGTGCGTGAAACTCCATCGCGTCAAGCATTTCTTGCAAAGTTGGCTGATAACAACCATCTACAAAGGCATCTCTTGGGTATAGTTCAGGATGTTTGTCAGCATGTTCTTTCCCGATAAAACACCAAGGATTCCCAAAGCTTCTTCGTCCTATCATAAAACCTGCTAGATTTTTGAGCTTTGTTATACCATCATCATAGTGTTCTATATCTCCATTACATATGACAGGAATATCAAGATTTTTTTGAAGTTCGTATATGTTGGTAAAATCAGCTTTTCCCGTATAGGCTTGCTTTGCGGTTCTTCCATGAATAGTGATCAATCTTGCTCAGGCTTTTTGTAGTCATTGGGCAAAGGCTATGAGGTCTTGGTTTCCGTCAAAACTCAGCCGCGTTTTTACAGAGATTGGGAGATCAACAGACTCGTCAAGGGCTTTCACGATATCAAAAGCTGTTTGTTCGTTGATAAGCAGACTTGATCCGTGTCCGCTTCTGACAACCTTTTTAGCAGGACATCACATATTGACGTCTATTCCTGCAACTCCATAGTTTTTGATAATCTTTGCTGACTTGGCAAAGTTTTCAGGGTTTTTTCCAAATATTTGAATAATCAGAGGCTGTTCTATCTCTTGATGGAGGAGGACACTCTCTGCTAAGAACTTTGAATGCACGAGTCCATCAGCACTATAAAACTCACTCACGCAATAAATATGAGGTGCAATACGCTTCATAGACTGACGATACGCACTATCTCCATATCCATCCATTGGGGCGAGAAAGCAGAGATTTTTCTGTTTTTCGAGTTGTTGTTTCCAAAAATTTTTATGCATAAATCTTTCTTTTTTTGAGGGATTATAAGAAAAAATACATTTTTTTGAATTTTTTTACTTCATGTCAACTTCTTTTATTTGCAAGAAAAAGAAAAGGTATGCTAACATAGGGATATATATTTTTTTATCACTTTTTATGAACCTTTCAGAAATCTTAATAAAGAAAACAGATATGCGTGATGCATATAAAGAAAAATACAACCTCCCAAAACGATCGAAAATACTTATAGCGCTTTGCTGTAAAGACACAAAAATAATAAAAAAAATACAAAAAGGCCTCGCAGTTCTTCCAGCAAACTTTATCATTTTTTGAAAAGTTGAAGAGCAAATAGAGGCAAAAAATGTTGCCTATGAGTCAGACTATCTCTCGTTTGATATGATGGGAGTAGACGCAGTAATAAATGATGGTGAAGGTATGAAGATAGAGAAGAGCATGAGTGTATGAGTTGTGCCTATTCTTCCAGAGAAAAACTATCTTGGAAAAATACTTTCTGAATTTCATGCTGGAAGGGGAGAGGGGAATGCCTTTCTCTTTGAACAGGATTCTCCTTGGTCTATGTATTATGCGCTTGTACGATATATCGAAAATCATAAGTTTCCCTATGATAATAGAAATCTCGTAAAAAATACCTTATGAGTATAAACACTATTTGAAAAAACTTTAATACTCCTCAAGCGGGAGCTGGGAGTATTATAAAAATCATCAATGATATTTCACAGTCTGTCGGAGAAGAAGTCCGTGTAGTCACTCATCCTGACGCAGAAGGTTACATGATACGGTCTCGAAAAGATGGAGAGTTCATATGAGAAATATACGAGGGAACATATCAATTTTGAGACCAAAAACACTTTCATTTATGAGTAGAAGTACCTGAGAAAATTCGTAGAAAAGGTATAGGAACAAAGCTCTATGAGCTATGGGAAGCATTTTGACGCGAAATACCAGAAGAGGAATTTACGAGAGATAGAGGACAAGTAGATTTTTTTCAAAGACTGGGTTATCAGCCAGTATCTCTGATAAGAGATTGTAATGGAGAGGAAGAAGAGATAGATGGACCAGTATCATACCAACATATATGAAAAGGCTATTCTCTGAGAATGATAATGGAAAAATAGCTTTCACGGCTATTTTTTTTTGACTTCACTTTTTTTGCTCATAGAGTAGTGCCGTGATTTTTATTCTTGCAAAGCACTTATGGCAAAAAACCTCGTAATCGTCGAGTCACCAGCAAAGGGAAAGACTATAGAAAAATACCTCTGAAAAGATTATAAAGTTGTCGCATCTATGTGACATATACGAGACCTCCCACAAAAAACTCTCGGAATAGATATAGAAAATAACTTTGTTCCAGAATATCAAATATCAGATGACAAGAAGAAAACTGTCTCTGAACTCAAGAAACTCGCAAAATCTTCAGAAAATATCATTCTTGCTACCGATGAAGATAGAGAATGAGAAGCAATAGCCTGGCATTTGGCACATGTATTTTGAATTGACCCAAAAACTGCGCAAAGAGTGACCTATCATGAGATTACAAAAACTGCGATACAAGAAGCATTTTCTCAACCACAAAAAATAAATCTAGAACTCGTTAATGCTCAGCAAGCAAGGCGACTGCTTGATCGACTTGTATGATATAAAGTTTCTCCGGTACTCTGGGATAAAGTAAGAAGAGGTCTTTCAGCAGGAAGGGTACAGTCTGTTGCCGTAAAACTCATTGTAGAAAAAGAACGCGAAATACAGGCATTTACTCCTGTAGAAAGCTGGAGTATTAAAGCGCAGATGGAGTTTGGAAAAGAAAAGTTTGAGATATACTTCTCAAAACAAGATGGAAAAGTAAAAAAACTCACTAGCAAGCAAGACACGCAGAAGATTCTTGCAGCTCTCATAGATGATATCAGCTCTCTTAAAGAAACAACTACAAAAAAAGATACCAAACAGCTTTCAGAGAGTATTTCTCTCCCATTTGAACTCACTGATATTATCAAAAAAGACTCTCAAAGAACACCATGAGCACCATTTACGACCTCTACCCTTCAGCAAGAGTGAGCTCGAAAACATAGTTTGAGCGTGAAACAAACTATGATGATAGCACAAAAACTCTACGAAGGTATAGATCTAGGAGATGGAGAGAGACAATGACTCATAACATACATGAGAACTGATAGTCTTCATCTCTCAACAGAAGCGCTCACAAATTGTCAAAAAGTGATTACCGAGACATTTGGAAAACAGTATCATAAAAAACGAACATACACCACAAAATCTGCAGGTGCTCAGGAAGCTCATGAGGCTATACGACCAACTGATCTCTCACGAACACCTGAGAGTCTGAACCAGTTTCTTGACGCAAACCAACTCAAACTTTATACCCTCATATGGAAGCGCACGCTTGCAAGTCAGATGAGCAATGCTCTCGTTGAAGTGACAACCTATAACTTTTGCCCTAGCAAGTCTCCAAAGCAAACTTGGCAGGCAAAGTGAGAGGTAATACAGTTTGATGGTTTTATGAAACTTTATATAGAGTGAAATGATGATGAAGAAGAAGATACAAGTGAAAAGTGATGACTACTTCCAGCGATGAAAGAAGGTGATATTGCTCACTCACAACAAATAATTGCCACACAAACATTTTCTCGTCCACCAGCCCGGTATACAGAAGCCAGCTTGGTAAAGAAACTTGAGTCAGAAGGGATAGGGAGACCATCAACCTATGCTCCTACTATTTCTACGATTATTGATAGGGGGTATATAGAAAAAAAAGACCGAAAATACCTACATCCAACAGATACTGCTTTTTTGGTAACCGATTTTTTAGAAAAGTTTTTTGAACAGATGATGCAGTATAGCTTTACAAAGTCTGTAGAAGAAGAGTTCGACACTATCGCAAAATGAGAGCTGACATATCAGAATATGCTCAAGAAGTTTTGGGAAAAAACTCTCAAAGCCTCTATTGAACATGCGGGAACTCACGCAGAAAGAGTGGTACAAAAAGTAGGGAAGAATTGTACAAAATGTGATGGAGGGGAGCTTGTATATAAATACTCTGCTTGAGGAAAATTCATCTGATGTTCAAACTATCCTAGTTGTAAACATATAGAACAACCAGAAGAACTAAAAAATGCTCTTGATACCCTCAGAAATAAGTATGAATGAAAACCTTGTCCAGATGGTATAGAGGGGACTATTGTTGTAAAAACTGGTCGTTTTTGACCTTTTCTTGCGAGTAGTGAATATCCAAAGGTAAAATGGATAGGAAAAATAAAAGATGAGAAAGAAGAAATCCTTGAAGAGATACTGTGAGAAAAATGAATGCTTGTTGATGAAGAGACAGGAGAAGAAATGGTAGTCAAAAATTCTCGTAGAGGACCATTTCTGGCAGCAAAAAGATATCCAGAAGTCAAAATAGCAAAAAATATTCCAAAAGAAGTATGGAATGAAGTAAACGAAAGGCTCAAACAGATAGAAGAAATAAAATAATTTTTTTATAGATATCAATTTTTTATAACAAGTAAATAAAAAAAGTCTATAATAAATTTGATTTTAATAAAAATATACTCATAATATATCTTATATAATTTATGTAAGATATATTTATTTTTTATGAAAGGTATTCAAAGAGTATGACAGTGAGGAAGTGGTTCACTCGAAATATGACAATGAATTAATAGTTCGACTACTCCTGTATATGAAAGTACTTTGGGAGAAGTTCATGATATCCTTAGTGGTCAATCACATATCAATATTGCCAGTGAAGAAGATGTTCAAAAATTATTCGATGAGTTTTGACTGTGATCTCATACTTCTTGAGCGTTGGTATTCAGAACAAGATGTTTAGGTATTATTCATGGTTCCTATGAACATAAAAATAATGAAGACGAAGCTCTTTCTGATTATGTAATTGGAAAACAAACACTCAGTAAGCTGAGAACCTCATTTCCTTTTAAGGTTACAGTTACAAATACTTCTGTTGTTAAACACATCAGTTTAATGGAAGTTATACTTCATCCTGTGAAAATACTCCCAAGAGTATTAAAGAACGGAAAAGTAAATGATTTTTTAAATGATGGAGACACCTGAAAAGAATTTTTACTTTGAACCATACCTGCCCAACTCACCGGGTGACAAATTAATAAGTATGTAAATAAAAAAGATATTATACAAAATGCTCTTTTTGTTCTTATGGTCCCAAACTTTTTGATACAACAAGGAGAGAAATATCAGAATAATTTTTTTCAGATTCTATTCAAAGAGATAAAAAGTTCAGAAAAAAAGAGACTATTGTCAAAAGACTCATTTTTTTATTCGTATTTGCAAGAACATTTTTCGAGTATTTCGTACCTGAAAAAGCATTTTTTTATACACAGAGAAGAGAGTCAGAAAAATCTATGAAAAAATGTGAAACATAGTACTACTCAAGTAGATTATCCGCAGAGAAATCTTTCTGGAGAGAATACTTCTCAGGAGAAACGGCAGATAGATCCAGGATTTCAAGAAGTAGTCGCAAGACAAGGAGAAGATTTTGAAAGGTTTATGTGACATATAACAGATATACTCAGAATTTTCAAGTGTAGTAAGAGACTAAGCTTTATATGTTTGAATATATACGATTTGCAAAACACAAAAAAACTAAATACTCCACTAGAAGAAATGAATATTTGAGAAATTGTTGATCTATATATTGCCTGACAGATTGATCTTGAAACGGCGCAAAGAGCAAAAGGTTTTGGTATGGATGAAGATCAATCAGAGAATCTCATACTTTATACAGAAAAACTGAGTTTAGATCAAGAAACAATCGAGAAAATTAATCAAGATTATGGTGATGATGAAGACCCTTTTCGTCAGTGAGTTGTACTTTCACGAATAGATCTCTGAGTTTCTCTCTGAGAAGTGAAAGCAGAGAGGATGATATATTACCTTCTTCCACTGATACTCTATCCAACTTTTATTGTCAAACAACACCCAGAATACCAAAAAAGAGTGATAGAAATATTTCTCATAAATATCCAAAGATTGACA
Source organism: Patescibacteria group bacterium (assembly GCA_965229705.1). GTDB lineage: Bacteria > Patescibacteriota > Gracilibacteria > BD1-5 > UBA6164 > JAACSU01. The sequence goes on from OZ245922.1 coordinate 337,454, forward strand.
GAGTACTCTCTCAGTAGAGAAGATTTGCAGTCAGTTTTTATGTATTTAGAAAAGTATTTTCCCACATTCAGAGAACTTATGGATTATCAAGAAGAACTTTTGGATATAGCATGACTCCTTCAAGCCTTTGAATATCCAAGAGGACTATGATACATTGCAGAGCTAAAGTTAGAGTTTCAAAGAGTATCATGAAAGCCAGTAACTAGTAAGGAAGATCTAGAGGCATATTGACTCGAAGATGCAAGTTTAATGCTCCTCTCATGAAAGTATGCTATAGATTCGATAAAAGAAGATATTTTTCCTAATTCTGAGAAAAAACACCAGCCATATGAGATTACTCATTTGTTAGGTCTTGCCAAAAATACAGAATTACAAAAACAATTTTTGAATATTTGTGATCAACAAACTAATAATATTTCTTCATTTGAAAACATCGATAGTATATGAATACTTGAAAAAAGTATTCTTATGATGGCAATATTTCTCATAAGATCAAAAGAGAGTCTTATTTCTTCCGTAAAAGTGAGATATAAATATCATTTACTTTCATTACTCATTTATCCACAGTATATTCAAAAAACATCAGCAAAACAACAAAGAAGATTTTTCCAACTCCTGTTTCAACTCTTTAGTGAGAAGCAACTTCTTGGTGATGAGAGGATATATAACTACCTCCAAAAGTATTTTTGAAATATTGAGAGTCTCCAAACAAAAATAGCTTCTTATAATAAAAAGAAAGAATGAAACGGCAAGGGAGTAAGACTGAGAAAAGCAGGAACGATGAAAAAAGGATCAAGAACAGACAGCCAAAAACTTACGGTTCCAATGTTTCCAATAGAAACATCATCAATACCAGAAAAAGAGACTCCAAGAGAAAAGTCTCTTGAAGAGATACTTGAAGATGTACCGAAAGTTACGCGAGAGAATACTCGGGTAAGCAAGTTAGGGAAAAAGTATATTATTGATTCTGATATCGCCGTTCCAGAAGGATTTACGGTATTTATATGTTTGTGGGCAAAAAAGAAATGAACAACTTTGAAAGAACCTCAACAATTTCATACTTACACGCTGTGAAAAGCTATAGATATTCCTAGAGGATATCATCTTACAGTATGAGTTTTCCCTGAAAACACAGAGTTCAATCGTTCACTTTATGATCAACACAGTGAAAGTTTTCCTCATATTTACACTTCAACTGTACCAAAAAGTAGCAAAAAACAATATCATTGATGAGGCTTTTGAAGAAAGCAAGACTCATCAAAAAAACAAAGTGTAAAACCAGAAACACCTACAAACCATAGCACTACAAGCGAAGCAGAAAAAGATGTAGATCTCCTTCAATATGCAGTGACTGAGCATATCAATCGCGAAAATATGCGTATAAAGGGTGATGTGCTCAGCTTTGATATTCCTGAGTGAACAGGAGTTTTAGATACATCAGGTTATTCTGGGGAGGCAAAAACGAGAACTATCAAGATAGAGATGACGGGAGAAAGTAGTTATAAATTGCTATGTTTCTTATGAATTTCACAATTGCAAGTTACTGATAATGACCTAGACACTGCTTTAAAACAAATAGTAACAGAAATCCAAAGAGAGAGACAAGAAGCAGAAAAAAAGAAGAAAATACAAGAAATGGCAAGGGAGAGAAAGAGGATACATGGACAACTCTCAGAACCCATAAAAAAGGCTACGGTATTTCTCTGACAGTGTCAGCCATCAGAAATAAAAAAGGTTACAGGAAACAGGACATTTTATGTATGGCAGATGCCGAGAAAGCAAGAGTTTTATGATAAAATCTCTGATATGTATAAAGGTATTTGATATGATATACGCTTTATACAGTGAGAAAAGCGGATATTAGACGCCGTGAGTATTAACGAGTATACTTTTGATATTCACTCGTCTGGGAAGGTAAAAAAAATTACTTGTGATAAAAAACTGGATTTTTATCAAGACCAGATTTTGAGAATTATCTTAGAGTGAGTTTTGGCAGTGTTGGTAGTAAAATACTATCAGGATGATAATTTAGCCACAGAGAAGGCTGAGGTACTCTCACGAGTAAACGCATATATTGCTGATAGAGCTTCAAAAAGAGAAGAGTTAGTTACAAGACTCAAAGAAGGGAGAGCTTCTTTTGTTGATGGATGGGAATACCATGAAAGTGAGAGTGTTGGCAGCAATCACCCCGAAATCACATATCGTGATTTACTCTGAACACGAGGACATATTAAGTTTTTTTGAAATAAAATATTTAAAGAAGAGACTCTATTGCGCAACTATGAGGAACTTTTTGAAGAAATGGAAGAACATAAAGGAGCATTGACAGAGTATGTATTTATGAGGCTTACAAGTACCGAAAGAATACAGAATCAGAGTCAGAAAATACAGTATATATTATATTGATTTCAAGATGAGGGACTCTCTTTCGAAAGTGATGATATTAAGGGAAAACATGAGTTTTGTCTCAAAGTTCTCTCTGCGATGAGGAAAGCAAAAATAGGAGTCGAGCTTATTCGCCCTACATCATTTTTATATGAAGAGATTGAAGAGTTTTTATAATCTTGAACTATTTATACTATGCAGGAACATCTACGCGCTCACCTCCAAACTCGTAAACAGCCGCAAGTTCTACAAAGGTTTTTTTCAAAAATACAGTGAAAAGTGTCAAATATCCTCAAAACATGATACACCAAGATTCTTGAGGGATTGGACAGTACTTCTATTTCTCCAAATAGACTGGTAACACTGAGAACAGTAACGGCAATTAGCGTAGCAGGTATACTCACTCTGAATGATAATTTGTGAATGCTTGCTGAGTATGGACTTCTTACTGTGTGAGCACTAGCGTTGATCTCAGATAAGATAGACGGTGATCTTGCAAGATACACGCATCAAACATCAGTAGAAGGAGAGGTATATGACGCTCTTGCAGATAAGATAACTGTATACAGTATTCTTGCTCTTATATGGACTCAAGCTTCAGCAGAATCTCATTATCTTATACTTCTTTTACTGACATGAATGTCTTTTTCTCTCGACGCTTTCTCACAGTCTCTCAGGGGCAAGTATAATATTCAAGCACTCAGATCATTTTGGATGAAGCCCTTGAGTACTGAACAAAGGCAAAAAAATACTCAAAAACAGCAAACACAAAATGCTGCTAATATCTATGGTAAGCTCAAAACTTGTGCTGTGATGTCTGCTGTGTGAGTAGGAGTGCAGGATGTACTTCCACTCTCAGAAGAGAGTAAAATAACTATAGCAAACTGCTTGCTTACAAGTGGGATAATACTTTCCTGAGCAAGTCTTTATAATAAGTTTCGTTAAGGAGACTCTGAGAAAGTCCTTTTTTTTCTCCTTTTACAAAGGAGAGATGGCTCGACAGAGCTAGAGAGGATTGGAGAATTCTTGTTTTCTCGAGACCGGTCTCTTACACAAGATTTTTTCTATTTCTCAGAAGTTTCTTGAAAATCTAAGTAGTCTCATCTTTCCTATCTCCCTCTCTTTCAAAGAAATATGTATAATAGTATCCCTCATATTATCATAGGAATACTCAGTAAGCTTCACTGCGTTAAAAATCAAAGATAATATCATATGTGACTATCAGGCTGCCTGATCCATATCTCTACTATCACTCGAAACACTCAATAATATATCAAAAAGAGAGCTGATATCTTTCAGGAAAAACTCTTTTTATAAATAAAGTTAAGGAGTACAAAAATCACGCATCACTCTAAAAAAGCTTCTACTAAAGGAGAAGGGAAGTATGAACCATTCGCTGTCTGCACAGCGAGAAATCAATCATAGGAAAATCATAACAGTTCCTTATTGAGATAATTTCCTATTCTTCATAAAAACAAACCTACTGGAACTATCATAGCAAGTGTATCAAAAAGTTGAAAAACATCTTTTTTATACCTTTTTGCAAATATAGAGACCGCGAGTATCACTCATAACAGTCATCCATGAAATGCCATTCATCATTGCCATATATATAAAACTACAAGAGGATTTTCTATAAGCTCTCTAGGATAATAAAAGAGAAAATTTCCCAACCTCCCACCAATAATCACTCCTATAAATACAAAGTAAAAAAGCATCTCTCTTTCTCGATCATTATAGGGAAGGAATTTTTTTATTGCCCATATACCATAAAAAAAAGCAACAGCATACATCAGTCAATAATAGCTTGGAGCAAGGGTTACTCAGAAAAAAGTGAGTTCAAATATTTTCATATATTACAAAATAAAGTAAATATTTGACAATAATATATTTTTATGATTCAATAATAGTACAGAAATAATTTATGTACACAAATAAAAATATGTCAATAAAAAAGATTTTTGTTTTATAGAGAGATAGTACACCAAACTCTCTGAAATACAAATATCTCCTTTGACGAAATTATTTCTAACTATTTCGTATGAAACGAACACTACAAACATATACCGCGATAGGAGTTCTGGCACTCTTTCTGTTTCAGGTGGTTATTCCATACCATGTTGCAGCAAATGCCAAGGTTGAGCTCATGTATCCGATACAAGAGATGTCCAAGCTTGAATGTCGTTTTCAAGAGTTTCGCTCACTCTCTTCAAACTGTAAGATGATTCTTCCAGTTTTAGAAACAAAGGACTATGAGAGATATGCCACAAAAAATGGAGGGTATAACGACTTTACCAGAATATATACTGTTCTCTGGGCATCAAGTTATAAATACGGCTGGGATGTCGGAAGTGGAGGTCACCAAGGAGTTGATATTGCTACTTCACGAGGAACGCCTGTGTATAATATCGCTGATGGAAAGGTTATCCGTACAGGAAACGATATTTGATGGGGAAAATTTGTCTCTGTAGAACATACAATTAAGGGAAAAACCATCGTTGCAAACTATGCCCATCTTGACTCTATTGATGTAAACAAAGGACAAAAACTTGATATAGGGGATACCATAGGAACCGTTGGTTCTACAGGAAATTCAACAGGAAATCACTTACATTTTCAAATTGATCTTCCTTACAAATTTCACCCCTATTACTATGACAGTAGTACTTGCCCTTATTCATACTATGAAATTACAGAAACAGGAGTATGTTTCGAAGACCTCGCAACGCACACGATAGATCCATTAAAATTTTTAGAAACAAATGGAGCAGTACTTGATGATATAAAAGTGCAGGAGGTCGAAAGAGCTGTGGCTGTTTCACAAAGTAGTACTATTTCGCCAAGAGATATTTTCTCTACAACCGTATATTATGGATATGGAAGTAGCAATGATGTAAAAGAAGTACAACGTATATACAATAAGCTTGGATACTACGATGGGCAAATCTCTGGAGACTTTGCAGATGTAGAAGAGAGTATCATAGACTACCAAATAGCAACAGGAGTACTCAAAACACGTAATGACGAGTGAGCAGGATGGTTTGGACCAAAAACTCGAACTCAAACGCAAAAAGACTATGATGCATATGTCGCATCTGGAGGACAGTCAGCATTGAGCGTGAGTACCAGCTGAGGGGCATCTATAGAAAATAAAAATTCTCGATCTGAGGTACAGGTACAAACAGAAAAAGTTTCTCGAAAAAATCTCATGACTCGAGAAGAAAGACAAGCACAAGAAATGGCAGAATTCCTAGAAATGTATAGTATTGATTTTGAAAATAGTATTTCACAAATTGATACCAATACGACTAAAACAACCTATATAAAAATACACAATAAAAAAGGAAAACCATTTAGAGGAAACACTCCAGGAAACATTAGTTTTGAATATGATAGTGAAAAAATATCTATTTTCCCTAATAGTTTCTATAACTTTACTGATGGAACAAGAAAAATAAAAATCACAGGACAGTCTGAGTGACATACGAGCGTGAGTATTAAAATCGGAGAAGTTATCGTGAAAACACTTTCTGTAACTGTCGGTGAGGCAGGTAGGGCTAAGACGCCAAGTTCTGCAAAGATTTATACTCCAAGTACGAACTTCCAATGAGAGAAATCAACGGCTATCGTACTTATGAAAGACCAGTACAGCAACAAAATAGTATGAGCAGAGTATGATGATAGATTTACCGTTTCAGCATGAGATAATGCTCAGTATTGTATAAAAAAATGATCACTGCGAGATGTAAAAGCTATATATGCAAGAGACTGTGTTATGCAAGAATACAAAAATACTCTTGAGTTTGGTTATGAAGATACGATTGCATGAGTACTCATATTTGACTATAAAATATATACACAATGAGGAGAGACTCTCACTCTCAAAAAGGAAGGAAAAGATTTTTCTTCTCAGTGAATACTCGTAAAAGGTCCACAAGACTTATATGCAAATACCCTCTATAGTGATGCAATACACTACAGTCTTGAAAACCAGATTGCCTCAACCAAACAATGATACTTTATGCCAGAGAGGGAAATCAGTTCTTATGATGCTCATGATTGGCTCAAGAATCAACTCAGACAAGAAGGGAAAAGTGATACAGATGTTCCAACATGAAGCCAGCTTTCTACCCTTACGAGAAAAGAGTTTCTGACTCTTGTAAGTAGCTATTATGAGACAGCCTCTTCCAATGATCAGAGAAAATATAGAGATGCTGATGAAGATATAGAGAGACTTGTAGCGAGCACTCTTGGTGTAGACTATAGCTGGAAAGATCAGTTTTGAGAGTTTTATTTTCAACCAGATAAAAATATCACAAGATCAGAGGCAGCATATATGCTCTATATGCTTCACAATAAAAAACATGTAGAACTTGCAAGAAACTAAGAAACCACAATAGACCAGAATACTATGTATACACCACACATTTATATTCTTAAAAATATACTATGAAACATACAGATATACAATGCCTTGCTCCAGAAGTGAGAGAGTCGCTTCAGGTATACAATACAGCCATAGATAACGCTCTAGGAGCTGTACAAAAACTCGAAGCTATATGTATCACAAAAAGACTTGCAGAAATGTTTTGAACTCAGGATCAACAAGTTGCAGAAATGATACGAGAAGATTACCTTGTGAGTGTGTAAAGACACGCAAAAGCATGTATGAGATCTCTTATGTATAAACACATAAGAGATTTTTTATGAAATAAAGTTTTGATAAGTCTATATATTTGCATAATATATAAACAAGGAACATTATTTTCCTAAAATAAGAATATGTGTTTCTGTGTATTTTTTAACTCCATAGTTTTATGTTATGAACAGCAACTTTTACAAGAACAGACATAGAGATGTTATGAACAGCAGAGTATATGCCTCTTAAAACAGCACTTGAAGAGTGGAAAAAGAGTAAATTTAGTAAGGGGCGTTTAATAATCAAACAAAAAGTAGAAGACTTTTTAGAATTTCTTGATGATGAGTCTCTCCCTGATATACAAATATCTTGTCGAGATGTTGAGTTTCTCAAGATGTTCGTAGAAAAAAGGGTTAAAAAAATGATTATTTCTTATCAAAAGAAATATAATGGAGAAGTTTTTCAAGAATGAGAAAATAGAGCTGATCTTGAATGATATCCTATAATATGAGCGAGAGAGTTATGAATATTTTTAGGAGAAGCCCTAAAAATAAATTTTACTTTTCATCATATACTTCCCTTTATGGAAAAAGCAGAGGTTATAGAGGCTAATCATCTCTGACAGTCTCTCAAGATAGCTTATAGAGATAAGAGTTGTACTTTTCAAGATATAGTATTCATGCTTGAAAAAGCAGAGATTATAAATATCACTCATCTCTGACAGTCTCTCAAGATAGCTGTGAGAGATGAGAATTGTAATTTTCAAGATATAGTATTCATGCTCGAAAAAGCAGAGGTTATAGAGGCTCATCATCTTTGAGAAGCTCTCAGGATAGCTAATAGAGATAAGAGTTATACTTTTCAAGATATAGTATTCATGCTTGAAAAAGCAGAGGTTATAGACGCTAATCATCTTTGAGAAGCTCTCAGGATAGCTAATAGAGATAAGAGTTATACTTTTCAAGATATAGTATTCATGCTTGAAAAAGCAGAGATTATAAATAATGTTCATCTTTGGGGAGGTCTCCAGATAGCTGTGAGAGATGAGAATTGTACTTTTCAAGATATAGTATTCATGCTTGAAAAAGCAGAGGTTATAGACGCTAATCATCTTTGAGAAGCTCTCAGGATAGCTAATAGAGATAAGAGTTATACTTTTCAAGATATAGTATTCATGCTTGAAAAAGCAGAGATTATAAATAATGTTCATCTTTGGGGAGGTCTCCAGATAGCTGTGAGAGATGAGAATTGTACTTTTCAAGATATAGTATTCATGCTTAAAAAAGCAGAGGTTATAGAGGCTAATCATCTCTGACAGTCTCTCAAGATAGCTGTGAGAGATGAGAGTTATACTTTTCAAGATATAGTATTCATGCTTGAAAAAGCAGAGGTTATAGAGGCTAGTCATCTCTGACAGTCTCTCAAGATAGCTTATAGAGATGAGAGTTGTACTTTTCAAGATATAGTATTCATGCTTGAAAAAGCAGAGATTATAAATAATGTTCATCTTTGGGGAGGTCTCCAGATAGCTGTGAGAGATGAGAATTGTACTTTTCAAGATATAGTATTCATGCTTGAAAGAGCAGAGGTTATAGACGCTAATCATCTAAAACTTATACTCCTTATTGCAAGAAGAAAAAAAGGGCATTGGTTAGACTCTTTAATATGAATTTTAGAGAAAAATGTAGGTATGAGTGGTGAGTGTTTTATGCTATTACTCCAAATTGCTCTTAATGATGATAGCTGTACCTATGAGAAGTTTTTATTCTTGCTAAAGATTGGAAGAGAAAAAGGAGTAAAATTTACTTCTAGGCATTTGCAGCTTATAAATAAAATACAAGAAAAGCTAGATAACAAGTAGTGAAAAATCGCAGAAAAGATGAAAAAACCCACAGAGAAGACGAAATAAAAAAAAGTAAACTATGAAACTACAAGGAATAAGAATAGAACAGAGATTTATCAGTAAAGAAGAACTATGAGATCCAAAAATATTGGATATTTTTTGAAGTGTGTGAGATCAACATATCACAGGAATACAAAAAGAGATTTTTAACGCGTGACTTGACTGTCTGAGACAAACTCACTCATGACAAGAGCTTGGTATACTCCAGCAAGTAAAACTTGCTGCTTTTGAGATTATTACTTGAGCACAGATGGTTTTAGAGTGAGAAAGAACTGCTCCAGATAGAGAAACACTCTCATTTTTTGATCCTCAAGATGTTTTACGTATCATCAACTCTACAAATGAAGATAATGCAAGAAAAGAGATAGAGCAGGCAAAGTGAAAAATGGAGAAAAAACCCTTTTTCCTAGAAGCAGATGAAGATGGATACTGATATCTCTGTGATAACTCTGGAGAATATATGTGAGAGATATATACCCGTTCAGGAGGTTTTACTCATATAGAGAGTATGGAGAGAGAAGAATATGTGTATCTGCTCGTTCAAAAAAATAGAAATATAGAAGTGTATAAAGCGTCATCATCAAATCTTTATGAATATGAAGAAATTTTTGTTATCTTTGGTGGAAACCTGCAAAATATTATAAGTGCCCCTGCGTGAGCAAATGACATATTGATATATCAGAAAGATAAAAATATCATTGTATATGATCTTTTAGATGATGGTGATATATGTTTTTCTGAGTCAGAAAATACTTGTCTTGAAGTAACAGATGTTGTGAGGTATGGGCAAAAAATATATGTTCATTATGTATCAGAGTTTGAACAACAAGAATTCTATATCATACAAGACTGTGATGAACAAGAAGAAGTTATCAGAATCTCCTATGAGTATAGATTTATTCCTCATGACAAGGGATATGTAGTGATATTTTACGACGATGAGGAAGAATGCTATACACTTTTTGATCAAGAGGAAACTACTATTACCAACATTGTTGCTCTTATCTCTCAAAAAACATGAAATCCAGTTTCTCAGTGAGACTTCCTAGAAATATCAGAGTATTATCTTGAGTCATGAAAACTTTGTATTCCTTTTGTATATAAAAATCAAGCTGGAGAACTTTATGAGGGAAGCTATGTTTATCAAGTAGATGATGTATCCCGACTCCATGGTCAGGTATATACTGAGCAAAAAAAGTTTCTTTGATGAAATACATGAGAAGAACTATGAATACCACCAGAAGATGATTATGAAGCCATAGAAGACGCTCTAGATCTTGTATGAGATATCTTCGAACGCTCCTCATATTTTGATCAGCAATTCACGGCAGTGTTTTGAACAACATTAAGGAGTGTGATTTTAGAGGGGGTGGTTTTTTCAAAATCAAGCTTGAATCATTTTCAGGAACTACAAAGACTTGATATTCAAAAATTTGAAAAGTTTATGAGAGACCTCGACTACGATATTATAGAAGAAAAGTTATCTCTAAATATAGAGACAGGCTTTATTACTTGTTTTATCAGTCAATTGAAAACAATAATACAGGAAGCAGAAACAACATTGAGAGTATTTACAGAACTTGGGAATGAGAAAAATCATCAAAATTTTATAAAAATAGATACCTCCGAGTGATATACTCTTTTTCAAGAAAAAGAAACGCAGGAAATATTTCTTTGTATCAATGGAGAGTTCATACCTGGTATTAGATATCCTGATAGTCAAAACTTTGTTCACTTTCAGACAAATACGCATTGCTATATTTATGAATTTGATACTGAAAAAATGCAAAAATTTGAGTGAGAGTTTGAAGAGGCTTATATTTTTTGAGGCAAATATTACCTACAAATAGCATACCCATGTTCTGAAAATATCTCATCATCAAAGATTTACTGCTGAGAAGATCACTGCGTATATGAGAAAAAAGTTCTATGAAGTATCTGACGTATCATATGACTAGTGGAAATTTGAAATGATATATACGCCTTAGAGGTAAAGCAATCTTTTGAAGAATCAAGAACCTATAAAAAAGGAAAACTTTACTATACTTGAGAGTGTAGTGATCAGGAAATAGTGTGTGTGAAAAGTATATATAGCTGAGCAATTCTCTGAGAGTGAAAAGGAGTGTATGTGAGGCATTATACCTTTTGAGAAGAACTAGTGCTAGAAACGATTTTCTGAGACACAATATATATTCAAGTAATGAATGAATATAACGGTGATGTATCATCCCTAGAGTTGTATTCCCGTGATATTTACACACGAATACGCACAAAAAACTCTTTAACCTATGTTGTTCAGTGAGAAGATGGATTATTTTCTCTCATAACTCTTCCATATCTTGTACAATATTGAACAGAAAATCCAAAAGTCACTCATATAGGAAATGTTCAGTACATGTGAGAGAACCTCACAGAACCCTATGTAGTACTCCATTTTCAAGATGGAGGAAAGTGAAAGTTTCTTCTTGAAAGAAGCTATGAAGAAACTCTGCATTAAACTCCTTGAAATAGGAGTTTTTTTCTATATATTTCTTGTAGTTTAGATATTCATTATTTCACGCGTGCCTCAAAAAAAATCATCAGGTTTTCTCTCACAAATTCCTCAAGAATACAAAACACATTTTTTTGCGATACTATTTCTTGTTTTATGAGTGATAGTGCTGATGTGAGATACGAAATCTATTGTAGGGTTTCAGCTATTTCATTTTCTTACAAAGGCTTTTGGAGAGTATTACATATGGATATTTTCCCCTGTACTTATAGTCTTGGCTATTTTCCTTTTTAAAGAAAAAGACCTACATTTCAATGCCTATAGAGCATGTGGACTCTTATTTTATTATGTTTCTCTTACAAGCATTATTGCTTGGTATATTCCATGATATGAGGCTCTATTCAATATTCTTCCGAGCCTAGAGCCTGTTTTTGGTATGGCGCCACTACTCGCATGTGTTTTTGGGCTTTTTGGTGTATCACTCTTTATCTTATTTCGCTTCTCTCTGCTTGATCTAATACTTAAGGGCTCAAAGTTATTTCCAAAGATAGGCGATATCACGGAAAGCTTTTTTCAAGATACGAAAAAACATGCTTCTCAAAAAAACTCCTACAAAACTCGCTCCTCATCAAAACAAGAACGAGAAGAAGAGAAAAGATCGCTAGAGCTCGAAAAACAACTCGAAGAACTTCGCAGAGAAAAACTCGAACTGGCAAAGCTCAAACAACCAAAACAACTTCAGCTCGAAAAACAAAAAAACAGAAAAGTTCCTGTAAGTGGCAAAACTACCTGATGAAAAATAGCTTCTCTCTTTTGAAAATCAGAAAAATCTCAAGAAACGCAAGGACAGAGTAATCATGCAATAAACTTTCAAAATTGGTCACTTCCTCCTCTCACTCTTCTCACAGAACATCACAATGATACTCATACAGATGAAGATGAGATTCGCATGAAAGAAATAGAAATCCAAGAAAAACTTCTGCAGTTTGGTATATCTGTTGAAATGGTAGGATACAAGGTAGGTCCTACTGTTATACAGTATAGACTCAAACCATCTCGAGGAGTCAAGCTCCAAACAATCGTGAATCTCAAAAAAGACCTAACTCTCGCACTACATGCGAAAAATATTCGTATTCAGGCTCCAATCCCAGGACTCTGAGTTGTGGGTATTGAAGTCCCAAACGATACGAGACAAACCGTGTGACTCAGAGAACTCCTCGAAAGCCAAAGCTTCACTTCAAAAAAAATGGAGATACCCATAGCTATCGGAAAAGATGTGTCTGGAGAAATGATATTTTGAGATCTGACAAAGATGCCTCATCTCCTTGTTGCCTGACAAACTGCTTCAGGAAAGTCAGTAGGAATGAACGGTTTTTTGATCTCTATGCTTTATAAGTTTTCTCCTTCTGAACTGAAAATGATTATGATAGATCCAAAGCGTGTGGAACTCTCAATATACAATGGTATTCCACACCTCTTAACGCCTGTTATTACCAATCCTGAAAAGGCTTTAAACTCTCTCAAATGGGCAGTTGCTGAAATGCTGAGAAGATATGATCTCGCAACGCAGGTAAACGCTCGAAATCTCAAGGAATATAACGCAAAAGTATCCCGCTCAGAAAAACTTCCCTACATAGTAATAGTCGTTGATGAACTTGCTGATTTGATGATGTCTGGGCAAAAAAAAGAGGTAGAAGGAAATATTGCCCGTATAGCGCAAATGGCACGAGCAGTATGAATGCACCTTATTGTCGCAACGCAAAGACCTTCAGTTGATGTTATTACTGGTCTTATTAAGGCAAATATCCCAAGCCGTATAGCCTTTACCGTCGCGTCACAAATAGACTCTCGAACAGTACTAGACAAGATGTGAGCAGAAGACTTACTGGGAAGATGAGATATGCTATATTATCCAACAGGAGAACTGGAACCACTGAGAGTACAATGAGTCTTAGTAGAGTGATCAGAGATAGAGAGTATTGTTACAGAACTTAAACTGACTATAGACCCTGATATGCTGAAAAATATGCAAGATCCAGAAATAGCAAATGGAAAGTCTGCAACGGCAGGAAGCGTCCTAGAATGATATGATGGCGATCAGGAGGAAGATCCAGAAATCATAGAAAAAGCTATTGAAATAGTGAAAGAATCTCGAAAGGGAAGTACCTCTCTCATACAAAGAAAGCTTTCTTTATGATACGCTCGAGCAGCAAAAGTACTCGATATTCTTGAGGAACTCTGAGTAGTTTGACCTGCTAATGGGAGTAAGCCAAGGGAAGTGTATTTGGAGTAAAACTTCATTTAAGGAAGCTCTGAAAAAAAAATTCTAATCCTCTCTGGCTCTATCGAGCCATCTCTCCTTTGGAAAAGGAGAGAAAAAAGGAGTTTCTCAAAGGTTTGCTTAAGGAGAGTCTCATATAATAACATACAATACTTCTATAACCCTTTTATATTATGAAAAAAATAGTTGTTCTGTTTCTTCTGATCTTTGCTCTCACATCTTGCGCAAAATCTCAAGATATTATCAACCCAGAGGCTGAGTATCGTTATTTTTTCTGAGCAACATGTCCTCACTGTCAGGAGCTCAATAGACTCTTAGAGTCAGCCGATGTTCTCTCTCAGATATCAGTAGAAAAAAGAGAGGTATATCACAACACCGAAAATCGCCAGATATTCGCTGATCTTGTTGCACAGCTCAAGCCGCGAAGCGATGGAGTGCCTTTTGTTTATGATACGGTGAGTTGAGAGGTAGCTGTATGAGTAGCTCCAGCGTTCAAGCTCCTCACTTCAAGGATAGAGTCTTCTCCAGAAGAAACATCTATGCAAGAAGAGAAATATCCAAAATGAGAGACAATTCTGAACCCAGATGCAGATTATATCCTATTTTATGGAGATGATGACGAAGACTCTCTGAGTATAAAAGATACTCTGCAAGAGATGAAGATATCTCTAGAAATTCGAGAAGTGTATTCACACTCTCAAAATGGAGCATTTTTTATGACCTTTGCCAAGAGAAGTGGCATTGCTACTGAGAGTCTTGATGTTCCTTTTCTCTATCATAAGTGAAGTGCAAAGTATGCTCAGTGATCAGAAGAGATACAAAAACTCGTAGAAAACCCTCAGCTATATTCTATTCCTGATGAAAAAGAGCTTTAAAAAAGCTCTTTTTTTTGTAGTATACACACATATATTCTCTATATCGTATTTATGAGAAAGTCTCGTTTTGCATCCAAGAAAAAACCCGGTCATCAACAAAAGATGCAAGTAGCACGAAAGAAAAGACCAGCTCCATACCAAATGCGAGACAAATACTTTGAAATGGCAAAGCAAGATGGATATAGAGCCCGTAGCGCTTATAAGCTTAAGGAAATACAAGAAAATTTTGAGCTTATAAAACCTGGCATGAATATTTGTGATATTTGAGCTGCGCCGGGGAGTTTTATACAGTATATGAAACGCATTATATCTGACACAGGAGTTATCGTAGGAATTGATCTGAAACCTATAGCAAAATACTCTCAAAAAAATATTATCACTCTTGAACATGATATTTTCGAATGTGATTCACTGAGAGTGAAAATCATAGAACTTTTAGAAGATGTGGCATTGAAGGAATCTTTGAGAAACAAAAAAACCTTGACTGAGAGACTAGTCTCAAGCTCTTGAAATAGTAAACTCGAGACCAGTCTCGAGAAAATAAAATGACTTTCTCAGGTGCTCAATAAGTCATCTTCTCCCGCGAAAGAAAGTGTATACTTTGATCTGATAACAAGTGATATTGCCCCAAACACCACAGGGCGAAAAGATATAGATCAGTATGCAAGTGTAGAACTCAATATAGAAGTTTTAAAATTTGCAGATATATTTCTCAAAACATGATGAAATCTGTTACTCAAAGTGTTTAAGGGAGAGGATTTTTGAGACCTTACACAAGAAATACATAAGAGATACCAACGTTTTACAGAGTTTAAGCCTTATGCTTGTCGGGATAGAAGTTTTGAAGAATATCTTATTTGCTTTGGAAAAAAATAATGACCTTTCTTGATATTTTGTTGTTCCTTTTGGGATTAAGTGTAGGAGTATGGAGTTACTTTTCATGAAGAGATAGCCTCTATAAGCTATTTATATGATTGGTTATAGGCTTTTTGAGTTTTTTGGTTGTAAGCTATCAGATACATATATCAGAGTTGACTCATGGTATTGAGCTGAGAGCCTATGACAGATTTCTGTTAGAACATAAAGCAGGGATCCTCAATATTCTTTTTTTTTGTGTTCCTACATTGGGAATATTTTTTATGCTTCATCCTCGTATCATCATCGAAACCCGGCCCAAGAGTATTTCTCATATCCTCTTAGGTATGATACTTCCATTTTTTATGATGTGAATGATATATCATACTCAGAGTAGCTTTATATTAGGAGAACATTTTCTTTGAAACGCTGTGCGAGAGAGTTTTCTCTACGGACTTTTTGAATATATTTCAGGACTCATGTTTTATCTTATTGCGGTTTTTATTTGTTATAAGTTTCTTTTCTTGGCTCTTTTAGAGTTTGCAAAATGGATCAAAAATGATTGTATGGCAATACTTTTTGCAAGCTGGGGGAGGAAGAAAAAGAGGAGAATAGATGAAGAAGAAGACTTATGAGAATAAGTAAAAAATAGGGAAAATAAAAAAAAGTGCTTGAAAAGCTTGACTTAATTAATTATTGATTATTTTAAATAAAACACAAATCAAAAATACAAGGAGGTCTTTGTGTTCAAAAAATTGCTTACATTTCTTATCTTACCCTCCCTTTTTCTGGGGTGCGAAAGAAGGGAATATGTGGTGACGTACTATAACGTTTCAGGCCTTATAGAACAGCGTGAAGAGGAAATAAAAAGGCTGATCGAAAGCGATCAGCAAATTAGAGAAGAAATGGGTTATGAGGGAGTAGTGTGTGACAACTCTGCAATTGGAGAGTTGTACATGAACTCTCTCCTAGAAGAGACTTCTATCTTAGAGATAATAAAAATTTTGTCAGATCTAAGAATAAAAGACCCTCTTCCCGGCGAGGTGTCTATAAGACTTCTCCAAGGCCAAAGTTTGCCTTCCAAATATGCAGCTGCGCTTTTTTGCCTCCTTGAGGCAAAAAAAGCTAATGAGGCAGAGACCTCTGTTGGTGATTTTCGCTAAATCACTCGATAGAGCTTTCTCACAACATAAGGCGCCCATTTGGGCGCCTTATGACTTTCTCAGAACTTCCTTACAAAGATACCCTTGAAAAAATTACTTCATCACTATAATACGGCTACTTCATTTTTCCTACACCGAAAAATACCAGTAACCCTGCAAGTTATTCTCTTACATATTTCTCATGCGATACACACAAAAATATCGTCTTTTAACCTTTTACAAGTTTGTAGATGTGGCAGACCCTGAGGCAGAATGCCTAGAACACCTTACATTTACCAAAGACATTTGAATGAAAGGTAGAGTCTACATATGAAAAGAAGGCATTTCAAGTACTGTTACCGGAAACCAGTGACAAATACAGGCCTATAAACTCTACCTTGATAATCATCCCCTTTGGAAAAATATCCAAGATATAGATATCAAATCCAGTCCCACAAACACCCATCAGTTTTCTCGAATGCAAGTAAAAGTTCGTGATGAAATCGTTGTTTTATGAAAAAAATATTCACAAAAAGAAATACAGCAGGCAGGTAATAGAATGAGTATAGAAGAATTTAAAAAGATACTTGATAGCGAAAATAGGCAGGACTATGTGATCTTAGATATGAGAAACAATCATGAGTATCAACTCTGACATTTCAAAAACGCTATCAGAGCAAACACTCTGAACTTTCGTCAACTCGAGAAAGAAATAGAAACTTATAAAAAAACCTTTGGTAATAAAAAAATTATTTCTTACTGCACCGGAGGTATTCGATGTGAAAAATCTACTGTTATGCTCCAGAAAGCTGGACTCAAAAACACCTACCAACTTGACGGAGGAGTCGTAAAATATATCAACACTTACAATGACGGCAATTGGCTTGGAAATCTCTATGTATTTGATGACAGAGTCAGTCAGCAGGTCTGAGATGAACAGACCCATACCACAATAGGAGAGTGCCTATACTCACAGAAAAAAACAGACAATTGTGAAAATTGCCGACTTTCTCGCTGCAATGCCCGTATTATTGCCCAGAGAAAAGAGTATAAAAAACACGCATGATTTTGTAGTGAAGAGTGCGCTCAAGAAGCGCTTTCAACCTTACTGGTAAAAACAGATTTTTCTCTTGATCCTGTCGACTATAAAAAGAAAAGATGAGTGATAAAGCAGCATCCAGAACTCCGAGAACGTATCGAAAATGAGCTTCGTACACACCTCAAAAAACAACTAGATGGAGTCGTGTTTCCTCATAAAGTATCACAAAAAGAGGATTATATATTGGACTAAAATCCCTTGCAAATATGTATTTATCGCTATAATTCCAGCGTTTTATTATTTTACATATATATATTATGGAAACGAGTTTGATTCTCCTAAAACCAGATTGTGTAGAGAGAGGTCTTATAGGTCAGGTTATTAGCCGACTAGAGCAAAAATGACTCAAGATATCATGACTCAAGATGATGCAGTTAGACGATGCACTTATCAGCGAACACTATGATTTTCTTGCGGATAAACCTTTTTTTCCAAAGATACGAGAATACATGTCTCGAACACCTATTGTAGCTCTTGCCGTGAGTGGAACAAGTGCTATTGCAACTGTGAGAAACCTTACAGGCGCAACAAATCCCCAAGAAGCACTTCCAGGATCTATTAGGGGAGATTTTGGCCTGACGATTGATGGAAATATTATTCACGCAAGTGATAGTGAAGAAACAGCTCAAAAAGAGCTTGAAAGATTTTTTGCAGGAAAAGATATTTTTGACTACCCACGAGGAGTAGACAAGATACTCTAAATACTTCTCTTCAATACAAAAATATGTCTCCACTCTATGATACCATGCTTGCTGAGTATCTCAAAAACCCTTGAGGACACTGACTGAGTCTAGACACTCTTGCAGAGAAAAAGTACGACTATGAGATGATATCTTATAGCGATATCACTGAGAAAAAAAATCTTACTTTCCACGAAGTCTCACTCGAAAAAGCAGCCGCTTATTCATGAGAAGATGTATACATCACATACAAGCTCTACAAAGATCAGCAAGATGAGACCTATAGAGCAAAGGCAATATCTCAGCAAGAAAATACGAATCATAAAAGAGATATTCTCATAGATATAGAATTGCCACTTATGCAGGTACTCTCTGACATGGAGATGACGGGTATAAAAATAGATAAAAAGATACTAGAGTGAATCGGAGAAAGGCTCTCATGAGCGATAGAAGAACTCCAAGAAGAGATATATACTCTTGCGGGAGAAGTATTTAACATACACTCTCCAAAACAGGTATGAGAAATACTCTTTGAGAAACTTGCTCTTCCAAGTTCTAAAAAAACAAAAACTGGTTATAGTGTGAATGCTGAAGTTCTCGAAGGGCTCAAGAAAGAGTATCCTATTGCTGAGAAAATAGTAACATATCGTCACTACTGCAAGCTTCGTTCTACCTATATAGAAGGTCTTTTGAAACTTGCAACAGATACAGACAGGATTCACACTAGTTACAATCAAACTGTTACTTCTACCGGAAGACTCTCAAGTAATAAACCAAATCTCCAAAATATACCTATTGGAAATGATATTGCTGGAGAGATTCGTTCCGGCTTTATTCCAGACGAAGACAGTATTCTTGCAGCGCTTGATTATTCTCAAGTAGAAGTGAGACTCTTAGCTATTATGAGCCGAGATGATAATCTCCTGAAAGCTTTTCAAGAAGAGAGAGATATACATCAGGTAACGGCTGAATATATTTTTTGAAGTAGTCATATAAGCCCAAAGCAGAGACAGTTTGCCAAGGCAGTAAACTTTTGAGTGATATACGGTATAAGTCCTTTTGGGCTCTCAAATATGATAGATATTAGCCAAAAAGAGGCAAAGACTTATATCGAGAGTTTTTATGAAAATTACCCAAAGGTACGGAGCTTTTATGACGATATTATACTTAACTGTAAGAGGCAGGGATATGTTGAGACTCTTTTTTGAAGAAGGAGGTATATCAAGTCTATCAATGACCAAAACAAGATGATGCAAAAGTGAGCAGAGAGAGAGGCTATCAATATGCCGATTCAGGGAAGCAGTGCAGATATCATTAAACTAGCAATGATACAAATATCCAAAATGCTTCGTGAGGAGAGTTTTGAGAGTAAGATGCTTTTGCAGGTACACGATGAGTTAGTGTTTAATATTAAAAAGTCAGAGCAACATAGCATTCTCCCAAAGATACAACATATCATGGAACATGTTCTTCCCAGCTCTCCTATACCACTCAAAGTTGATATTGCTATAGGAAATAATTGGAAAGAGTGTAAATAATCATAACTTTTATATATATGGAATTTATCGTTGATATATTTTATGCTTTTTTGTTTATCCTCTGAGGGATGGCAATCATAAAATATCGAAGAAATCTCAAATGATGGACAGGGAATTGGTTCTGGGCAGAAAGATATCTCTGAAGTGGGGGCACATATCTGGTGATGATCATTATAGGATTAGCAATGATATTTTTTGGAGTGTTATACCCATTTTGAGCAGGGGATTTCTTGGGAGGAGTTTAGAGAGCTTGTATATGCTCCATAAGTAAATCCTTGAGTGTTTTTGCTAGGTTTTCAGGACGCTTGCATACCTTTCAAAGAGTCTATACTCTGAATTAATTTCAATGATTATACTCACAGAACATTAGTGACTCGTGATTATGGAGTATACAAAAATGCAGGTGGACACATTTATAGCTTTATTCGTGGCGGCAATGCTAATAATGGTGCTATCGGCGCGCCAGTTTCGTTGAACTTGGACTTTAACTATTATATTGATGTCTCGTTTCGTCCTTCTGTGTAATGCTTGAGCAGGTTTTGAGAAAGTCTTTTTTTTCTCATTTTGAAAGGAGGGATTTCTCACTAAAGCTAGAGTGGATAAGAGAATTTTTGTTTTTCAGAGCTTGCTCAAAAATCTTTCGTGTTTTTCAGCTTTCTTTATACAATAAGTTTCGCGCTTATTTGTATTACATACCTACTATGAAAAAACAGATTTTTATCACTGTCTTGTGTCTGACAGTATTATTGTTTCCATATATAACAGAGGCATGAACCTGGAAAGACTCTCTCATAGATATCTCTGAAACAATAGAGAGAGAAACGCCCAAGAGCTATGAGTACATTAGTCTCAACTTTCAGCGTGTACCAACAAACTCTCAAATAGAACTCGCTCTCAAAAAACTCGTATATCATGATGTGATAGAAAACGCGAGTGTTGCCCTCCCATTTTCTCAGGAAATTTCTAAAGAGTTTGAAAACGCGATAAAACGCAAGATAACAACTCTCAATCAAGAAAATAAAACGCTTCATATAGAGCTGTGAAATACTCAATCTCAAACACAACTCTCAGAAAAAGAAAGGGTCTTTTATGATGTGCTTAACACGCTCCAGGACTCACATGTATATAAAGATGAGTTTAGCCAAGATGATCTTCTCGACGCCGCAATAACTGGTCTCACTGAGTGAACAGATGACAGCTATACAACTTATTTTCCTCCCGCAAGAAGTACCACTCTCTACCAATCACTTGATGGGGAGTATGAGTGAGTCTGAGCCTATGTAGAAATGCCCGAGCCTGGAGTCATCATCGTTGTGTCTCCGATAGTATGATGACCTGCAGAAGAAGTATGAATAAAAGGTGGGGATAGAGTCACTCATGTAGATGGGCAAGAAATCACAGAAGATATTTCATTGCAGGAGGCCGTCAGCTGGATCAAGTGACCGAGTGGAACACGCGTTGAACTGACCGTACTGAGAGGCGAGGAAGAACTGGTATTTTCTGTAGTCAGGCAAAAAATAGTCCTCAAAGATGTAGAGCATGAGAAACTCTCGTCAGATACATACTATATTCAGATCAAAAACTTTGGAGATAGTGTTGATACCGAGTTTCAAGAAGCTCTTTCTGTTATCTCTGACGATAGATCAGTAGATAGAATTATTTTTGACCTCAGAAATAACCCAGGAGGATATCTACACAAGGCTTCCTCTGTACTGAGTTACTTTTTGGACGAATGATCTCCTGCTGCCGTGATACGAGCAGGAGATGAAGAAACTCGCTATATATCCGCCTGATATGATCTTATTGATTTTGAGGACTATGAGCTCATATTTCTGCAAAATAGCTGAAGTGCCTCTGCCTCTGAGATCATGATAGGAACAGTAAAAGACTATTTTCCAGATGCAATAGTGATAGGGGAACAAAGTTTTTGAAAATGATCAGTACAAACTCTCAGACCATACAGAGATGGATCAACACTCAAATATACCAGTGCAAAATGGTATACAGGAAAAAGTAATACAGGAATAGACGGTGTGTGAATCATTCCGGATATTGAGCTCCTTTTTGATAGAGAAAGATGGGAAACATACAAAAAAGATAATCAACTCGAAAGAGCGCTCGAATACTAGTCACTATGAGAACCTATTTCATCCAAACATTTTGATGCCAAATGAATCAGGCTGACAGTGAGAAAATACATATGGTATTTTTGCAGTCGGGATTTTGTCGAGCTTGAAATATTCAGAGTGCGGATATCGTTATTTTTAATACTTGCAGTGTCCGTCAAAAATGAGAAGATAGGGTATTTGGTATGATGAGAGATCTCGCTCGCAGTTCTCACAAACCTCTTTTTGCTATCACTGGTTGTATGGTACGCAAAACAGGTCTCGCAAAAAGATATCTTCCTACAGCTCAAACAAAGACAAAGAAGAAAAATACTACAAAACACATACAACTCCTAGACCATGAACAATGAATATATAACAGTGAAGATACACTCTTTGTGCGTAGCGAGTATATTGATTGCGTTTTTCGTATAGAAGAAACACGCTACATACCCCATATACTTTCACATATTTACGGTGAAAAAATCGGGCAAGAAGATAAATATGATGACTACCTCAAACAAGTCCAACAACGAGAAAACCCCTTTTCTGCATCAGTGATTATCCAAACAGGTTGCGATAACTACTGTACATTTTGTATTGTTCCATACACGCGGTGAGGGGAAATATCTCGTCCAGAAGATGATATAATAAATGAGTGTCAAGATGCCGTCTCCAATGGAGCAAAAGAGATCACGCTTCTCGGGCAAAATGTCAATTCCTATGGGAAACAAAAAAATAGCAAACTTTGGAATAGTGAAAAATCGAGATGGAATACTGCTCAAAAAACTCTTAAAATAGGAGTCGATCTTGATGATACTCTCTTTGTTGTACTCAGTGAAGAAGTCATACAAAGCTATAATGCCAAGTATCATAAGATTCTCGAGCTCGATGATGTGCGAACATTTAACTGCAATGGTATACCAGAGCTTATGCAGGAATATCACAACTATGAACAGAGACACCGATGAGATATGTCTCTCCATGAGAATGGAAAAAAGGTATTGCAAAAATTATACGCTGCAGGACACAAAATATATGTGATCACCTCAAGACCAGCAAAAGAGAGAAAGACTACAGAAGCACTTTTGGAAAAATATTTTTGAAAATGATTTTTTTCTCAGATATGTTTTGTCAGTGAGCTTGGGCATGATAACAAGTATGAGATTGCCAATACTCTCCAGCTCGATGTGGTTATCGATGATGGACCACATCATATCCGTGCCTATCAAAAAAACTTTTCAGGAAAAATATGTATATTTACTCAACCATGGAACAAGACTATCTCAGAAGATGGGCAAAAAACCTATAGAGTCAACTGCTGGAATGAGTTTGCTGAAAGGATAGAGAGTTTTCAGTTTTATTCGCCTTTTCGATCTCTCTTAGAAAAAATAGATACTCTACAAGGTCTTGATCGTATACGATTTACTTCCAGCAATCCACATGACATGACGAGAGATATTTTGGATGCTCATAGTGAGCTCTCAAAAACCTGCAATTATCTCCACTTTGCTCTCCAGTCATGAAACAATAAAATGCTCAAAAAAATGAATAGGCGTCATAGTTATGAAGATTTTCGTGATATGGTAACGTATCTGCGAAAAAAAGATCCTCTCTTTTCTATTTCTACAGATATTATTGTATGATTTAGTGGAGAAACTGATGAAATGTTTGAGGATACTGTTCGCGCGTTTCGAGAGTGCATGTTTGACTTCTGTTATACAGCGAGGTACTCTGTGAGACCCAATACCCTTGCAGCAAAAGTTATGCCAGATAATGTTCCTGAGAGTGTCAAAGCTGAGAGGTGGCATATACTCAATGATCTTTTGTTAGAAAATATTTCTCAGAGAAACGAGCTCATGCTTGGAAGAGTAGAGAAAGTACTGATATCATGAAAAAAAGATGCCGTATTTTTTGGGAGAACACGTAACTTTAAAGAAGTTTTTTTCGAAGCTCCAGAGAGCTGTAATATCTGAGATTTGGTAGACATAAAAATAACCGATCGTGATAGATATGTACTCAAGGGAAAGTATACAAATACATAAAATGCTATGCAAATACCAAAGGAAAAATTTCAAGATCTTCTCCGTTCATGAGAATATATACTCCTGGATGTTCGTACGTTTCATGAGCAGGAAACCCATGGAGTGATATCACAAGAACAAATACATATAGATATTATGGAAACTGATGCTTCGGAAAAAATCAAAAATCTTGACCATCAAAAAAAATACCTCATCTATTGCTGGCATGGCAGGAGAAGTGCGACAACAAGAGAATATATGCAGGCTCATGGTTTTAAGAATGTGTATGATCTCCAGTGAGGAATAGATGCTTGGAAAGAGCTTTAAAAAAATTCTGAGAAAGGCATTTTTATTTTTCGAGACCGGTCTCGAGTTCATTATTTTAAGTGTAAGAAACTCTAGGGTTGTTTACACTTTTGGATAATCTGTACAGCAGAATATTTTAGAAGTTAAACATAAAGGAAATGAATATACATAAACGAACAAGGCTCACTGAAATGCAAAGAAAAGATATATGGGAGAAATATAAAAATGGTACAAGGGTGAGTAGCCTCTCAGAAATATATCTCACTTCCCGAGTCACGATATACAAAGTACTTTCTCGAGCTCGCAGACAAGAATTTAGACCAAGAAATTCTACAAATCATAAATACAGAACTCTTGAATGGTGACTCAAAAGATTGTGAAAGATAGAAAGAAAGATAGTTGAGAAGAAAAATAGAGAGGCTCAGAGATACAATAAAACATATCCTGGAGAAATGCTTCATGTAGATACTAAAAGACTTCCTCCAATAGTTTGAGATGTAGATAAAACACCAGAATACTTATTTGTAGGAGTAGATGACTATAGCAGAGAGGCATATGTATCAATACACAAAGATAAGAGTCAGTATTCTTCATCTATGTTTCTCAAACAAATACTTGATGAATGCCCCTATGTGATTGAGAAGGTATATTCAGATAACGGAAAAGAATACAAATGAAGTAGTGAACATGAATTTGTGAAAGTTTGCGAAGAGCATGGAATTACTCAGGGATTCACACGAGTAAAAAGACCACAAACAAATGGTAAAGCTGAGAGATTTATACGAACTGTAATGGAGATGTGGCATAAAAAATACCAATTTACTACCCGTAAAGAAAGGAGAATATCTTTAAAAAGATTTGTAAATTGGTATAATACGGTTAAGCCTCATAAAGGTATTGAAAACATGACACCTTATGAACTTATTGAACAATTTTATTATCCTGAAAAAGTGTAAATAACGCTCTAAGATTTAACATTTAAGGACTCCGGTCTCTTAGGAAATTTTTTTCATCCGCAGTTTAAAAATCTCTCTTCAAACTATTTGCTGAGGTCTCTTATACAGGAGGCTCCCTGATCGAGTATGACGAAGTGTATCATGCTGAGGAAGCAGTGGAAGAATCTTACAGCGCTCTTCAATGATATCGTATATTTCGGAGAAATAGTGGTATTTTCCTCGTATTTCCCAAAAAGGAAAAGATATCACTATGACTCATGAGTAGTTTGCTTTTTGTAATCCATAAAAAAACTTTGCATATATATCTGAGAGTTCTTTTTTTTCTTCTTGGAGTTTCTTTTCTGTTACACAGTATTTGTGAAATATCTTTCCAAGATATCATTCTGTTACGAGAATATCTGATTTTTTGAGAAAGGGTGAGCTGGAAATTCATCGCGCATCCAAAACACCTAGCATAGAAGTCTTAAGGGAAGTATCAAAATTTTTTCTGATAAAATTTATATTTTGCTGAGACTTTTTGGTATTCTCTGGAGAAATATCACTCCCATATACCTCTGTGTTTCACATAAGAGCAGACTCTATGAGAATAGTTCCTAGTCCACAAAATGGATCATATATACGAACCTCTTTTCTGTCACTTTGAGCAATATTTACCATGATCTGTGCAAGTTTTGGAGGGAGCATACCTACTTGCATATCACGAGTTTTCCCATAATCCCTCTTTGAGTAGGCATCTATATCTTGTACCCAGAGTGTTTTTCAAAAATACTGAGCATCATCAGACTCAATAATACTATAGTCTGTTTGCCTTTCTATGAGTTGCTCTGAGAGGATTTGGGCACTATTGAGGTTTTGGAAATTTTTATTCACAAAACGAGCAGATATACCTTTTTTTTGGAGAAATCTTTTTGTATCTTGTAAAATTTCTTTGAGTCCTGTCTCTGTTCATATGAAGGAAATACCATAACGAAATTTTCACTCACATGACTCAGCAAAGGGGATAATGCTGTGAGCTGCTTGTCATCGATACCCAGGAATGAGCTCAATGAGTTTTATGATTCCTCACATATTTTTTACTCCTTGTAAAAGCTTTTCACGAAAATTTTCCTCAGAAGAAGGATGTATGATACAAATATCTCTATCAACATACTCTATATCAAGAGTAGGGAATAGCGAATGTATCTCTGCTAGAGAGAGTTTAAACTCTCTTCATAGTTGGAATGCAAACATAATAGAGCTCGTTTTAAAAATATAATGTTCGGATTTTATATTGAGTAAAAATTGTTTTTTTTTAATTCATATTATACTAAAACACGTAGTAAACATTAAAAATTTTTTAAAAAAATCATGTGAAACATTATTTCTTTTTTTAATCATAAAGGTTGAGTTTGAAAAACAACTCTTGTTCACAACTTAGCTTTTGCACTTGCAGATAATGGAATGAAGGTTTTACTCATAGATGCTGATCCTCAAATGAATCTTACATCTGCCATGTATGGTCTCTCAACAAGCATAGAATACTCAACTGATATACATTCTTTATGGAGTAAAAATATACAAAGATATATATCTATTTCTGAGCATCTACGTGAATATCTTGAAGATATTTCATGTCATAAAGAAAAATTTACGCAAAAAAGTAAAAATCTAAATGGAAAAATAGATCTCATATCAGGAGATATAAATCTTACAAATATTGAAGCTGATTTGTATGGTATTATTAAGAATAGAAACAACTTTACTCAAGATATTCCATACAAGTTTGAAAAATCTATAACAGATTTTCGAGCAGACTATGACTTTATTTTGATAGATACTTCTCCTAGTGCAAGCAGTATTATAAATGCCTTACTGGTAATATCTAGTGATTATTTTATTGCTCCTGTAGCTCCAAGTTTCTTTTCTTTACAAGCTATTGATAATCTTTCTACTATTTTTCAAAATTGGATACAACTTTTACAAGAATACAGAACCACTCAATGATTTAGAAAAGGTCTTTCTTTTGATGTAAAATTTTTATGACTTGTTGTTCAACTTGCAAAAAGATTTAAGGGATATTCCTCCGCAACTAATGCTTGGGTAAAAGATGTGAATGAAAGTGCAAAAAAATTTCAAAACTATGCTGCAACTATTGATAAATCAATTACGCACCAAGAGTTTATACAAATATTTTGAAATGAAAGTTCACCATTTATCATAGAAAAATGTTGTGATTTTACACCCAAGTTAAGAAGTATTGCTGAGAAAGAGGGAGTTCCCGTGATTTATCTCACACAGAGTATATGTACAAAACATGATCCTACCGTGGATGTAACAACAGAAGAAGGTCAATATACAAAATCTCTCTATAGCATCAATACTGCTTATAGAAAAATAGCACAATCCTTAATGAATCTCTAAATCTTCAATCTATCAGGGTAACTCTATACTATAAGGAAAAATCATTTTCTCTTCTTTTGTGATGATTTCTTTTACAAGGTTTCCGCCATGATTTTTAAGATATTTTAGGGTTTCTTGAACCAGTGAATCTGGAACACTCGCACCAGAAGAGACTCATAATGACTGTATGTTTTCTAAAAATCATTTTGGTATTTCTGATGGATGATCAATCAAAAGAGAAGGAATTCACTTCTTTTTTCAGATATCTCTGAGTTTTTGAGAGTTGCTAGAGTTTTGTGATCATACGATGATAAGAGCATCTATATCTTGCGTTATGGTTTTTACTGCTTCTTGCCTATTTGTTGTCGCGTAGCAGATATCCGTAAAACTTGGCAGCTGTATATCTGGATAGAGCTGTTGAACATATTCTATAAGATCCTTGGTATCATCAACGCTCAGAGTTGTCTGGTTGAGAAGCGCGAGTTTTTGTCATGGGGAGAAGCGGAGCTCCTTAGCATCCTGTTTATTACCAACAACATATATATTTTTGAGATCGTTATCTTGTACTCACAGGGCTTCTTGATGGTTCTTTTTTCAGATATATATGACTTTGTATCACTCTGAGATAAATTTTTTTGCTTCATTGTGAACTTTTATCACTAAAGGACAGCTGGCATCAAGAGTTCTCAGTCACTTCTCTTGGGCTCTTTTTACAAAACTTGGCGCTACGCCATGAGCAGAGAAAAGTATAATAGAGTTTGGAGGAATATTTTCTATATCATCAGAAAAGATAACACCTTTTTTCTGAAAATACTCTACAATAAGTTTGTTATGAACAATCTCATGATTTACATAAATAGGCCCTTCGTCTTTATAGGTCTCTACCACATCATCCAGCATTCCTATAGCTCTTTCTACTCAGGCGCAGTATCATCGGGGTGAGGCAAGGTATATATCAAACATTATTTTTTACTGCGAGCATTAAGAATATTGACACAAATTTTTCGAAGTTCTGAAATGTACATGTAAGACCTAAGATATATATATCCATCTAATATTTTTTGGCATTTTCTCAAGACTTGTTTTACTCAGGCAGTAGTTGATTCAGAGAGATAGTATTCATACTCACTAAGAAAGTTTGTATCATCTGATCAAACTTCTTCAGTGATACTGAGTGCCCGAAGAACAATCTTGTGAAAATCATTTTTTTCATCAGGGATTTTCTTTGTATCTTTTTTTCCTCACTGAATAACTCTCAACTGTGGGGGAGATTGTAGAGCCCTGTGAAATTCAGAAAAGAGGATTACTTCTCACATAGTTTTTTAGAGTCATAATGCATATACAAGATCACGGTGAACGGTATCAATATCTTGATCAGCGTTGATTTTTATAAGTTTTCCTTCTTTCTCATACTCTTTGAGCAAAGGAAGAGCGAGGTCTATATATAACTGGATTCTTTTTTCTATCGCGCTTTCTTCATCATCACTGCGTTTTATGAGTGTTTCTTCAGAGTTTGGATCTCTCAGAGTTCCTTTAGGAAAAGTCTCTCCTGTTCTTGGATTGTACATGCGGCCGAGAAGTCTCTCTTTTGCTTTTTTTTCATTGAGTTCAAATACCACTACTGTATAGCCTCAGAGAGACATATCAGCGGTTTGCTTATTTCAAAGATTTCTGACGAATCCATCAAATATAGCATGTTCACGATCAAGCTTATTTTTGAGTATATCAAGCATGATTTCCTCTATTATTGAGGGAGAAACATGATTTCCCTCTTCAATAGTAGCTTTGACACTTTGTCATAGCTGGCTATCCTCTATTGCAATATTCCTGAGTGCTACTCAAGACTCAAAAAGACGAAAATTATATCTCTGCTCCAAGAGTCGTGCTTGTGTTCATTTCCCTGATCACTGTATGCCTATAAAAACATAATTCATATAACAAAACTCACAAAAAAAATAATCCCCCAAAGTATAGGGAATTATCTTCTTTTTCAAGAAAAACATTTATTCTTTCTGCCACTTTGTGATATTTTTTCAATCGAAAGGAAAAAATAAATGTATTGAGAGTAATAAGCCGGATTCTGTACTTCGATATCAATCTATCTGGGACTCATATTGCTATGAGCCTCTAGCTGAGTATTCTGTTTCTAGCCAATAGAGAACAATGAGCTATCACAGAACCATTCCCATTGCATCACCAGGGGTTTACCATCCTCTTCAAAGTTTGGAGAGGACCATCAAAATGGCGTTTCACATTACTCGTCTCTGCGGCACTTTCCGTATTTTGAGTTTATGTATTCTCCTCAAAACCAAAGCCGTTAGCTTTCTGGTTGTTCTCG
Source organism: Patescibacteria group bacterium (assembly GCA_965229705.1). Taxonomy (GTDB): domain Bacteria; phylum Patescibacteriota; class Gracilibacteria; order BD1-5; family UBA6164; genus JAACSU01. Next base: position 367,450 of record OZ245922.1, read on the forward strand.
TGATGTCCGGACTTTCCTCATCTCGTAAAACGAGACGTAGATATCTGCTCTCAATGAGAAAGATTATATGACTAAAAAATGAAATTCAATAAGAATTCTTGTTACAATTGCAGCAATTAGGTTTACTTTTCGACAATAACCTTCTCAAACATATTGAGTATTTTTTGGAGACATTTCCATTTACGATTCACTTGGTCAATAATCTGAAAATGTTCTATATCAATGAACCAATACTTCTTTTTAATATAGAGATAATACTCCGACGGAGAAAATACAAAGTTCTCATCATCCAGCCTATGAGAAAGATAATAGTAAATAAGATCTGATATAAAAATAGGGAAGACAATATCCTCTTTTTTTTCAAATTGTGAATATATAGCACTAATATTTTCTACATCATGGAATCATACCTTTCCAAGAAATAGTTTATAAAAACTCCCTCCTGAAGAAATATACTCACACATTCATGACAAACCCCGAAAATAGACTACATCCTTGTGCTGAACTCATATGTGATCAAAACTATAGTTTCGCTTTGCGCGAATAAGAGACACCCTATAGTTCCTCTTGCACTGATACTCTTTTCCCATCACTCTCATAAACTCCTCCAGTTGGTCTCCAGATAAACACTCACCAGCCATGATAATAAAAAAATACTCTACAATATTATCAATATCTTCGTGAGAATGTCAGGAAAATATTTTCTCCATAAACATCGCAAGTCACTCTTCTTTTGGAAGATTTTTTGCTCCACGAAAATTTCATAAAAGTATTTTTCCATTATAAGAGTTAATATAGTGTGACTCTATCTCATGGGTAAGAAGCTTGAGAAGCCTTTCAAGAGAAAAAACACTGTGAGCATCATTGCGGGGAATTTCTAAAAAATGGTCTCCATCATAAATAGATCAAGCATTTGTGATTTTTGTTCTTTGAGGCAGATTATACAGCTCACAAACACTATCAAATATCTTTCTATAGTCTTTTCTCTCTATAGGGGCTTTCATAAAAGATGCTTTCAAGGAAAAATTTTTCGTTTTTGGAGAGTCTTGCACCGTAAAGTTTTTGTGAGACTGTATGACGTGCAAACACTCTCTCATAACCTTTTGATCACTCATAGAAAGTCTCTTCTTTTTTGTCTCGTGATTTCGAATGACAAAGTTGTAACAATACGCAAACTCTTCAGGAATATCTGTTACCTTTGGACCAAAAAGTATTTCTTCTTTCTCTTCGATTTCACGAATTCTCTTAGGTATTTGATTTTTCTTGAGTTTCAGGGGAACCCCAGCCTTTTCTAACTCAAAGGGGAGTCATAAAAGAGAAAGTTCCAAGACATGCTGTACATATACCAGAGCATCTCAGAGCATTCATCTTCGAAGAGAGGTATTTCGAGAATATACGGTTATTTTTTGAAGTTTTTTATTCACCCGCTCTATACACTTAATTTGAGTGCGTATTTTGTATTCATATGTCTTTCATAAAGTGTCTATATGAAAATCTCAAGATGACGCTCATACATATTCTTCAAATAAGGTTTCATTGAATAGGTTTGTATCGTTAAATTCCCTATAACTATAGGTGACTTCTATAATCTTTTCAAGACTTCCATGAAAAATATACTTTTGACAAAGAGAAATAATATCTTCAAGACTCTTTGCAAAAAATAACTGTATATAAAATTTTATAGATCACATATTACTTTATTATCACAAAGAAAATAACACATATTATGAGAACTCCATACACAAAGAATAAGAGCTGATTATTTTTTAACATCTCTCAAAAAATAAAAAATATTTTTTTATAAAAATAGAGTAAACATTTATTGAAGCAATGCAAAAATATATATGTATAAAAAATATATACAATAAATAGTGTCAAATGTATTTTTCTCTTTGACCAGACACTCATTTTTTATATATTTCTTTTAAAGATTTTGTACTCCCTAAAACTGTTACTCTAAAAAAACCTATGGAAAAACACTACCGATTAAAAAATATACTTTCGTCTCTTATCCAAGAACTCAAAAAACAAGACTTTCTCGTCTATTTTCGAAAGATTTCTATCCTCGAAGTCACTCATACAAAAGTTACTTTCTGAACGGTATCAAGCTTTATGAAAGATAATATTGAGGCAAAATTCCAAGATATTATGCTCTCAGCGACACAAGCAGAGTTTTGAGAAACGATAACAGAGATAGAGTTTGTTATAGATAACTCTATAGACAATCCTTCAAATATTGATGCCATTAGCTGACCTACATTTTATAAAGAAAATGAAAAAAGTGCAAAACAAGCAGAGAAAAAATCTCGCAGTAGCGTCACTGCTGGAGCAAAGGTTGCAGCCAGTGTTAATGCTCGTTATTCTCTCACAAACTTTATCGTGGGCGCAGATAATCAGTTAGCGTTTTCTGCCTGTGAGGCAGTAGCTCGTAATCCAGGAAAATCTTATAATCCTCTCTATATTTATGGTGATGTATGACTCGGAAAAACACACCTACTTCAAGCAACAGGGAACGAAATATTGAAAAAATCAAAAGATAAAAAAGTAGCCTATACTACTGCTGATAAATTCATTACGGAATATGTTACCGCTGTAAAAAAGAGAAATGTAGAAAAAATGCGAGAAAAGTTTCGTGATATAGATGTGCTGGTTATAGATGACGTTCAATTTCTTTCACGAAAAGAACAAACACAAAACGAACTCTACAATATCTTTAATATATTGTATGATAGCAATAAGCAAATTATTATCTCAGGAGATAGAGCTCCAAAAGAACTTACAGAGCTTGAACCACGCCTTAGAAGTCGCTTTGAATGGGGAATAACAGTAGATGTAGGAAAACCTGATTTTGAAACTCGACTCGCAATTATTCAAGAAAAAGCCAGAGAAAAAGAATTTATGATTCCTCACGAGGTGGCAGAGTTTATTGCAGCAAACGTGACAGAAAATGTTCGTGAACTTGAAGGAGTGCTCAATCAAATGATTGCAGAATACGAACTCACGGGAAACACTCCAAGTCTCACGCGTATAGCACAAAAACTTCAAAAACTCAGCTTTACCAAAGATTTACTCTGAGAGTCAAAAACAGCAGAAAAGAGAACCACCACAACCATCAGAAGTTATGAAGATATTATTGATGCAGTAAGCGCGCATTTTGGGATTGAAAAAGAGGGAATACTCTGAGAAAATAGAAAAAAAGAGTTTATGATTCCTCGCCAAGTCGGAATGTATCTTCTCAAAACAAAGATGAATTATACTTATGAACGCATCGGAAATATCTTTAATGGAAGAAATCATGCCTCAGTACTCTATAGTTGCAACAAGCTTGATAAACTCCTCAAAAAAGACAAAACACTTCTCTACGAGGTAAATGCAATCAAAGATGTGATAGGGATATAAATACTTGTAAAAAGAAAAACTTCAGATTACTCTGAAGTTTTTTGTACAAAGCTCACCACCGTCTCTATATGATGAGTGTGAGGAAACATATCAACTGCCTGAACTTTTTCTATGGTATAATCAGAATTCTTGAGAATATACTCACTATCTCGAGCAAGTGTTGCAGGGTTGCACGAGACATAGAGTATTTGTCGCGTTTTAAACTTGAGTATATTTGGAAGAGCGCTTGGGTGCATGCCAGCTCGAGGAGGATCTATGATGAGTAAATCTGCTCTTTGTCACTTATTGAGGTAGCTTTCGAGAAACTCTTCAACTTTCGCGTTTACAAACTCCATATTTGTGACTCTGTTCCTCTGAGCATTATTTCTTCCGTTTTCTGAAGCCTCTTTTACCAGCTCTACAGAAATAACCTTTTCAGCAATATCAGAAAACAGCATTCCTATAGTCCCAGTACCAGCATAGAGATCAAGAATAATACTTTTATCTTGCTGAATCTTATATTCCTGCTTATGAGTAGAAGATGCTAAAAAGAAATCTTTTACAAGGCTGTAGAGTACCTCAGCCCCTTGAGAGTTTGTCTGAAAGAAACTCTGTGGTCATATATCAAAGCTATATCACAAAATATTCTCTGAGATAGTAGCCCTTCCATAAACACACTCAAGGTTTCATATAAGTGTATCAGAACTATTGGTATTATGAGAGATATATACTGACTTTATAGCAGGAAATGTTTGTCATAGCTTTTCTATAAAGCAGTATATTTCATCTAAAGCACTTTGTAGCTTCTTGTCTCCTTTTGGAAAAAACTCTGGATTCAGAGAAAAAACAAGAAGTATCTCTCAAGAAAAATACATCTTCCTCATCATAAAATGACGCCAAAATCCTGTTCATATTTTTTGATCATATACAGGATATCCGCTTTCTTTTGTAAACTCTCGGACTTTTGCATATATCTTGTTTTGCTCTTTATCTATCAAAAAACAATCTTCAAAATCTAACACTTTTGAAAATTCTCCTCGCTTATGAAAACCAATATGAAACTCCTCGAAAACATCTTCTTTATGAGAAATATATTTCCCAAAAGAAAATTCTATTTTATTACGATATCAAAACTGTTGCACTGCAGGAATAATAGGAAGAAAAGGAATATTTTTTTGAAATTTTTGAATATGAAAAAAAGCCTCCTCTAATTGCTGCTGCTTTATCTCGAGTTGTTTTTCGTAAGAAATATTGACCCAAGGAGCACCAGGAAGATGAGGGTGGAGCTCTGTTTCAAAAGGAGATTTTTTTACAATATTCACTATTTGCGCTTCATAATAATCTCTTCTTTTTTTGATGATTTTTATGTCTACTATTGCTTCTGGAATAGCTCCTCAAGTGATAAAAATAACTTTATTATCATCATAGTTTCGAGCAAAACCCTTTCCTCCAAAAACGAGCTTTTCAATAGTAATGTTATGAAGAATAGTTCCTTTTCTCATTTTTATAATGCAGTATACGGGCGAGCGTTTTTTGGATAATTATGAGAGGAGTATAAAAAAGAGAAAGAAAATAGCAATGACTATTTTATTGATCCTAAAAAGACAACTCCTATTTCGTCCTCTTGAGAATCTTTAAAACTATAGCCTTCTTTGACCATTTCTACTAATCAAGAGTAGTCAACAGAGTAATAAAAATAATATTCAGAGGATGTATCCAGAGAATTACTTTTCATAACTAGGGTATAATGCTCAAGACTCACTAATGCATCAAATCATTCTGAGTCCATATCTCGCAAGTTTACAAGAGCTTCCAGCATAATTTTGTTAATATAATTTATATCTCCATTTTGAAGTTCTGGTATTTTGAGCTGAAAGCAATGATCACTCCCAGAAACTTCAAAACTCATAACAGAGCGTAACACCAGTTTTAATTGGGTATTAAGAGCTTCACTCCCTGTATCTGGAGAATAATATTCTAACATACTTTGTATTATTTCTTCTCGAACTACACATGATTCAAGTTTCTCTTGAGTACTATTTCCTCGTTCTTCTCAAGTACTTGGTGTAACATCAGATCCTTTCATATTTTTTTGTATAAGATATAAACAAGTCTCAGTATAATACATATTTTTTTATAAAAACAAAAATCTGAGCATACACCCAGATTTTTTTTGTTACGAGAAGTGTTACATCATCCCCATTCCTGGCATTCAGCCCATAGCTCACATCCCTGGAGGCATAGCTGGAACTTCATCCGTTTTTCTCGACGCACTTACTACAGCTGCCTCTGTTGTGAGGAACATTCCTGCAAGTGAAATAGCTTCACTCAGAGCAATTCTCTCAACTTTTTTTGGATCAATAATTCCATTCTCTAACATATTTACAAACTCATCTGTTGCGGCATTGTAACCAAAAGAAATACCTTTTGATTCAAGAACCTTATTGATAATCACAGATCCTTCTTTTCCCGCATTTTCGACTATTTGACGAAGAGGATAAGAGAGCGCTCGTCTTACAATATCTAGACCAATATCTTGATCAGCATTTCCAAATGAAATACCTTTCAGAGCTTGAGAAGCCTTGAGTAGAGCAACCCCCCCACCTGCAACAACTCATTCTTCTACTGCAGCGCGAGTGGCATTGAGAGCATCTTCTATACGGAGTTTTTTTTCTCATGCTTCTACCTCACTCACAGCACCAACCTTGATAAGCGCTACTCATCATGCAAGTTTTGCAATTCTTTCAGTAAGTTTTTCTTTATCATAACTACTATCAGTGTTGTTATGCTGCACTTTGAGTTCTTGAACTCGATCATCAATATCACTCTTACTCCCAGCTCCTCCTATAATAGTAGTATGTTCTTGAGATGATATCACGCTTCCCGCATGACCAAGTTCTTCAAGAGTGATATTTTCAAGCTTCATTCAAAGCTCATCAGTGACAAGAGTCCCACCTGTGAGTATCGCAAGGTCTTTGAGCATTTCTTTCTTTTTTTCTCCAAACCCAGGAGCTTTTACACCAAGAACATTGAGGACTCATTTCAGCTTATTGAGGATAATAGTTGTCAGAGCTTCACCTTCAATATCATCAGCAATAATTACTAGGTCTTTCTTCCCACTCCCAACAAGTTGTTCTAGTAGAGGAAGAAAATCCTTCATGTTAGATATTTTTTTATCAGTTAAAACAATAGGAACATCCTTCATCTCACAGATCATTTTGTCAGTGTTTGTTATCATATATGGACTCAGATATCAATTATCAAACTGCATTCATTCTGTTATATCTACCTCCATACCAAATGTTTGCCCTTCTTCTACAGAAATAACTCCATCATTTCATACTTTTTCCATTGCCTGAGCAATGATACTTCATACTTCTTCATCTTGCGCTGAGATAGTTGCTACCTGAGCAATCTCATCTTGGGAAGAAATTGTTTTTGTATTTTTTTCAAGTTCATTTGCGACAAGTTCTCCAGCCTTTTTCATTCCATTTTTGAGTTCAACCGAGTTTACTCCTGTTTTTATATTACGGAGTCATTCTTTTGCGAGTGCGTAGGTCAAAAGCGTTGCTGTTGTTGTACCATCACCTGCAAGGGTATTAGTCTTTTCTGCAGCTTCTTTCACGAGTTCTGCTCACATATTCTCAAAGTTATCTTCGAGTTCAATTTCTTTTGCAATAGTGACTCCATCATTTGTTACTTGTGGGGCACCAAATCATTTTTCAAGAATCACATTTCGTCCCTTAGGTCACATAGTTACAGTAACTGTTTGAGCAACTTGCTCAATACCACGAAACATTTGAGATCGAGCATCATCACTGTATTGAATTTTTTTTGCCATAGTTATAAATTTAGAAGTAAAAAAATAAGTACAAAAAATTATTGAACTTTTCACAATATGTACTCTATTGCGACTATTTTGTATTCTTGATCTCCAAGTTTTACTTCATCACCAGAGTATTGTCATGCAAGAACCGTATCTCACAGGCTTATACAAGTCATATCCTTATCAACCTTTCCTGGTCCAATAGCAACTACTTCATACATAAAAGGTCTCTCTTTATTAACGCTATCTGGGATATAAATGCCAGAGTTTGTGACACTCTCTTGCTCAAGAGCCTTGAGTACAACTCTATCAAATAGGGGAGTAATATTCATATAATATACTTAAAATATAAAATATTTTTTAGGGCTTTTTAAAAATATAGGTAATTATTAGGAATCTCTAAGAAACAAAAATTTAGCTCTAGTGAAGAGTCTCTCCTTTTAACAAAGAGAGAAAAAAGCTTTCTCATGAGGTTTTTTTCATTAAAATAATACCAAATATTTTTTTAAGCACAGATATTATATAGGTGCTAATTATTCTGTCAAAAATATTTTTTTGTATCATTTTTATTTTGCTTTCTGTGTATGAAAAACTCGCATAAAAAACTTTTGTAATAAAAAAATTTTCGTATATAATAGGTGTATATTTACTCCTGTTGTATAAATTTATGGATGATAAAGAATTTCAAACTCAAGTACTTTGAGAACTAAAGTCTATTAAAACAGATGTATGAGAACTTAAGGCAGATGTTTCAGGACTTAAAACAGACGTATGAGAACTTAAGGCAGATGTTTCGGGACTTAAAACGGATGTATCTTCACTGAAAAGCGAAACAAAAGGTCTTCATCAGAAGTTTGATAGACTTGATGATCGGCTCGACAGTGTAGAATCAAATCTTTCTCAAGAAATACGCCTCCAATGATCCTATCTCAGTCAAGCTTTTGATAGAATGACCTACATAGAACAAGGACAAAATCAGTTCTCCAAAAGATAGAGAGATCTAATAGAAAGCTGTATATGTAAAAAGAAAACTATTCTGTGTACAGAATAGTTTTTTAGGCTCTAGTTTGGGTTTGACTTTTTTATTATCAACCCTTTATTATGACAATCTAATTCTTACTTGCAAGAAATTTAGGATAGTGAAAGAAGAATAATAAACCAAAGACCAGAGACCAGGAAAGAGCATCAATAAATGTTTCTTTGAGTTCAATGGAACGTTGAGCAATAACCATCTTTTTTGCTTTTTCTTCACACAGTGCTATCTCTCATGGACTTTTTTCAACTGATTCATCACTTTTCCACTCTGGTTCGCTACATTGACGCACCTCCCACGCTCTATCAGAGAGGACGTATTCTTTATCTGTGATCAAGATATAGTTTCCTATAGAAGAAGTGAGTATACCAATGTTCACACACAAAACAATGATAGAAACAAGTGATATAACAGCAAGATAGAGAGGGAAGAGTCCTTCTACAGAAAATAATCCTACGGATCATCTTGTATGAGTCTTTTTCGCAGTAGATTTCCTTCAAAGTAGTGACATAATGTATAGAATATAGAAATAAGTAGAGAAAGTATAGTTTTTATAGGCAAAAACTCCACTAAAAAAATTTGACAAATATAAATCTTTATAAAAAAATATAATATATAAAAATTTATATGTTGTATGAATAAAAATGATACATTCTACCGAGTGAGAGAGTGTAGGGAAGGTGCAATACTTGAGAATCCAAGGTGATGAGAGCTTATTGGTAGTCTTGAAACAGAGACAAACACTGTTGTAGAAGTGTTTAGGTTTACATCTCAAAAATACAAAGATATTCTAAAAGAATCACTTATAATTGTGGATACCGATCCTGCGATGTTAAAAAGCCTTTCTGATAGGTTCTTGTGAACTGTCATGGATGAAAAAAATAAGAAACTTCTTGGCGTGTTTGATTACTCTTGAAGAAGCTAAAGTTTCCCCGCATTTTACTATACCTCAAACTTCTCTATATATTCCCTTAATTTTCAGAGAGGAATAGTGATCTGTTCTTTTTTACAACGAAGACTCACAGTGTTATTTTCTACATCAGTATCTCACACTATACAGAGCAGTGGTACCTTTGCCAGCTCTGCTTGGCGAACCTTTTTTGCAAGAGAGTTCTCTGATACATCAAGGGTATACCTCAACTCGTTAAACTTCAAAGGCTTCATCAGGTAGATATCTTTTACAGTCTCTTCTACTTGCTTCGCATATACTTGAGCGTCAGGACTTACACTCATAATCCGAACCTGCTCAGGAGCAATCCAAAAAGGAAATCTCCCAGCATTCATCTCAATGAGAAATCACATAAACCTATCAATAGAACCCATAAGGGCCATATGAATAATTGCTGGTGTTTCATCGCTTCCATCAGCAGATTTATAGCTAATACCAAATTTATCTGCAATAGAGTAATCCACCTGTATTGTCGAGAGTGTATCTTCTTTTCCATTAACATTCTTAACTTGAATATCTATTTTTGGACCATAAAACGCCGCTTCATTTGGAGCGTCATAATAGTCTACTCCTATCTCATCAAGAACTTTCCTCATAGCAATAATAGACTCTTTCCACTCCTGTGTTTCTTCACCATATTTTTCAGCATTGTTTTTAAAATCAGGAAGCGAGAAACGTATCTCATATCCCTGAATACCAAGAGCTTCATAGGCACGAATAAATCTCTCAAGAGCCTCACTAATAACTTCAAACAGTTGAGACTTCATACAATATACATGTGCGTCATTTTGTGTAAAACCTCTCACTCGTATAAGTCCTGTAAGCGCTCCACTATCTTCATACCTATATACTGTTCAAAACTCCATTAACCGAAAAGGAAGGTCTCTATATGAGCGAGGTTTATACAGATAAATATAATGATGCATAGGACAATTCATCGGCTTGAGATAAAACTCTTCTACCTTTCCATCTACTTCTCACTGACCATCAAGATTTTTCATCTCAAGAGGAGAAAACATTCCATCTTTATAATGATCCAGATGACCTGAACGGGCAAAAAGCGTTGATTTTCCAATATGTGGAGTATACACATATTGATATCCTGCATTCTCGGCTTCTTGTATCATATACTTCTCAAGGATTTGGCGAAGTTTTGCTCCATTGGGAAGGTAGAGTGGAAGTCATAAACCAATCTCTTCTTCAATAGAAAAATACTCTAACTGTTTTCCTAGCACTCTATGATCTCTTTTTTTTGCTTCTTCGAGTATTTTTATATGATTATCAAGAGCTTCTTTATTTTCAAAAGCGTAGGCGTAAATACGAGTAAGTTGCTTATTTTTTCCACTTCCTAGCCAATAAGCTCATGCTACTCGAGCTATTTTAAAACTGTTTGAATCAAGAGAGGCAGTACTTGCGACATGCTGTGGACCTGCACACATATCTATGAATTTGAGGTTACGAATCTGATCACCATCAAGATGAGTAGAAAAATCAAAGTATCATTTTTCTTGAATCAGAGTTTGAGTTTCTGTTATCTCTCATCATTTTCCTGTGTTGATATAAAAAGAGATTTTTCCTGTTATTTTCTCAGAGTTTTTAAATTTTCCTGACTCAAGTGCATCTACAAGCTCTATCTTAAAGTCTTCATTCATTGTTGTGAGTATTTCTCGAGCCTCATCATAACTTACTTCAAAACTTTGGAAGTCTTGGTTTTGAGAAATGATTTTTTTCATAGATTTTTCAATTTTCTTAAAATCTTTATCAGAAAAATCTTGTTCTCAGAAATCAAAATCATAATAAAATCCATCATCTGTATATGGTCCTGTAGCAATTTTTGTTTCAGGAAAGTTTTGCTTGACTGCTTGAGCCATAATATGAGCAAGTGAATGTCTGCGTGTTTCTAGGGAGTAGTTCATAAATTAAGTTTAAAGGTTAAAATTTGCTTTTTTATAAAAATAAATATAATGTGTATATGTTTGTGGTAGGCTGAAATATGCTCAACGAGGGATTAGACCCTGACACAAACTTTTTTTGTGCTCACTTTTCTATTCTAGAAAATCAAAAAATACACTAATTAAAATAATTCATCCATCTTTTTTCTCACCCAAAACAATATAAAACTCAAAGTCTTTCATTTGGGATTTTATTTTATACGTTTTTCGAAAAAATCTTTTTTTATCTACTGTCACATCTGTGCGCTCTTCAACTATTTTTCAATCTATAGCTATTTTTTCAATCAAACTAATACAAGAGAGTCGTTCTATAATATCTTCGAATTCTCGCTTTTTCGAACTTCCAGAAATATGACGCAAAAACAGATTTGTTACTCGAAAACTTTTTCAAATTCATTCGCAATAAATATCTCCGAGAGATTGTAGTTTACGAAACACTTCTTTAGATGAGAGACGAACAAGTTTGATCAGTTTTTTCATTTAATAGTTTTTTACCATAATATAGCTCTCAACCTCGAGTAAGAGATGTGACTGAAACTCAGTGCATCAAAAACTCTTTCAGAATATATATCTCAACAAGTCGGCTTCATCAAATAATAAATACTTTTTTCATATAAATTTATTTTTTTATTAAATTTTGATGTACTTACCTTAGTAAAGTAAAATCTTTACCCCCCCCATAGATCATGAGTCTATGGGTTCTTTTTTTGTAGTATTTTTACGCGTTTAATTTTATTCTTATAAAATTCAAGAAATTTCTTCTCTTTATTCATTCATCAAATAACTTTTGATTCTTATTCATACTGCTTTTTAATCTTTAATATAACAAATCTCTAAAAAAAATAAAAAAATCTCCCTAAAGGAGATATTGAAAATTTCATATATTTTTGAAACCTAACAAACACCTCCTAAAAGGAAAGTCGTAGTAATAATGGTTTCAAGTTGTGCTAGCATGTACGTGCTTTCTGTAAAAAATACGATTATAATATAAGAAAGAACAATATGAAAGTCAAAATTTTTACTTCTGAAAAAAATTGTGATACACTAAAAGAGTATTTTGAGGAAAATATTTTTTTAACACCAACAATATGATCAAAGAAATACTCTTTTATGCCATTGAGAACCATGCTTCTGATGTCATTCTTGCAAGTGGAAACTTGCCTGCAGTAAAACAATTTTGAGAAATTGTATATTTAGATGAATATGATGTTTTGAGTAATAAAATTCTCTCAAACGAACTTAAAAATATCATGAGTGAAGAACAAAAAACTTCTTTACAAAAAAAATGAGAAATAGATTTTTCATATGAAATATCAGAAATAGGAAGGTTTCGTGTGAATATATTTTCACAAAATCTTGGTCTAAGTCTTGTTTTTAGGGTTATTAGTCCAGAAATACCAAAAAAAGAAGAATTGTGACTTCCTCTTCATATAACAGACTTATTGGAGAAAAAATCAGGGATTATCCTTGTGACTGGTGGAGTAGGATCTGGAAAATCTACAACACTTGCTTCACTAATAAAACATATTAATCTTCATTATTCTCGACATATTATTACGCTAGAAGATCCAATAGAATATTTTCATGAAAGCCAGAATTCTCTCGTAGAACAAAGGGAAGTAGGGAAAAACACACAAAATTTTGAGAATGGTCTGATGTATGCTCTCAGGCAAGCAAGTGATGTTATCATGATAGGGGAGATGAGAGATCTTGAGACATTTCGCTTGGCTCTTCGAGCAGCAGAGACAGGGAACCTTGTACTTGCAACAGTTCATACAGCTTGAGCTGCAAGAACTATTGCTCGTATTATTGATATGTTTCCTGGTGAAGAAAAAAACCATATTAGAACACAACTTGCAGAGTCCCTTATTGCGGTACTTTGGCAAGACTTGCTTCCAGCAAAAGAAGGGGGAAGAGTGCTTAGCTCTGAGCTTCTTATAAAAACAAAAGCTATTGAAAACATGATTCGTGAAAGTGTTGTTCATCAAATAAATGGCGCTATAGAAACAGGAAAGGACTTTGGTATGATTTCTATGAAGCATTCTCTTGAAAAACTACTTGAAGAAGAAAAAATATCGCAAGAAGTATTTGAGAGATACATGAATCTTTATGGTATCAGCCAGGATAGCTAGACAAAGATTTTTACACAAAAAAAATATTCCTTAGTAGTAGGGAATATTTTTTTGTAACAAAGAATAAAGTAAACTACATAGCAACTAAGACTCTTCATCGTTCATCTTTTCTGATTTGCAGTTTTAGTTTTAAATGTTCTTCAGCCATATTAGTAAAAATTCAAGACCCCCAGCTTTTGCGAAGTAACTGTTCAATAACTGGGTGTATATTTCTCCCTAAATTCTGTAAAAAAAGATTAAATCCTTCTGAATCAGGAGTATAGATAACCCACTCTTTTTGTTGCTGAGTTTTTGAGGAAGTGGGTACAGAAGGTTTTTTTGATGGACTTTGAAAAGTAGGAGTATTTGGCTTAGTTGTAGTAGAAATATCATGAGAAGAAGGTTTCGTTGATTGAGGAATTTTAGTTTCCTTTGTACTTGGCGTGGATTTGACTGTTGTTGAGGAATCTTTTTTTAGTTGTAAAGAATTATGTGAATCTGGTGATAGTGTCTTTTTCTTTGCTTGACTTGAAGCAGAGGGTGTAACTCAATTTTTTATAGATTTTTGTGGGGGAGTGGTACTAGATATGGTTTTCTTAGGTAATCTACCTTCTACTTTTTTTGCCAACATTGCATTTCAAACTTCTTCACCTAATAAATCAATGATACCTTCTTGGATACTATTATAGTTTCTAAGAATATAACCCATAGAGTTTTTACCCTGTGATCTCTTCTCAAGAGTGTTTCTATTCCAAAATTGATTTCCTCACAAAGACACAGCAAAATCTTCTAAAAATCTTGTATATCTTTCTCTTACTTGGGTATTCTTTGGTTTAAACTTTAACCATAAAGATTGGCCAGCCTCTTCACCTAATAAATCAATAATTCCTTGTTCGATATTACCATAATTTTTAATAACGTAACCCATAAAATTTTTACCCTGTGGCTTCGATCTAAGAGTAACAGCACTCCAAACTTCACCCTCATTTAAAGATGCAGCAAAATCTTCTAAAAATCTTGTGTACTTCTCTCTTACTTGGATAGTTTTTCATTTAAATCTTGACCATAAAACTTGCCCCTTTTTCTCTCCCAATAAGTCAATAACTCCTTCTTTTATACTACCAAAATTTCTAAAAATATAAAACACAAAACTCTGACCATGTGGTCTCATTTCAAGAGTGTTTCTATTCCAAAATTGATTTCCTCACAAAGACACAGCAAAATCTTCTAAAAACTTTGTATATCTTTCTCTTACTTGTATATTCTTCGGTTTAAATTTTAACCATAAAATTTTACCTTTTTCTTCTCATAACAAGTCAATTATGATCAATCTTAATCGCTGATTTACTGTAACTCATCACTTTCTCTTCACATTATCTCCTACATAACTGAAAAAAGTTTTTCATTTATCAGTAGCTGAAAGATTACCAGTATGCCAAAGTTCATCCTCTCACAATGATGCAGCAAATTCTTCTAAAAACTCTATATGCCTTTCTCTTACTTGCTCCTTTTCCGGTTTAAACTTTGACCATAAAATTTTACCTTTTTCCTCTCATAATAAGTCAATTATGATCAACCTTAATTGCTGATTTACTATAATTCATCACTTTCTCTTCGTATTATCTCGCACATACTTCAAAAAAGCTTTTCCTCCATTAATAGTTAAAAAACTAGTAATACTCCAAAGCTCATTCTCTCATAGAGATGCAGCAAATTCTTCTAAAAACCTTATATGTTTTTCTTTTACTTGGATCCTTTCTGGTCTAAACCTTGACCACAAAGCTTGACCAGCTTCTTTACCTAGTAGGTCAATAATAGCGACTCGTAATCCTTCACTTGGAGTACTATTCTTCTCTCTTTTTCATTTTTCTTTAGCATATCAATAAAAAGATTCTCCCCCCGGGAATAGCTGGAGCTTCTTAATATTCCAAACTTCACCCTCATTTAAAGATACAGCAAAATCTTGTAAGAGCTTTGTGTATTTCTCTGTAATCTCGGTACTTTGTGACCTAAATTTTATCCAGAGAGATTGACCTTTTTCTTCACCTAAAAGCCTTTTGATAACAACTTCTAAGCCCCCATTTCTAGAAGCAAAATCACAAAAAAGCCTTCCTCATGAGCACTCCCTAAGCTTACTAATATTCCAAGTCTTCCATTTTTTCACAAGTTTAGTAAAATTTTCTAAAAAACTTTTATGTCTTTGAGGAGCTCCTTTATTACTTGGTCTTGCTTTTGCTTTTTTACACCATAATGCTTGTGCTTCTTTTTCTCCAAGTAGTTCGATAATAGCACTCTTCAAATCAATAGATGCACCTTGTCTTATCTTTTGTGCTATATTCTTATAAAAAGCATAACCTATTGGCGTAGCCCGAAGATCTTCTGTATTCCAATAAGTCCCCTCAGGAATTGAAGAGGAAAATAACCTAAAAAAAACTTTATAAAGTCTCTGTGTCTCTTCTTCTTGAGAAGTTTGAGACCCAGACAAAATAAGATGCACTTTGTTACTCGTAGTAGCAACACTTGCCTCCCATAAACCTTTTGCCGTTGGCAGCTCTGCATTAAGATGGCGAAGTAATGCAGTATCTTCTAACACTAGAGTCTTCTCAAATACCTGCTGACTTGTTGAACGTACAACCTCTAAGATTTTTGATAGCCCAGGCCCCTCTGATAAGAGTACTGCCAATTCTGGTTGAGACTGAATTGCTTCATGTAAACCTTCCATTATAGCTGAGTTGATATTCCTTTCTTGCCTTTTGAGTCCCATTTTTTTTTGTAAAATTCTATATATTATACTATATAATATATGTATGTAATTATATTTTGTAAAGTTTTTTAGAAAGAATTTTTTACAAGTAACTTCTCCATTCTATATTTTCTATATAATATTCTTATGAATACTTTCAAAACATTTTTTCTTGTTTTTTTGGCTGTAAGTCTTTGCTTTCCAAATAGCGTTTCTAGTATTTCTCAAAACTCTGAAATACCAAAAAAGCCTCTTATAATATCTCGAGAAAGCTGGTGAGCAAATCCACTTTATAACGATATTGACTCAAAATATTGGAAAGAGATACTCAAAAATCGAAAAAAAAGACAGCAAGAACTTGAAGAAACACAAAGTATAGAGGATAAAAAGAAACAACAAGAAAAATCAGCAGTGATACAAAACTATCTCTATGGAAACTTTCTCAAGCAGTTTACTTCGCAGGAGATTATCTACTATCATCCAAAAACATGAGTGCGACTTGCTTGGCCATTTCAGTATACAGAAGAAGTAAACGCACTCATTATTCATCATACTCATGGAGAATATTCTCATAGCCTTGAGGGAATACAAGAAATACATAGATACCATAGCCTCACGAGAGAATGGTGAGATATAGGATATAACTATATTATCTGATACAATGGAGAAATCTTTGAGGGAAAAGAGGGAGGTGACTATGTGAGATGAGCACATTCTTCATATAACAATTTCTGAACTATTGGTATTTCAGTAATGGGAAATTACCATACCAAGCCTATAAACAATACTCAGTATGAATCATTGGAAAGCTTGGTAAAATACCTCGCATACAAGTATGGTATAGACCTCAATAAGAAGCGATATTATCATATGAATTGTGCTAAAGAAAAGTGTGATACTTTTTATCTTGAGACCTATCTTGATAGCGTTATGGCAGGGCATAGGGACTCATGACACACACAGTGTCCATGAGATGAACTCTACAAGCAAATGGTACAAATACGCGAAGATAATTTGGAATTTACCAAAGGCTTTACACTCAAAAAAAGGGGAGAGTTTGACAGTAGGGAAACAGACACAGAAAAGGTCTTTCAAACCTCTTTAATACATGAGTTTCGAAAAAAACTTACCAAGTATGATTCAGAAAAACTTTCTGAGTTTCAGAAAAAACTTGACATTTTGATATGATCAGAAACTGATGAAGAAAAGAAAAAACATCTTCAAATTCTTGAACTTGCAATATTCTTAGAATATTAAATAAAATATTTTTATTTCTCAAGAGGTTCATTGAGATTCATTAATCCGTAAATGAATTTGAATTTACGGTGAGTAAAAAGTTTCACATTGTATATACAATTTTGAGATACAAATCCTAAATAGCCAAAAACTCGGCATTATAAAAAGGTTGTTCCAATACAAAGTATGGAACCAAAGTAACGAATTAATGCCAACGAGGCACTTAACATAAGTTATATTATGTTAAGTAATTGATAAAACTAAAACTCTCTACAATCCATGATATTTATTTTTATATTCCCTACAATGGTTTAATAATTTTGAACTTCATAAATAAATTCTTGTGCCTTATCCGTATAACTCTTCCAAAGAGAAAAACTTGGAGCAGCACATGAAAGTAATGCTATCCTTCCAGGTAAAGTTGTTTTGTAACAAAAGTCAACTCATTGACGCATACTCCGTGTTTTGATAAACTGAAGATACTTTCCATCAATTTCTATTTCAAAAGCTATTCCATAATCTCGCGATTTGATTTCTGGAAAAATAACCTGTGCAGTATCTGGAAAAGCAATAATATTTTGAATATGAGAATCAAGTATTTTTGTTCGTAATTCAGAAAAGTCAAATCAGCTATCTTCACCTCATACAAAAAGTGTCTGTATATCGCTTCAAAATGTATTTATAGCTGCTATAGTGCTTTGTGGAGTTGTAGCAATGGCATCATTAATAAAGCGAATTCCTTCATATTTTCCAATATCTTCAATGCGATTTGGAAGTCATCAAAAGCTTGGAAGCACTTCTGAAAAAATACTTTTAAGAACACTTGCATCACTGATAACTGTATGGAGTATAGCTAAAACTCAAGAAATATTAGCTCTGTTATGATTTCATAAAAGTCTCACTTCTCAGTCATATATACTTTCTCCATTTAAAGAAAATCCCTTTTTATCATAAGAATACTTCCCTTTTGTATCAAAAAATATTTTTTCTACATTGATATTGAGAACTTCAGGGTCTTGTGATAGATCTCCATGTAAGATTTTTGTTTTTGCATTTTTTAAAATATTGAGTTTTGCTTCCCTGTATATATTAAATGAACCATAGTGCCAATCAAGATGACACGAATAAATATTATTTAAGAACCCTATTTCAAGTTTTGGCGAAAAGTCTTGTAACATATAGCTTGAAAGTTCATATATAATGTAATCATATTCATCTTTTCATAGCTCTATTTCATCTAAAACAGGTCTTCCTATATTTCCAACAAGTTTTACATTGTACCCTCAAACTTTTAGGCATTCAAACAACAAAGTAGAAATAGTAGACTTCCCTTTTGTTCCAGTAATACCTATCACTTTTCCATCATAATTTGAGAAAAATATTTGTGTTTGAGAGATAATTCTTTCCTTGCAAGGAAGAATCTTTTCATGAAATGGAGAAATACCAGGAGTCTTAATAATGAGATCAAAATCTCTCAAGTTATCAAGATACGATTCTCATGAAACGATGTTTACTCAGATATTGTCTTCATGAACATTTGCATCTAAAATGGTAATATCACTAATACTATGACTTTGTAAAAAGTTGAGAGTACTTCTCCCCTCTTTTCCAAAGCCAAGAATTGCTATTTTTTTGTTATGTAGATTTTTTATTTTCATGCTTATATATTTTGACATACCTCTAAAGCTCTATGTACAAGTTTTTTAGTATGTTCCAAACTTGTTCCCCACTGAAAATTTTGTCCTCGAGATTCAAGGTCTCAAAGAGAAGTAAATATTTCTGCGTGTGTTATTTTTTGTACTTCATTTGAAGAAATAAGTAAATAATATATTTGTGAAAAAAACCATCATTTCTCAAACCTCATAGGACCATCTTGGCATATGGGAACCAATCTATCTATTGCGAGGCAGAGACTTGCTTCGCTTGTTTCAGCAAGCTCTCTGATCGCAGTAATAAGTAAGTCTCCTCTATCTATAGACTTTTCTTTCCCTCCAAAAAGAGTGAGTTTTTCTTTTCATGTTTCTATAGAGGTGTTTTTATGAAAATACACAGATCAAGAACGGTCTTGCACAACGACTTGTGAAGATCTGAACGGATTTTCTTGTGTTCATATTTTTGCTATCATTTATACTTGATGTTTCTTATAAAAAATATAGCCTCATATGCTCACTATGAGAACAATAAGTATCACAACAAAAGTTTGTGAAAGTAGCTGATGTATGAGTTCATCATTTTTTCCAGCTAGGTATCAAATCGAAAGGAGAATAGCGTTCCATAAACCTGCACCAATAAAAGTAAATAAGAGAAATTTCCCATAATTCATACAAAAAATTCAAGCAGGAATAGATATCAGTTGCCTCACTGCTGGTATAAATCTTCAAGCAAGGGTCGTGATAGATCCATGTTTTTGAAAGTACTTTTCTGAATACTCGTAGTGTTCAACACTCAAAAATATGTAGCTTCCATATCTTTTTATCAGCATTCTTACAATAGGTCATCAGAGTTTCCATCCAAGAATATAATTCACACTTGCTCATACGAGAGCTCATCAAGTTCCAGCAAAAAAAGCATATACGAGGTTCATCTCTCAAAGCGCTGAGAGATATCATGCTGGAATCATTGCTATCTCACTAGGGAAAGGAACAAAAGAGGATTCTATCATCATCATGATAAAAATACCCGTATATCACATTCCGTCAACGAGGTTTAGTACAAAATCTACAAGTTGGTGCATAAAAAATATCTATAATTTATCATCTATAGTGTAAGAAGTGATGAAGAAAAACCAAAACAATAATCTTGGTTTTATGAGTTTCGTTTATTAAGGAAGTTCTGAAAAACTCCTTTTTTCTCTCCTTTTCCAAAGGAGAGAAAGCTCGATAGAGCCAGAGAGGATTAGAAATTTTTTGTTTCTTAAAGTTCCTTTAATGCTCATTTATATGGGAACCCTTCAGGGTAATGAATAGTAGTACCATCACTATCAAGGTATATTTCTTTATTGACTATCATGTTTGTGATTTTCCACTGCCACTCATGCTCCACTGCATTAACAGCCCTTCCTACATCTATATCAGACTGGCAATTACTTATATCTACAGGTATTTGGCAAATAATCGGACCTCTATCAATTTTATCAGTAACAAAGTGCATTGTTACACAACTTTGGGAAATATTTCAATTTTTGTAGTCTTCCCATACTTTTTTATGAACATTGCCTCCATGCATTCAGTTTCACCCATATGGTGCTTGTGTAGGTCAAGGATGAATATTTATTGTTTTTTCTACTGGGAGTCATAACACATATTTGAGCCATCAAGAAAGAAAGATATACTCTAAGTCATATTCGTGCATAATGCTAATATATATTTCTCGTATTTCTTCTTTTGTATTGTCATCAAACTCTCAGTTTGTGTTTCTCTTTGGGAAATGTGGAATATGATGAAATCTTAATTTCCCAGGAATGATACCTTGCTCCACTATAAAATCTGAGAATACTTTGTATACTCATCATCTAGCGTGGTTTGTTATAAGAGTAATATTTTCAATTCCCGTGATTTCTCCTGTTTTTACTTTTTCAAGAATTTTTCTTGCACCACTTCCTCATCAATCTATTGAACCAGAAGCAAATATTCAAATATTTTTCATAATAAATAAAATTAAAAATATATTATTTTTTCAGTGTTTTTTTCTGATAACATTTTTGAACTACCATATCAATAATCTCTCTACTTTGACCTATATATTTATGAGGATCTGTAATTTGAACTATTGTTTCCCTATCAAGACGTGAAGTAATCTCATCACACTCAAGTACAACATCTACAAATAGCTTTCCTTGTTCCCAAGCACTTAGAGCCAGTTTTCATGTGAGATCGTGCGCGTATTCTCGAGACATAGGGTTACTCGTTCTGTTTGGGTCTGTCAGATAGGTCATCACCTGCTGAGATGTTACAACTCAAAAACTCCTCTCTACCCTTTCAGCACTTCTTTCACTGTTTATTTCTAACCAATAGATAGTACCTGCAAGGTTTCTTATCACATGATCAAGAAACTTAAATCCATCTTCAAAATTGATTCTTGCATTTGCTGACGCAGAAAGATTTCTCGCGTAGGGCATCTCACAATTCATCATTGCTGTTACAAGATTTCATGAAAAATAATTTCTCAATGACATAGTTTGTTCCTCTGTAGTAGGATTTCCATTTTTTGCATCCTTATGAGGCATAGCAGAAGAACCTTTCTTTCTATGAGGGTTTCCATTTATAAACACATTTACATCATCACTCCTTCCATTTGCAATAAACCTTGCAATATTATTGAGTGTTTCTGTAAGTCTCGCCATAGCAAAGAAAATATCAGCTTCAAATTCTAAACCAGGTATTTGACCTGCAGCATCCATATATCAGACCTGGAGTTTTGATGCAAGATTTTTTTGAAGTTCCTGTCAATCAATTCATAGAGCCGTTGCAGAATGATGATTTCCCGTCGCATCTCCCCATTTAGCCTTCAAAGAATTCTGGTAAACAAAGTGTATGATATCTAAGTTTGACTGAAGCATCTCAACATAGTGTACCAGTGGTCTCCCTGCTGTTGTTGGAAGAGCATCATATAAGTGAGAAGTATCCATAAACGCTATATCTCTCCATAAGACTGCTTTTTCACAAAGTATGTCTCTTACATTTTCTGTAACTCTTGCGATAATCTCAAGAGATGATTTGAACTGTAATGCTCTTACAGGTTGAGTAGTATCAGCGCTAGTTTTTGCTTTGTTAATATGTGTTTGAGCATCCTCTGATACTTTTTCTGCAAGAGCTCTATTAATTGCTATAACATCATGTCATGTTTGCTCTTCGATTTCTCTTACTCTTTCAAGATCTACTTGACCACTTGTAGCTACCCTGTAGATTTCATCTGCCAAATAAGGAGGAACAATGTTTGGATAGAGATCAGAGAGCACTTGTGCAGAGAGACCTTGAACCTTGAGTGAAAGCCCTATAGTCTTTTTTGCTCACCAAATATCAATCATATCTGATGTTCCATACCTTCCTGCAGCAAGATCAGCTGTATCTGGTCTTTCTCACTCTGGAAAGCAAGAAAGTGGTAGTGTTTGTCAAAACATAATACTAGTATGTTAAAAAATATATTACAAAATAATTGTCTCATCATGTACTCATACTCATCGTATGGTACTGTATGACTTCTTACTTTGGGAATATGTTTCTCCTATCACTCTTGCTGTTATTCCCTCTTCTCTTGCAAGAGATATAATTTTAGTTTCTTGTCCTTTATCACAAATAAGCGCGTATGGCAGTCACATATTCCATCACTTGAGAGCATCTTTTCAGCTTATATCAATTACCTGTTGCAGGATGGCTATAATAGTCGGGATCGGCATCTGCGAAATATCTATATCAAGAAACACTCATGGAGCTCCATCTATAGTTTTTTTCAGAGGATTTCCTGTGACATGGATGAGAGAACTGAGTCTCACTTGGGGTTCTCCATCAACTCAACCAAGCAGTTTTCGAGAGATAAATGGATTAAATACCGTGCTCTTCCCTACCACTATCTCCCACATCTTTTTTCACTTACACAGAGAGCGTATATTCTTGTGAATCTTTTTGGCTCTTTGTCTGCCCAAACACTCAAGAAAATACTCAAAACTTTTATTCTCCCAGTTATCTCCTGTAAGATCTCTCATAGATTTTCGGATAGCTGTGATACCGTTTGATCGAGGTCAGATAATACCGTTTTGTTCTTTTTCTTGCAGTCCAATGATGCTTTGTCATGGTCTCAGTGCAAAAAGTTTCTCTCAAGGCGAAGTAATACCTAGCGATGTCCCGGCTATATTGAACTCTATCTTTTGAAGTATATGTTCTATTTTTTGGAGGATAGCATCTTGCAGAGTTGTTTCTCGTCAATATCAAAGACACATAGCAATGTTAAAAGTTCATTTGATACATTCTATTATTTCTTGAGTTGATTTTGAGTTTCATAAAACTGCTGTTTCTCAAGCAATAATCATAATATCATTTTCTCGTATCACATTTGCCATAGCCTTTGCCATACTATCTGAAAAGAGTTTTCCTCTTTTCCCACTAAGATGGTTGATATCAATAATATTTGTTACTGCAACAGCCATTTCTCATTTTCTGAGATCATCTGTATTCATCGCAATAAGATCATGAAGCATTCTCTCCCAAATATCAATAGATTTTTCAAGGAGTTGTTTATCGTTAATGACTCATCTTTCATGCTCTTGAATATATCACTCAAATGCTTGCGTGTAAATCTGCACTTTTGTTCCTACACCATCAATGCTTTCTTTTGTTGAGTATCATGGGAGTAAAATACCCGTTTTATCGAAATACTTTACCACGCTTGTCTCTTCATTTGCCGCTTGGCAGGCAGATAGAAAACTCTTCGAAACCTCATCTCCCGACTGTACTACTCATACGCTATAATCGTGCATTGTATTGCCTGTTTGCATGTTTCTTAATAATAAAGATGTACTAATTTCCTTTCATAGAATGAAATATTCCTTCAAAAAGAGGAAAGTGTTTCTCTCATGGGATATTTCTAAAAACATTTTTTCCTTTTCTCTCTGGATGTGGCATCATTCAAAGTATCCTTCCATCTGGACTCGTCAGTCCTGCAATAGCGTGATCTGAACCATTATACTCATCGGTTGGATTTCCTCTATAATCAACATATATCATTGGTATCTGTCATTGCTGAGAGTACTGATCAAATCTTTGCTGTGGTATAACAACTCGTCATTCTCCGTGGGAAATAGGTATTGTATAATACTCTTGAAGATGAACTTGACTCATTGCTGGAGAAAGAAGAGAACGAATCTCTAACTTTACCAGTTCTGTTTGATGACGCATACTGCTATTGAAAGTAAGCGTTTCGTCACTATGAGTGAGATAATCCTTTACTTTACCATTCTCAAAAACTCAGAGCTTTATCAGAGCCTGAAAACCATTACAGATACCCAGCGTCACGGTTCACTTTTTCTCAAGAAATGCTTGAAAACTCTCACGAATTTCAGAGGAACGCATGATATTTGCGATATATTTTGCACTTCCATCTGGCTCATCACCATTTGAGAATCCTCATGGAAATACCAGTAAATGAGTAGAGCTGAGTTTATCAGCAAAAGTTTTTCGTGATCTTTGAAAATTTTCTACTCCATGAAGTGTTTGAAATACAAATTCTTCTACCTCAAACCCCGCCTGCATCAAGGCGTGGCGTGTATCAAGCTCTGAATTTGTTCCCGGAAATACTGTTATAAGCGCTTTTGGTTTGCATGATAATATTTCTGAAGTATCGAGTTGTACTCTTTGTTGATAGCGGTGTATTACACTTTCTCCTTGCAGGAGAGTATTTGTATTCTCCGATGGAAAAACATTTTCTAACGCGCTACGAAGTATATTGTGAGCCTCATCAAGACTCAAGTTTTCGGTTTGATCCTTCCATGTCAGAAAGGGGTTTTCTTGTGTTTTTGCAATTTGGTATGTTTCGAGTCATTGTTCTTGCACTGTTTGAGGAGAAACTTCCAATACTATATCTCAGAGCAAAGGAGCATACAGAGTATCGTCATATTTTTCAAAATGCACTCCTATCTTATTTCCAAGTGACATATTTACTATAGCTCCGTAAACACCAGACTCTTCAACCACACTTGAAGAAAAAATACAGCCTGAAGATATGAGTTTTTGAATAGTGATAAGCATCTGCTTGTACGCATCAAAGTCTGGTAGACTTCCTTGCAGTTTTGGTATAGGAAAATGTAGTATAGCGTTTCCAGGCTGTTTCAACTCTGCTGAGACAACATTTTTTGTTTCAAGAGGACAATTTGCAAAACTCACAATTGTAGGAGGAACATCTATTCTTTCTCCATTTTTTCCGATATGAGTACCACTCATAGAGTCTTTTCCTCCTATTGCTGCAACCTTGAGTTTCAATAGCGCTTCAAGTGTTCCTAAGAGTCAAGCATATACTTCTCCCCACTTTTCGTCATCTGTAAGTTTTCAAAAATATTCTTGGAGACTCAGCCATGTCTTTTGGTGATCTCCTCAGAGAGCAACTATTTTTGAGAGAGATTCTATGATAGTGTATATTCATCATACATAACTATTTTCTGAAAGGAGTTTTGGGTTGTAGGAAAATGTAGAAGCAATACCGGTAAGACTCTCTCTTCCATCAAAGCTAGGAATCTTTGAGACCATTCATACTTGTGGTGAGTTTTGGTATTTTCACCCATAAGGAGCAAGAATCGTCGATGCTCAGACACTGTTATCAAAATTTCCATGAAGTCATTTCTGAGACGCATGAGAGAGAACACCAAGATGTTTTTTCAGAATTTTAGCATGAGAAACATCTTGCTGTTTAGCATATACTGGCGGGTAAAAAAATAATACATCTCCCTTTATATCTATCTTTGCTTGAGCACTTCTCGGAGCGCCATTTGTGCTCAGAAATTTTCGAGAAAGATTTACGGTATCCTTTCATTGATACGAAATACGAAGTCTTTCTTCTCTTGATGCTTTTCATTGACTCATTACTTCTCCAGCAACAAAGCCATGAATATTTTCTGCTCGAATCATATCAAGAACTTCATCACACTCATCAGCAGATACAATAATTGCCATGCGTTCTTGAGACTCTGAGAGAAGAAGTTCTATATCACTAAGTCATTGGTATTTCACATGTTTTGCCACTTCATCAAGAAAAATATGGACTCCTTCAGCAATTTCTCACAGCGCAACAGAAACACCTCCTGCTCAAAAATCATTTGATTTTTTCACTTTTTTTGTAAATGCACTATTGAGCATGAGTCGCTGCATCTTTCTTTCTTCTACAGGATTTCATTTTTGTACATGCGCTCCGAGCGTTTCATGTGAGACTTCTCATGAAGATTTACTCGAAGTACTTGCTCCTCAAACACCATCTCTTCCTGTTGCTCATCAAAATACGATAATTTTGTCTCAATGCTTTGGTGATTCTCTTACCAAGTCTTCTTCTTTTACAGCTGCTAGCACATAACCACACTCAAATCTTTTTGCTGCGTACCCTGGATGAAAAAACTCACGAACTCTCCCTGTTGCGAGTCCTATTTGATTTCCATAACTACTATAACCAAGCATAGCTCCTATGGATATGGCTCTTTGAGAAAGTTTTTCAGATAGAGTTTCACTTATTGGTTCTGTTGGGTTTTTTGCACCACTCACCCTCATCGCTCAAAATGTAAAGCTTCGTCCACTGAGAGTATCACGGATAGCTCATCACAGACAAGTTGCTGCGCCTCAAAAAGGCTCAGTCTCTGTAGGAGAGTTATGTGTCTCGTTTTTAAACATGATAATCCAGTCTTCCGAACTACCATCTGAGAAATTTATAGGAGTTTTATAAGATGCCGCATTATCTTCGAGAGAAAGATCAAGGGCATCAACTCCTTGAAATTCATGATCATCTCAAAGAAATCTTGCGCTTCAAGTAGCAAGTTCCATAAGAGTGTTTCACGGTTTTCCATGTTGGGTGCTTTTTTCTTGAAATGTTTTATGAGCTTGTATCAGGCTCTGTTGAGTTGCTGACTTATTTTCACATAAGTGTACGTCGTTCATCTGTGTAAAAAAAGTACTATGACGGCAATGATCAGACCAGTAAGTATCTATGAGAAGTATTTCTGCTTTTGTTGGATCACGCTGTTCTTCCTTGAGGAAATACCCATGAACAAGTCGTATATCATCTACACTCAGAGAGAGCTCATGATCTTGTATACATTTCTGAAAACCTGCATCATCAGAAATATCTCTAAAACCTGTTAAGAGTATATGATTTTCGGGTTCTTGAAGTGATCTTTCAAGTCTTATATCACTCAGTGAAGATTCTTGTTTTTCATTTGGGTTAATAAGAAAGCCTGTGATTTTTTTTCGTTCATCTCTTGAGAGATCTCTTGAGAATTGTATCACTTGCTTCACACGAACATGATGGTCTTTCCCTGTTTGAAGTGTGAGATTGTCTTTTACAGCTTGCAGGCGAGCATCAAATTGCCCTGCTTGAGACTCAATTACGACAGTGTTTTCTCTTGAACCTTTTTCTATATCTTCACGAGAAAGTAGTATATCAACTGGCGCTTCTGAAAAAACGGTACTCTTTGCAAGGCTTAGTTCATCATCGCTGAGATCAGAAACAATATAATGTTCATATACATGTATTTCTCAAAGATTTTTGAGACCAAGATTTCATTCAAGGCTTGTTTGTAAATGTTTTCAGAGATCAACAATATGTTGACGCTTTTGTACAAAAATTTCAGATATTTCTCAAGCTTGTGTAGAAGAGGAATTGAGCATTACTTGAAAGTAATAAATATTATTTTTTAGAATATTTTTATAATCTATAAATATAAAAAAACAAAAAAAAGTATCTTCAAGAGATACTTTTGTGTTAAAAAGATGTGAAAATATAGGGAAGCACGGAAAAATAGGAAATGTGTAAAAACAAGTAGTTCAAGGAAAATGCAACTTGGCTGAAATAAGCGTACTCATTGTACGAGTTTGAAGACAATGTTGCACTTTGACGATGAAATACGAAGTTTTTCCGCATTTCCATAGCAAGAAAACTATGCAAAATATGACGCAAACTCTTCCCTATCCATTTCTTCTTTTTTGAGCAAATCTTCAGAGATTTTTTCATGAAGTTTCTTATGTTTTCTGATAAGAGTTATAGCTCTCTCATATTGTTCTCTGAGAACGGATTTTACTTTGAGATCAATTGCCTTTTGTGTTTCTGGAGAAACACTTGGAGCCTCAGATTCTGATCCAGTAAAGTTTCCCATACCTCGAGCTCAAGCAAAATTTTCCTGTCCTATCTCATCATACATCCCATATCGCATAACCATATTTCGAGCAATAGCCGTTGCTCTTTCTATGTCATTTGATGCTCAAGTCGTAATCATATCTTTTCCAAAAAATATCTCTTCACTTGCTCTTCCTCCATATAGTACACATAGCTCATCAAGAAACTTTGCCTTGCTCGTAAGCACTGCATCTCTTTCTGGCATAAACCATGTAACTCCCAGAGCTCCTCATCGAGGAGTAATAGAGACCTTATGCACTGGGTCTGAATGCTCACAAAGCTTTCCAAGTAAGGCATGTCATACCTCATGGTAGGCCGTGATTTTTCTTTCTTGTTTGTTCATTACAAGTGATTTTTTCTCAAGTCCCATCACAATTCTTTCAAAAGCTTGCTGGAGTCGTAATCAGCCAATTTTCTTTTCATTGTAACGAGCAGATATAATAGCTGCCTCGTTGATCACATTTCAGAGATCGGCGCCACTAAATCATACGGTAGAGCTTGCAAGCGCTTTGAAGTCAGCACTGGTATCTATCTTTTTATTTTTTGCGTGTACCTCAAGAATTTTTTCTCTATCAGATTGATTTGGAAGGTTGACCGTAATTTTTCGATCAAATCTTCATGGTCTCAAAAGCGCTTTATCGAGAACATCTGCTCTATTTGTTGCTCATACGACAATAACATTTGTATCATTATCAAATCCGTCCATTTCTGTAAGAATTTGGTTGAGTGTTTGTTCTCGTTCATCGTGTCCTCATCAAAGTCATGGTCATCTTTTTTTCCCTATCGCATCTATTTCATCAATAAAAATAATTGCTGGAGCAATCTTTTTTGCGTTAGCAAATAGGTCACGAACACGACTTGCTCCAACTCATACAAACATCTCTACGAACTCTGATCCCGATATAGAGAGAAATGGAACATTACTCTCTCCTGCAACTGCTCTTGCCAAAAGTGTTTTTCCAGTTCCTGGAGGACCCACCAAGAGTGTTCCTCTCGGAATCCTTGCTCCGATATCTTTATACTTTTTTGGATTTTTTAAGAAATCCACCATTTCCTGGAGCTCTTCTTTTTCTTCCTCTGCTCCTGCAACATCTTGAAAAAGAACTTTATCTTTTAGTTGATCATAGAGTTTTGCTCGAGATTTCCCAAAAGTCATAGCATTATTTGCCATTCATCACATTCGCGAAATAATAAATACTGCTAATATCGCAAAAAGTGCTACCATGATAATGGTTGGCATAATATTTGCCCAAAACCTTTGTCAGCTCAAGTCTTTGACTGTCAGTTTCGTTTCTATTTCAGGATTCTTGAGTCAGAGATCTGCGAGTGAGTCTCTATCTGGAAGTATTGCTGTATTGGTATGCTGTTGTTGTTCTCCCGTTTCTGTAAGATGTTGTTCTCTCAGAGTTGCTATAGCCTTGTTCCCGTCTATGAGTATTTCTGAGTATTCTCATTGTTCATACTTTTGTGTCAGCTCTGAGAGTGCTATGTCTTCATTGATCTCTTGCAGTCAGGGGTTGAGATATGGAAGCATAGCTGCAAGAACTATAGACACTCCTATAAGGATAAAAAAAGGTGTATAATTATTTTTTGTTCATTTTGGGGATTTCCCTCCAAGATTTCTAAATCATAACTTTGGTCTTTTTTTCTGAGTCATTTGTATTTTGTAAGATATGTATATATTTAGTTTAAAGATAGTCATTTTTGGAAAAATGTTGGTACATAGTATGAGAAAGATATATTTTTCAAAACATCATGAATTGACAGTAGTAAAAAAATATATCTTGTATCTCACTTAAGGAAGCTCTAAAAAAGACATTTTTGTTTTCTCGAGACCGGTCTCGAGTTACTTATTTCAAGGACTTGAGACCGGTCTCTTATAAAAGATTTATCTCTTTTTAAGAAATAAGTAGTTCCATAGCTTTTTCAAGGTCTTTGTGAAAGATCATGCATGACGATGTTTTGCATCTTACGTCTTTGTTGAAGATTGCTTATTATCATCTATCTCACTTTCCTCTCAAGCTTGTAAGAGAGGTTGTTCTCGCATAAACAAGCTCGCATAATTTTCTCTATTATTTTGCATTTTTTCGCTCATTTCTCTTCCAAAGTCCTTATATTTTTTCAAAAGATCAAGATATCAGAAATCTTTTATTACTTTTGGTATTTCTGTATCTCAAGGAAAAAATAGTTGAGCATATATGAAAAAAATCATTTTCATTCTTATCGGAAGTTCTCAGTCGTCTATGATATTTTCTATAGCATACCAGCTCTTTTCTGGAAGATACACAGATCACATACGATACTTCTCGAGAATCACTTGGGGAACTGCTACTCAATTTGCTATAAGCTCTGTACAAAGAAACTTTCAAGCGTTTATATGACTTAAAGCGTTCATATTTCACCTAAAATCTTCCAGAAGTCTTTCTCAGATTTCAAATGAATCAACTTTTGATAACCAAGAAGTGATGTTTACCTCCGTAACATGATCTTTGAGTTTATGTTGTTCTATGAACTTATAAACTTGTTCAAGTGTTTTTCACTCTGTCATAGCAAAAATTACTGAGGAATCTGCATTATAACCAGAAAAAAACTCTTCAAATACACTATCACGATCTTCTTGGGTTTCTAGAAAATTGAGAATCCTTGTAAGTGTTGGGATAGAAAGTGTAATATTTTTTCTTCTTGCTTCAAGAATTATTGCCTCTATATCTATATCATGCAGATCTCTGTCAAATTTTGTAAAAATATAATAGTCTGATTCCACCACATTTCTTACTTCTGCACAAATCTGTCGTATTTTATGATCTTTATGTCATTCTTTTCATTGTAAAATCGAAGAAATCTCAGCTTTTGTCGCTCACAAAAGCTCTTTAGGAATGGGAAGTCATAAATCCTCTGCACGGTCTATGTAAGATAATCTTCAATTCATAAGCGTCAATTACTCATTGATTTATTATAAATTCTCATAATATTAAGAAGGCTCTGAAAAAAGGCATTTTTATTTTCTCGAGACCGGTCTCGAGTTACTTATTTCAAGGACTTGAGACCGGTCTCTTACACAGGATTTTTCTATTTCTCAGAACTTCCTTTAGGAAACTCTGAGAATAATTATACACAAAAAAGACATATATCAAGTAAAAAATAAATAAATGCAACACCTCAAGATACATATAGAAAAACTTGAACTCTCTTGAGAACTTATTCTCAAAGATATTGCACTCACTATCAATAAGAATGATACTATTTCTATAGTATGACCAAATGGTTCTGGAAAAACGACTTTTCTCAAAACATTGATTTGAGATATTGTAGAGTATCATGGTTATATAGAAAATGTCTGAAATATGAAGCTCTGATACCTTCAGCAAGTGTATGGGGATAACGAGGGAAAAACTGTTCATGAAGAGCTCAGAGATGCTTTTACAGAAATACTCACACTTGAGAAAAGAGTAAAAGAACTAGAAGAAGAAATATGAGAAAATCATAGTCTCATAGCTGAATATACTGAACTGCTAGAAAGATGTAATAATATTTGAGGATATGATTATGAACATACTATCCACTCAGTAAGTCAGTGAATATGAATACTTCATCTATTAGAAAAAAAACTCAGCGAAATATCATGATGACAACGAGCAAAGGTTGCTCTGGCAAAAGTTCTTTTGGAATCTCCTGATATGCTCTTTCTTGATGAACCTACAAATTTTGTTGATATGGCAAGTGTTCAGTGGCTTGAGTGATACCTCAAACATAAATGGAAATGATGATATGTTATTGTGTCTCATGATAGAGAATTTCTTGATACAACCTGCCAAAAAACTCTTGAAATCCAACCACAAAGATCAGCAACTATGTATCACACAAATTATAGTGAGTATGTTATCGAAAGAGAAAAAAGAGAAAAAAAGAAACTCGATGAATATGAAAGACAAGAAGAGTATATTTGAAAACAAAACCAGCTTATCAATCGTTTTCGAGCATGATCGAGAGCAGGTTGGGCAAAAAGTCGAGAGAAAATGATAGAAAAAATGGATAAGCTTGAAAAACCCTTTATCCCAAAAAAAACAAAATTTTTCTTTGATTATTTATGAGAATCACCAGAAAAACTACTAACATATAAAGAGGCTTTTATTGGAAGAAAAAAAGCATCTCCCCTTTTTTTTATTCAAGAGATTATCCTGCATAAATGAATGCGCGTCTGAGTTGTATGAGAAAATGGTGTTGGAAAATCAACATTTATCAAAACTATTCTTGGTCATATTCCCCTACTTGATGGATATCAGTCATTGTGAAAATCTACCAAGATTGTATACTATTCACAAATGCATGAGGAACTCAAGACACATCTTTCTATGCGAGATAATTTTCATCAGCATGGCATATGTCTCCCCGATGAACACTTGACAGCTCTGATAAAACATTATCTTTTTGAAAAAGAAGACCTAGATAAAAAAGTCTGTGAACTTTCATGAGGACAAAAAAGTAAGTTCTTGTTTTGTATTCTAGGTCAAAAACCGGCAAATCTCTTGGTACTTGATGAACCAACAAATCATCTTGACTACGATACGCGGGAATCTCTCGAGTATGCTTTGAGTCAATATGAGTGAAGTATCCTCTTCATTTCTCATGACAGGTATTTTGTGAATAAGCTTGCCAGTCATATTTGGTTTATAGACAATGCTGAACTCTCGCTTTCATATGGAAACTATGAAGACTATCGTTTTAAAAAAGAACATCGTCTTGATATGGATATGCATATTTTTGATGAGCAAGCAGAACTCAATCTTGTACTTGAAGAAAAGCTCTGAGAAAAAGAATTTAAGCGTCTCAAAGAAAAGTTTGGGAAGAAAAAGAAGAGAAAGTAAGTTAATACTCTCCCCTTTGCACTCTCTGAATCTCAGCAGATACTTCATCAATATGACACTCATATTTTTCCATTTTTTGAAGAGCATTTGGTTGCCAGTACAGATTTTGGCAGTAGTTTGCATGAAGTATCTTGACATCCTCTGGTGTAAACCCATAAGGAGCAGCAAGTAAAATAAGTGTTGAGAGAAAGTCCATATGTTTAGGTGTCTTATATTCTTTTGTTTTTCTTGCAAAAAAGAATACTAAAAAATCTCGTAAAATACATATAAAAATATATACTTTTTTACTCGGAAAGCAACGTAATAAAAAAAATTGATTTTTTAGTTCCGCTCTTTATACTCCCTCTGCTCATAAAAAATGCGTGTTTTATATGCAAAATGATGAAATACTTCAAAAAAGGATTCATAGCTCAGTTGGTAGAGCACTCGCCTCTTAAGCGATAGGTCCCGAGTTCGAGCCTCGGTGAATCCACCATTTGTGATTATTGCATTCTCGAAAGGCTTTCATAGTAGGGATTTCCTCTATATAAAGCCTTTTTTTACTATCTACTTTGAGTTCGACAGATATTTTTCATATCCATAATAATTTTGTATCGTTATTCCACTTTTTCCAGTAATGGTGAAAATTTGTAAGGAGTTCGGCGGATTCACTCGATCTATTTTTGAGACATATAAATAAAAAATGTATACATATATTTGACATACGTAAAAAATTATCATAATAACGGTAAATATTTTTTACTTATAACTATTTTTTTATGAATGGAGATTTATACAGATGAGGAGAAAAAGATGCCGAGTTCTTTTGGTGATGAGAAACAGATTATCAGCTCCTAGTGAGAAAACACGCTTGAGAAAAGTGAACACCTATCTTTTTAGCAAGTTCAGATAGACAAATCCCTCAAGAACAAAAAAAAGAGGCACCCCTCAAAGTGACAAAAATCCTTGATAATGAAACAGCTCTAGCAGTCCAAAATGTAAAAAAACTCCGGGAAACAATATCTCCAGAAGAAGTAGATCCTTTTGGGTATATCCTTGAGTTTATAGATTTTTTTGGAGAAATAACTACTCGGTGAGAAGACTGAGAAATAAAAAAATATCTCGGCATAGATGGTATACATACATTTCAAAGCTTCTTGGAAGACCTTGCAAGTGCAAAAGCATCAGAGAAGAAGCTTCGTCCTATACTCAATAGATTTGCGCAAAAGGGATTCCTCTGAAGACTCTCATATATCACCTCACAGCTACAAGCAACGGTTGCCTGAGAAGCATTTACTGATTGGCGAAGCTTCCTCCAGAGTTTTAATGCACCTTACTCGTTTGTGGATCAGTTGAATCTTATAGAAATAGAAAGCATTTGATCAAGCCAAAGCACTTCTCTATTTTCTTTTGAAGAGGTACTCGACAGTTTCACAAAAGATGATAATATATCTCACGCTAGCTCTGCTATTAGAGTATCTATGACTCCCTCATGTATTTCATATATAGATAAGCATTTCGGTATTACGCAAGCTATATTTCAAGAACAAATGGTTCGTGAGTCATGAATACTTCAAGAGTGAGAAAATATTAAGTCTGTTAAAAGTAGATATCCTCTTTTACCATCAGATAAAATATATCTTGTAACAGAAAAAGATACTGAGTGAAATACAAAGAATATTAAAGTATACAACCATCTTGGTCAAGTGACTACGGAGTTTGCTGTTCGAAATATTCCTAAAGTACCTCTAAAAGAAGCTGAAAAATCTATCAAGCTTCGTGACATCGTACCTCCTCAAGATCAAATAGACTATGATGAGTTCCCTCATTGTCGAGAGTGGGTAGACGGCTTTCTAGCGTGACCAAACTCACAGTTAAACCTTCCTGACTGTATAAATAACAATTGAGATATTATTCACCCAGCTACTGCGCTCAAAGAGTTTACGGTCTTTCGCCTCAGTATGCTCAAGCAAATAGGTGATGAACATCCTATTAATCAAGAGATAAGAAAATCTTTTCCAAGAGCTATAAGCTTTTATCCCGAAACTGTAAATCTCAAATGGAACTTTGGAAGTATTGAAATCAATTTTCAAAGCCCTCTGCTTAATAAACCAGGTTTTACATTCACAGGTACCCCAGAGGTTTCTATTACTTGATTTCAATACTCAAAGAAAAAATGAGTAGACGCAGTAAGAGCGACTGTCGAAGTTACCTCAAGTGATGGTGTTCCTCTTGCGGGGTATAGCATGACGATTGTATAGTAATATTTTTCTCAAGGGAAAATACATATCATTCCTGCTCATGCAGGAATTTTTTTATACAAAGACTTACCTACTTTGTGAAAAAGTAGAAAAAAAATTTGACAACAAAGCGAGGAGAGCTAGTATTTTTTATGTCACATAAATGCTTGTGTGATAATTTCAATACAAAAATAAATAATTTCCAGAGGAGGAAACAAATGTTTGCCAACACCTTTACTGATGATGAGAAAACAGAATTAAAACAAATTCTTGGTCCTTCCCCTTGGGAAGATGGACACTCATCTTGGAAGAAAGGAATTCAGCAAAATTGGGAGATACTCCCGGATGGGAGTATTAACGATTTCAGAGGGAGGCAAGTACTTCCTCCTGGGGAAATACCCCCTCAAGAAAATACAATTTCAAGGAGACCCAGCTCTATTGCCTATTTAGCTGATAGTACAGGTCATGTCATTCGGTAAAAAATTTTTCACCGAATGATTCAGAGAGAGGAGTGTTAAGTACTCCTCTCTTGTTTTTTTCAAAAAAATTTCTTCTTGTTCTAAGATTTAAGGAAGCTCTGAAAAACAAAAATTTTCTAATCCTCTCTGGCTCTATCGAGCTATCTCTCCTTTGGAAAAGGAGAGAAAAAAGGAGTTTCTCAAAGTTTCCTTAACAAGTAAAATATATCTATTCTTACTTCCCCATAACTCTCATGCCTTCAAACAATCCCTACATCAAACTCGTGCAAGAAGATAGAGATATTTTTGATATTCCCCATAACGCTACAAAATACCGATGACAATGGAGCACCTCCTACTTTTGCAACACTCATCCTCTCATACTCGAGATAGGTACTGGAATGGGAAATTTCTTTTCTTCTCAGGTATGAAAACACCCTCAAAAAAACTTCATCGGTATGGAAGTACGCTATAAAAGATGCTACCAAACTGCTGAAAAATCTCGAAAGATGCAAATTCATTCCTCTCCATGAGAAAAAAATACCTCAGAAAAAAAGCCAAACTTTTGTATTATTAAAGAATTTGCCCAAAAAATACCAGAAATATTTGCTCCCCAAGAACTCTCAGAAACATACATATTTTTTCCAGATCCCTGGGCAAATAAGGCAAGACAAAAAAAACATCGCCTCCTGCAAGCAACTTTTCTCAAAGAACTCCATACTCTCACTAAAAAATGATGAAAACTCTTTTATAAAACTGATCACCGAGAATACTTTGAAAGTACTGTTAGTATAATAGAAGAGCAACAACTCTGGCATATAGTGCAGAAAATATTCTGCTATGAAACATCATCACATTTTAATGTAGAACATATTACCGAATTTGAAGGATTGTATAGAGGAGAACAAACCAGTATTCACTATCTTGAACTTGTAAAGATATAATATTTTTATACAGTTATCCTATAGTTTTCTTTCAGAAGCCTCTGAGAAATAGAAAATCTTGTGTAAGATACCGGTCTCAAGCCCTTGAAATAAGTAACTCAAGACCGGTCTCGAGAAAACAAAAAGGACTTTCTCAGAGCTTGTGAACTTTTTTAATCACTTTATTATGCTACAAGATATTCTCTGAGACCTTGATATACAAAAATACTCTGAAATCATTTCAACAAATATTATTAGCTTTAGTGGAAAACTCCTTGGGGCTATTTTGGTTTTATGGATTGGATTTAAGATCGTAGGATTTATTACCCACTCTCTCCAAAAATATTTTGAAAAAGCAGATTTTGATCCGACTGTAGAACAGTTTATCATCAATCTTCTCAAGTACACGCTCAAGATTCTTGTGTGTTTTACCGCTATTTGACTCATGTGAGTGCAGATGACTAGCTTTGTGGCGCTTATGGCAGCAGCAGGTTTTGCTATAGGTGGAGCACTCTCTGGAACACTCTCACATTTTGCAAGCGGTATCGTCATACTTGTCTTTCGTCCTTTTAAGGTATGAGACTTCGTAGAGCTTAATGGAACAGCAGGAACAGTCAGCGACGTGTCGATATTTAGTACGACTCTCACAATGATAGATACAAAACTAGCTATCATTCCAAACTCAGACGCTATTTCCGGAACGATGATGAACTATTCTACCGAACCAATACGAAGAATAGATCTCCCTATCGGTATCTCATATAGTGATGATATAGACCTTGCGAGAAAGACTCTTTTAAAGATTATCAAAAAAGATCCCAGAGTCCTCCAAGACGAATCCCAACAAGTAGTAGTAAAAGAGCTTGGCGATAGCGCGGTAACCCTTGGCCTGAGATTTTGGACGAAAAACGAAGATTATTGGCAGCTTCGTTTTGATCTCTTAGAGACTATTAAAAAGGAGTTTGATAAGACTCAGGGGAAGTTGAACTTCCCTTTTCCTCAAAGAGATATTCATCTCTATCAGGAGCAATAATCTTGAGAAGTTTTTCTCATTTTTGCTCTATTTGTAAAAGTTTTTCATTATATACATCGATATCATCGTAGTCTCCCTGCAAAAATGCTTGCTTTTTTTGCGATTCTATAGCATGAAAATCTCGCATCAGTATTTCATAGGCAATTTGTGGGGATGTGTACTCTATTTCTTCTTCCTCGTCTTCTTCGTTATCTTCCAACAAAGACTGCTCTGCGTATATTCAAGCTTTATCATCCTCTGAGTGAAAATGTAACTCCTCTCAAACAAGTTGTGTTGATGTATCAAGAAGTTTTTCCAGCATTTTTTCGTGCGTATCTCATTCTCATTGATGTTGTTCTAGATATCATAACATTTTTGCAATACTCATAACCACTGACTCTCCCTCGAGTATTTTATTTTTTATCTCTTCTGCTTCATGCACTCTTTGTTGTATTTCATTTTCATTATCAAGAATCGTATATATCTCCTTTGTATCTGGATGTTCCTGTAAGATATCTAAAAGTTCTCAGAGAATATCAAAATAATCTGAAAATGTTTCTCCCTTTTCAAAACGCTCTCGAAACTTTTCTGCTTCCACACTTCCCAGACGAAGACGCAGGAGTTGTAGAAGAGCAAGTTTCATTGTGCGTCTCAGTCGTTGTTTTGGATGCTCGTATTTTTTGTATTTTCCGGGTGTTTTATAGTAAAATTGTGATACAAAAGAGACAAATGCCTCTACATCTTTTCCACTATCAGTTTGAGATTGTATTTCCTCATGGTACTCTGAATGAAAGAGTTCTATTTTTTCCTCTTTATTTCTCTCTATTGCCAGAGAAATATGAAGATGAAAGAGTTTTCGTAATCTATCTGGAAGTATTTCTCACGCTTGTATTATATTTCATTTTTTTTCATACTCTTGTTGAAAAAGGAGAAATTCTTCATGTGAAATATCTCCATCTCTTGCAAGTTCTTCTATGAGAACATACAAGGGTTCGCGTGATAATTCTCATCTATCTTGTATATATTTCTCTCTGCTATCTTGAAAGTCTTGGTATGAGAAAATAGCCTTTGCTAATTCTTGTTGTTTCTGAGTTGGTAGAGGGAGAGTATGAAGTGTTTTGAAAACATTTGTGTGAAATATGTCTGACATATGTATTGATTTTTCTGATACCAGCGATTCTCCATACTCTAAAATAGAGAGTCAGAGTATCATCCGCTTTGCTCCAAGAACATCACGAGGAAATATCTCTCGAAGTGTCTCTTCGTACTTATCTGTTACCTGTCTTTCCGCTATTTCATAGCTTTCTTGTGACTGCTCACGAAGACTCTTGAGACGAAGCTCGTAGTTTTCTAAATCTTTGGGAAACATGTTTGTATAGTTATTGTGTATTTGCTTAAATTCCTATCTTGAATTCTTTTCTCGCTCCCTTCCTTTTTTGCTAAAAGGAAGGGGTGGGGATGGAATAAGTGTATCAATTCCTATCTTGAATTCTTTCCTTTGCTCTCAAAGGAAAGAGGCTGCAGGCTTTCTATCAAGTTTTGAGCCCTCCTCCTTTTTTGTTAAAAGGAGGAGATTCAGAGGTGGAATAAGTAAGATGTCTGTGTATTTCCTATAAAAAATCCTTCAAGCTCAAAACTAGTATTCATAACTCTTGCGCTTTTTTCATCTTTGATCCTGCTTTTTCCCCAGCGAGAAGTATATCTGTTTTTTTCGAAACTGAGCTCACAAACTCGCCTCACTCCTCCTCAACAATTTTTACAAGATCATCACGAGAGTATCACGGAAAACTTCAAGTAATACACACTTTTTTTCACTGATGTTTTCCACTATATGTTTCAGAATTTGGAGACATATACACAATATTGAGCTCCTGCGTCAGATCCTCTACCTCTTCACGATTATTTTGAAAATATTCTACAAATGACCTTGCTCACTCAGGACCGATATCTTGGAGTTTTTCTATCTCTTCACTCAAGTCCTCCTCTCCCGTGAGGAGTTCACTCAAAGATACATCTGTCTCAGAAAAACGCTGAGAAATATACTTTGCCAGTATTTTTGCTCCTTTTTTTCCTATTCCTGGTATTCACAGTGACGCGAGAAATACGGATATATCCACTGACCTCACAAACTCAATACTTTCCAGAAGATTA
The DNA here is from genome assembly GCA_965229705.1 of Patescibacteria group bacterium. GTDB lineage: Bacteria > Patescibacteriota > Gracilibacteria > BD1-5 > UBA6164 > JAACSU01. Next base: position 407,166 of record OZ245922.1, read on the forward strand.
CTGACAGATTTTTCCTGAAAGCCTTCAAGAGCAAGTATATCTTCTCTTTTTTGTGCTAAACGAAATACATCTCCAAATTTTTGTAAAAATCCTTCTTGGAGGAATAGTGCTACCTGACGAATACCAAAACCATCAATATTCAAGCCATGCTTTGAGACAAAATGCGCAAAACGCTCTTCAAGCTGACGAGGACACCCTGAGGTATTTGGGCAATAAAATCTTACTTTATCATCATCTTTTCATACAGGTGCTCAGCAAGATGGGCAATTATTCGGTGCTGATACAGGTTTTGTTACAGCATCGTCGTTAGAAACGGCAACCGATACAATCTTTGGTATTACTTCTCACGCTCGTTTTATAAACACGCTATCTCCTTCTTTGAGTCAAAGTTTTTCAATTTCTTCATAATTATGAAGTGTACAACGAGAAATAAGCGCTCAAGAAATACGCACTGGTTGCAGGTTAGCTACGGGAGTGATGGTTCATGTTCGGCCAACACTATGTTCTATTGAGAGAACCGTTGTTGTTACGATTTCTGCTGGAAATTTATAAGAAATAGCATAGCGTGGATGATGTTCTGTACTGCCTATTTGTCACCAGAGTGACATATCATTTACTTTGATCACGAGACCATCTATCTCAAAATCTAACGTTTTACGAAGTTCTCAAAAGTTTTCTATATGAGATATTACCTCACTTATTCACTCGCATTTTGGAAAATAGCTTGAGGTCATAAATCATAACTCATCTAAGGAGCGTATCATATCCTCATATCTTCCACCATAAAACTCTTCTAGATAACTGACATCATAGGCAAAATATAAAAGATCTCGTTTTTTTGTAATACTGGTATCAAGAACTCTCAGACTCCCTGATGCCGCATTGCGTGGATTTGAAAAAACTTTTTCGCCATTTTTTTTCGCATTTTCATTGAGTGTTGTAAAACTTGAAAGTGGCATTACTACCTCTCCCCTCACTTCAAATCTTCATTTTTTTGCAATTTTTTTGGGGATGTTATGTATTTGTCGAATATTTTCCGTAACATCTTCTCCTTCTAATCCGTTACCTCTTGTCACAGCTTGAACAAATACTCCATCTTGGTATATCAGCTCTACTCCGAGTCCATCAAACTTAAACTCTATCATATAATCAACAACCTTATTTTTCAACTCTCCTCTATATCCTAAGAACTTTTTTACCCTTATATCAAAATCTCTGAGTTCATCAGCGTTGTAGGTATTATCCAGACTGATCATTGGTCGAGTATGTGGGACTTTTTGAAAGCTTGACTGAGTAAAACTTTCTGAGAGTTTATCTTGCAGTTTAAGTGATTGTCATGATATTTCTCTGAGTTTTTTTAGTTTTTCAAAAAGAGTATCATACTCACTATCAGAGATAATAGGACTTTCTTGGTTATAATAGAGTTCTCCATGAACAGAAATAATATCTGATAATTCTTGCATCTCTTGTGAGGAAAACTCTGAAATATCTTTTTCTCACAAATGTTTTGATGTGTGCAAAAGTATGTTTTTATCCATATGCTATAAAGGAAAATATAAATATCTCACATGTTTTTCACAATACTGATTTTCTCTGTATCTTTGTATCATTTTTTTGCACAAAGTGTGAGTATTTCTCCCCTTTTGGGAGTGTTTTTGTATCATTTTTTTGGTGTTTTGTGTTGATTCTATCTTTTTTTATAAGAGGTGTTTCTTCCCTATTTATAAGGCTTTTAAGAAAAAAATAAAAAGTTTTTGAGAAAAAGTTGCTCATATTTTTGAGAAAAATATAAAAGTATAATATAATGGATATGTAAGTTACATCTGTAATTTACACGATCTTTAAAAAAGAATTTTACTTCTCGAGTATGGGCCTTGTAAAAATCCAACAAGTCACCCGCCAACCAAAAAGCCTTCCCACTACGCTCTTTGAGCTATGAGGGACAAAAATAAAAACAAAAACGTGAGCATCGATACTATTTACGATTAAGGATATTTTCTTTTATCACCCCTTTCTTCCCTACGGGCATCTTTACTATTCATTCTAATAGAAAGAAATATAGAAAATATTTTCAATTGTAAATAGTATCAAAAAAAACTCACTTACACAAAAAATAATTAAAAAAAAACAGTAGCTGGAAAATGCTACTCAAATAAAAATAAAAGAGCATGGTGAATCGCTCTTTAATCATTACCGAAGAGAGGTAATTTTCTAGAAGAATCGAAAGCGTTCTTTAATGAATCGCCGAGAAACTTCATGAAGAGCAAGGATTAGCTTTTCAAAACCGATCTATATTCCCCTGGACAATATAAAATATACAAGTCTTCAAGGAAGAGAATATAGACATACCCCAAACCCAGTACATTTTACCCAAAATGCTGGGTTTTTTTTGTTGTTTGAGTTTTAGTGAAATACTCTTCTATTTCTCCATAAAATCCATATGATATACTCTGTTACTCTCAAACAACTATGAAACAAGAAATACACAAACTCTGACAACTCATACACACATCTCAAAAAATCCTTCTCATAAATCATGCACGAATGGATGGAGATGCCTGGTGATCGCTCTGATGACTCGCACTCATACTCAAAAATATGGAAAAAACTGTTGCCTGTATCAACGATGATCCTGTACCAGAACATTTTTCCTTTCTCGGACAACAAGAGCTCATAACACCAGAACTCAATGTCGCAGACTTTGCTCCTGATATCATCATATCCCTTGACGCAGCTGACCTTGCGAGACTTTGAGAAAGCTACAAAAAGTGGGAAAGCATTTTTCAGAAAACTCCTTTCATCGTTATTGATCATCATATATCAAACCACGGGTTTGGAGATATAAATATTATAGACCCTCAAGCAAGCTCCGTATGCGAACTCCTCGTTGATATCATTACAGAACTCTCTCTTGAAAAGTATATCACTCCTCAGATAGCAACATTTCTCTACACTGGCTTGCAAACTGATAGCAATATGTATTTCAATACCAATACCCGATCAAATACCCTGAGAACTGGAGCAAAACTCATAGACCTCTGAGCAGATTTTCGTCTTCCTATTATGCACTGTTATAAACAACGTACACAAAATCAAATTCGTTTTTGGCAGTATGCTTTTGAGCATATGAGTTATCACTACAGTGGAAAAGTATGCTACTGCAACCTCCCCATCAACTGACTCAGAGAACTCTGAATTGCTCGAGAAGAAATGGGATGATATTTTAAGGGACTTGTTTGAGAAATACTGATAAACATTCAAGGAGTATCTATTGCCTTTCTCCTCCAACCCCTTTGAGAGGGTCGAATAAAAGTATCTATGAGAAGTCAAGAGTGATATGATGTCAATCAGATTTGTGAACAATTTTGATGATGATGACATACACAAGCTGCAGGATTTGAGACAGAAGATACTCCAGAAAATATAGAACAACAATTGCTTACTATAATATCTGAAACATACGATTTTTCAGCATGAATCAAAAAGTAACTCTTATTCTTGATGAGATTATAAATCAAGGACTGACAAAACTTCACAAGTTTTCTATCAAAAAAAAATGATCACAAGAATTAGGTTTTTCAAAAGAAGACTTTCATAAAATAAAAAATGATATTTATAAAGGATATAATATTGCAAAGCCTTTCCCCTCTATACGCATCCTCGAACGATATGATGAACGCGTTGAAAAATGAGAACTAGACGCTGATCCCATTTTTCGCAAAATCTTGAGAAAACGCTGAGTCAGAAGCCTCTCTGGAGTCAGCGTCATATCACTACTAACAAAATTTTGGGGTTGTCCAGGAAAATGTGTCTACTGCCCAACATTTGAGGGACTTCCAAAATCCTATATTCCCCATGAGCCAGCCGTAATGCGCGCTGAGCTCAACAAGTTTGATCCTATCATGCAGATTCATAACAGACTGAGAGCTCTCGAAGTTACCGGTCATAAAATAGAGAAAAATGATATTCGTATTATTTGATGAACTTGGTCTTTTTACCCTAAAAAATACCAAGAAGAATTTATCAAAGGAATTTATGATGCCTGCAATAGTTATGCTGAAATGAAAACTTATATCGAAAAAACTGATTTTGCGCACGATAGGTTTGCAAGTTTTAAGCTAAGAGAATGAACAAAGATACACCAGTCAAACTCACTACAAGAAGCACTCAAAAAAAATGAGTCTTCTCCTCAGCGAATCATCTGAATGGCAATAGAAACTCGTCCTGACTGGATCACGCCTGAAGAACTTCAAAGACTCAGAAGTTATGGAGTCACTCGAGTCGAGATTGGCTACCAAACAACCGATGATAAAATCAATGAGATCAACAAGCGAGGACACACAAACGCAGAATCTCTCGCTGCAACCAAGATGCTCAAAGATGCGGGATTCAAAGTCGTGGCTCACATGATGCCAAACCTTATGGGATCTACACCTCAAAAAGATATAGAGTCTATGAAAGAATGTTTTACTAATCCAGATTTTCGTCCTGACGAACTCAAGATTTATCCTATGGTTGTAACTGATAAGGCAGAGCTCACTGACATCTGGAAGAAGTGATGATTTCAGGCTTATGATGACGGCACACTTATAGATCTCATGTGTGAGTTGGAGTTACTCGTTCCAGAATACTGTCGCATTAACCGAACCTATAGAGATATTCCTGCAAGTGAGATTCTTCACGGATCAACGCTTTCAAATCTCAGGCAGCTGGTAGAAGACAAGATATACAATCAGTGAAAAAAACTTGTCGATATACGCAGTCGAGAAATAAAAGACAAAGCCAATGATCCTCAGAATGCTGTTTTGAAAACTATCAAGTATGATGCAAGTGATGGGATAGAGTATTTTCTCACCTATGAAGACCCTGAGGATAGAACTATTTTCTCTCTTCTTCGTCTTCGTATTCCCAGTAGTATTGTCTCGCCTGAGAATCAACAAATATTTGCGATGACCACAAAAGACGCACAATCTCAAGAAGAAAATCGTGATCCTCACAGAGTCCTCTTAAAAAGTATTCCTGACTATTTTCCAGAACTCTCATGAGCAGCAATAGTACGAGAGATACATACTTTTTGAGATCAGCTTAGTATTGGAGAAAAATGAGCTCACTTTGGTCAACATATAGGGTTTGGGAAAAGGCTTATTGCTGAGGCTGAGCGTCTTGCGTGAGAACATCATGGAGTGAAAAAGATAGCTGTTATCGCGGGAGTATGAGTACGAAAATATTATGAAAAAAGATGATACATACTTGAGTGAACCTACATGACGAAAAAAATATAAAATGAATATTACCAAAATCCTGCTTTGCGTTCTATTTTTCATACTTCCTTTTATCCATGGGAAAATATTTTTTCAGTTTTGAATACCTCTATATTTTCCTGTAGACGGAAACTATGAGTTCACGAAGAGTATTTTTTTTCATATTTTCTCAAGCCTGATATATATAGTGTTTATTTGAGAATCTCTTCTCAATTCTTTTTTTTGTAAAAGCAAAGAACATACAAAATATTTTTCGCAAATTTTTTCTATACAGGCAATTGGCTGAAAAAGTAATACACCTCATTTTCAAGTATGAAAAATTATCTCTATATTTCTGATAATCCTCTCAATATCAACCTATTTCTCTCTCTCCCCTTTCATCTCACTCATCTGAGACACAGAAAAATGACATACAACGCTTCTCTTTGTTCATCTTGTATGAATATTTCTCATACTACGAAGTCTTGAGAAAGAGTTCTTGCAAAGACTCATATATATCACGATTTTTTCATGTTGTATTGTCAGTGTCATTGCGATAAAAGAATTATTTTTTCCTGTTTTCGATTATGGGGAGCTGTCAAGTAGGGCACTATGAACTCTTGGACACCCAAACTATCTTGCTGGATATATATTGATAATCCTTCCTCTTGTGTTTCATGCAAAACTCCCCTCTCTTATAAAAGGGGGGCTTGGGACTGTGTTAATATGAACTATCATACTTACGCAGTCTATTGTCGCGGTATTTCTCACTTTTTGCTATTTCGCGTATTTTTTTATGGCTCATATTTTTAGAAGAGGTTCCTTAAGAAAGTTCTGAAAAATAAAAAAATCTTGAGTAAGAGACTGGTCTCAAGCCCTTAAAATAAGTAACTCGAGACCGGTCTCAAAAAATAAAAGCGCTTTTTCCAGAGATTTTTTAAAGCGTTGGTGGACTCAAATATGAATATATATTCTTATCATACTTACTTTGTGTCTTTGTCTCTTACTCATACAATATTTTCCAGAAAAACTCCACTCATTTCTTTCACGTTTTAGTATTTGGGAGACAACTCTCAGGATTATTTTCTCAGATATACACATATTATTTTTCTGAGCAGGTCTTGAGACACTTCCCTACTTTTTTGAAAGTTTCAAGAGTCCTGAGATGTATATTTATGAAAATTTTTGATACACTGCCGATAGACCTCACAATTTCTTGCTCAATATTTTGTATCATTTAGGGATTCTTTGAGGAGTTTTTTTCTGATATTTGTTCTACCTCTTTTGCAAAAACTACAAAAACACTCCAGAAAATCATGCGATGATACTCTTTTTATTATTCTGAATATTTCATTTTTTTTCAGTAGTAAGTTATATCGTTTTTATACTCATACTGAGTTACTCCTTACTCTCACTAAAAACCTTACCTCTCAATCTCCACTCCTCAAAAGAGAAGAGGGATGTAAATCATATTTTATGAATATGTGTATTCACAATAATTACTGTCTTATCTTTTTTTTGATCATATTCTTCTTTTCTCCTCTATAGAGCAGAAATTCTTTATGAACAACAAAAATATCATCTAGCTCAAAAAACTTTTTCTCATCCAAAATATCTCATAGAAATATGAAAATACCAACAAGCCGAACAAAGAGAATGAATCCTCTCTCAGTATAACCTCAAAAATCAGCTGATAACCAAAGAAGATAAAGTCTCTTTATGTAAATATCTCACTCGTGCGTATCCTGCAGCGGAAAATTACTTATATTGTGGAAATATTCTTGAACGTATCGGGGAAAAAAATCTTTCTCTTGAGTATTATAGGCTATGACTCTTGGAACTTCCTGATCTTTGGAATCAAGATTCTCGATATTGGAAAAACTATTTTATACGAGAAACTATAAGCGGAAATAGGTTTTTTTCGGAAAAATTTTGAGATATTTGATGAGTTGTAGAAAAAGTATATAATCACAAAAATTACTAATCTCATTTTTATGTATAACTGGTCCATTATTTCTCAAATACTCAAAGAGGTTGAAAAAAAAGATATACTCAATACGCAAAGAATAAAAGATTCTGACAATGCTGATGTCTTTAGAAAATATATAAAATCAGATATATTCTTTGATGAAATTTCCAGTGAAATACAAGAAGTAAAAGATGAAAATAAAAAAAACAACTCTGTATATCTTGAGGATGAGCTCTGAGATATTTTTTGGGATTATATCAATCTCTTATACTTTTTGGAAAAAGAGAATAAAATATCTCTTGAAAGAGTATTTGAAAGGTGTTTAAGAAAATATAGTGATCGTATTTCTGCTTTAGAAAATTGAGTATTGTGGGAAGATATAAAAAAGCAGCAAAAAGAATCTCTCGCGAAAGAACATAAACAAAAATATGAACTTTAAAAAACTTCTGAAAAATACAAACTCCCTAATCCTCTCTGGCTCTACCAAACCATCCCTCCTTTGTAAAACGAGAGAAAAAGGACTTTCTCAGAGTTTCCTTTTGTAAGAAATAGGCTATATGAAAGACCCCTACCAAGACAAGACCACAAAAATATATGATACAGGTGCAAAAAAGTACAAAAAAAGTACCCAAGATTTTACCTTTCCTGCATGAATGTTTGAGTATTTTTTACAACTTCTTTCTGGGAAAAAAATACTTGATCTCTGATGCGCATATTGAAGAGATATCTCAAGAATGAGAAAACAATGATTTGATGCCCATGGACTGGAGCTATCTCAAGAGCTGATACACCTTGCAGACAAGGATATAAAACCATATATTATTTATGGAGACATCACAGAGATAGAAAAGTACTTTTCTCCTCAAAGTATTGATGGTATTTTTTGTTCAGCATCTATTGTTCATATGGATAAAAATATTGCTCTAAATGTTCTCAAAGCTTCTGCTAAAGTACTCAAAGATACTTGAATCCTATTTCTTCAAGTCAAAGTTTCACAAAGTGATACAAAGAGTTTTACGCTCAGTCAGTCTATACCATGAGTAAGAAAAAAATACTCATACTATCGAGAAAATGAGATCATAAAAATACTTGAAGATATAGGATTTCAGATATGTAGAAAAACTATAAATACTCATGAAAGTAACACATGGATGGTTATAATCGCGAGAAAGTAAAACTACATATTTTGTAGAATATTATAAGCCTTGGTATATTTTACCAAAATATGTAAACCTAATTGCTGCAATTGTAACAAAAATTGTAAAATAATTTGTGTTTCTTTGCCATACTCATATACTCAAAAACATAAAAAACGCTTGAGTTTCGCTATCACGAAACGAGTTGGAGGAAGAATGCGAGCAAAGCTCGCAAGATAAAAGTTTAAAGATGAAAGTTTAAAGTATTTATGTTGCTTTTCACTTTCTACTTTCCAATTTTTACTTGCGGCAAAATCGCTATTAGACCCTCTCGGAGTCGAAAATCTTCGTAAAAAAAATACAATCAAGAACTGCTTGAGGTGGTACCTTCCTTGTCTGCTCTTTTGGAGCTTCCAAGGACCGAAAGCGCATAATATTTTTTTTATGTGCTTTTTTTATGATAACTCTCTGGGATATTCAAGAGGCTCAAAAAAAGTCGTGAAAGGTAGTAAAAAAAACACCTCTTCTACTCCACGAACGACTCTCAAAAAAATACAATGCAGAAATATACCTCAAGCGTGAAGACCTGCAAAAAGTACGCAGTTATAAAATACGATGAGCCTACAATCTTATACACTCTCTTTCACACTGAGAAAAATCGCGATGAGTCGTCTGTGCTAGTGCTGGAAACCATGCACAAGGTTTTGCCCTCTCATGCCAAAGCCTCTGAGTATCAGGAAAAATATTCATGCCTATTACTACTCCAGAACAAAAGGTCTATAAAACTCGGCAATTCTGATGAGACTTTGTCAGTATAGAACTCATAGGAGATACTTTTGATGAAGCTCTAGCAGCAGCAAAAAAATATGAAACAGATAGCTGAGCGACCTTTGTACATCCCTTTGATGATGAGAAAATTATTGCAGGACAAGCAACTCTCTGACTTGAGATTTTTGAAGAACAAAAGAATATTGATCTTATCATTGCTCCTATATGATGAGGAGGTGTAATATCTGGTATTATTTCTGCAAGAAATGCTCTGTGAAAAAAGACACAAATACTCTGAGTTGAGCCAGAATGAGCAGAAAGCATGAAACGATCACTCTCAGCATGAAAAAACACCACTCTCAAAAATATTGATACCTTTGTAGATGGAGCATCTGTTGCGCGGGTATGAGATATCCCTTTTCGTATATGTCAGGAGAACAATATAAAGGTTATTAGCTGTCCTGAAAATCGTATTTGTTCCACTATTTTAGAATTTCTTCGAGAAGATGGTATCGTACTCGAACCAGCAGGGGCAATGGAAGCTGACACTCTCAAGTCACTTGGAAAAAAAATAGAGTGAAAAAAAGTGGTTATCGTCACAAGTGGTGGAAATCTTGATTTTGAGAGGCTTCCGGAAATAAAAGAGCGATCTCTCAAGCATGAATGAAAAAAGCGTTACTATCTCGTAAATTTTCCTCAAAGACCCTGAGCACTCAAAGATTTTCTCACATTTCTTTGACCTGATGATGACATTGCTCGTTTCGAATATATGAAAAAATCTAATAAGGATAGAGCTCCTGTTCTTATAGGTATTGAGGCTCTCTGAAATGCCAATTTTGAGGATATAGAATCCTCTATGCGTTTGTGATGATTTTCTTTTGAGGATATTAGTCATAACGATATGTATTTTAATCTTCTTGTATAATCTTATGAAACACTTTTTGATACTTTGTATAGTTTTGCTTATTATTTCATCTTGTTCTTCTGATATACAAGAAAAAGAAAATTGAGATAAAGATACTCCTAGCTTTGATATTCTAAAGAAACCTATTTTAGAAAAAAATACCTTGAGGCAAGATGATGTATATCAATCTTTTATATGAATGACGAAGCAAGAAGCAGTAGAGTATGCTCAAGAAAACAATATAAAATTTCGTATTGGAAAAGAAGATAATAAGGCTTATATGCTCACGATGGATTATGTTGTTTGAAGAGCAACGGCAACTCTTAAAGATGGAAGAGTCATAGGTCTGAATATTGAATGAAGAAAAAGTATCCTTGAATAAAAATACAAAAATATTTTACTTATTTCACCTCTGAATCTCCTCCTTTTAACAAAAAAGGAAGGGAGCGAGAAAGGAATTCAAGATAGGAATGGAGAAAACATATTACTTATTCCACCTCTGAATCTCCTCCTTTTAACAAAAAAGGAGGAGGGCTCAAAACTTGATAGAAAGTCTGTAGCTTCTTTCCTTTGAGACCAAAGGAAAGAATTCAAGATAGGAATTGAGAAAATATTTGTCCGAAATGACAGAAAACTACTTCTGGAAGGGTGGCTCGAGTGGTTGAAGGCGCGCGCTTGGAAAGCGTGTAAGTTGGATTTCCGGCTTCGCGGGTTCGAATCCCGTCCCTTCCTCCAGTTTATATTATATAGGACGGATGAGAAGTTTATACCTGAAAGGTTAATCCCGTCCCTACCCAACTCTTCCTTTTAGCAAAAAAGGAAGGGAGAAATGAAGCAATTCAAGATAGGAATTGAGAAAACTAAATGATTTTCTGTTAAAACTCTAAGAGTTAGTATAATCCAAAAGAGAAACCACATGAAAAAGCTTATTCGCATTTCCAGACTTGCCTCAAAAGAGGCTATCAAAGATTTAAAAGCAAAAAATCCTCTTTATTGTAGTGCAATAAAAGAAGATTTCACCGTAACTAATATTTTTTATTCTCATATTATTGGGTACAAAAAATCTCGCCCAGATAGAGAAGTAGTAGAAAGACTTATCGTCATGAATCTTATACAAAAAATTGCCCAAGAATGAGTATTAAAAGAAAAACGGAAAAATGGAGCTTTTGAATGAGCAATATACCAAAATACCTATAAAATTATGCTAAAAAAATGATGAATTTGTTTCTATGTTATTATTTGAGAGGAAAAATCTGGAAAATATATTTTGCTAAGCTGCTTTGTAAAAGACTATCGAAAAAATAAAGACTCATTCGTTTAGTGTTCTTGCCACATCATAGGTCTCTTGCAACCTCCGAATGAATCTCTAAAATTATTATATCAAAAAACACAAAAATACAAAAATATTTTACTTATTCCACCTCTGAATCTCCTCCTTTTAACAAAAAAGGAGGAGGGCTCAAAACTTAATAGAAAGTCTGTAGCCTCTTTCCTTTGAGATCAAAGGAAAGAATTCAAGATAGGAATTGAAAAAACATTTGTCCGAAATGACAGGAAACTAGCATTACTATTCTCATTTTACCTTTTACTTTTTATTTTTTAGCTTTTAGCTTTTAACTTTTAACTTTTAACTTTTATCTTTTAACTTTTACCCTTATGTCACTACCTAAAGTAAACCCAAAACAAAGCTTCCCAGAACTTGAAGAAAATATACTCCAGTTTTGGAAAGAAAATGATATTTTTCAAAAATCTATTGATAATAGACCCGAAGATAGACCATATAGATTTTATGATGGCCCTCCATTTATTACCGGAACTCCACACTATGGAAGTCTTCTCTCAAGTATCATCAAGGATATCATACCACGCTATCAAACCATGCAAGGAAAACGCGTTGAGAGAAAATGGTGATGGGACTGTCACGGACTCCCTATCGAAGAAAAAGTGCAAAAAAAACTTGGACTCGAATCAAATAAAGAAATAGAAGAAACTGTAGGAATCAAAAAATTTATCGAAGAATGTTATAACTATACAAGAGAAACTTCTGCAGAATGGCAGTGGTATATCGATCATATCGGTAGATGGGTAGATACAGACAATGCCTACAAAACTATGGATCAAGACTACATGGAGTCTGTTATGTGGGTATTTCAACAACTCTGGAAAAAGTGAATGATTTATAAAGGGCAACGCGTATCTCTCTACTCATGGAAACTCTCAACTCCTATCTCAAACTTTGAAGTTGCAATGGATGATAGCTACGAAGAAGTATCTGATCCAGCTATCACTGTGATGTTTCCCCTAACCTCATCCCAACATTCCCCTCAGGGAGAATCAGTAAGCAAGAGTAACTCAGAAAATGTAGCCTCTCTCTGAGAGGAGAGAGAATTCAAGAATGAGATTTCTGGTGGAAAACACGTTCAAGAGTGAGATTATCTCTTAGCGTGGACAACAACACCCTGGACGATTCCAGCTCATATGGCTATCGCTGTGAATCCTGAGCTTGCCTACTCTCGAGTCTTCTCAGAAAACATATACTACATTCTCGCAACTGCTCGAGTAGAAACATTATTTAAAGGAAAAGAGTATGAAATCACAGAGAGTTTTATGTGATCAGACCTCATCTGACTCTCGTATGATGCTCCTTTCAAATACTATCAAGGAAAAGTTGACTCAGAGAAAAATCATCGAGTCTTAGCAGCAGACTTTGTGACTGATAGTGATGGGACTGGTATTGCTCACGAGGCTCCAGAGTTTGGTGATGTAGATTTTCAGCTTGCCAAAGAAAAGTGAGTCCATATCTCAAACGCTCTTGATAATGCTGGAAAATATACAGAAGAAATCTCTGACTACGAATGAATGCACTACAGAGAAGCAAATGATGTGATCACAGAAAAACTCAAAGAACTATGAAGACTCTTCAAAAAAGAGTCTATCAATCACCGAGTCGCAATGTGTCCTCGTAGTGGTACTCCCCTCATTTATAAAGCGCAAGACTCATGGTTTATCAATATTCAAGATCTCAAAGATAAGCTCATCGACGAAAACGAAGGAATTAACTGGCAGCCAGGGCATCTCAAACATGGACAATTCCTAAAGTCTATGGAAAGTGCTCCTGACTGGTGTATCTCTCGAACACGATATTGGGGAACTCCTATGCCAATATGGGTAGGTCGAGATAGTGACGGAAAAGATCAGGATATAAAGGTTTTTTGAAGCAAACAAGAAATAGAGTCAGCATCATGAATGAAAATTACAGATCTCCACAGACCATATATTGACGATATCACTTGGGAGGAAAATGGACTCACATATACAAGACTCCCCGAAGTCCTTGATGTATGGATGGATAGTGGCTCGATGCCATACGCGCAAATGCATTACCCATTTGAAAATAGTACTGAGATGGAAGCCAGCTACCCTGCTGATTTTATCGTTGAGTATATCGGACAAGTCAGAGCCTGGTTTTATGTCATGCATGTTGTCGGAACAGCGCTCTTTGATAAACGAAGTTTTACCAATGTTATTACAACAGGAATCGTCAACGGATCTGATGGAAGAAAAATGAGTAAATCATACGGAAACTATCCAGATCCTCGAAAAACTATTGAGACATATGGCGCAGATGCTATCAGATTTTATATGGCAAACTCTCCCCTACTTACAGGTGGGAATATGGATTTTAAAGAAGAATGAATCCTCGAAGTTGTGAAGAAATTGATCCTCCCACTCTGGAATACCTATTCATTTTTTACGACTTATGCAAATATAGATTGATTTGAACCTATGAACTCTCAAAAAATTAAAGTTCAAGGAAACTGAGATTTTTCTGAGAAGAGCATACTTAATAGTAGGAGTTCGAAGAAAATATCTCAAAGTGACGATGAAATTTGAACTTGTTCAAAGCTTCAAAGAAGTAATCCTCTCGATATCTGGATTATCTCAGAAGTACATAGTCTTACTCAGCAGGTTACAAAAGCAATGGAACACTATGAAGTTACCGAGGCTACTCGTCCAATTGTACAATTTATGGATCACCTCACTAACTGGTATATACGTCGAAGTAGGAAGCGTTTTTGGAAAAGTGAAAATGATCAAGATAAAATGCAAGCCTACGAAACGCTCTATGAAGTACTCATAGAACTATGTAAAATTATGGCACCTTTTACCCCATTTATTACCGAAGAAATATATAAGAATCTTACAGGGAACCTGTCTGTGCATTTAGAAGATTTTCCTACGAGTAATAGCTCACTCATAGATACTGATCTCAATGCAAACATGAGTCTCTGCCAAAAAATTATTAGTCTTGGTCTTTCTCTCAGAACAACTCAAAAAATCAGAGTAAGGCAACCTCTTCAAAGTATTTCTATCTGAGAAACGCTTTCTGACTACTACAAAGATATTATTAAAGAAGAACTCAATGTGAAAGAAGTCCTCCAAGGAGATAGTAGTTCTATCGCAAAAAAAATATGTAAACCAAATGGTCGACTCATTGGACCAAAATTTGGAAAAGATGTAAAAAATATTATTTCACAAGCAAAAGCTGGAAATTTTACAGAAATAGATCAAAATACAATCCTAATTCTCCCTCTTGATAAAGAACAGAAGGGGTGGGAACTCACTTGAGATGAGTTTGAAATAGCATTTATCAGTGAAGATCACTGTGATAATATCGAGTCATGATTTGGTATGGTGATTTCTATGGATCTAGAGTTGACTGATGAACTTGTTGCGGAAGGTTATGCTCGTGATATAGTGAGGCATATTCAAGAAGCACGAAAAGAAGCAGGCTATGAGGTTGATGATCGTATCTGTATATCTCTCACGCCAGACCTATCGTATTGAGAAGGAAAATGAGTCTCTATTCTTGAAAAATTTTGAAAATATATAGAGTGAGAAACCCTCTCATCACTCGATACATCACTCTCTCATGGAGATATCGAAAAAGATATTGAACTCGGTGAAATGACTACAAAGATTATTCTAAAAAAATAAATACTCATATGAACAAAAAAGAACTACAAGATATGCTCTGAGAAATAACAAAAAATATCGGTCTTTTGGATTTTTATCTTTCGGAAAACAAACTCCTCAAAAAAACAAAAACTCACTTTTTTGTTTCAGATCTTGATGAGACTCTCTTTTCTCGCAAAAAACAACTCAAAAATGAAGAAGGGCTAAGAAAAAATAGAGGAGAAGCATGAAACACCTATATGGTCAATAACATCGGTATTTATGAGATGATAGAAAAGTATTATGTGAAAAAAAAATATCCCCAAGAAATTATTACCACCCTTCACGATCAAGAAAGTCTCATACTCACTGCCGGTATGCCCGAGTATCAAGAAATGAAGAAGCGAGCTCTTGGTTTTGATGATATTCCTATGCGTGTGGTAGTGAGTAGTGAGGATAAGATTCTTGAGCTGATCAGGTATGTGTTATTTCGACTCAAGTATCTCCCAAAAACTATTACCATTTATGAAGATAGACCAGAGTACTTTATCAAGTATCGCCCTCTTATAGAAAAAGTTCTCTCATGTCAGCTAAAAATTATGAAGGTAGAAATGGATGGCAACAACGGATACAAAAAGATTGAAGAGGTTTCTTAAAAAAACCTGAGAAACCCCTTTTTTCTCTCCTTTTCCAAAGGAGAGATTGCTCGATAGAGCCAGAGAGAATTAGAAATTTTCTATTTTTCAGAATTTCCTGAAATCTCTTGTAATTGTTCTGCATATAATTCTCTTCCCTTTTTTGTCGGAAAATTCCCACTAATACATCAGAGACACATATCTTTTACTTCAACCTGTAGGGCATCAATAAGCCTCTCTTGGTTTATGTATCTCAGGGAGTTTGCTCAGAGATGTTTCGCAAGTCTTTCGAGCTCATAGTCTTGAGGATTTTGAGGATTTTGAAAGAATCTATTTGCGAGTAATTCTTCAATTTTGCGTAAGTTAATTGCATAATAACATGGGGCCATAATAGGTGGAGAAGGTATGCGGATATGTACCTCGCTTGATTGAAAAAAGTTTTTTACGATTTCTATTAGATATTCAAGTGTTGTTCAACGAACCATACTATCATCTATGAGAATCAATTTTTTTCAGCGAATTTTATCGATAAGTCCTGGATGAAAAATATATTTCTTTTTCAAAACCTCTATCCTTTCTTCTCTTGTTTTTGCGATAAATGATCGCTTATCAAAATCAGGGTTTTTAAAAATAGCTGCCTCAAAATGCTGTAAGTTGAGACTATCAGCGTAACCATCAGCACTATCTTTGGAACTAGCTGGAACATGTATCACAACACTATCTTCTCGAGAAAAGGTATTTCTATCAGTATCTGCAAGATTTTGCCCAAGTCTATAGCGATGTTCACTTGATGTTTCTCCCCAGAGTTGTGTTTTGGGATCAGCAAAATATACGGTTTCAAAAAAACAGTGTGATGTTTTTATAGGAAGATCGATATCCATAAGTGACTGCTGAACCTGTGATGATTGTGGTGAAAACTTTATAGATTCTCCAGTGTCTACTACCTTGATATGTTTACTATGAATTTTAACTCGTCATAGTGCGCTACTCTCACTTGAAAAATAAATATTTCACTCATGAACACCATGAAATACAGGACGAAAACCCCATCTATCTTTTGTAAGGGTAAATCATCACTCACTGTCTGCAAGAACAATATTACAAGATCCATCTATCTTTTCATTAATATTTTCTAAGATTCTTTTGGTATTTTTTTCTCAAGACTTGATATTACTGCGTATCATATATTCAAGTACTTTTGTATCAAATATGGGTCTCTGGAAAAGTGTTTCGCCTTGCTGCTCTTCAATATTTTGTGCAATATCTTCTGCATTAGCAATATTTCCATTAAAAGCAAAGGCATGATGAAGTCCTGTTTTAATCTCAAATGGTTGAAAAGACTCTGTTCATGCTTCGTTTCCTCAACTTGTGGGGTAACGAGCATGTCATATGATTCCGATAATATCTCGAGCTGTATCATGGACTTGCTGATATATTTGAGGGTCGTTAAGGTCTGTAAACTTCAAAGTTTGTATTCCATCTTGCGCTGTTACGACTGAGAGACCATATCATTCTTGTCCTCTATTTTTATTTCAACGAAGGAGATTGAGGGCGATTTGTGGAAGATCAGACTTCGATGTTCTCTCTATATCATAAACTCCTATTATTCAGCACATGGAAAAATGTATTATGTTATAACAACCTTCATAAAGTATGATAACAATATACAGGTAAAGGAGAAATATTTTATTTACTTTATGTAAAAAATTTGTGAAAAATAAAAGTCTTTCTCAAGAAAGACTTTTTATTAAAGTTTATCTTCTATCAACTCATCTGAACTATTTCTTCGCTCATTTTGTGCTAGCTTTTGCAGGAGAGAGCTTCATGCCTCAAATATCATTCATACTTGAAGTTATTTTATCTGATTCATTATTTAGATCTGCGATTTCTCATTCGAGCTCTGCTTTCTCACCTTCTAAACCTCGTATCTTTTCCTCGAGTGCTGCTTTTGTCTCTTCTTTTTTCTTCACTCGTTCTGCAATCTCAGATTTTCTCCCCTCAAGGCTTGATATAGTCGCATCTAAAATACTGTTCATATCTCCTTGTGCAGGAACTTCAAGTACTTTTTCTAAAAGCACTTCTTTCTTTTCTAAATGTTCTTCTTCCTGAGTAATCTCTATAGTTGTATCATCTTCAAGTATAACATCGTCAAAAGAAAAATCTCAAAGTGCTTCATCTTCTTGAGAGTCTCATAGTGTTTCGGTTTCATCATCACTGTCAAACGAAAGAGAAAAATCCTCTTCTTGAGAATCTTGCGCTTCTGATAGTTCAGATGATGTATTTTCTTCTCCTGAATCAAAATTGAAGGTGATTTCCGTATTTTCTTCAGATGCTGTTTCAGGATTATCGATGATAAGTGTATCATCTTGAGTCGCTTTTGTAGGCATAATAAAAGAATATTTATAAAATATCAGATACATCATATCATAAAAAAATCATAGAAGCAAAAAACTGAGCCTTTTTTCCTTGAAAATAAAAAATTCACTATATAATTCCCCCATATTTTCTAACAATTTCCTATGGATTTTAGCAAAGCAGGAGAACTTATGAAACTCCAACAAGAAGCAATGAAAGTGAAGAAAGAACTCGAAAATACTCTCATCGAAGCAGAAGAAAAAGGTCTTGTAGTAACAATCAACGGAGAAATGAAGGTTGAAAAAGTTGAGTTTGAGACAGAAGAACTTATCGGAGACAAAAAAGGACTTGAAGAGGCTATTATGGTCGCAGTAAATAAAGGAATGAAAAAAGCTCAAGAAGTCGCAGGATCAAAGATGCAGTGAGTCATGCAAGGTATGGGGCTTGGAGATATGGCTTGAGGTCTTCAGTGATTAGGAAAATAAAAGTTTTTCAGACTCTCTTACTACCAACTCTCCCCTTCATCACGATTTCCAGAAGAAAAAAATCTTCTCATCTCAGGAGGAAGAAAATTTTCAGAAAAAAAGCTATCGAATCCTCTCAGTGGATCTCAAAATAAATTTTCACTCTCTTGAAGCTCATCCTGTTTTCCAAAAAATTGCTGATTTTGTCTCTGTTCGTCTTTGAGAGACTCTATAACATTCTCTAACGCTTGAGATTGCTCTTGTGTGAGTCAGTTTTCTTCACCAAGTGATGATTTCTCTTCATCATTTTCTTTTCATATATTACCTTCTTTTTTCGATGTTCACTCATTTTCCTCAGAAGAATTTCCATCTGCAGTATCATCTTCAAAATCTTGCTGTGAATTCTGATGTGATGAAGATTCATCTTGAGAAAGAAGTTTTTCTACTAGTTCAAGATTGTAGCGTGTATCAGGGTGTTCCTGCTTTTGGAGAGAAGCCTGAAAAAAGTCTCTTGCCTGTTCTCAAAACGATATTTCTCCTGTTTGTATAAATATCTGATAACTGGTGTTTCCGAGGTTATGTAAAACTTTAGGGTTTTTATGGTTCGTATATTTTTGGAGTATTTCTTCATATTTTTCTTCTTGATACAAAAATGCTATATCTTTTGATACAAAAAAGTGATATAGTCCCTGTCAAAGAATATATACAAGTATGAGTAAAAAAGCTCATAATGCACAAGAAAGAAAGATATTTTTTATCAGGTTGTTATCCATAATGTTTACGAAGAAACAATATACAAAATGCGAGCCACAAGATACAAGATAGGTATATCAAAGAGTCCATGCCTCCAAAAGATTTTTTTTCTCAAAGAGAAAATTCTTCTCAAAAATCCAAATATACTCCAGACACATCTTTTGCAAGTTTTTGTAGCACAGAGGCTTGAAGTCCAGAGTATACCTGTCTTCATTGATAATATATTCCAGGGATAGGAGACTTTTCTTCTTGACCAACACCAATAAAAAAAATCGATATACTCTGCGTTTTTACTTTTTCTTTTAGGCTGGCAGAAAGTTGTAGTTCTTTTTCATGACCGTCACTATATACTATGAGTGTTCCTCTATTTTCTCAAAAATGATCCAGAGAATCCTCTAGTCCTTTCAGCATATCACTTCCTCACTTTGATATACTCTTTGAAGAAACTCCTGAAAGAAGAGTCAAAAATATCTCTCTGTCAGTTGTAAAAGGAATAATTCTTTGCGTTTCTCCAGCAAAAATATTGAGTGCAAAACTATATCATACAGAACGCTCAAGTATTTCTGATATATTTATTTTTGATGATTCTAAACGGCTCTTTCTTCACATATCAGTAACATTCATACTTTCAGATGTATCGAGGAGAAATATGACTTTTTCTGCTCAACTTATCGACTCTTCACCATTTTTCTCAATCAAAAAAAATCAGCACAGAAGACCTATAAAGCTCAATACCAAAAAGATTTCTCACATATATTTCTTTCAGAAAGTTGTGAGAAAGCTACTTCATTTTCTCGAGAACAATCTCAAACTCAGTACTTTCAGCACTTGAGACCAGTTTCTTAGGCAATATTTTTTTATTTCTCAGAGTTTTCTAAAAAATACTCTTATAATGTCATAATTTTTTTTCTTCATAGCAACAAGAGTTGAAAAAGTATACTCAATATAAAAAGTATCATAAAAAATTTCTCAAGAGAGTTTTTCTCTACAACTATATCTACTTCTAGTAAATGCTTTTCTAGCTCAGAAATCTCGCGAAAAACCTCCCGAAGCATCTTCTCATCTTCTGCTCAAAAATACTGTCATCAAGTCATCTCTGCAAGAGTTCAGAGCGTCTCGCTATCAACTCACTCTACCATAATTCTCTGCATCAATCACAAACTATGTGGTAAATACACGGAGCTCTCTCAGGGTTGTCACAGTCCAACAGTATAGAGAATAATGGATTTTTCTTGAAGAAGTTTTCCTGCAATCAGAGGATCTACTCATGTATTTGCAGATCCGTCACTGAGAAGGATCATTATTTTTTTTCTCTGGTTTTCTCAAAACATATCAGACCCAAGTAAAAGAGCATCTCATATAGCTGTTCCCTGAAACTTTTGAAAACGAAGTCCTTCTTGGGGAATGATATCTACCTCAAGGCGACTCATAAATTCTTCGAGAAATCAAATATCAGAAACAAGCGGAATACTCTGAAATGCCTTTCCTGCAAAAAGAACCAGTCACACTCTATCTTGAGAAAGTTCTACAAAAAACTCTTGGAGTACTCTTTTTGCTGTTTCGAGTCTATTGGGAGACATGTCTTGCGCGAGCATTGAGTAACTCAAGTCGAGTATCACAACGATATCACGCCCTTTTTGACGAGTTTCTTGTAGTTCATAGCTCTGATATGGTCATGCGAGAAGACCTCATATACAAATAAATGAGATGAGCATACTACATATGAGGAGAGAAAAATATATTGAGTTGTTTCTATATATCTGTAAAAGGAGCTTTCCTTGAGAAAAATTTTTTTGCTTCTTCACTCTCGAAATATACACAATAAAAAAAACTGCTACAAACAAAAATGTCAGAAATACCAAGGGATATTCAAAAGAAAAAAACATAAATAATGGGTTATGTATCTTTTTTATGGTGTGTCTTCTGCGAGAGTGATACAGAGGAAAGATACGAGATAAGTTCCTCTATATATTTTTGTGCCTCTTCTCTGTAAGATGATCATCACGCTATTTTGGAGTATTCATTCGTGTATGTCCTGCGAAAAATATCAAACAGTTCAGGATATGCTCATAGCTCTTCCTGTTGCAGCTCTTTCAGGCTCGAAGTTTTTGCATGCATGAGACCCAGGTGATGAAAATAATTTCTCAAAATATGATGCAAGCGTGCATAAAACTCTTTTTTAGAATATTGTGGAATCTTTTTTTCGAGTTCTTGGATGAGTCTTATATACTCCTCTTCTTCTGTTTTTTGGTAAAGCATTATTTTTTTGTTTTTCAGAGAAGTATCAAGTACATCTTTCTTCTGAACAAAATATAAATACAAGAGAGTATAAAATCCTGAAAGAAACACAAAAACTCAGGCAATGCTCACAATGAGAGGAAATCTCTCCAGGCGTAAAGGTCGAAGAAGAGTATCTCATAGTTTTTCTTGTTGCATGCTTGACTGAGGTATATCAGTATTTTGCTGTTTTTTTGTATTTGGTATTTGTGCAGTATGAATATTTTGAGATACCATAGTTCCTATCTGCAAGGTATAGGTCTCGTCGTCTATTATTTCTGTGTTGGTATCAGAAATCCTTACTGGACCAAGAGTAAAATTCCCTTCTGTATATGCCTGAAGTATTATCTGATAACTACTTGATTGTGACTGCTTGCCATTGATACTCTGAAAGCTTGATGACTGCGACTGAGAAATAATATCAAAGTTTTCTATTCCAGGAAGTTCTATCTCTCCAGCTTGTACTCATGAGAGAGATATTTCTATGAAAAATCTCTCTCCTACGACTCACTGAGTTCTGTCAACAGAGAGCTGTATTTTGTCACTTGCAGAGACGGTATAAAGAGGAAAAAATATGCAGATTAGCAATAGAATAAAACCTTTCATAAAACAATAACATATATATTTCTTGTATCATATTCTCTCACAGCTTTTATGAAATATAAAAAAGAGAAATAAAACTTGATAATTTATCAAAAACCATTTTAATAAAAAAAAATTATGCATAAAAAAAATACTATGAGTCTCGATCTTCGAATAAGTGTCAGTAATGAAAAATATCATCAAGAAATGCAAGGAAGAATTGCCCCTCTTTTACGGGCATGATTTACACAAGAGTTAATTGAAAAAGCAACCGTAAAAGTAAATGCCACTCTTTGGATGAAACCCGAAGAAAATATTATACCAAAAATTCAAGGACTCAAAAATCTTGGATTTGCAGATCCTGTGAAACTTATCTCTGCTTTTCCACCAATCCTCGGTTGTAGTCTCGAAGAAAATATTAGGCCAAAAATTCATATCCTTGACCACTTTATACAAGATATATCATTAGGGAGAGAGCTCATCATACGAGCCCCTGAAATACTCTCAACAAAGAAAGATAAGTCGTGGATCATTCTGCGTTGACTCTATCACTTATGATTCTTACAAAAAGAATATTATGAGAAAGTGGTACAAAACTATAAACGAATCAATATAGAAAATATTGAAAACTTTGTTATTGCTATTATCGAAACTCAGGAGTGAAATGTCAGTGCCAGTGATCTTCTCAAAAAAATACGCGAGGTAAAAAAGAGAAGCATAGAAAAAGAAGAAAAGAGAAATTTCCTACAAACCTCTCTTCAGAAAGGAGATTCCAAGAAAAAACTTATTGAAAGGTATTTCCGAGGGTATCCTCTCAAAAAAGCGTCTACTCAAAAAAAAACATACTACATAAGTTTTTTTCTCTCTTCAAGCAGTTTCACAAAAGAGAGGTATATATCGGATAATTCGGTGAGAAAAAGTGTTTGAACTCCTATCTTTTCAAGAGCAGATTTCAAAGATTTTTTTTCTTGTAACCTCGCTAAACGATACTGTTCTCTCTTGCGAATATCTGCAGTATCTATAAATATTTCCTTTTCTCACAGGCTCAGATGACAAATACCCTCTCATTCAAGGGTATCCTCAAATTGACTCGAGAGATGTATATATATGATATCATGTTTTTGTGAAAGCAGACTCAAACTCTTACTATCAATATCTAGAGTATCACTGAGAAAAAACAGCAGTGATTTCTTCATTTTGCAGGAGAGCATACTGCGATAATCCCTACTGTCACATGAAGAAATATGTTTCATTTTTTCGTCTATTTCTTTATAAAAAAACGGAAGATTTTTATGAGGTTTTCTTGGCTGTATAAAAGTATTTTCTCCAGAAGAGAGTATATAAGCTCAGAGATTTTCTCACAGTGACTCTGCAATATCTGCTATATGCCTCAAAACTTTTTTCATCAGATGTTTCTTGAGATGGTCTTCATAACTCAAAGTCTCACTTATATCACATACACACAAAATATTGATACTTGTTTCTTCGTGATATGTTCGCATCAATGTTTTAGTGCTACGAGTCGATACCTGCCAATCAATTCGTTTAGCATTATCTCCATAAGAGTATTCTCGATAATGATGAAACTCTTGTCCTCCACCTCAAAAATGAGAACGAAAATTTCACACCAAAAAAGAAGCAAGAGCTTTTTTTGGGAAAATCTTTGGATATAGTTTTTTCATAGTATTTTTTCTCAGATTTCTCTTAGTGATTCAAAGGAACAAGAGAAAGTATCTTTGTTATAACATCATCAGTGGAAATTCATTGAGCAAGAGCTTCGTAACTCAATGAGAGTCTGTGTCTAAGTACTGGGTATGCCATCTCTTTTATATCTTCTGGAAGTACATAATCCCTTCACTGTAAAAGAGCATAAGCTCTTGAAGTTTGCAGTATAGCAAGTGACGCTCGTGGTGATGCTCCATAATTTAGTTCTGTGAGTTTGGTTATTTCTCTGCTATAGGCAATAATATTACATATATACTCGTAGAGACTCTCTGAAACTTGTATTGTTGTGAGATGTTGTTGTATTTCTGATATATCCTCTTTTGTAATGCAGGAAGATATTTTTTGTGCGTTTCGAGTATCAGCTGACATGAGAATCTCTTTTTCTTCTTGTATGCTCGGGTATGGAACCTGAGACTGGAGGAGAAATCTATCCATTTGTGCTTCGGGGAGTTCGTGAGTTCCTTCTTGTTCAAGAGGATTTTGTGTTGCGAGAACAATAAAAGGTTGAGGGAGAGAAAAAGTTTTTTCCGCAATAGTCACTTCCAATTCCTCCATAGCTTGCAATAGAGCTGACTGAACTTTACTTGGAGCTCTATTAATCTCATCTGCGAGGATGAAGTGAGCAAAGATAGGTCCCTTTTTGATTTCAAACTCTTTTGCGTCAGGATCATATATCCTTGCTCCTATGATATCACTTGGGAGCAGGTCAGGAGTAAACTGTATACGACTTTCTTGCAAGTGTGTTGCCTGTGAAAAGGCTTTTACCAGTCGCGTTTTCCCAAGTCCAGGAGCTCACTCAATCAAAATATGTCATGAACACATAAGAGCAATAGTGATATCTCTTTTGAGTTCTCATTGACCAATGATGACTTTTGAGACTTCATCTATGAGCTGTGTGAGTTTTGCTTGGATTTTATGCATAATGTCTAAATAAAGAAACTACTTTCCTTAGTATAATGATATTTGGTGCTCTGAGAATTATGTTATGTAAAAAGGAAATTGACTTTTAATACAAAACACTAAAAATACTCTTATCTACACATATAAAAATATTTAAAATGCAAACATTCAAAACAGGAGATTACTTATATGAATGAACAATTATCGGAAATCCTCTCCTTATCCCGGAAAGGCCTATTGCACAGAATACTAGATTAGTAAGTAATATGATATGAAAAATATTAAATACTTTATGACAAACTCCAAATATACATAATTTAGGAACTTCCTTTCCTCAAGTCAGCCTTTCCAGAGAAAGCTCATCAGCTGGTGAATGGTGTGCTGTGAATCTCCAAAATCCTGTATATATCGGACTTGAAGAATGTATATCCCCATTTCACACAAAGTATGTTATTCGTCCCTGAAGGTTGTGAAAAAATATAAAGATATGACTAGAAAAATTTGATGAAGAATACAGACCTCTAGAAATACATACTAACCGCGTAATAGAAAAGGGAGTAGATCTTGGATTGCTCAGAGAGTTATCATATGGTGAGTATATAGAAGAACAAATAAAAGATTGTGATACTTTTATAGAAAGCAGGTGAGTAAAAGATTTAAAAAGACAGTTTGAAGAATATAGAGACTGTCTTGAAGATTTTCGCTGACTCTCAGATATAATATTTAAAGTACAGTGATGAGAGGTAGTTATGGAAAGATTAAAGCAAGGAAATTTTTGACTGTTTTTCGTTATGAGTTCAAAAGGCTGAGGACAAAGGAAAAAAAAGAAAAAACAAGAGGAACGGTCTCCTGTTTTTGGGGATTTCTGAGGACTTATCCCACGACTTGGGAGTAGATTGTAAGATATTAAAAGTGAATACTCATTCAAATCATATCTCAAGTGATCATAAAATATCTCAGTCTTATCAATATTGAGGTATTTTTACCAAGCTTATCAGCGAACATGATACGGATAGTTGGTCTGGGGAAGACTTTCACGAACTTTTCTGAGGGTATACCGTACACGAGATATTTTGAGAAGATATATTAAGCGAAGATTCTCAAAAAAACATACAAAAATTTCAACAAAGATATGACTTGATGTGCAAGAGCTTTCAAAAATGAGCTGAGAAGTGGGTGTGGAAACAATGTGCTCAAGCAAGGATTGAAAAAATCAACTCTCTCATGCAACTCTCCGAGACAGAACTGCGACAAAGTATACTCCAGACTCTCCTAGATGAACAATGATATTCTCAAATATGTAATATATACTGAGAGTTACTTGAATGACAGAGAGAACTCTATCCTGATTACGCGGAAATATCTACTTGATGAGGCAATGAAAATCCTGATGGTACAATTGTGGATATATATGATTCTCTCTCTCACAACTGAAACAAAATATTACATCTCCTGCGTAAATTATCAGAACTCTTTAGTGTATGATCTATACAAAATTTTCGTGATTTTCAGTGTATAAATAAAGTCATACTTCAACTGATTCAAGATTTGGAACAAAGGTTCTTTTACTATGAACAAGAACTTAAAAAACCATTAATGAGTCTGCATCATATTGCTCTGTTAAAAAACTTTTATCTCGATCCTCAACACCCAGAAGTTTGAAAAACCAGTATTGTTCCAAAAAGCGTTTTTATAAACTCTCATAACTCTTCTTTTGATATCACTCAGGCTATAGGTCAGAGAGTTCACGTACTGGTACAAGAAGGTGAATGAATATGAGGACATACTGATATAACATCCCAAAAAGATACCACAGTCTCTTTTATATGAACAATATCAAATGAACAAGTAATGATACACATATGAAATTATGGAGAAAAAGTGAGAATTATCCTCCAAGACATTCACATGCACCCTCAATCATGTATCAAAGACTGTTCTAATGTACAATGCCATAAAGTATCTTGAAGATGATATATAGGTAATATTAAAAACCTGAGTTTTTATGATTGTTGAAAATGAGAGTTTGCTATATGGAACATACAAAATCTCTCCATAAATGGTAATAAACCAAGAATCAGCAAGCCCGATCTCCTTAGATTACCTAAAGTATACGTTAACGGAAAGAAACGATGATTGCTAGGAAGGTTGATGATATAAACTCTAAGTAAGAATAAATCTTACTTAGAGTTTATAATTTTCGAAAAAAATCAAGTTATGGCAACACGAAAAAATAGAAAATGTGGTAAAAATAAGGAGTTCAAGGAAAATATAGCTTGGCGATAAAATACGAGATTTTCCGCATTTCCTTATAAATCTATTTGCTCAATACTCGCTCCATTAGCTTTCACAAAATCCTGTATTTCATTTCCTGAGTGATGTTTATACTTTTCACAAAAGACAATACGCTGTAAACCTGCCGCAATGATAGCTCGAACGCAGTCAAAACAAGGTTCATAAGTACAGTAAATCGTTGCTCACTCAATAGCAATTCCTTTTCGTGCTGCCCAAACTATTGCGTTCATCTCAGCATGAATCTCGTATTTGTATGACCACTCGTGATGTTCTTCTGTGTATTTTCCATCAAAATAATCTGAACAGTTTATGTATCCAGAAGGTGTTCCATTGTATCATGTTGAAGCAATTCTTCCGTCTTTTACAATCACTGCTCATGTTTGACGAGAAACACACTTTGAAGCACTCGCTATTTCATAAGCAATGTTGATAAAATTTTTGTCTTGAAGCATAAGAGTATGATTATTTTTCGAGTCTTTCAGATATTTTTTTCCAATCAATGATATGAAAAAAGTTTTCTATATATTGTCCTCTATCATTTCGAGTATCAATATAATAAGAATGCTCCCATACATCACAGCCTAAAAGTGCTCTACCTCAAAGAGTAAGAGGATTTTCAGCGTTTGGCGTTGAGTATATTTCAAGAGTTGGTCCTTTTTGTACGAGCCAAACCCAGCCTGAACCAAATCTCCCAAGAGATTCTGTCTTGAACTGTGATTTCATTTCATCAAAAGAACCAAAACTCCCCTCTATCATCAGTAAAAGTTCCTCTGAAATCCCTATAGGAAGTGATTGTTGATGAGAACTACGATCAGAAAGATTATAACAAAAACTCTTCCAAAATAGATTATGATTCCATATCTGCGCAGCATTATTATATATTTTCCCCTCTGAGTTTTTGATAATATCCTCCAAACTCATATCTTCGTAATGAGTTCACTCTATGAGAGAGTTTAATGTATTTACATATGTGAGATGATGCTTTCCATAGTGAAAATCTATTGTTTCTGCAGACATAAACGGTTCTAAAGCATTTTTCTCAAAAGGAAGTTCTATCAGTGTATGTTTCATTTCTATTTTTTTACAATGTAAGTCTTATAGTCCAGTATAACGAAAAAAGAGAAAAAACGAAAAATTATATTTGAAAATTCATCCTCTGGGAATACTATTCTGGCAAAGAGTATTTTAAAAAAGTATTGTCTTGTTTTTCAAGAAAAAAAACATCCCCTGAACCACAAAATACCATACATTTATAGGAATACAGGCAAGTTCTCTGGTGTGAGTATTTTTTGTTTTGTGTCTTGCTTTTTTTTCTGTAAGAGCTATCGAATCCATTGATTTTCATGCTTTTGACCAAGAAACTCCTGAGTATACATATACAAACTCTATAGAAGTACTCCAGAACAACAAACAAGAGAAGAAACAAGATATGACCTATATACTGATAGTAGGAAGATGAGGTGGAGAACATGATGCTCCAAATCTTACAGATACTATTATGCTTGCTGGTATAAATAGAAAAAAAGAGTCTATCACTCTCTTCTCCATTCCGAGGGACCTCTGGATAAAGTACCCTGATAAAAAAACCGAAGGAAAAATCAATAGAGTATATGAAAAATATGCAGATACGAGTACACAACTCGCGATCACTCATCTAAAAAACAAAGTCTCGCAAATAACAGGAAAACACATAGACTATTATGCGAGTGTTGATTTTGAAGGATTTATAAAAGTTATCGATATACTCGGATGAGTAGAAGTAACTCTTGAAAAGAATTTTGTTGACTACCAATACCCTGATGACAATTTATGATACAAAACCTTTATACTGAGAAGATGAACATGGACCCTTGACGGAGAAGTAGCACTGATGTACGCTCGATCACGACACTCAAGTAGTGATTTTGATAGATCCCTCAGACAACAAGAGATCATATCATCACTAAAAGATAAGATAGGTGAACTAGGATATATCAGCGATGCAGGAAAAATCATGAGTCTCTATAATACCTTTACAAAGTATGTAGATACTGATCTTACACTGAAAAGCCTTATAAGTCTTGGACTTGAGATAAAATCATGGGACGATACTCAAACACTCAGTTTTAACCTCAATGATACTTGTTATGAGTGAAGTGATATCTGTGATACAGGGTGATTTCTCTATGTCCCAATGAGAACATATTTTTCATGAGCAAGCGTTCTTCTTCCTCATGATGCCGACTCTATATACCCTGAAGTATATGATGAGATACATAATTATGTAGACTACATCAACACCTTTCCTGAAGCATTTCTTGAAGAAAAAAACATACATATATACAATGCTGCTGGTATACCTTGACTTGCAGGAAGGATGTGAGACACTATCCAGAAATATGGTTTTTCTCTCGATCCCTACGTATCACTTCATACGCTGCGCTCTTGGGATGGACAAGAAAATGTGATATATATAAATACTGATCTCAAAAATAAAGAGTCTGTTGCTCAAGTCCTACAAGATATCACTGGTATTTCTCCAAGTTTTGTCCTCTCTCCAACACAAAAACACAATGCAGAAATAGAAATCATCCTCACACAAGATACAAAAACTATACAATAATCATCTCAAAGCTATGTTTCAGAAAAGAAGAATACAAAGCCCCTACCAAAACAGATCTCACAGAGCAGGCGCTGGAAATATGCAACAAAAAGTTTTGCAATCATCTGAAAAATCACAAAACAGATGATTTTCTCTTATTGGGAAGATATTGCAATATCTCTTTCTCTTTTTGTGTATTTCTCTCTTGCTATGAGCGTATATCATTCATCAAAAATATATCAAAACTCTTCCCTCTGTAGACGAGCTCTGAGATCTCAATATTCCAGAAGCTTCTATCATATACGATAGAGAATGAAATGAACTCTATAAAATATTTAAAGAAAAGCGTATATACAAATCATATGAAGATATCAGTGAAAACATGATCAATGCCCTCGTTGCCTGAGAAGATAAAAGATATTGGGAAAATCCATGAGTAGATGCTATAGGACTCATAAGAGCTCTCTTATATGGGGTTATGTGAAAAAATGAAGGGTTTTGAGGAACTTCTACACTCACCCAGCAACTCATAAGAAATACTATTATTGAAAACCGCAGTTCCCAGGAAAGCACCATGGATAAGATCGAAAGAAAGATAAAAGAAATATATCTCTCCGTGAAACTTACCAGCTCTCTTTCAAAAGAAAAGATTATAGAACTCTATCTCAATAAAATATCTTTCTGAAGTAATGCCTTTGGTATAGAACAAGCCGCTGAGACATTTTTTTCAAAAAGTGCAAAAGACCTCGATATACTTGAATCGAGTATGCTTGCCTCTCTTCCTAAATGACCCTCATATTATTCTCCTTACAATAACTACAAAAGACTGGTATGATACTTGTATGTTTATCCAGAAAATGATCCCGAGAGCATTACTCCACTGATAAATGATACGGTTGTGACGACTTACGAAGAAAGTGTCAAAAAATTTACCGAAACTATTTCCTGACTCAAACTCACAAGACTCAGTACCAACTCTCTGCTGTTATGCGGTTTAGAAAGAGAATTCTTAAAAGACAATATCTCTCTTGATAGTGATGGTTGTAGAGTTATGGAATACTCAGACTTTTTACGCTTACTCAACTCTCTCAAGTTTTCACTCTCTGAGCAAAGTGATATTGTTGAGTATCAAACAGGAAGAAAAGACTTCATACTCTGAAGAATGCTCGAAGACTGATATATCAGTTTTGCTCAATATAAAGAGGCACTTATCGAGAGTATTAATTTTCGTTTTTCTTCATATAGAGAAAATATTGTAGATGCTCACTTTGTTTTTTATGTCAGAGAATACCTTGAGGAAAAATACGGGAAAGATCTCCTTGAACAGTGAGGTCTGAGAATATATACAACGCTTGACCCTAAACTTCAACAAAAAGCTCAAGAAATCATAGAAAAACAAACACAAAAAAACCAAAGCCTTTTTGATGTCAGTAATGCCTCTCTTATATCGCTAGATAATGAGACAGGGAATATACTCGCAATGGTATGATGAAGAGATTATTTTGATGAAGAAAACAAAGGAAATATCAACATGACTACTTCCCGACTTCAGCCAGGTTCTGCTTTTAAACCCTTTGTATATTCTCTGGCTATTGATCAAGATACTATCGGAACTCAGACACCTATATACGATCTCGAAACAACTTTTCCTGGAGACTATACTCCTGCAAACTTTGATGGAGAGTTTCTTGGAAAAATGAATGTCAGCAGCGCTCTCAATACCTCTCGTAATATTCCTGCTATCAAGATGTATTATCTTGCTTGATGAGAAAAGAGTATTATGGATTGGATGAAGGGTTTATGAGTCACATCCGTAGAAACAGCCCAAGAAGAATACCGAAAAACCTACCAAAAAGAGTATAGATATGGAGCAGCTATGGCACTCTGAACAGCCCCAATGACAGCGCTAGAAATCGCATGAGCATATAGCGTACTTGCCAATACTGGTTATCAAAAAAAGATAGAACCTATTATGAAGATCCTCGACTCAGAATGACTCGTCATCGAGGATAACCAAATCTCCTCTCAAAGAGATCCAGGAAAACGAGTCATTGACTCACAAACTGCCTATATCACAAACGCCATACTCTCTGATACAAGTGATCGTCCAGACTACTGGAACTCTCTTCTCTCTCTTAATGATAGAGTTGCAGCAGCAAAAACTGGTACTTCTACCAAACAGTTTGAAGAAGACGGAGAAAAAACGATTTATCCTCGCAATCTCTGGACTGCCTGATACACTCCGCAAATTACTACTGTCGTATGGGCAGGAAACAATGATGGAACACCCGCAAACTTTGATGGGAATGGTCTCCAAGCGGCAGGTCCAATATGGAAAGAGTTTATGGAATTTGCCCATGAATGAAAGCCCGTAAAATCATGGGTTAAACCTGTATGAGTTCAAGAAAAAAGTATTTCTCGCATTTCGGGAAAACTTGCATGAGATGATTTTCCGCAAGAAGCTCAAGTTATATCACTATTTAAAAATGCACCCAAAACCTATGACTCAAGTCTCCAAGATGTACAAGTAGATTTGCTGTGTGACGGTATTGTGACTGATCTCACTCCTATCTCTGCTATAGGAAACAAAAAATATTTTTCTCTACAATCTCTTAGACCCACATGGGAAAACTGGGAAACTCCAGTACAAGAATGGTTTGCCTCTGGAAGATATCAACCTGCATATATTCTTCTCTCTGAAGAAATACTCACCGATCTTCCAAGTAGAGAATGTTATCGGGAAAATAGTATCCCATCTGAAACAACCCTCGGAACTGACTTGCGAGAAAACGATATCCTCCATATAGGAGAAAATTATATAGAAATATGATACCGAAGTAGTGTAGGAATAAGGAAAATTGATGTATATCTCTGAGAAGAACTCATAGCAGAGCTCAATCAGGCAAGTAAAAAAAATTGATTTTACGCAGGAACCATTACTATTCCCGATACATATTCTGGAAGACACCTGCTAACTATTAGAGCGATAGATAGACAGTACTACTCTCAGTGAGTCAGTTATAATATCAATATTCTTCCAAGTGATCGTATGTCTCCTGAAATACGCATCAGTTCTCCCAGCGAGAAAAAACCGTTTATCAAGACGTGAGAAAGTTTCATTCTCAAGGCAGATATACGAGATCGTAGTGAGATATCGAGTATCAATATATTCATCAATGGAGTACTCTATACATGATGAAGATGAAGAGTGATTGATGAGTCTATTGCTTCTAGTGAGTTTAGCCCATGAAGGCAAAAGATCGTCATCGAGGTGATAGACGAAGCTCAAAATAGATCTTATAAAGAGATTTCGCTCTCTCTTGTCCCCTAAACAGAGATTTTAATTTTTAATTTTTTTTACTATGTACACAGATATACATGATTTTCCAACTCTTGCGAAAATAGATACTCTAGCTCCAAGCTTTGAAATGCCCTATTATTGCCCGAAAAAAGATGATGAATGAGTCTTGCATCTGCAAGATCTCAAAGGAAAGTGGGTTGTTCTCTTTTACTATCCTGCAGATTTTACCTTTGTGTGTCCAACAGAACTCAAAGATATGGCTGACTCGAAGGCACAGTTTGATAATATGTGAGTAGAAGTACTTGCCGTATCTACTGACACGATTTTTTCTCATAGAGCCTGGGTCAAGCAGGAAATCCTTATGAAAAACTTTCCCTATAAAATGCTCGCAGATCACAATCTCGAAACAGCTGACTGCTATAATATCCTTGATGAAAAAACAGGTATTGCAGGTCGTGGGACTTTTATCATTGATCCTGAAGGGATTCTCAGAGGTATAGAAATCACTTCTGGTCCTTTAGGGAGAAATAGTGAGGAGTTATTACGAAAGATAGAAGCATTGCAGTTTATGTCTGCAAATCCTGGTGTTGCCTGTCCAGCAAAATGGACCGCAGGCTCAAAAACACTTACCCCTTCTATCAAAATAGCAGGTGAAGTTGGTGAGCAGCTAGAAAAATAAAAAAATAAGAGCAGAGAATCTGCTCTTATTTTTTTCTAATACTGAAAATATCTCTTTTCAGACCTACTTTTGTGATATCTTCAAATAAATACTCTACTCATTTCTCATATCTCTTTTTGTATTCTCCTCAGCGAGTAATGATCGCACGAGGTATTTTATCTTCGTATTTTCATACAAAACTCAAGAGAGATTTTGGAATAATGTCTTTTTTTCCTGATTTGATTTCAATAGGAAGTATCATATTTTCAAAATTATCGAGCATCACAAAATCTACCTCTGTACCATTCTTATTTTGCCAAAATTTGATATCTAAAAAATCTGGAGATACAAAGCGAATTTCATTGTATGCATAGTTTTCAATAATTTTTCCATAAAAATTGGTGTCGAACGAAGAAGGTCAAAGAATATAGTTTAAAAATCCTATGTCATTCATATATCATTTTCTTGATTTTTTTATTTCATTTTTAAGATTTCAAGAAAATGGTTCTATAAAATCAAATAAAAAGCTTGATTCTGCTATCTGTAAAAATTTTACATAGAGTTTCTTTTTGATGCCAAGCTCTGCTATAATTTGTTCCGCTTTTATGAGACTTCATATTTTCGTAGCAAAAAGCTGTAAAAATTTTATAAAGTAAATATTTTCATCTTCTTGAAGCAAAAAGCCTATATCTTTGTAAAGATAATCATCATAAATACTTTTAAATACCCATTTTTTTTCTTGCTGTGTTTTTGCTTTTACGACTTCTGGGTATCATCCATAACGTAGATAGATTTGAAAATTTTTCTCAATTTCTTTTTGTATAATAGCATTATTCTCTGGCATTTTTTCTACATTCATTCATTCAAATTCTAAAAATTCTGAAAATGAGAAAGGGCGTACTTGGATAAGATTATATCTTCCAATCAGACTGTCAGTAATACCGCGAAATACTTCTAAGCTCCCACTCCCAGAAATAATAAGTTTGAGTGAAATATCACCTTGTTTATTTTTATCAACGAGATATTTAATGATAATTCCAATATTTTTAATTTTCTGGGCTTCGTCGATAATCAGGTATTTCTTATTTGAAATATCATAACGAAATTCTAAGAGTTCTAGGAATTCTTTCGGAGAAAAATTTTCTAAGAAAAACTCATCTCCACTCAATACCAGTTCTTCATTCACGATTTTTTTTTCGCGCAAGATTTGTATGAGGGAGCTTTTTCATACTTGTCGTGCTCAGACAAGTATTAGTGCATTTTTATTATCAAGGCAGCTCTGAATTCTTTCAATATATTTTTTCCGATAAAAAAGCATACTTTTCAAAAAATTACAATATATATTTCTTTTAAGTATGCTTTTTTTACAAAAATTGCAATATTTTCGTAGGTTTTTCTTCGAGAATCATAGCAGAAATATATTTTTCGATATAAAAAGTTCGAAATTCTCATGAGATATGAGTTATTGCTCGTTTGGTCTGCCTAGAAGGTCATCGTTTCATGAATGATCCCATGTAGAATCCCATGTTTCAATGATTCATGTTTCTCTGACTTTATAATATATGGTAGTTGTTACAATTGTAGCAATTAGGTTTTGTTTTTTTCTACTTTATGATGTTATCATTTCTCCCCCATCCCTTGTCAAAAAAATCACTATTTTTTTGAGGAAAAAAAGATATAATGATGAAAGCTATGGAAGTAAAACTAAAAAAAGATATGCAAAAAATTGATATACAAGACTACGAAAAAAAGATCCGTTCTTTACAGAAAGAACTTGAAAAATTTCGTCCAATACCTGAAGTGCAACTGAAAAACTTACAAAACTGGTTCAACATCTGATTCACTACTCATTCAAATGCTATTGAAGGAAATAGCTATACTCTCTCTGAAGTAAAAGTCCTTATAGAAGATGGTATTACTGTATGAGGGAAAACTATT
This sequence comes from Patescibacteria group bacterium, assembly GCA_965229705.1. Taxonomy (GTDB): domain Bacteria; phylum Patescibacteriota; class Gracilibacteria; order BD1-5; family UBA6164; genus JAACSU01. The sequence goes on from OZ245922.1 coordinate 442,603, forward strand.
CGTGAAACAAAAGAAACTGAAAATCTCGCTGAGATTACACAGTCACTCTGGAGCTTTTTTGAACAAGACTTTCTCCTGACAGAAAAGTTCCTCTATGATATGCATCGAAAGCTCCTGAAAGGTATAGAAAAAAAATATATAGGAAAATATAGAGATTCTCAGGTATTCATAACTGGAAGTGAAGATATTCCACCAAGTTCAAAAGAGCTCCCAAAACTTATGCAAGAGTTTATATATTTTTGTAATAGCGAGACTTCAAAAAAAGATTGCCTAAAAAAAATCTCAGATATACATTTTCGCTTTATAAAAATACATCCATTTTTTGATGGAAACGGAAGAATATGAAGACTTCTCATGAATCTTTTTCTCGTAAAATATTGATATTTCCCTATAATTTTCCCGATAGTTACGAGAATAGAATATATTCAAAGCCTGTGAAAAGAAAAAAATTCCGAAGATTTTTATAAATATTTTCTCTGGCAAATGTATGAAAACATAAGTGACTATTTACGATTTTTCCAAGACTAAAATATGGATATATATCTTAAATTTGCAGAAAAATATAATGATTACTCTCTCTGATCTTTCAAAAAAAGTTCTTTCAAAGCAGCAACAAGAACTTCTCTTCACTATACTCTTCCTCATAGCCTTCTACAGCTTTCTTTTTGTGAGCCAAATAGCATCTGGAGTTATTGCATTATTTCTTTTTGTTATGGTCTATGTATACCTCAAGAAATACCATCAACCCAACGAACTCTCTGTGCTCTTATGAAGTATCATATTTTCAAGTATCCTCATCGTAATTCTCAAATCTCTTGCCTTGAGTGATAGTGAGATCATGAACTCAAGGCTCAGTAATATCTTTGAGCATATAAACCTGATGTTTGCTCTCGGGATTATGAGCTATAGTCTCTCAAAACCTTTTATAGAACACAAAACTATTCTCAGCGTATTTTGTGTATTTTTCTCTTTTACGATAAGCGTCGTTTTAGAAATCATGCAATATATCTATAGAGATTATTTCTGACTTATCACAAACAAAGTGTATGGCATTTACCATGACAGTATGATAGATTTATGAGTCAATTTTATTAGTGCTTGGATAATCTGTTTCTGTCTTGTATCAATACTGAAAAAAGAAAAGAAGTAAAGAGGTACATTAGAAAAAAATAGGTGGCTAAAAGAGGAAGTATTTGGCATTATAGAGCTGAATACTTTTTTACTTCTTTTTTTCGTCTCACAGTGAAAGATGATGAAAAAACTCTTTTGCCCGAGAAAGAAGGTTTTGTGAGTACTTGCGAAGTTTTTTTGTTCCCTTTTTGTACTCTTCTCATTCTTGCACTTCTGCAATGACTTTCTGAGCTTGGCTGATATATTTTTGAGATCACTGTATAAAAGCAGCCTTTTTTTTCGAAAATGATTTTTGTTGTTCTGGAGATAAAAGATATTTTTCTATATCAGAAAAAAGGCTTTTATGAGTCTGGATAAATGTTTCAAAAGCAGCAGAAATATCTCTATCTTTTTGTCATTTTTTTTCTCACTTTTTTTTCTCTGAATACAAAGATGCTATCACATTTCCGGCAAGATATCACGCTGTGAGAAAAAGTATTTTTTTTCAAAACATAAGCTCCTCGATGAAAAAATAAAAAGTACAGCTTCACTCCTATGAAGAGGAGCATTTTTCTGATATGATGTAAGTATATTATTTTCTTCATGCAAGTCCACGCAATTTTTTAACATGAAAAAATATTCAAGCTTTACAGAGAAAATAATTCCCCTAAAATTTTTTATCGTTATCCTTTTTTTGAAAAAAATCAGAAAAAAGCATAACATTTTAACACAAACACAGACTCTATGGTATACAACAACTTTTCCGACGGATACAAAAAAACCCTCATAAACGCTGAAAATAATGCGAGAAAACTCTGACTCAAAGATCTCCGACCAGAAGACATATTCCTCGAACTATTAGAAAATGCTGACGGCAGCATACTCGAGGTTCTCACGCTATACGGTATTGATAAAAAACTGGCTCTCGAAATCATCAATAAAGGAAACCTCAATGATCCCTTCTCAAAAAGAAAATGAGTTTATAGTGGTATGAACCAAAAGTGTAAAGATATCATTCTTGGAAGCGTAAAACTTGCAGCATCTCACTCAAAACCACGAGCTACCCTTGAAGACCTCCTCATGTCTCTGCTTGTATGAGATACATGGCTACCGAGTTTTTTGGAGTATATCGGTATTAACCCCAGCGACCTTGAAACAAATCTCTGAGACCTCTTTCGCCTTGGAACACAAGATGGTACATGAAATACTGCCAACTCTCAAGTATCATCTGAATGAAACACTAGCAGTGATGACTCTATCGAAAAACTCTTTGGAACACTCGCAGAAAATATATTCTCGAGTATTCAGTCAATGGCATGATGATGAGAAATGGAGACTCCTTTTGATGCAAATACAAAACAAGGAAAAAAAGAAGACTCTACAACTCCTGCACTTGATTTTTTTTCAACAGATCTTACTGCAGAAGCCCGAGAAGGAAAAATCGACAATATCATCGGAAGACAGTGAGAAATAGAGAGACTCATCGGAATCCTCAATAGAAAGACAAAAAACAACCCCTGCCTCGTATGAGAAGCCGGAGTAGGAAAAACGGCAATAGTAGAAGGGCTTGCCCTCAGGATCGCAAAAGGAGATGTTCCATTTTCGATGAAAGATAAGAGGATTCTCTCTTTAGATATGTCGTCTCTTGTTGCAGGAACAAAGTTTCGAGGCGAGTTTGAGTCTCGTATTAAACAAATTATTGAAGAAGCTAGTAAGGTAGAAAATGAAGTTCTCCTCTTCATTGATGAGATACATACCATCATCTGAGCTGGAAGTGGGGAGGGATCTCTTGATGCTTCAAATATACTCAAACCTGCTATGGGTCGTGGAAAAATACGCGTTATAGGAGCAACAACTCTCAATGAATATCAAAAATATGTAGAAAAAGATCCTGCTCTTGAAAGACGCTTTCAAAAGATTGTTGCTGCAGAACCAAGTAGAGAAATAGCGCGAGATATTATTTCTGGCCTCAAAGAGGTATTTGAAGAATATCATAACCTCAATATTTCTAGCGCGGCTATAAACGAAGCTGTTGATCTCTCTATCAGATATATCACTGATAGACAACTTCCTGACAAAGCCATAGACCTCATAGATGAGGCCTGTAGTCTTAAATCTATGAAATATAATGTTGATGAAGAAGAAATAAAAAAAATACGCGAAAAAATGGCGAAAAATCAAAAAAAGATAGAGTCAGCAGTTATGTCAGAACAGTATAAAAAAGCCGTCGCTCTCAAAGATATTCAAAGCGCTTATGAGAAAGAGATTCAAACAATTAAGCAAAAATTCTCTATTCCAAAAAATGAGCGTTTTTGGGTTCAGGCCGAAGATATTCATAAAGTTCTTTCTATTACGACAGGTATTCCTGTGGCAAATCTCTCTAAAAAAGAGATAGATCGACTCAAGAGACTTCCTCGCCATATGAAAAAAAATATCATCGGACAAGACCCTGCGATAGAAGCTATTTGTAAATCTATCATCAGAAACAAAACTGGTATCGGAGAACCAAATAGGCCTCTTGGAAGTTTTCTCTTTCTTGGTCCAACAGGGGTAGGAAAAACCGAAATAGTAAAAGTTCTTGCTCGAGAGTATTATGGTGATGAGGATGCGCTTATTAAAATAGATATGTCAGAGTATTCTGATAAAACTTCTGCCAATAAGCTCATTGGTGCAAGTGCTGGATATGTGTGATATGAAGAGGGATGAGTTTTGACAGAAAAAGTACGAAAAAAGCCTTACTCTATTATTCTTTTCGACGAGATAGAAAAGTGAGATGTAGAGATATATAATCTTTTGTTACAAATCCTTGAGGAGTGAGTTCTCACAGACAATAAATGAAGAAAGGTAAATTTTAAAAATACGGTAATTGTTATGACATCAAATATTGGGCAGGAAGAGTTTGGTGAACGAGCTGCGCAAATAGGTTTCAATATTTCAGACAGTGATGAAGAAAAAGTAATGAATGACTATGAAAAAGCGCAAGACAGAGTAAAGTGATCATTGACAGAGTACTTTTCTCCAGAGTTTGTAAACAGAATAGATAAGGTAATCGTGTTCAATCCTCTTGATAGAACCGCTATTAAAAAAATTATTCGTCTGCAACTGGAAAAATTTGAGTCTCGGCTGGTAAACCAAGATATGCATATAGATTATGATAATAAGGTGATAAATGCTATTGCAAAAGAGGTATACAATCCTGAGTTTGGAGCAAGAGAGATTCGTCGTTTTATTACCAATATGATTGAGGATCAGATTGCTGAGATGATTCTCAAAGACGCAGCGAAAAGGCATTTTGAACTATTTTCAGGGAAGAAAGGAATCGAAGTGAGGTAGCAAAACAGCCCCAAAGGGGCTGTTTTATTATAAAAGATAAGAGAGATTCAAGATTTTGGCTTGAGCTCCCTAGCAATGTTATCAATAGTTATGGTAATTCTTTTTTCGCCTATACCATGATAACATTTTTGGCAGATTGGAAGGCTAACTTGCACGTCAGCCTCCTTGTTCTTTCTCCCCTCAAATGGAGGGTTGGGATGATAAGCGAAGGGGCTTCCGACCCCTATTCCCTCCAAGCATTGAATGCAATTCATTTTTATCTCCCCTAGTTAAATGCTTACTAATGTACTAATGAGTATTATAGTCAAAAGGAATTTTTTTATTCCTCTGTAATGAAATGCTATCGGAATAGCCATTTCGACCCACGTTCTATCCTCTTCCTTAGGTTTGATACCTAATCCTCTTTGAATCAGGGTTAAAGCTCCCGTATCTCCTGGCTCATCTTCAGAATATTTTTGAAATAACACATCTTGCACCCAGATTACAATTATAAAAAGCTGGAAAAAGAAAACTACATAAAACATACAATTTCTCCTTATTATTCTGTTTCTGTTTTTGATCCCCACGCAAGATCACCTTTATTGCGTAGGAATCTTGGTTAAAGACACCCTTATTATGATAATTTAAAAAAATAGTCAAATATCTTTTTCTGAAAATGCGTGAAAAAATCGTATTTTTTCCTATAGTAAGGGAAAGAAAACTCTTTTTATAAAAAAGTATGGTCAGTCTCAAAAAAATATTTCTCTTACTCTTGTGTATCTTGTCTCTTTTGCAGAGCCATAACAGCTTTGCTATACTATGAGAAGATCTCGGACTTGATCTGTATAAACAAATAGACTCAGGAATAAAAGACCTCCAAATACAACAATATCAATATGAACTCTCAGGACAATGACAGACAAATATACAAAATGTCCTCACTCCAATATTTGAAAGAGAATGAATCAACTGTGATATACGCTCTAGCTCAGACATAGAAAACTTTCTCGGAAATACCGCAGAAGATCAGGTGGCATACATTTTTGAAAAATGCTGATTTTCTGATGAAAACCCTGCTCCCACAGAACTCATATCAAAAGTAGTCTCTATCAGCACATACATCAAAAATACCTACTGACAAAAAGCCCAAGCAAAGACAGACGCCCTCTACAATGTTGCACGAACAGGAATATACAATGATGGAAATAGGGAAAATTCACCTTTTGATCTCATCGTTGATCTACAAGATATTGACAGTATCATCTTCTCCGAAGAGATTCCTTATGAATGAATAGAGTATCCACTCTCAAACCAAGCTCTCCAAAATTTTATTGATGACAATATCAATGATCCTCTTACAGGAATTATCACTGATATAGCTCTATGAAATAGCGATGAAGCAGCTGCTCAATACGCACAAAATATGGAAAGTTCTTTTGAGACATTTTTCCCAGCAAATTCACTATCACATAACTATGTCTGTACAACTGATGATAATATTGCCAGTTTTTCTGTATCTGATGTTGAGCAAGCTCGCCCATCAACAAGTAGCAATTCTTCTCAAGTATGGATGTATTCTCAAGAAACTGCTAGTAGCGGTGCAAGCTGGTGATGACCATTTCCATGACAAACACGTAGCGTCACATATAACGCCTATACTGACGAGTGGGGTTGTAAGGCTGGAACATTTTTTTGTATTGTTATAGCGTTTGAAGACGATAACTATGGTATGAACTCCTCTGATACTTTTAGTGTAGAATGAGTAATCACCCGAGCATGAAAACATCTTGAAAAAGCCGCAAACACTTCCCTCACGCAGAAAAAAATGACCACTAATAACTTTGAGCTTGGTGCTATTATAAGCGATCTTCCATGAACTCTTAGAGGTTTTTGACTTGAGGTAACGACTCAGCCTGTTCCCATACTTGAGGTGCAAAACTCAAAAAAATCTCAAGTGAATGGAGATATGTATCAGATAGAAAATCTTCTATACACCTACTATAAAAATAATGGTCTCGACTATAAAAGAGCAAATGATTTACGAATATTTTGAAGTATCAGTGGAATAGCCCCAAGTGAGCAGGAAGAAAAGATCTTTCAGACAAGTGAATGAATGCCTCTCAATTATGTAGAACAAAGAAGAAATAATCTCAAAAAATTTATGTCAGCCCTCGAAGAAAATAACAGACTCGTATCAGAATCTGTAGAAAAACAAATTATCCATGATGATATGAAAAAATTCAATAAAAGCTTTTCTGAACTAGAACAGTTTGTCAAAAATATTGAAGACTTTGTAAAGTCAGTAGCATGAACTGTAGAAGTTTTGGAAAAAATACCTACTCGCTCCAGCTAAATATGATAAAATATATTCTTACATTTTTGATAGTCCTGTGAAGCTCTAGCATCGTGTATAGCGCTGATGAATGTAGCGCAAGTTGCCCAATAGTAGATACTCCAGCTATTGCTCTCACAGAATACTTTACCAATATGGATGAGCTTATCAGAAGTGTATCTGGAACTATCAGAGCTGAAAAAACACAACAGTGAGATACCGCAATAGAAAAAGATATCTATAAAACTCGATCGAAGATCATGACAAGTTTGAGTCAAGCACTCAGCTTTGAGGAGTATTATGGAAGTTTTGATTTTCATATCGCACTTCCCATGACTCAAACTATTCCAAAACCTATAAAAAGGGATTATAATACCATACGATCCTACACTCAGCGACTCACGCAAATGCTCGAGATATACGAAAGAAGAGGTGCAGGATGAAACACTCTTCCAGATATATGTGCACGACTCTCTTACTGTGAATTTCCAGAAGATATAAGCGTGAGGGATCTCCTCACGCAAGCCATCAATAACAATACTCAAGTACTCCTCTTATTCACGCAGTCTGTCTCTGGAAAAGATACCAGTAATATACAACTTACACTTGTGAGTCCTGATTTCACATCACAAATACTCCAGTATTATAATTCTCAATCTCTCTACGAGTGTAGTCAGTGTCAATGAGAAGTAGTAGCTGATTTTCGTGAACAAATATCCAATATCACTATCAAAACAAAAAATTACCAAGACGGAATCCAAATCTGGAAAGATGCCTGGAACTTACTCACAGGAAAAGACCCTCAATGACAAAAAAGAAGTGAAGAAGACAGAGTCCTCAAAGAGTATCTTTCATCGCAAAACATCAACTCAGGACAAGGAGATATTGTAGTAGAAAATCTCAAGAGGTATGAAAGTTCATGAATATCAAGCTCTGATCCCCTCATGAACTCAGAGAGGTATTTACAAGATGCAACTCAAAGAGAAGAAAATACCTTTCAGCAGACACTTGCGGAAAAGTTTAAAAATCAAGAGAGAGTTTCTATCACAGATATTGTGAAAGCAAATAAGCAAATATCAAATACCGCTGATATAGAAAAGAGTATTAATACGCTTTTTGAAGAACAAAAACCTTTTGCTTTTACTCAAGATGTTGCGACCCAGCAAGTACAGTCTCGCCTCATAAATATGCACTACTCACTTACAAGGTCTATCAATATATTGGAAAACATTTCTCAAAGAGCTTCCAAAGTATGTGACCGACAATGAACGGGTCTCGGAAAATGTAACTATAGTAGATAACTTTTCAAAAAATGCTCACAAAGAAACAACAAGAAATCCTCAGAAAAAATGGAAAGATTCATAAAAAAATATTTGCAGCTATCAAAGATATGCTTGCCGTATGAGTGAGCGCAAAAGAGGTAGACCAACTCGCTCTCAGGATGTGCCGCGATAGCTGAGTCGTTTCTGCTTTTACCTGAGTATATGGCTATAAATATACTCTTCAAACGAGCGTAAACAGTGTTGTTGTGCATGGAAGACCTCTGTCGTCTATCATATTTCAAGAAGGTGATGTAGTAACAATAGATTTTTGAGTCAAAGATAAGGAGTATGGGATTTGTACTGATGCTGCATTTACGACTATTATCTGAGACGCTGATACATTTCCGGAAAAAAAAGAATTTCTACGAGTATGAGAAAAAGCTCTGAAAAAAGCTCTTGCAAAAGCAACCGCAGGAAATACTACCTGAGACATAGGGCATGCTATAGAAAAATATGTCGAAAAACATGACTATCATATTATTCGAGATCTTACCGGACATGGGGTTGGAAAGAGCTTGCATGAACAGCCATATATTTATAACTACGGAACTCCTGGTCAGTGACCAGAACTCAAAGCGTGAATGGCACTTGCAATAGAACCTATCATCGGGTATTCTTGTGGTAAAATCACTGATGAGTGAAACTGGGAAATATATGTTGCTGATGGGAGTCTTGGTTGCCAGTTTGAGCATACGATTTTGGTAACTGAGGGAGAAGCTGAAATTATTGTGTAACAATATAAAATGAAGTTCCAACAAGCATATACAGATTTTCTCGACTGGCTCGAAGCAGTAAAAAATAAATCTCAAAGAACTGTAGAGCAGTACGGGAGGCATCTTGAGAAATTTTCTGAGTACCTCGAAGAAAAAAACATTGATAGTTTACGCTTCGAGGTAGAAAAAATAACATTAAAACTTGCTGAGTGATTTCGGTCATATCTGTATAAAAACAATAAAAATATTTCTATCAAAACGGCAAACGCTTATATGATTACTCTCAGGAGTTTTCTCAAGTATCTCGAAAAAAAATGAATAACTTCTCTCTCCCCTAGCTCTATTGATCTCATCAAAGCCGAAGCTCGAAAAGTCGAGTTTCTCACAAATGAGGAACTAGAAAAAATATTTGCTATCCCAAACACAAAGACACTCATAGGAAAGCGTGACAGAGCCATTATGGAATGTATTTATTCAACAGGACTGCGTATTTCAGAGCTTACCGCGCTCAATAAAAATGACATTAACTTACAAACGCAAGAATTTGCCGTGAGAGGAAAGTGAAGAAAGCTCAGAGTCGTCTACCTCACAAATACTGCTACCTGACTGATACAAGAATATCTCTCTGCAAGAAATGATCACCTCTCTCCCCTCTTTATCAGACATAATATTAAAACAGATAATATTGATATACTCGAAGATGAAAATATGCGCCTCACACGCTTTTTTATTACTGCAATGATCAAGTCTACAGCGCAAAAAGCAATGATACTCAAAAATGTCTCAGCTCATACGTTGCGCCATAGTTTTGCAACAACGCTTCTTTGAGCTGGTGCTGATCTGAGGAGTATTCAAGAAATGCTTGGACACTCAAGTATTACTACTACGCAAGTATATACCCATGTCACAAACCCCCATCTCAAAAATATTCATAAAAAATTTATGAAATAATATAAAAAAATAACTATGAAAATCATTGTCTGACTCTGAAATCCTTGAAAAAAATATAGCTCTACCAGGCACAATCTTGGTTTTTTATTCTTGGAGAAGTTTGCTCAAGAGCAAGATTTTTCCCCGTGGAAGTATGAGTGAAAATTTCTTGCTGATATTTCTGAGGGTTTTCTCAATAGTTCTTCTAATCCGCAGGAAAAAGTCATCCTTCTCAAACCACAAACATTTATGAATGCATCATGACAAGCTCTCAAAAAAATACGAAGTTTTTATAAGCTTTCTGTTGAAGATTTTACCATAATATACGATGATATTTCTCTAGAGTTTGGAAAAATTCGACACAGAAAAAAGTGAAGTGCTGGAGGTCATAATGGGATAAAAGATATTATACGAGTTTTTGGTGAAGCCTTTCCGCGTATAAAGGTATGAGTAGGAAATAATACTCATTATGATGTTTCTGATTGGGTGCTTTCGAAGTTTTCTCAAGAGGAACTCATAGAAATAGACTCTCACATTTATACATGAATATATGATACTCTGATGAGCTCTCTTTGTGATACCCCACTGAAGGCAAAAAAAGCAGAAAAAAACTCTCCCAAAAAAAAAGAAATATATTTTGTATGAATCGGCTGAATTTGAGTTTCTGCTCTTGCAAGATACTATCTCTCAGAATGATATACAGTATATGGAAGTGATAGTGTAAATAGTGATCTTATAAAAAGTCTTCAAAACGATGGCTGTGATATCACTATTTGAGAAGCTCCTGAGAAAATACACAAAAATCTTGAACTTTGTATTTTTTCACAGGCAGTTCCAGAGTCACAAAGTGAAATACAAAGAGCTCGCTCTCTTTGAGTTACAACACTTTGTTATAATGTTGCTCTCTGAAATATCGTAAATCAGTATAAACTCATTGCTATTACTGGAACTCATGGGAAATCTACTACAACGAGTATGATAGCTCAGATTTTTCAAAACAGCAATGAATCATTCAAGGCGATAGTTGGAACACTTCTCAAAGAATTTGATGGGAAAAACTTTTATACCTCTCCTAAAAACGAATCTGTTTCTCATCTCTCTTCATCATCAAAAAATAGGTATTTCATCATTGAAGCTTGTGAGTATAAAGAGCATTTTCTTGCCTACAAACCGAGTGTTGCCGTGATAACAAATATTGAGTATGATCATGCAGATTTTTTTACTACTCCTGAAAGTTATCTCCAAGCGTATGAAAAGTTTGTAGAAAATATTGTTCCATGAGGTTTTTGTATTCTCTACGGAAACGACACTCTCTCATCATCACTTATCTGAAAAAGGTGAGATATTCACTATATTGTCACGTATGAAAAAAACTTTGAGCTTATCACTCCTCAAACTTGAGTGCAAGAGCAAAAACAACGCTTTGATTTTCCAGAAATTATACTTCATATTCCGGGAGACCATATTATGATTGATGCAAAACTTGCGTATATAGCCTGATATTTAGCTGGGATTTTAGAGCGTAGCATGCTCGAAACTCTTGAGAATTATAGTGGAGTTTGGCGTCGTATGGAGCAGATCTGATATACCAAGCATCATCATCTCCTTATGAGTGATTATGGTCATCATCCTACGGAGATATCTCTGACTCTTGAAGCCATCAAAAAATCTCACCAAAACACTCCTATTCTCACTATTTTTCAGCCTCATCAGTATAGTCGTACGATTGAACTGTTTGAAGAGTTTCGAAACTGTTTTTCATATACTGATATACTGATTGTTCCAGATATTTATGAGTCTCGTGATAGTGATGAAGATATAGCAAAAATGAGTAGCAAGATTTTTACTCAAGCACTTCATCATTCGAATGCTCTTGATGGTCAGTGAATGAAAAATACCCTTCATCTTATTAAAAAATATGATAAAGAGTATTCTTGAAAAGAGCTTATTATTCTCTTACTGTGAGCGGGAAATATCGATAGTTTGAGGTATGAGATAGAGATGGGTGAATAATACTTGTAATTCTTACTGTCTCGTCATATGACCGTCTCATTTTTCTGGGATTTCAACTATGCAAGATTCTCCTTTTCCTCGAAACCTGTTATAGGTTCGTAAACGCAGTCTTTGTAAAAAATTTATTTTATTTTTGAGAGTGTATAAGTCTGTAAAAAACTTAATAGGTAATGATAAAGATACGTACAGACCGCATGATGATAATAGTGTCTTAACAGGTGTTTTTATAAGGTTGGCTGTTCATGAACTAGAAATATCTCACACATGCTTTGCAACATCTACTGATACATCCAAATGTTCTCGAGAGATTGTATCTCAAGAAAAATTGAAAAGAAAAGATGGGTTTGAAACAATATACATTGCAGCATTTCATATATCCTCTATTGTATGAGTAACACCGTGTCACATTTTTAAAAGAACTTCCCCAATATAACTTTGAGATTCAGGAGAGTACGCAGCTGCATGAGCTCAAGCATATGTCGCAAGAGTTACACCTACAGCTTTACCAATAAGTCAAGTAAACGCTGTTATTTTTTCTTTTGCTGTTAGTTTCTCTGGAGTAAAATATCACTTAATTGTATTTTCTTGTTGTGGTCTGATGGTATGCATAAAATAATTATTATGTGTAAATATTTTATATATAATAATTATTTATTATTTGTCAAATTTTTTTTAAAAAAAACATGTAACGGCTCAAGAAAACACCTAAAAAGCTTTTTCAGTGCTACTCCCTGTGAATACTCTGATATGTCATATTTTTGATATACTACTTCTTGACTCAAATAAAGTTCTTTTCACTTACCTGACAAGCTGCAAGCATTTGTATAAAAAATCTTGAAACAAAAAATACTGAAAATAAGCTCACAACAATTCATACTGCAAGGATAAAACCAAACCCTTTAATCATATTGATTCAAAAAATAAAGAGTATCAGAGCAACGATAAAACCCGTGATATTCGCGTCCCAAATAGCAGAAAAAGATTTCTCAAAACCTTTTCTTTGTGCACTTATGATATTCTGCCCTTTTTTGAGTTCATCTTTTATTCTTTCAAATATGAGTATATTTGCATCAATAGCAATACCAAGAGAGAGTACCAGTCAGGCAATAGATGCAAGAGTCAATACTACTCAAAATTGCTTGAGTATTGCCAGAATAATCACCACATAAATAAAGAGTGCTACAGCAGCTATAAGTCATGAGAGTCTGTATACTCATATAAGGAATATGAGAATCAAGACAAAGCCTGTGGCTCCAGCAAATATGATTTTTTGCAGTGAATCATTTCCGAGTCGCGCATCTATTGTCCTCTCACTTGTAAGCAATATAGGTGCTGGAACAACTCCTATATTGATATCATCTGAGAGAGCCTTTGCTGATTCTGGTGTATAGTTTCAAGTGATTACTGCTCTTCCCGAGAGAATAGGCTCATTGATATTTGGAGCGGTAAGGAGCTCTCATCATACAAAGATTGCGAGAGGTTGACCAACCAGTCTCTTGGTCAGTTCTCCAAATATTTCAGCTCACTGGGTATTAAATGTGAGTTCTACCATAGGATTAAAAGCTTCATTGTATTGCAAAGATGAATTCACAAAATATCTATCATCAAGGACTCTACCTTGTGAGTCTTCTGCCTCTATCCATATATCATCTCCGAGCGCTTCTCTTTGTTCATCACTCAAAGCGCTAAGGTCTTTGAGTTCTTTGAAGGCTATAGTCACTACTTTTCCTATTGCTGCTTTTGCTTTTTGGATATTTTCTGAGTTTTCGAGGCTCGTATTTCCCTTGAGTGGAATTTGTACAATAATATGCTCTTCTCAACCATAACTCGCATCTGTGATAATAGAGTCATTAATGTTAAGAGACTCTATTCTTTTATCGATAATAGATTTGAGTCCTTCGATGATAGATTTTTTTCTACTGACATCATATCACTCTTCCTGCTTTGCTTCTGTAAGATCTACTTTATAATCCAGCTCTATTCACCCGGAGAGATCAAGTCAGAGTTTGTACTCTTGGTTACTTACTGGAAAGTTGATTCACAGATGATTCCATGGTAAAGCAAGCGAAAGTATGCACAGTCAAGCTATAAAAGTGCACAGGAGTTGTAGTATCAGTTTTTTCATATTTTTTATGGATGTAGTAGTTGTAATGATGGTCTATTTTACAAAAAACAATAAAGGAATTATATACATAAACGAAGAAGTTTGAAAAAATACCAAAAATAATTTTTGACATATTTTATTTTTAGCCCTTTTTTTCTTCCTTTTTTTTTCGAGCCAACTGACCACAGGCAGCATCTATATCATCTCCCATTGTCGCGCGAATCGTAGAGACAACACCATATTTCTCCAATATTTTTTGAAACTTCTCTATAATAAAACGCGGTGTTGTAGAGTATCCATCTGACGATGTTCCTTCTCCAGGATTATAGGGAATAAAGTTCACATGAGCGAGTCTCCCTTCTAAAAGTCTTCACAGTTCATCAGCAAGTTTGAGATGATCATTTACCCCGTTAATCATAATATACTCATAAAATATTCTCTTATTTGTTTTGTTAGTATACCTATCCAAACTCGTCATCAGTTTTTCAATATCATAGGTATGATCAACCGGCATAATCGATTTACGAATCTCATCATTTGGAGCATGGAGACTGACAGCAAGAGAGGTCTGAGGAAAATCCTGAGTAAATCTCTCTATCCCAGGGACAATACCACAGGTAGAAACCGTGACTCTCCTATTTGAGAGATCAAACTTTTTTTGATGAGTAAAGATATCTATCGCCTGCTTCATAACATCATAGTTGAGCATAGGTTCTCCCATACCCATAAACACAACATTTCTCAGTTTACTACCCTCTGAGTTGAGTCTCCTACTGGCAAACATTACTTGTTCTACTACTTCATGAAGAAGAAGATTTTTTTGGAGTCAGAGCTTCCCTGTCGCGCAAAAAGTGCATGCCATAGGACATCCAGCCTGACAGCTAATACATAGCGTATTTCTCCCTGAAAGATGACGCATAATCACTGACTCTATTAAGAGCCCATCCTCGGTTTTGAAGAGAAATTTTGTTGTTTGACCATTTTTCGACTGAGCTTCATGGTCGAGAGTCAGACTCTGATAAAAACAATTTTCTTCTAACAGTTCTCTGATATCTTTGGGTATTGTTTGAATTTCAGCAAAATCTGTAATATCGTTTTTGTATATCGCGTTTTCTATCTGCGCATAACGAAAAGCAGGAATCTGGTGTTCCTGAAAAAGTTCTTTGAGACTTTTTTCGTCATGAATAGAAAAACGTCGCATAATATTGGGGTTAAGGCTGGAGGATTGTATAGAAAAAGCTTTCTATGTAAAGCAGAAAAAATTGAGATATTTTCGCAAATTTTTATACTCAAAAATATCCTGCTTCATAGTTTGTTTTTTCTAAAGTATCTCATCAATGAAATACTCCCTCACAGCTACATCTATCGTTGAGTCTCTTGTGGTATTACTCATAGTAGTTGTTGGAGTAGTTGGTGTTTTTAGCATCATGAACTCTGCACAAAAACTTTCACAGGCAACAGATGATCGTATAGAGGCTATACAGATTGCCCGTGATGGACTTGAAGCATTTACTAACATTCGTGATACTAACTGGCTCTTGTACAGTGCAGACTTACAAAACTGTTGGAATACCCTCAACTATGATGCTAACTGTATTTGAAATACTTGAGACTCAACAGACATAACTGCATGATCATACCGAATTTATAGAGACAGTTCCACTGATCGTTTTGTTCTCTCTGCATCAAATCAAACAGGTGGTTTTGTAGATCCAGATTATCGAAGCAGTTTTCAAGTATTTCTCGATGATCGAAAACTCTATACACAAATATCAGGAGAACCTCTAAAGTCACTCTTTACTCGTCGAATGCTTCTTGAATACTACAAACAAGATGATACTCTGTGAGACTCAGGTGATCCAAAGATGAAAGTCACTGCCATCGTTGAGTGGAATAATAGCGCCAAGCAGTCACCAAGCATTCTAGAGATAGATATGCTCCTCACAAACTGGAAAGAGAATCTTTAGGAAAGCTCTGAGAAACTCCTTTTCCAAAGGAGAAGAATCTATTCTCCCTTATCAAGGGAGGGGTTGGGGGAGGGTTATATATTCTAGAGATGGCTCGATAGAGCCAGAGAGGATTAGAAATTTTTCTATTTTTCAGAACTTCTTTAAGCTGCCCTCTTTGACTTTCCTATAGTATCACTCGCCTTTCCTTTAATAAGATCTGAGAGTGTTTCAGGATCTTCTTGTTTTTCCGTATCAGTAAAAATATATCCTCATTTTCCATCGCTTCTGGTAGGTCTCTTATAACTAATACCGTGAATTTCATAATCAATAACTTGCCGAACAAGCCTGTCTAAGAGGTCTTTGTTTCCTCATTTTTTAATACTCTCTACATCAGCTCAAGCATCTACCATTTCATTAAAATATACTCCCCAATGGTTCAGTGCTGTATGGTATCATGTTGGAGCATTAAAACTCTCTATCCCTCGTCAGGAAGTATAAGTACCCAAAACAGCTGAGATAAACTCTCGCAGGTTATGTTCCAAGAGCTTTTCCTGCATCTTTCTCGTTTTTTCAGGATCTCCAGGATAATAATCTCTTTTGGGAATAGCTTTGAATTCATTCTCTATCTCCTTCCACATAATTGGTCATGCCTCGTGCTTTCTCCAAATACCATCATTTCATTTTTCAAGAAGTTGTTTTGTAGCTCTATATAAACTCACTCATGATGTTCCTGCCATTGCAAATGCATCTGCCATAAGCTCTTCATTTGCGCCATAGTTTCCATCTGCATATATATATCACTGCATTTTCTCATAATACTGGCGAAAAATGGGTTCTTCATCTTTTTCAAAGAATATCATCTTATTGTGTTTATCTTCTGTATTTCAGGTATTGAGCATATACAAAATATTCGTCAATATCTCACCATATTCCTCATAAAATGTAATTGTTTCTCGTTGTTTTTGTCGTTCGTCTATTTTTTCATATCTGTTATCATAAATCCTTCTGGCTTTTTTTTCTATTCCACTATGTCCTCTTGTTTCAAGACGAGTACATATCTTCATAATGGTATCATTGAGAAGGTCTATATCAGCCCTATAAGACATCATCCTGAGCATCATAAGCATGCGTGACTCACCTGGGAACCTCTTTACCTTATCAAGAAGGTTTTTTTCATAATTGTACGCCATACCAGAAAACACCATCACAAAGGGTATCATATTCATCTGCTTCATTGTTCCTCACTTATCTGTCACGCTCTCAAGCCATCCAAAAGCATTGGGGTAGTTTCCTGACTCAAGCTCTGAGAGTCCTCAGTCAAGTCTATCCTTAATATCACGCTCGTTTCCACCGTCTTTTTTCCCTGTCTCGTACTCTTCATCTTTTCCCTGTCCTCTTTTTGCCTTGAGTTCTTTATCAAGTTTTGACCGACGAGAAACACCATTGTATCATCCGGGAGCAGTTTGCTTTTTCATGAGCATATATACCAGCTCCTCTTCTGTGGTATTTTGCTTTGGATCTCGGTTATTTTTTGTATGTACATCTTTCCAGTTAGAGTCTCCAATGCGGCCTCACATCTTTTGATACCAAAAATATTGTCCCTGATATTTATACAGTTCCTTAGCGCAAAGAGCACCATACTTTTCAAACATATAAAACATCCCTGCTTCTTTTTTGTACTCTGGTGTGCGTGGATCTTTGAGCCAAGACTCGATCATGCGTGTCGCAATTTTTGAGTTGATATCTTTGAGACGAGTGATGATCTCGTCCATATTTTTTTTCTGTGTTTGTTCAACGCGGGAAACAAGGTCGGTTCTCGAATCTCACAAGAGCGGTCAAAATACTGAGAGTGCAAACTTATTTGCTTTATCATCTTCTGACTCAGTGAGCATGTTTTTTATTTGCTCAATACCCGTCTGTCATCACTTTATTGCAGCAGAAATAGACATATTTTGAAAAAACCAGTTCATCAAACCAAATTTTGTTTCTGGTGTTGGTATCCCTGCTATTTTTTCTTCTTTTACTTTTTCCTCGTCGATGCTTCGAAACTCAAGCTTATTTTTACGAATATAGTGATCTAGTACTCATGCAGTGATGTAGTAGTCTCTATTTTCTACGGCAAATATTTCTCATTTTTCATCTCATTTTTTAGGTGCTTTCTTCTGTGTTTTTGCTTCTCAAAAACTCACTCGTATCATACTCCCTTCGATACCGTGAATCTTGAGAAGTTCTTGACTCGATGAATCCTTCTTTGGAACAAGATAGTCATAATCTATATTGAGCTTTGTTTTTTTATTTTTTATTTTTCCTTCTTGAAGTTCGAAGCTGCTCCAAGAAGTATATGTATCATCTGTTTGATGAAAGAGCTCTCAAAAATCGTTTATTTTTGAGACACGCTGTGATTTCTTCTTTTTAAATGCTGTGAGAAAGTCATGATAATCAATAATTTCACTGTTTCCAAGTCATTTTATTGTGATTTTTTGATTGACTTCGTCAATATCTTGCACCGAGTAAACATCTCATTTTCCTTCATCTGTTACAAAGTTCACTCCTGTTTCAAAACCATGTGTCTCTCAGAGATGATCATACTCATTGAGAGCATTTTTGAGGACTGTCAGGTTATTTGCCTCAATGCTTTCTATCAAAGACATTTTTTCTTCTTTGAGTTTATAGAGCTCTTTGAGTTTTGCTGCTGAACTTTCTTCACGAGAAAGTCTTTCTTGATCTGCGTGTTCTTGGGCTTCATAAAGAGTTATGCCTGATGAAAAATCAGATAGTGGAATACCTTCATCCATGAATTCCTTATAAGACTCTATCTGCCTATTGAGTTCGTCTATTTCTTGAGAAATTCATAACCGAGACTCAAAACGACCGTTCATATTTTTGTCCGTTACTTCTCAGGCACGAATCTTGTGATCTAATATCTCAGGAGAAGCTATCTCAACACTTTTGAGGATATGTCCCTTTGTAGCAAAATCGACAAATTCACTATATGTTTGTCGTGATGTTTTTACATTTCTCGCTGAATTATCATATATATCTACTCATTTTTCTGCTATAGTAAATGTTCCTCCTGTTCACAGAGAAACAATATCGGCAAAAAGTGTTACGGCTTTTGTATTTCATGACGCATCTTTCTCTTGTTTTTGTACAATGATTGTTGCGCCTTGCTGAAAGTGTTCTATTCATGAAATATGATCTACAGACGAAAGCATATCTTGCATCTCTCGAACACTTTGGATACTTTTTTCTGAGAGTCTTTCTTCTATTTTTTCTACTACAGTGTTGAGTTCTTTTTGAAATTTCTCAAAGAAAAAGTTTTTTTCAAATAACTTCTCCTGATCTTCTGCATTTTCAAAAATCCCCTTCGTAGAAACAAATACTTTTTTGTTATCTATCTCATCAATATAGTTATCAATATGTATTCCATCAAGGTTCCTATCTCAAAAAGTATACTCTAAGAGTTGTCTCTTTACCTGACGAATAACAGATATATCCCATAGTTTCAATTGCAATATATCATCAAGTGAAATATCTGGCATACATGCTTCTATCACGCCTTGCTTTTCCTTTGTGGTGAGAATCTTTGACTCAAAAAATACCATAATATCCTCTAGTTCAAAGCGTTCTCTTCATCGCATTTTTCTGAGGTTATCTTGAAATGCTGTCTGCAAATGAGGTTCAAGCCTATCAAAGCGTTTCTCTATATCAAGATCTTTTAAGGCCTTACTCACGAGCTTTCTTTTTGGCGTCTTTTTTTTGCAAGTGTTTGTGATATATGCTTCTCGTTTTTCTGATGACGCGCAAAGACTTTGGATATCTTTTTCTTTTGTGATGGCATTAATGCTTGGTGAAAGAGATTGATCATACTCATGAGGAGAGATATCGTATTCTTGGAGTATTGTTTTTCTCAGAGTCATTTTCTGAGACTCAATACCAACAAGATAGTGTCATATTTCTCTGTGTATATCCCGAGGAGAAAAAGTATCTTCATCTATAGAGGCACCCTGAAATTCTGATTTTCACTGTTGAAAAGAGTGTATTTCTGCTATAAATTTTGCTGTCAATTTTGGAGCATTTCCTATTTCTTGAGCAAAGGACAATCTCTGATCGGTATTTTCGAGTTTTTTTCATACATATGCTCTCAAAAGACGCTGGTTTTTCTCCTGCGTTGTGAATTTTTTATTTGCTGATTCTGAAGATGTTTCACGCATATTTCCAGTATTTACTCCTGTCATATACTCTGATTTATAAAGTATTTGATATATCATACCAAAAAATAGCATAAAAATCAAAAAACTTCCTCTTTTTTTGCTTGTAAAAGGTTTGAGACTGATATACTAGGGAAGCACGGAAAAATAAGATCCGTATTTCCCGAGAAAAGAAAAATAGATACACATGTATATTCTGAAACATTTTTATGATTATTTTATGAGTCATCATCGCGTTTCTCGTTCTGAGTAGTATCATACTGATCCATGAATATGGACACTACATCAGCGCTCGAGTATTTTGAATGCATGTGGAAGAATTTTGACTTGGTATTCCTCCAAGAGCAAAGAAACTTTGGAAAAATTCTGAGGAAACACTCTTTACTCTCAACTGGATTCCTCTTGGTGGTTTTGTGAGAATTTATGGCCAAGACATGCCTCTGAAATCAGGAGAAAAAGAGACAAAAAAGAGTTTCTCTTCAAAAAATATTTTTCAAAAAACTCTTGTTCTTCTTGCCGGATCATGTATGAATTTTCTACTTTGATGCTTGCTCTTATGGCTTATTTTTTCTTTTGGAGGAAAACCTATTGGGATAAACACTCTCATCGATATAGACTCCGAGAGTCTTCTCTTGCCAAGTCTTGAATACGCTGAAGAAATAGGTTTTGTGATTCGAGAGCCTGGAATACTGCTTTTTCCACTCCCGCAATCTCTTGCAGAAGTATCAGGAATACTTCCTGGAGATATACTACTCACTATTGACACGATGAGTTTTCAAAGCCCTGAAGAGATCGTGAACTATATATCTTCTCGCCCTGATCAAGAAGTCACTCTTCTCTTAGAAAGATCTCTCGAAAACGAGCAAACAAAAACTCTCACTCTCTCACTAACAACCTCTCCTGAGTGAAAAATATGAAGCGTTCTTGCTCCACGTATCTCTATTGATGAAGATTTTCACTATGACTTCACTTTTTCAGAGTCTTTTCTCGCTGCGATTCATGAGAGTTATGTGCATATCAAGCTTTCTCTTTCGGGGCTCACTCTTTTGTGAAAAAATATCTTTCATCCCGAAACACCAGAACAGAGACAGGAAGCCGTCCAGCAAGTAAGTGGTCCTATAGGCATCTTTGCTCTTATTAGTCGCTCTGTAGAACTTTGAATCTTATATATACTGAGTATTATGGCAGTACTCTCTGTGAGTATCTGAGTCCTCAACCTCATACCCTTGCCTGCTCTTGATGGATGAAGAATCATTCTGTTGTATATTCGTAGTGGTGTTTCTGCGATTTTTGGAAAAGCAGCTCTTGGTTATATGGTAGAAAACTTTTTACACTTTCTCTTCTTTGTACTCATAATTGCATTATCTATTTTTATAGCGTATAATGACATCATAAAACTATTTTGATAAAATATCATTCATGAACAAAGAACTCATTGCTGATATAAAAAAATATGTAAACTATCTCACTCTTCCTCTTGAAGATCATTACTATCATCACTATCATCATGCCTTGAGTGTCATGGAGCGCGCCGTATATCTCTGAACTATGGAATGATGCAACAGTCGCGAAATAGAACTCCTTGCTATCTCATCACTCTTTCACGATGTAGGTTTTGTTATTACCTACGAGGACAATGAATTATTTGGCGCGAAAATAGCACAAAACTATCTCCGAACGATTCTCTATCCTCCTGAAGATATTGCAGTGATTGAAAAGATAATTCTCGCAACACACCCAAAAAAAGAACCAAGCAATCTTTTAGAAAAGATTATCAAAGATGCAGATATGGATAATCTTGGACGAGATGATTTTTTTGATACTGGAGAAAAGTTGCGCCGAGAAAGGGAGTTGATCCAACATATCAAGATTCGTGATCCTGACTGGAGACACGCTTCTCTGGAACTCTTAGAATGACATAGTTTTTATACGGCAACCCAGAGAAAGGAGCGCTATGCTCAGTTACTAGAAAATACGAATATTCTCAAAAAAGAGCTCTGAGGATAGCCCTCAAAGCTCTAAGCAACAAAAATCCTCCAATCCACTCTAGGGAAATACGGAAAACTTCGTATTTCATCGTCAAAGTGCAACATTGTCTTCAAACTCGTACAATGAGTACGCTTATTTCAGCCAAGTTGCATTTTCCTTGAAATACTTGTTTTTACACACTTCCTATTTTTCCGTGCTTCCTTAGTATGCCTCTTATCCATTTTTTAAATCTATTTCGTTCTCATGAAAAATTTGTGAGAGAGTTTTCTATAAAGTTTCAGCTTCAAACACGATTAAGAAGGTCACTCATAGCTGATTGTGCTTCATGACTGAGATGTTTCTCAACAAACTTTTTATAAACATACGCAAATGCTTCTGCCGAATCTATGCATAATTTACGTATATTGTCTTCTTGTACAGAGATATCTCAAGATGCTCATAATGGTATCAAATATGACTTTTCACTCTCTTCTATAAAAAAAAGCTCTCCTTCTCTCATTTCAAAACGAGATTTTTTGCTCTGTTTCAAACTGTAGTTGATCGAATCAAATATCGTGTCAGTATACTCAGGATTACTTGGATCTGCTGACTCGTAAAGAAAGCCCAAAATCTCTGTAAAGCCATCGTTTCAAGGAGTCTCACTTACTGGAGTAACACCTCACATAGCTCTTTTTCTTACTCAATACATACAAAAAAAATTAAAAAATAAATATTGACGCTTTTTGATTTTAGTTGATAAATAATCAATTGCAAACTTTTTTTTGAAAAAAATAAAAAATACCACAATTTCAATATTTTCATATACTTAATTTGAGAAGAAGTTCTGACAAGAAAACTTGGAAAATATTTCATAAAACAATATATGTTCTCTTTTCAACTGCAACACACAAACGGAAACGCCCGAACATGACAAATCAGCACAGCCCACGGGAATATCCATACTCCTATATTTATGCCTGTAGGAACGCGAGCGAGCGTCAAGTGAATATCGGGAGAAGATCTTGAGAGTATGTGAGCCGAGATCATCCTCAACAATACCTATCATCTCTATCTCAGACCAGGAGATGAGGTCATACAACACTTCTGAGGAGCGCACCAGTTTCAAAACTATCATAAGCCGATTCTCACTGATAGTGGAGGATTTCAGGTATTTTCTCTCTGAAACACAAGAGAGTGAGACTCACTGGTAAACATACAAGAAGACGGAGTACATTTTCGTAGCTTTATAGATGGATCGAAACATTTTTTTAGTCCAGAAAAGGTTATGGATATTCAGTCAAATATTGGAGCTGATATTATCATGGCATTTGATGAGTGCGCTCCCTGAGAAAGTTCAAAAGAGTATGCCATCAAAGCAATGGAGAGAACACACCGATGGGCTCAGCGAAGTAAAGAGAAGTGGCTCAAAAATAATCAGCTTCGTCAGCAAAAATGACTTCACGAGCAAGCGCTCTTTTGAATTGTTCAATGAGTCATTTATGATGATCTCAGGCAGGCTTCCGCAAAGTATATCTCCGAGCTTGATACTCCCTGAATATCTATAGGAGGACTCTCCGTTTGAGAATCAAAAGAAGATATGCATAGAATACTCGATATCATGGCTGAAGTCTTACCAAAAAACAAACCTCGCTATCTTATGGGAGTATGAACTCCTGAAGATCTCGTTGAGTGAATATATAGAGGAGTAGATATGTTCGACTGCGTTCTACCTACACGACTCTGACGGCATGGAAAAGTATTTTGAAGTTATTGATCACTCAATATAAAAAACAAAGAACATCGTCTCTCAGATCAGTCACTGGATGACATATCTGACTCCCCCATATGCCAAAACTACTCTCGTTGATACCTACACCATTTGATGCGTGAAAATGAAATGCTCGGAATGTCACTCCTCTCATACCATAATCTCTATTTTCTCTTAGAGCTCACCCGTAAAGCAAGAACAGCGATTGAACAGGGAATATATGAAGAGTTTCGAAAAAACTTTTGGGAAAAATACTCTACAACTCGATAATTTTTTCTTAATGGATATACTTTCTATATATTCAGGAAGCTCTGAGAAATCCCTGAAAAAATCATGGAAAAATAAGAAATGTGCAAAAACAAGTAGTTCAAGGAAAAATCAACTTGTCTGAAATAAGCGTATCTCTTATACGAGTTTGAAGACAATGTTGGATTTTGACGATGAAATACGAAGTTTTTCCGCATTTCCTTAAGAAATATTTTTATAAGAAATAACAGTGGCAGAAATACTCTCACATACACTTTTAAAAAAAGGAGTTTGGATGTACCTCTTCTCTTTTATCATTGCTCCTCTCTGATATATGACCAAGATTCTTATCTCTGGCGAGATAAGCGTCTCTGAGCTCGGAATACTTTATGGAGTTATCAGTCTCATCACGCTTCTTTCAGCATTCTCAGATCTGTGAGTATCTGAGTCACTCAAGCACTTTATCCCTCAATACAGACAAAAAAAAGAATTTCATCACATAAAAAGTATACTCTTCTACAGTCTGATAATCCAAATGTTTTCTTGATGTGTCCTCGCATGATTCTTCTTTTTTTGAGCAGACTTTATCGCAGAAAAATATTTCACAACAGACGCAGCAAAAAGCATCTTGCGTATATTTTCTCTCTTCTTCATTGGGATAAATATTTTTCAGATGCTCAGCAGTTTTTTCCTTGCCTGTGAAAATACTCTGTATTTTAAACTTTGTGAGTTTATTCGACATATGGGAATATTTCTTAGTGTTATTATCCTCATCTTTTGATGAAGTCCACAACTTTCTGACTTTGCGTGGAGCTGGATCATATGACTTTATATAGCTATAGGATTTGCTCTGGTACTCTTTTTGTACTGATATGCCAGCTCTATATCGTCAGCAAAAATTCTTTGGTCAAAAAAACTCTGAAAAACATTCTTTTCTTATGCAGCACTAGTGTTTCTTTCTGTACAAGCTGGCGTGATTCTCAGTCAAATAGATATGCAAATGATTATTTTTCTTCTCAGCGTTGAGTCAGCTGGGTACTACTCTGTGTATTTGAGTCTGATTATGATTCCTTTTTTTATTATCACTCCTCTTTTTTCCCTTCTTCTCCCGACATTCTCTCGACTTTGGGGAAATAATCAGGAAGCATCTATCATGCATCTGAAAAGACAGCTCACAAATATATTTACGAATATTGCTCTGTTTTTCTCTCTTTTCTTCTTTATTTTTGCTCACGAGATTGCTTTTGTATTTTTTGGAGAAAGTTATATTTTTTCATGAGACATCCTTCGCTACTCTTGCCTCTTCCTCATATCTAATATCTTATTGCAAATAAACTTTAACATTCTTTGATGAATGTGAAAAATACGATGTAAACTTTATATTACTCTTATAGCTTGCCTGTGAAACGCTTTTCTCAATATTATATTTTTATCTCTACTATGAGTTGCAGGTGCCGCACTCGCAACAGGTATCGGATGGGTGTGTATATGGATAATGTCTGAGAGATGCCTTCCTCAAAAATACCACATACTCAATCACTATAAAGACATTTTGTCTCTCAAAAGTATTTTTCTTCTTTTCTTTCTTACAACAATATCTTATGTGTTCGGAAAAGATATTTGAGAAAATCTATGACGATCAGAGACATTTCTGATGCTGTGAATATATACATCAATATGGGCAACATTATTTCTTGTTGTCCATAAGAAATATGTTTTAAGAGTAAAGGAAATATGGTGAAAAAAAACTGTCTAATACTTGTATCTTAAACTGTCTATTTTTAAAAAAAAATACTGTCAATATTGACAGTATTTTTTTTTAGAATAAAGGTTTCTTAGGATTTTATATTTGTATTAAACTTATCCAGTCATTAATATGTAGTTCTTCTGCTCTGATGTTTTGACTCCATCATTTTTGACAAAAAATCTTTTCTAAAATAGACACATTGTATCCTGAGTTTTGGAGATTTTTTATAAGTTTTTTTCGTGGAGCAGAAAATCATGCTTTGAGATATCATAAAAATACATCATCGTCAATTTCTTTATATGTATCATGTGTGGTAAAAACAACCACACTTGAATCTACTTTTGGAACAGGAAAAAATGCTGTAGGCGGAACATATATTTTTTCTCGAGCAATAGCTTTTTTTTCTATCATGAGTGAGAGAAAGGAGTTGGTATTTTTCTTTGATTTGCATATTTTTTCTGCAACATCTTTTTGCATGAGTATACACATCTCTTCTGGCATATTTTTGCTCTCATAGAGAAATTTTCTCAGAATTGGTGAAGTAATATAGTATGGGATATTTGCTATAACGCTATATTTCGAAAATTCTGGAACATACTTTAATACATCTTGCTGTAAAATATGTATATTTCAGCGTCAAAAATCTCCTCTGATATTTCTCTTTTGCAAAATAGATACCATATCCCTATCAAGTTCAATAAGCTCTAAATTTTGAGGTTTTTGGGAACTAATATATGAGCTAAGGGCTCAATATCAGGGTCATATCTCTATGATATTTTTTCCTCATACATGCAAAAGTTGACTCATAGCCTCGAGAATATCTTCATCTTGCAAAAAATTTTGCCCAAGAGATTTCTTGGCAGAAATTCAAAACTCATGTATGATTTGCTCTGACATGAAGCTACTGAAGTGGTCTTGGAGTATAATGCGTAATTCCCGACGAAAGCCTCTCACCATGACCAAGAATCTTCATCATCTGATTTGCCAGTCAGGTAAATCTATCTGACTGCTGACGAGAATATGAACGAAAGCTATCTTCTATAAAACGACTTTTACTCTTATTTACATGAATATAAGCCACCGAACGAAGAGCATTGAGCTTGTACTCTACGAGCCCTAAACACTCAGAACCTCCAGCACCACGAGCAATAAAGGTAGACGCTGTAGAACTTGGTACACCACCAACACTACACTCTGCACGCTTTAATAAGATACCTCAGTCACACAGAGCTCGGTACTCCCTGTAAAAACTCCCTTCTATTCACAAAGTCATCTCAATATCATCAAGCGCCTGCAATGGATTATTGGCGTTTCATTCGACATCATCAGCAAGAGCTTGCGTCCACTCAAGAGCTCTTTGATCTATTTTTTGAAACTCTTCATCCAAAATTATCTGCCCAAGCATTAACTCAATATTTCCTGTCGCAGGACATATAAAATCGAGGCTTCTAACGCTTCCATTCTTATTTGCAATGATACACTGTTCCAGCTTTGAACTATACGAGCAAGTTGGAGCAATATCTGGTATACTGGTATCAAGAGAAGCTGAAGTATAGTAAAAAACTCCTCAAAAAAAAAGTGAGCATATGAGTCAGATAGAACAGTATATGCGTTTATATGATATCGTTTTCAACATATTTTATTTTTTGTTTTGTAAAAACTCGATAGCCTGAACCATACTTTTTCCAAAATGTTTGAGTCATATTCGAGCATATTTTTTTCCTTTCATACTGATTTTTCACCATATTTTTTTTCACTTTTTTGTGCGAGAAAGACCAAAAATAGAGGCAGCAGCTCAACCAATAATGATTCATGTGATAAGTTTATCCATTCATCTTGCTGACGAATTGACAGTTTTTTTACTTCGACGAAATATCATAATATCTATTATATATCTATCTTTTCTATTTGTATTTTGCTACTTTCTGTTCGAATCTTTGGAATGTGTATCACTAAAAGGTTATTTTCCATCACTGCCTTAATAGCAGAAAAATCCATATTTTCTGGTAGCATCACTTTTCTGAGAAAGCCTCACCAAAAACATTCTTCATTTCTCAACTCCATCTCATACTCATAAAACTCTTTTGGTTTTTTTCGTGTTCCTCGAATACTGAGCGTCGTTTCATGGACAGAGATATCTATCTCCTCGAGAGTGATACCCGCAATTGGAGCCAATACATAGATACTCTCAGCATTTTCTAACACATCAATTGCGAGATTTCATAACTCCTCATCTCACTCTTCTGAGTCATATTCGAGCAATGCTGAGTCTGTTTTTTTCCAAAAAGAGAGAAAAGACATATACGAAAAACAAGAAGTATTCACGAAAAATATACAAAAAAAACACAAAAACACAATTTTTTTACACTGCAATTTTCTTGAGTAGCTCTCTCATATCTGCTTTTACAGGAGCAATGAAAGTATGAAGTTTTCATTGAAGTTCTATACAGAGCTCTTCTGCGTGAAGCATTTGTCTCTTGATATCGTACTGAATAAGCGCCTGTTTATTAAGCTCTGCATTTCCATATACAGCGTCTCAGAGTATTGGATATCATATACTTGCAAGGTGTACTCGTATTTGGTGTGTTCTTCATGTATGTAGGTCAATACGAAGAACCGTATATCTCTCGTCAATATATCAAAGTACTTCCCCAGAGCTAAGAGCTGCTTTTGGGTTAAGAGGATTTTTTACCGTCATTTTCGTGCTATCTTTTTGGTGTCTTCAGATATGAGAAGATATCTGAAACTTTTTTTCTGATAATATTCCTCACACTATGGCAATATAATATTTTTTTACCTCTCTATTTTTGATTTTTTCTGCAATTTCTTTCATAGACCTGTCATTTTTGGCAGTAATAATCACTCAAGAAGTATCTTTATCAAGCCTGTGAACAATTCCCGGACGCTCTTGACCAGATATGATCGGAAGCTCTTCGTTGCAATGATACATTAGGGCATTCACGAGAGTTCCTTTTTTGCCTTCGATTCATGGAGTTGGGTGTACGTTTATTCATGCATCTTTGTTAATGACGCATATATCTCTGTTTTCATAAATAATGTCCAGTGGAATATTTTGTGGAATAATATTAGACTGCGTCACTATCTCTTGTATGAAAAGTTCGTCCTGGCAGTGTATTTTCAGATTTTTTTTTATGATTTTTCCATTTACTTTCACTGATCATGTATCTATAAGTTTTTGGATATAACTACGAGAAAGTTCTCAAAAAAGAGCTGACAGGTATATATCAACTCTTTGTGTTTTTTCTATAAAAACTGAGAAAGAATAGTTCATGTGTTTTGAGTAGGAAAAGTCTTACAGACCTAAGCTCTTTTTGATTTCTTCTTCTTTTTCTTTGTCTTGATCCTCTTTTGCTTTATTCTCAAGTTCTGATTTATACAAATCTCCAAGCTGAATCCATTCTGTTTGTTGTTTTACTAGGAGCTTTTTGATATCTTCTGGATGTTCTTTTGCAAGCTCACGAAACTTTTCTCTCTCTTCTGTAAATACCTTTGTCAGCTCATCAAACTGGAATTGTGAAAGTGTTGGAACAGCATCGACCACCCGTTTCTTCTCCATAGTATTGAGAGAAAGTGAATGTTTTAAGAGATCATGAAAAGCTGCAGGATCTACTTCTACTGCAGAAGAATGGAGTTTTAAGAGACTGAGTATAATACTATCAACCTCTGCTTCGCTCATTTGCGGTACTGTCATGGCAAAATTTGATTACAAGTAAAAATTCTCTAAAATTATATGCATTATTTATGAAACACAATTTTTTTTCACTCCAGAAACAATGAGTATATTTAGAACACAAGGAATTGTTTTAGAAAGCAAGAAGAGTCTGGATGGTGAGAGGTTTTATAAGATTTTTTTTCTTGATTACGGAACACTGCTTGTATCCAAAAAAAAACAAACTCAAGAGCGACCACTAGATATATGATATCTCATTAATTGTGAGATTAGCACAAAAACTGGAAGAGATATTCATACTATTTGAGCTGTAAAAATACTGCGAGAGTTTCGCTGTCAGGAAAAAAGTTCATGAGAAATAATGCATTTTCTCGGTCTTATAGCTACCTTGAGTCAGGATATCATGATAGGAAGTCCTCAAAAAAATATCTTTGATCTTGTCTCACAGTTTCTCTCTCATAGTGATAATCATTCTCTACCATACATCATCCTCATACATCTGAAA
Organism: Patescibacteria group bacterium; assembly: GCA_965229705.1. Taxonomy (GTDB): domain Bacteria; phylum Patescibacteriota; class Gracilibacteria; order BD1-5; family UBA6164; genus JAACSU01. The sequence continues at coordinate 472,524 of OZ245922.1, forward strand.
ATACATATGTTACTGTGAAATATATGAGACTCACATGAGAATATTCATGTGCAAAAAATCCTAAAGTTTATCTATCAGGAAAAAAAATGTGAAACTCTGCTTCGTTTATGAAATATTCCTCAGGAAAGTCTTGAGGTGCTCAAGAGACTTTGTTTAAGAAATCTCTGAGAAACAAAAATTTTCTAATCCTCTTTGCCTCTATCGAGCCATCTCTAGAATATATAACCCTCCCCAACCCCTCCCTTGATAAGGGAGGGGAGAATAGATTCTTCTCCTTTACAAAAAGAGAGAAAAAATGAGTTTCTCAGAGTCTCCTTTAATAGCCAATATTATCTCGAATCTGTTCGAGTAAACTCTTATCTGTATCAGAAATACTTTTTGGCATAAGCGCATCTATTTGTACTATAAGATTTCCTTTCTTCCCTGCCTCCGACTTTCCAAACTCTTTCACGCGAAACTTTGTTCCTGGTTTGGTTCCTGCAGGAATCTTGAGTTTCGCCTTTTGTCAGTACACTCAAGAGACTTCTATCTTGCAACCAAGTATGATATCGAAGACTGGAACCTCATAAGATTTTTCAAAATCGAGTGATACTGACTGTTTTGCTGTTTTTGAGCTTGTTTTGCCATTTCTTGTTCATCAAAAAGTACTTCACGAGCTATTTCAAAATATATCTCCAAAATCAAACTCTACACTTTGAGATCATCATCAGGAAAAACTTGAAAATATATCCTCAAAACCTCAAAAACCTTGAGATCATGATGCTCATCAAAAAGGATTTCCTCTTGCTGATCAGCCAAAGGGATTTCCTCCAGTAGCACCAAATGTGTCATACTGTTTTCTCTTGGTATCGTCTGAAAGTGTTTGGTATGCTTCGTTTACTTCTTTAAACTTTTTTTCTGCAGCATTATCTCACTTATTCTTATCTGGATGGTACTTCATTGCTTGTTTTCGATAGGCTTTTTTTATCTCATCAGATGAAGCTGATCTCGAAACTCAGAGTACATCATATAGATTTTTTGACATAATTTAATTGACTTTTATTATTATATTTATATAAATTCTTTATTATACATCATTAACTTCCTTCAGAAAATGAAAAATAAAATATACCAAACTATACTCTGCTTTTTTTTGTTTTCAAGCCTTTGTCCTATGAGCAGCTTTGCAAGTGAAGTAGATGAGCTCTTTGGTTTTCCTTATAGTGTTGAGGTTTTTTCCCTCCAAATGACCGATAGAGAAGTCCGAGAGTTTGATAATACTGATGTGCAAAAAGCATACAATGACTTTCTGATATTAGATAGTAACATACAAAACGCCCTTATAACTGAGTACCAACTGGGAAATATCAGCTACTACGAGATGCAGGATGTTATCGCAGCATATAAAAGTTTTGTTTTTTACACTCAGCGGGTGTTTTACTATATCAGCCTTGAAGAAAAAATGCATCGCTCACAAACAACGAGAAACGCTATCTATAGTGCCTATGTCAATATGAGAACTAGCTATGAGAGAGTGCAAAATATTTTAGAAAAATAATACCATGACTCAAACCATACTCACGATTACTTTTGAAGGTCCTCTCCCTACTACCACAAGAGAATTTCGCAGTAGTATCAAATATATACTCCGTCATGGAGGAAAAATTACTCTGAGGGTATAGTTCTGAAAAAGTGTGTAAAAATAGATATGAGGTATGTATGTAAATTATTGTAATAAAAATTTACAGAACAGGAATTCTTTTTTCTCAAAAGAAAGCTACGAGTTCCATTCTTAATGAATGAAAATCACGTACTTTTTTGAGAGATTTTTGTTTATTCTGTACTGCAAGAAATATAGATATTTCAGCAGATCTCTGAGTAAAGTATACTCTTCTTTTTCAAATATTAGATTTAATAAGTCCATTAAAATTCTCAATCACATTCGTAGAATATATAAGCTTTCTGAGAGGATAAGAATATTTAAAATACCCTCCCCATACATCAATATTATAAAACCATTCCTGAAGCAAGATACTATATTTTTCCCATTTCTGCTTCATAGCCTCTAAAAACTTGAGAGCCTCCTCTTGAGAAACAGCGTTATACACTTTCTTAAACTCCATAAAAAATTCTGTTTTATCTTTGTATGAAATGGACTGGAGAAGGTTTCTGACTCTGTGCACGATACAGGGCTGAACTTGAGTGTTCGGAAAACAAGATTGTATTGCTTCTTGAAATCCGGCCAGTCCATCAACACAAGCTATGAGAATATCATCTACGCCTCGATTTTTTATACTATTTATAATTTCTTGCCATACAGCTGATGATTCTGGTTTTTGCATCACCACAAAGTCTAAAATATCTTTTTCTCCGTATATATTTACTCAGATGATGAAATATACTGGCACACTTTTAATACAGCTTCTGCCACTATGACTCTCAACCTTCATCTTTATATAGGTAGCATCCAGATATACTATTGTGTAAAAATTAAGTAAGGTTCTTGACTTGAAACCCAGAAGTTCATCATATACGCTGATATTTTTGAGAGCAAATCATTAGAAAATCCAAAACCATATACTTCTGTAAAATACTGTCTTATATCTTCAAAAGTATTTCATAATCGCATCAGACCAAGTATCTGACTCCAAATGGTATCGAATATTTGTTCGAGTGTTTTTGCTTTTATTTCAGAAAAAAACACTGTGCCTTCTTCTTTTTTTCAACGGGTACGAGGTATTTCTAAATCCATACGACCAAAGTAGGTTTTAGGGCGTATCTTACGAGTTCCGTTCTTATACACATCTACTCGTGATACAAAATCCTCAAATTCTTCGTATATAGCACTCTCTATTGTGCTTTTTAATCTTTGCAATATAGTTTCCATATCCTAAGGGATTAAAAAAATAAGGTACATATTTGCATACATACCTTATTTTTTTATCTCTTATTTTACACACTTTTTTGAAACAGTGCCACTCTGAGTGGAGATGAGCAATCAAAGAAAGCTGTCTATGATATTATAGCAAAGTTTGAATCAGAGCTTGTGCCTGAATGACTCCAGCAACTTCATAATATTTGTGCGCCAAAACAAGCATGATGAGCAGAGAAACCCATGACAATATTTTATCAAAGCTTTTCACTCACAGATGTGAGAGGAGCCATAGAAGTCTTCATGGATGATGAGAAGTTTGAAAAAGCCAAAGCCACTGAATGACTCTGAGCATTAAGTATTGTGAAGATTATGAAAGCACTTATGCATTTTCCTAAGTATGCTCAATATAATTTTTGTGATGATGGCAAAGAACTCTCAGAACTTTTTCCAGGACTTCGCATAGAACTTCCTGATCGCGAAAGCATTCAACAAAAATGAATCAACTCATTCCCACACTGCTTAAGATTAACTTCTCAAACTCACAAAGATGCGACAGATATTTTTCGAGCTCTATTTACGAGATGAGTTATTATTCCACAAAAAAACTCAGACAATATGGAAGAGTAATATTTAAACTAATTTAATATCATTTGAGAATGAAATAAAATCTAACTTTGGAGAAACTCATATATTTATATTTTTAACTTTTAATCATTCATTTACAATACTAAAATTAAATGAATCATAATTTGGAGTAAATTTTTCAGAAATATTAATAATATTATCGCATATTTTTAACAATGGTTCTGTATCAATATTATATACCCTATATATTATGAATTTTTTACAATCTTTTATAAATCTAAGTTCATTTCAACTAAAAAACATATCTTGTTCAAATTTATATCATGTAGTTTTAACATCAGAAAAAATTGACTCTCAATCTTTATCTATTATTTCAAAGTCATAAGGAAGATATGATTCTCCTAAACTATTAAACCATTCAAAACTAGTAATTAATCAGTTATTTTTTAATTCTTTTAAATAAGTATTAATCAACTCCTCCCCTTTTCTTCAAACTTCTATAAATCTTTTTTTAGCTTTTTCTATATCATATTTTCTAGTGTTAACTCTATTAATTAACTTAGGTGATAATTCTCATAGTTGAACAATACTTTCTAATTCTTCTAAATACTCAATATTTACCTTATTTATTTTACTATTTAGATATTCAATAATGCCTTCAAAATTACTATCTTTTATTCATAAAGACAATTTATCTAGACTATCTCATCATGTAATAAATGATGTTAAGTAATTATAGTCTTTATCATTTTGTTTAAATAAGAAAAAAATTATATCATTGTTATCTAATCAAAACCACATTAAATACCATTTATTATTAATATCACCATCTACAATTTCTCTAATCTCTTTTACAACTGAATTCACATTTATTCAAGATAATTCAGATCTATTTCAAGAACGTATTTTAGGACTTCTATATGAGCCATCTGATTTTTTAATTAAATCTAAAAAAGTAGCTAATTCCTTAACACTATCCTCATAAATGAATTGAGCAAAAGACTGATGATGAGTATTATCTATAAAATCTAATGTATCTTCGAATAATCATATATGTGTTTGATGACTAGTCTCTCATATTCATAAATCAGCTTCTGAAAGTAATTTACAACCTATTTTTGCACTATCATGTAGTTTAAAAAACATAATTCTATTTTATATAATTAAAGTCTATCAAATATCTTAAAACCGAATATACAGTATTAATACTTACTGCATTTCATGCTTGTTTATATAGTTGGTGATCACTAATTCATACATTTGATGCATTAGTATAAAAATCATATCAAAATCATTGTAATTTTAAAGCTTCCCAAGGAGTTATTTTTCTAATTTTATGCTTAATTTCATCATCTTTATCAAATTTATTTTCTAGATATGTATATTTACACTTACTATCTAAAAACTCTTGTGAATAATAATTATCTTGACATGCTCTATGCATTTTTACCATTGAGGCAGTCAAAGGTCTTGCTATTAACTGATTTATTTCAGATTTTGACTTAAAAGACTTTGTTCAATTAGATAAAATAGTTGGCTTTATTTTTTCTGATAAGAAATACTTATCATCATCTAGTTGTAAATCTAATAATCAATCTAACACATCATTGTATATATTAATACTAGAACTATTACTAAATCATTTAAAACTTTCTTGAACTAAATTTTCATCAAATTTAGTTCAAGAATCTAAATTTCTCTTAACTGCATAAATATATAATCTTCTCCTTGTTTGAGGTAATCAATAATCAGAGGTGTTAAATATATCTTCATATACATTATATCAAGAAATTTCTAAAGTAGTTTTTATAATATTATATGTTTCTCAATTATTATGTGTAAATAGATTTCTAACATTTTCTAATAAAATATATTTTGGCATTTTAACCTCAACTATTTTCATAACGGAAAAAAACAACCCTCATCTATCGTCATTTAATCATAATTGCTTTCACATCATGCTAAAAGGTTGACAAGGAAATCATCAAAATAGTATATCAAAATCTTCAATTTTATTAATATTATTATTTTCAACAAAATTTACAATATCTCAAATTTCATGTTCTTTATCTGTACAATAATTAGATTTATAAGAATTTGTTGCAAATTTATCAATTTCTGAGAATCACACACATTTTGTTTCAAATCATAAGTCATTTCCTAATAACTCTAAAGACTTTCTAAATCCTCCAATTCAAGAAAATAAATCTAAAAATTTTATTTGTTTTATCTTTTTCATAAGTATTTAATTATTTTAAATGCTTAATAATATGTTTTCATATTAATTCTGCTAATTTAACTGGTACAGCATTTCAAATCTGCGCATACCAAGTATTATTAGCTCACATAAAAATATAATCATCCGGAAAAGTCTGCAACCTAGCTGATTCTCTCGGACTTAATCATCTCGATTGAGTAGGATGAATATACATATTACAATCCATTTTCATATGAGAAGTTATAGTTTTAGAAACCTCTAATTCATGTAATTTATAATATTTATCCTTAAAAATATGATTTCTCTTATTATATGGCATAATATCACTTATAGAATCATGTAAAGAATTAGCTCACTGAGGTAATCTAGAAAAAATTTCTATATCTCTTTCATTATTATATCTATTAGTATGATTGAATAAATAATTAACTGATCTATTGTTTAAATACGATTCATATTTTGTTATAGAATATTTATAGTCTTTTATTTTAAATCAGATAATATCATTTTCTAATTCTGAATTATTTTTATGCATTTTAACTCATAAAACTGGTAATCAATCCAATGCATCTTTTAACTTAAAATTTAAACTATTTTCTTTTTCATTAACTATATCTTTAGTTATATCTTTTGCACTTACATTATCTAATCTACTTCATATTACAAATACTCTTTCTCTATTTTGTGGTATACCAAAGTCTTTTGCATTTAATAACATAATTGATATTGAATAATTATTTCATAAATTATTTAAAAAGTCATTTTTAACTTCATCAGATTTATTCATCATTCATTTTACATTTTCCATTACAAAAAACTTAGGATGAATTAGTTTTAATAATTTTAAATAATATCTATATAACTCATTTCTAGGATCATCTATTACTCTTTGTCTATTTGCCATTGAAAATCATTGACAAGGAGGTCATCAAACTATTAAGTCTATATTTTCAAAATTAGTCTTATATAATTCAAATTCATCAACTAATTTCCTTATATCATCACAATAATAATTATCTAATTTAATATCTCTATTAAAATAATATGATTCAAGAAATTTAGGTTCAATTTCATTAATAAAAACTGGATTAAATCAAACATTCTCCATTCATAAACTTAAACCTCAACATCAAGCAAAAGTATCAACAAATTTAAATCTTTTATTTTTATTATCTTGATTCTTACTTATAAATTTCAACAAAGTATCTGATAAGTTTTCCTTATTTTTAATCAGTGTATAATATAATTGATTTACTCTTTCCCAATCTTTACTTAAAAGTCATTCATTGTAATCTTCAGATAAACAATATGAATAATTCTCAACTATATTTATTCATTCAATTAACAATAATTTTTCTAAATCTTTTGTTAATCTACCAACCTTTGATTTATAATTATTTTTTAAATATTTTTTATAAAACTCAATCATTTTCTACTTTAATTATATGTCTTTTTAATTATAAATATAAAAAAATACCAAGCATACAAGATGTATTTTAAATACAGCTAATATATACATTATATATACATATTTAAAAATCAAGTTTATATTAATAATATATGATCTCTTGACTCTATCGTGTGGTGGAGCTACTCTCTCTCCAAGTTATACTCCCCCTCTTCAATATCACTCACTACCTGCTTGCCCTGAAATGTTATTACTCGTCTCTTCATCTGATTCACAATGTTTTTGTCATGCGTAGCAATGATAATAGTCTTTCCGTCTTTATGAAGATCATCAAAGATTTTCATAATCTCCTCTGCCGTAACTGGATCAAGATTCCCTGTTGGTTCGTCTCCTATGATGATACTTGGTTCATGAACCAATGCTCTCGCGATAGAAACGCGCTGTTTTTCACCACCTGATAATTCTTTTACGGAAGTATCTTTCTTCATCAAGAGCCCTACCTGTTCAAGAGCTGTTGGAACTTTTTTGTATATTTGAGAATTTTTATATCCACACACCTCCATCGCAAAAGCAACATTTTCAAATACTGTTTTTGACTCCATGAGTTTATAGTCCTGAAAAATCACTCCAATAGACTTTCGATATGCCAGTAAAAGTTTCTCTGTAAGATTTTTATACAAAAACCCTCCATTATCTAAAACAATATCTCCTCTCTCTGGAGGAAAATCTCCTATAAGAGAACGGATAAGTGTTGTTTTTCACGATCATGAATGACCGATAAAAAATACAAACTCTCCAGGATGAATTTCAAGAGAAATATCCCGAAGAACGATTTTGTTTTTAAAACTGAGAGTGAGCCTGTCTATTTTCATTTTTTAGATATAAATCTTCCTTTGAATTCCCTCTTTTGACGATGAAACACGAAGCTCTTTCGCATTTCCCTAAAGACTAAAAAGAAATACATAAAAATCAAGAGCATTAGCTTGCTTGTTCTTGTGCTTGCTGCCTTTTCTTTTCTTCTATTTTTTCGAGTTGTTTCATGCGTTTTTCTTCTTCTTTTTTTTGTTTTAGCTCTTCTTTTCTCTTTTCCCACTCATCTTCTTGTTTTTCGATTTCTTGCATGGATTTATTTATTTTTTCCTCTACGAGCTCTTTTTTCTTACAATACCTTTCTCGTGAAACTTGGAGGATATTTTCATACCGCTCTCGAAACTCTTCAGGATCTTTTGGATGTGGAGGAAATGTTGCCGCTGAAAAAATAGGAGATGGCATTCCATCTATGAGTTGTTTGAGATATATCGTATACTTTTTTTGGTTCATCAAGTCTTCTGCCTCTATATCCCCAGCAAAAGCTTCAGAGAGAAGTTTTGCATCATTGTGCCCTACCTGAAAAGACACAAGTGTTCAGACATTTCCAAATACGGCTCATCTCACTGTTTCTGTCATTTGATCTATATACTGGTTTGCCATAACAAGATTGAGCTTATATTTACGAGCCTCTGAAAGAATGGTAGAAAAACTATCTGTAGCAAAGTTCTGAAACTCATCAACATAGAGATAAAAATCCTCTCGCTGATCTTCTGGGATATCTGCCCGACTCATCGCATCAAGCTGAAACTTCGTCACCATCATCGCTCAAAGCAGACTCGAAGCATCTTCTCAGATTTTTCATTTTGAGAGATTGACAATAATAATCTTCTTTTTATCCATTGCCCACCGCATAGAAAAAGAATTTTTTGGCTGTCACAATACATTTCTCAAAAGAGTACTTGAGAGAAATTGCCCAACCTTATTGAGTATCGGACCTGCTGTTTCATTTCTTTGCTGAGGAGTGAGTTTTCCATACTCGTGAGTCCAAAACTTTTTTACTACAGGATCTGTGATTTTTTTTATAACCTTATTTCTATACACTTCACTGGTAAGCATGAGCGGAATAGAAATCAGTGTCGTATTAGGGTACTCCATCAACGCCAACACCGTATTACGAAGTGTGTGTTCAAGTCTTGGTCACCAACTATCACCAAAAATTCTTTTAAAAATTCACACCAGTCCCGAAGCAATAAATGGTCGTTGTTCATCAGAAATATTTTCCAGCATATTAAATCCCAAAGGCCACTGTGTATCACTAGGGTCAAATATAATCGTCGCATTTGTTCTGTTTTTTGGAATGAGACCAATAATTCCTTCTGCCAAATCCCCATGAGGATCAATCACGGCAACTCATCGTCATTTTTTAATATCATCGAGAATCATATTCTCTAAAAGTACGGATTTCCCCATACCTGTTTTTCCTATGATATAAGTATGTCTTCGTCTATCATTTGGTCACATACCAAAACTCATATCTGTACCTCGAAAATTTGTTTTTCCTATAGGGGTCAACTCTGACTCGGGAGAAATATCATCGCTCAGATCAGCGTCAATAATCGGCAAATTACTCGGTGGTTCAAAGGCTCGACTACTCACCCAGTTGATATAGGGAGTTTTAACATACTGTGTTGGGAGATGTACGAGTCACGCGAGCTCTGGACTAGAAAGCATATTTGCCACATGTATTTCTCTATTTTTTACTCTGCGTATATCTGTAAAAGATCTGCTAATATTTCTCAGTGTGAGACTATTTTGCCCAAAATAAGAATATACCGAAAGAGTAGATGATATCTCCTTAATCGCCGAATGTACTTCCAGCTCATCCTCCCCAGCACACACTACAGATATCTCTACCTCATATCATTCACTAGAAAGTTTTGCAAGAAACTTTGGATCGATTTTATCAGGATTTTCTAAAATATCATTTGCGTAGTCGACTTCTTCTTCTGGCGGGAGTGTTTCTCAAGTATCCTTATTTCATCTATTAAATAACAAAACAAGAAGTTTTCATAAAAGAAAAAAAGGAAAAAATATGATCTGAAAATACCAAAATAGTGGATGTAATAGTATATCTTTCAAAAACTGTGGATAATTTGCTTTGAGGACTTTAATAGTTCTCTTTGTATCTTTTTTCCAAATCTTTGACTTTATAGGACGAAAATTTACTTGAAAAGTATTGAGTGTGTATTTTCCCGTCTTTGAAAGGGCTCAAGTGAGTGATCCAAAAGGATCTATTTCTCATCATTTTCCTGTTTTAACACTCTGATCCTCAAAAGTTTTGAGACTATAAAAAAAATGTTTCTTGAGTCCTATTTTTCATACGGCTATCTTGTCATCAGGGACTCTCTCAAGATAATCTCATACCTCTCATATCTCTACATTGTGAAAGTGAGAATATATTTGATTTTGCAAAAATCCTTTATATTTTGCCGAACATATAAGAAAAAAACGAATCCTGTTTCCTACCTTGGTAATCTCAAAAGTAAAATTTTCTTTTTCATTTTTTCCAAGATATGCTCGATGAAGTATGACTAAAATCTCATGAAATACGGCAGGACCTTTTTCGTTTTGCTTATCAACAAGAATTTCAAGAATAATTTTTTGCATATCGCGAGTTTTTTTAATAGTTTTGTATATACCCTGTTCCCCAAAGTCCGTGTTGAGAACAACTTGCTCGAATCTCAAAGCTCTCCATTCATGATATATCAAACTCCGCTACAGGATCTTCATCTGGCATGATAAATACCTCTTCTACAATATGCCCGTCTTCATCTATGAGATATATGGCTGTTATTCTATGATCTTCGCCTGCAGGGTGCATCTCCTCTTCTTCTCCGATACATACTTCGATCTTGTGTTCATCATGGTAGAGGATTTTCGGAAGATGTTGGCGCTCAATATGAGAGAGATGTTCAGAATTATCTACATATATCACTTCATCTTCTATAGGAGAAAAGTCATCAAAACCCTCTCCACATCCCGGGCAATGAATATTCTCAGGAATCTCATCTATTCATGTTCCTGGAGAGATACCATCATCTCTTTCTCACAAAGATTCATCATAAATATATCAGCAATTCACGCAGAGAAATCTCATATATTTTTGGGAAAATAAAGTATCTCTCTTATACTAGAGGAAATTTAGCATTTTCGCAAATTTTTTATGCTGACAATGTCTCAAAATGAAGAAAAACTGCTCAAAGAATATCTCTGAGTCAAAACCTCTCAATGAGAAGATGAGATACGACTTCTCCAAAAAGCACAAAAATATACCACGGTTTTTCGCTACATTCCAGGTATTCTCTGTCTTTGTGTTTGCAACTCTGTTGCGATGAATGCTGCTCACAAGGACTCTGATATAGATCTCTTTGTGATCACGAAAAATAAGCGTTTATGGACTGTGAGAATTCTTTTAACAGCTCTTGTGGCACTTTTATGACAAAGAAAAACTTCTCGAGAACATACAGGAAAATTTTGTTTGTCATTCTTCATTACAGAAAATTCGCTAAACCTTGAAGAAATTGCTCTAAAAAATGATTATTATCTCTCTTATTGGACAGAAAATCTCATTCCTCTCATAAATAGAGAACACTCTCTTGAGAGATTTCAGCGTATCAATACCTCACCCTCTAACTCCCTCTCCTCAAGGATAGGGGGAAGCAAGCGGAGTGAATGGGGGTGATGTCATATATGAGATATTTGAGAATATATTCTCAAAAAAATATTTCTTCCACGCACAAAAAAAAGCTTCCAGAAACTCTGAAAACCTTTCTGAGTGATCATCTCTGATGATATGCTCAAGTTTCATGATCAAGATCGTAGAAAAGAGATACGAGAATATATTTCTCAGTGAAGCGCATAAAAAAGGTCGTTGGTTTTATACTCTCACTTCCTACTCGAGACTGACCTCCACTCTTCAAATGACGCTCTCCTTCGTCATCTCATGAATACAACAACACAGTTGTTTTTTTGTCACATCTTCAGCGTCTCCATTAACAATATCAAAATATACCTTTTCCCCTTTTTTTGGAAATCGCTCAAGTTTGTGCGTTATCATATAAGCAAGAGAATCTCCACCAAACTCCTTTTCCTCGAGACCAATATCAGAAAACTCCAGATCAAACTCCTCCAAAACATCTGCAAACTGTACCCCGGGATCAACACTGAGAACTCCTTCTTTTTTTTCAATAATCTCATCTATTCACTTATCAGTTTCATCATGAATCTCTCCAAATATCTCCTCTATCACGTCTTCTATTGTTACCAGTCACGCGACTCATCCATACTCATCTTTGACAATAGCCATATGCTGCCTCGTTGTTTTAAAACTCTCAAGCAGAACATCAAGTGGCTGATTGATAGGTACTTGCAACATTTCTGGAAGTGATACATCTTTGAGTTTTTTTCGAGTTTTTCATTGTTTTTTTTGCTCAAGTAACCAACGGATAGAAACAACAGCAATAATCGTATCTATCTGCTGATGATATACAGGAATACGACTATGATTTTCCTGCATATAAAACTCCAAAGCCTCTCACAAAGTCATCTCATCAGACATTGCTACTATCCTCACTCGCGGAATCATAATTTCCTCGACGAGTGTATCGTGAAACTCAAGAGAATTTTTTAAGAGTTCATGCTCTTCTTCCTCAAGTGTTCCTGCATCTTTTCCTAGATCAATAAAACTCTCTATCTCCTCTTCTGTCACGCTGATACTACTATTTTTTCATGTAAATATGAGGATAAGTTTTTCTAAAACAAATATAACAGGAGACAAAAGTATCATGAGATAAAAATACATAGGGGCAACAAAAAGCCCTATTTTTTCTGCATTTTTTGTGGAAAAACTTTTGGGAACTATTTCTCCAAAAACTAAAATCAAAAAGGTAATAACTCCTGTTGCAAGACCAACAGCAAGTGATGCCTCCATACCAGAAGAACTTGCAATACTCAAAGAGATTTGCGTTGCCAGCGCCGCAGTATAAACATTGACGAGATTATTTCATACGAGAATAGTGATGAGCAGTCTATCCGTATTTTGACGAATCTGATGCAGTGCTCAGGAACCAAACTTTTTTTGTTTGAGGAGAGCATCTATCTTGTGTTTTGGAAGGCTCATAAGAGCAATCTCACTTCCTGAGAAAAATCCAGAAAGGATAAATAATAAGAGAAAGAGTCAGTATTGCCAGGGGTCCATAAGGGAGAAGGAGTTACTATGTAAATAAAGTAAATAGTGTGTCTATGCATTTTAGCTCAAAGCATAGATATTGTAAGAGCACATATATATTCAAGAAAAACTATACAACACAAAATAACAAAACTACCTCTCACTTACTTTATATCAAATATCTCCAAAGACTCTCATATAAGTCTTCCCTCTTCATTTATATATACATGCGTTCCAAAGTATGATAGGAGAGCCATATCATCATCCTTGATTGGGTTGATGTAGAGTTGTTTTCCATCGTCTAGATTCTCCTCCGCGCGAACTCTATAGAGTAAGAGTTCCTCTGTCGTTAAGTTTTCTACAAAGAGTATATAGTCATATTGAGCAATATCAAATACATATTCATTTCCTGTTTTTTCACTACTGAGTGAAAGCTCTGCATCATCTTGCAAATATCAAATAGCTGGCTGAGAAGATATTCCTTCTCTTTTTTCTGTCATGATAAGCTCACGAGTAGCATTATATCTATCTTTATCTACCCTGTAAAGTACCAAACGATACTCTTGATCAAACTCAAGGTACAAAAGAACCTCAGAAAGAGAATCTTTTGAAAGTTTTCCATAGACGCTGTCAGTATTATTACTGTTTTCCTCAATGTATGATCACAACTCATCATGCGACCAAAAAATATTATACAAACCAGAGTCAGAAGTAATAAAACCATACATCTCTAGACGAGCGTTAACATCATTATCAATATATGCATCTGGATAATATGTTCATATACTTGATCCAACTGTATAATCATCACTATTAAAATTATCATCTACACCGTCAGAGCTAAGATATGCCTGTGATCAAATATCTATCTGTGTTCCTGCACTATCTGCAAATACGGCGCTGAGCTCATTTTGATTCACGCTCACATAATATCCATCATACTGTGCAAAAGCAATATCCGTAAAATCATCTTTAAAAAGAATTTTAAGGTCTTTTCACTGATGAACCTGAGAAGAGAGACAATACAAAGAATCGTTTTCTCGCGCAAGAGATGTTGATATTCCAGGTGTCACGATAGGACTCGCATTCAAAACGGGTGTTGAGAGCGTAACAGACTGTGGACAAGAAATATTATCTACAAATCATCATCCATCACCATTGATTTCACGAGAGTATTTAAAAGAAAGTTCTGCCTTAGTCTTAATAATATTAATGATTGTTTTTGATATCTGTTCAACACGAAAACTCCTACTAAGCTCTAATGATATATTGAGAATCACGTCAGCAATAAACACTGAAAGCGTTACAAGCATCAATGTATAAACCAGAACTGTTGCTGCACTATTACGAACCATATGCTAAAAAGAAAGAGTATAATATTTGAGGTCATCTTGCGGGAGTTCATCCCAAGAAGTATCTTCATAATCAGGAGAAAAGAAGGTAAATATTTCTAAAAATAGATCAACAATATCTCCATTATTATAGGGAGTAAGTTGCATATTTTTTATAAAAAAATCTTCTAATACTTTATCTTTTTGAAATACAAGATTATAAGGAGATGCTGGGTTACTACTATCTGTAAGAGCATCAAACTCTGTCTGTGAGAGACTTCGATACCCAAAAACCGTTTTTTTATATATCCCTGCATCACTCTGAGAAACAAGTGTGTAGGTATCCATATCTACAATTCAAAACATAATCCCTCCTGAAATCCCTGGACTCGTAATGAGACCAATATCAGAGATATCTCACAGATTATCTTGTAAAACAGATATATTTCAAGTATTAAATACTGAACTAAAAGCATAAAAATCTCTCAGAAATTTTGCCTCTATTTGCGCCTCAATTCAACGAGAGGTACTACTACTCATAAGATAAAAAATTGTTCCAAGTACGAGAGCCGATATCACAACTGCTACTATCAATTCTATCAGAGTATAGGCTCTTGTATTTTCGCAATAAAACTTCTGCATTTTTTTACATTTTACAAAAAATTCATATGATTACTGTGAAATATACTTTTTTTCGTATTTTACGCAATGCTTCACAATAATAAAGGAGAGTCATTTGTTGGAATTGTGGTATGAGTCTTGTTGCTTTCTTTTGTTGTTCTTGCTATCATGAATCTCCTGATTTTCTCCTATGATGTCACGCAAAAACACTTTGAGAGAAACAATATTGATATTCTTTCAAATAATCTCAGCAGAGTTATCAAAGCCCTTGATACCTCAGCACTTGTAGAAAATGAGGTTTTTTATGTTCATAAAAATAGGGCAGCAGGAAATATATATGAGATCAAAAGAGGGGCAAGTAATGACTTTTATAGGTTCGTTAATAAACATGGGGAAACTATTGATGTAGATACTTATGAGTGAGAGATATACTCACAAATCCTATGGGTTGCAAAAGAAGATACAAGTATTACAGAACAAGATCAGGTAATACGAGTAAGTATTAAGCGACTAACAAAAAGGTAAGAGATTATTTTCCACAATAAAAAAATCCCGAACTACTTACGAGTTTTTGTGTATTTCATTGATAGTTAGTAGGTATAGTATTTACATTATTAAGTACTTCCATTCAGCTTGGGCAATTTGTTTCTCATGAGGTAGAGTCAAAAGAAATATTTATATAATAACGATCATCGATAGAATCATCTACTTTTCATGTTCAAGACAAAGTAATTCTTCCTGTAGTAAAACTCACTTTGTTATCTTCAAGATCTATTCACATGATAGTTCCATCAGGAACACTCACTATTTTATCTTCCACCAGTATATCTCAATTGACTTTGTAGTTTCCAGGCCAGCTACAATCTGACTCTACAGTATAGTCTCTATTAAATGTTGGGATGCAGTCAGTAGCATAACTATAATAAAAAGAAAATAACAGGACTATTATAGATGCTGGAATATATATATTTTGCAGGCATATTGTATAAAAATTATAACGATATATTTTTTAGTTTTCTAGGGCTTCAATTCTTGCTTTGAGCTCTTCTATTTGGTTTTGTTGTTCTTTCACAGCTTCAAGTAACACGGCACTAAGTTTGCCATAATCAACGGACTTATAACCCTCATCATCACTACTAACGATTTGGGGATACACCGTTTCAACTTCTTGAGCGATAACTCCAATTTGTTGACTCTGATCTTTATCGGTATCTTTCCAGTTATAGGTTACTCCTCGAAGTTTTTGTAGGTTTGCGAGTGGGTTTTGGAGTTTGGTAATATCGGTCTTGTAACGAGCGTCTGAGGTAGTATAACCACTAGTGAATCGCGCTTTACCCGTTACATCCAGTTTATAAGAGGGATTTCTGTTCCCGATTCCAACGTTTCCATCAGTATACACCGCATCATCAGTATCGTCACCATCGACAAATTTACCGTTAGCAACGCTCGCTGAACTCCAATCTGGAGCTGTAGAGCTCCCTGGACAATTTCCGACACAAGAAGTAGAAATACTTTCTGAACGAATACCTCACGCTACATCCAAGAGTTCTTTAGGAGAACTCGTTGATATTCATATATTCCCGGATACCTCATAAATACTTGTAGGCTGAAATATTGAGCCATCAAACATTACTAAACTGTCAGTATCTCATGAACTGAACTCATCAAGTATTTTTAAAAAGACATTTCCTATTTTCCCATCTGTTCCAAATACCTTTGCAATGATTTCTCACAGTTTTCCTTTTTGTTCTGCCTGAGTTGTTGGCAAGTTTGGATTTACTTGTTGCATATCATTGATACGAGGCTTTGTGAGATCAAAGTCTTGTTGCGTATCAGCAGCATATGAAAGAGGATTCGATACATGTACCACAAGAGTGCTAACGATACAAAGTGATAATAATAGTTTCATAAAACAATCGTTAAAAAAGATAAAAAATTACTTTATTATATAAAATAGAGATTCTTCCGTTGTCTCAAAATCAATAATATTATTTTGGATAGTATTGGGAGTAAAGTGAGAATCATTTGTCTCTCCAGAAAGACTTTCTGGGTTGGTAATACTTGTTCCATCATTACTAAAATCATCATTCTCGGTTGGAGACTCTGACTGATTTTCTACATCAGCATAGATGTCAAAAGCTATCCCCTCAAAATTTTGGAATCATAGATCTTCACTATATCCATAACCATAAAGTTGCCCATCATCAAGACAGTAATACACAAAAGTATTATTATCAAAATCAAAATCTATAATATTCGCTATAAGAATATCATCAGAGTTTATAGCCATATCCTGTTGTGCAGGCTGTTGTAGAACTGACAATTCTTACATTTTCTCAGGCATTAGAAGACCAATCTGCTTGGAAATATCCAAAAATATCATCATAGTAAAACCCTGAGAAATAATTTCCAATCACTGCAGAGTTGTCTCAGAGATTATAATACTCTAGATTTTTATCAACAGAGATATAGCTATTACTTGAACCTTTTCATGTAGAAGTTTGAGCAGAAAAAGACTCTCAAAGAGTATCCACGGCAAGTACTGGGGTATCTATCATAAAAAGAGACAGAATAAAAAACGCAAGGATTTTTTGAGTCTTTTTTTGTCTCATAATTCTTTTTTTCTATACTAAAATCAGAATTCATTATAACATATAGGATATTCAACTTCAAAAGAGTTCCGAGTTTTTTGGAGAAATATATCTTGCGAATCTCTTAATAATATCTCATTACACAACTTATTATGAACAAACAATACAATAAAAAAGCTCTCACTTTTGTAGAAATGGTAGTGGTTGTTACCGTTATTTCTATTATAGGGACTATCGGTTTTTACAGCTACACAAATAACATATCTACTGCTCAAGACACCGTAAGAGAAACTGATATCTCTGCTCTGCGATCAGAACTCAGTTTATACAAACGAGAACGCTGAGCATATCCTTTCCCAGGAGACCACTTCTCCATTACTAATAGAGGATTAGAGGTTGCGTATCAGTGATATATGAATAAAAGCGTTGCTCTCTCTACAGCAGAAAACCTCCCCTACGATCCCCTCTTAAATATTCCATATATATATTCTACAACTGTAAATAGGCAAGAATATGAGCTTGCAGCAACTCTCGAAAACAAAGGATCTCAAAAAGCTCTTGTATGATGAGATTATAAATCTGTTGCAAAAAATATTCTCCCTCATATCATTCTTGCCTATAGCGGTCAGAGTGATATGGAGATAAATAACGACTTTTCTGCAGGAAGCACAAACAGAAAGCTTTTCGTCTTCGACGAATGAACCCATAATCTCGTCTATGACATATACACCGGTAATCCTTATAGCTCTGGCGTGAGTTTTGATACAAACTTGAATGACGGAAGTGAGTCTTTCTGGCAAAACTCGGATTATCGAAATTGCGATGAGATTGAGAGTGCTCGAAAAAATATTACTCCTACATGATCTCAAGATGAGTATCAAATACTTGATGATTCTTGAACACTCGTAAACACAAATTGTTCTGGAGTAAATTAAAAAATACCGAAAAAAGGCTTCACAATACTATTCTATAAAAAAATTATTGAAGAAATTGACTTTTTTTCTTCACATTTTTGACATTATAAAAAAAATATTTTACTATCTATAGGTAGTTTGATTTTTATATATTTCGTATTATGTCAGAAAATAAAAAAATAAACCTCTCTGCTCTTTCTCCTCAGTATAAGAAAGATGAAAGTATCGTTGAGAATACTCCCTCTCTTGACGCGAAAAATTCTCTATCAAAAGAAAATCTCAAAAACAGTACGGAAAATGATACTGTAAAAACGCCAGAGACTTCTTCACCTTCTGTAAAAATCTCTCTTTGAAACATTAAGAGTCCTCAAAAAAATGAAAAGCAAGATACAGAGAAACAACAGACTTCAAAAAATTCTGTAAAAAATGATACTGCAGAAGACGCTCTTCAAGAAAATAAAAGTCTCAAAATTTCTGTGTGAGAAATACAATCAAAAAACCAAAAAGAAAGCACTTGATGAGAAAATGCAGAAGAAAAGACGCATACTCTTGCTGAAAATACTCAACACACAGAACAAGCGCAAAGCACTACACAGACTCCCACTCCCCTCTCTCTTTCAAAAAAATGATCTGCAAGTACAGATAATCAAGATACAGCTCAGCAAGAAACACCAGAAGAGAAATTTGATAACTATGAGTCAAGTTTTGAGAAACAATCAAATAAGATCAAGCATCGTTTGAAGCATTTTGAGTATAAAAAATATACTCCTTTACGGGCATGATTTACTATTGCTTTTTGTCTGACTGTTATATTTTGAGGTGTTACTGTCTCATGGCAAAATGGGTATATTCCTGAAAAGTATACTGCCAGTATTATGCGCATGTACTCTGAATCAGAAAATGCTCAAGAAATCGTCAATACTCTTTCAGATACTGCATCTCAGATAGGAGAACAAACTCGAGGAATACTATGAGTAAGTTTATACAGTAAGCATGAAAAACTAAAAGATCATCTTATAGAAAAACACAAGCAAGAACAGGAAGAAATCAAAAAACAAAAAATCAAAGATCATTTGATTGCGACATATTCGAGTTAAGAGGAGTTCTGAAAAATGAAAATTTTCTAAGCCTCTCTGGCTCTATCGAGTTCTGATTATGAACACCGGGCTTCAGCCCGGTGTTGTTTTTTGGGTGTTTGAGAAAGCTCTGAGTTTCAAACCCGGGGTATCATACCCCGGGTTTGTTTTTTTGAGAAGAACTATATCCACACACAAGATTCTTTCTTGAGTCAACGAAAAAACTCTTGTTCTATTGTATTTTCGTGAAAAAGAAGTATTTTTCTCTTGGAAAATACTTTCTTAATTATTTCTTTATGAAGCCATCTTTCTTAAAAAAAACTCAGGGTTTTACTCTGGTAGAACTGATCACGGTAGTGACAATCCTCGCTGTACTCTCTGCTATAGGATTTGTCTCTTTTTCTGGGTATCTCGCAGGAGTACGAGATACCAATAGACTCTCACAGCTCACATCTATCTATGACGGTTTAGAGCTCTACGCGACAAAGTATGATCTCCCTATGCCTGATGACGCTGTAGAGATACAAGACGGATCGAGTCTCTTAGGATACCAAGGAAATATTGGAGCAAATATCCTCGATATCCTCGACTTTAGTCGAGGAGGAGTTGATCCAAAAGATGATTCATATTTTGTGTATTATCTCTCTGCAGATAAAAGTGATTTTCAGCTTATGGCGTTTCTCGAGGAAGAACAAAATGTTCCAACGGTATTTTTTCCTCAAGCTTATGCAGAAAAAGACTATAGCAATCTTTATCCAGTCGTATTTGGAGAAAAGTTAGGAATACTCCTTGATGAGACAACGAAAACTCCAGTCCATGAGATAGAGGCAGTCAAGACTGCTGGAGCGTTAGATTTAGATGGAAGCACGGAGAGTTATACTGCCTACTTTAAAAATGATGATACCGCAACGGATACAGGAGAAAATCTGTGAGAGACGATAGAGGAGGAGAGAGAGGAAGGGACGAGTAGTTCGAGTGTTTCGAGTAGTTCAACTACTGCTTCTACTGCGCCTACTGATTGGAGAGATCAAGACCCAAACTGTGACAGAGCAGATGTGACTATCTGAACACAAACTTGGGCATGATGTAACTCGACTCTGGGAACATGATTTGAGTTTTGACAAAAAGATGCGGATATAGGAACGAATAATTATAGTGGATCGGTAGGTAGTTGTTACAACTATAACGGAAACAATTCCGCCACTTGTATCAAGTGAGACATAACGATGGCGAGTACCTCTAAAGCCAATGATTGGTTTACCGGAACGAATAATGATGGAGATACTGCCGTAGATAATATATGGGGAAAGTTCTACACTTGGGATTCTCTCGATACTGATAATGATGATGATATAGACGCAAATGATACCAACCTCGTCTGTTGAGTGTGATACCATGTACCAAGTGAACTCGAATGGGAAACACTGGAAGAATACTTGAATGGATCAGCTTGTAGAACTACAAGTAATTGACAATGCGACTGACAGTGATGGCAGTACCACTCAACGACTAATAGTGATAGCAGTATTGCTGCTCTCCTACAGATTCCTTTGAGTGGTTGGAGGAGTAATAATACATTCAATAGTCGTGGGTACTATGGGTATCTATGGTCTAGTACGGTAAATGGATCTGAGGCTTATAGGAGAGGATTCAGTAATCTCTATACTACTGTTGATAGTAACAATCGTACACAATCGAATTGATATTCAGTCAGATGTATCAAGGATTAGGTATAAAATCCCGGGCTTCAGCCCGGGATTGTTTTTGGGGATTGCTCTGTACTCTAGAGAAAGCTCTGAGAAACAAAAAATTTCTCATCCTCTCTGGCTCTCACGAGCCATCTCTCCTTTGCAAAAGGAGAGAGAAAAGGAGTTTCTCAGAGCCTGTTTAACCCCGGGGTTGTTTTTTTAAGAAGAACTATATCCACACACAAGATTCTTTCTTGAGTCAACGAAAAAACTCTTGCTCTATTGTATTTTCGTGAAAAAGAAGTATTTTTCTCTTGGAAAATACTTTCTTAATTATTTCTTTATGAAGTCATCTTTCTTAAAAAAAACTTAGGGTTTTACTCTGGTAGAACTGATCACGGTAGTGACTATCCTTGCTGTACTTGCAGCTATAGGATTTGTCTCTTTTTCTGGGTATCTCGCAGGAGTACGAGATACCAATAGGCTTTCTCAACTTACATCTATCTATGACGGTTTAGAGCTCTACGCGACAAAGTATGATCTGCCTATGCCTGATGACGCTGTAGAGATACAAGACGGATCGAGTCTCTTAGGATACCAAGGAAATATAGGAGCAAATATCCTCGATATCCTCGACTTTAGTCGAGGAGGAGTTGATCCAAAAGATGATTCATATTTTGTGTATTATCTCTCTGCAGATAAAAGTGATTTTCAGCTTATGGCATTTCTCGAGGAAGAACAAAATGTTCCAACGGTATTTTTTCCTCAGGCATATGCCGATAAAGACTATAGTAATCTTTATCCAGTCGTATTTGGAGAAAAGTTAGGAATACTCCTTGATGAGACAACGAAGACTCCCGTTCATGAGATAGAGGCAGTCAAGACGGCTGGAGCGTTAGATTTAGATGGAAGCACGGAGAGTTATACTGCCTACTTTAAAAATGATGATACCGCAACGGATACAGGAGAAAATCTATGAGAGACGATAGAGGAGGAGAGAGAGGAAGGGACGAGTACTTCGAGTGTTTCGAGTAGTTCAACGACTGCTTCTACTGCTCCTACAGACTGGAGAGCTCAAGACCCAAATTGTGACAGAGCAGATGTGACTATCTGAACACAGACGTGGGCATGATGTAACTCGACGCTGGGAACATGATTTGAGTTTTGACAAAAAGATGCGGATATAGGAACGAATAACTATAGTGGGACGGTAAGTAGTTGTTACAACTATAACGGAAACAATTTCACTTGTATCAAGTGAGACATAACGATGGCGAGTACCTCTAAAGCCAATGATTGGTTTACTGGAACGAATATATATGGAGATACTGCCGTAGATAATATATGGGGAAAGTTCTACACTTGGGATTCTCTCGATACGGATAATGATAATGATATAGACGCAAATGATACGAACCTTGTATGTTGAGTGGGATACCATGTACCAAGTAGAGCAGAATGGGAAACACTCGAAGAATACTTGAATGGATCAAATTGTAGAACTTCAGACAGTGATAGTTTCCAGTGTAAATGACAGTGATGGACGTACCACTCAACGACTAATAGTGATACAAGTATTGCCTCAGTCCTCCAGATTCCTCTGAGTGGTTGGAGTAATAGTAGTAAAACATTCTATGGTCGTGGGTACAATGGGTCTCTATGGTCTAGTACGGTAAATGGATCTAATGCTTATAGAAGATATTTTGCGTATAATAATACCCAAGTCTATAGTGACGATGTTTCACAATCGAATTGACATTCAGTCAGATGTATCAAGGATTAGGGATTTTTGAACGCCGGGGTGTAGCCTGGAGTTTTCTTTTTGGGGATTGCTCTGTACTCTAGAGAAAGCTCTGAAAAACAAAAAATTTCTCATCCTCTCTGGCTCTAAACTAGCCATCTCTCCTTTGCAAAAGGAGAGAGAAAAGGAGTTTCTCAGAGTCTGTTTAACCCCGGGGTATGATACCCCGGGGTTGTTTTTTGGGTGTTTAGAGAAAAGAGAGAAAACAGTTTTCCCCTCCCTTACCAAGGGAGGGGCTAGGGGAGGGTTATACTTCTAGAGAGAGTTCTGAGTTTAAGTTTGAACCCCGGGCTACAGCCCGGGGTTCAAACTTAAAACAGTATACAAAGCATACTTCATACCTTTTCGCAAGAGATATTTTTCGCTTTTTTTCAAAAAATCTATTAACATGAAAATAATATTAAGAAGTAGTAAAAATATGACAGTAAATGATAAATACTCTGAAGTATGAGAAATGAAAATGCAAGAAAATCTCTGAGATGTCGTAGAGTACGTTGCATCTATTTTTAAGAATGCTATAGATTTTTGAGCTTCTGATATTCATATAGAACCCACACAGCACTTTTTGCTGATTCGTTTTCGACAAGATGGGGATTTTCACATGATTGATAAAGTACATCTTGATAACGCCTCTGCAATTATTACTAGACTCAAGGTACTCTCAAAAATCAAGATAGATGAAAATAAAAAACCTCAAGACGGAAAAATCGTATACGAATACGAAAACTCTCAAGATCACAGCAAAGAACATATAGATATTCGTCTCTCCACTCTTCCAACAAATTATGGAGAAAAAATCGTGATGCGTATTCTCAAACAGGATGACTCTCTCACAAATATTGAAGCGCTCGGACTCATAGATGTCAATGTAGAAAAAGTACGCGAAGCGCTCAAAAGTAAATATGGAATTGTATTAGTTGCTGGTCCAACAGGGTCAGGAAAATCAACCACGCTTTTTGGAGTTCTCAAACACTTTAATCCTCTCGAGTACAATATATCAACTCTCGAAGATCCAATAGAATACGATATTGAGTATGTAAATCAATCTCAGGTACATCCATGAATTGATTATACCTTCGCCTCTGGACTGAGGAGTCTCGTACGTCAAGATCCCGATATCATTATGGTATGAGAAATCCGTGATAAAGAAACGGCAACTCTCGCTGTAGAAGCCGCACTTACTGGACACCTCGTACTTTCTACGATTCATACCAACTCTGCAACCGCAACAATTCAAAGACTTATTAATATGTGAGTAGAACCATTTTTGCTTGCAAGTGCTATGAAGATGGTTATATCTCAAAGACTCTGAAAAAGACTCTGTAAAAACTGTAAGGTTCCTGAAGAACTCAGTGATTTTAAGAAAAAAAAGGTACACTCATACCTTGATAGTATTATGGATCCAAAAGAAGTAGACTCTATTGTTTTCTATAAAGCTGAGTGATGTGAAGTATGCCATAACTCATGATATAAATGACGACTCGGAATACATGAGGTACTGATAATAGAAGAATACATCGAACCCATGATCCTCGCAGAAGAAAGTGCTACCAGTATACAAAGAGAAGCAATGCAGCACGGCATGATCACTATTGTACAAGATGCTCTCTTAAAAGCAGCTATCTGAAATACGAGTCTTGATGAAGCATTTAAACTTATTTAAAAACTATGTTTGGAAGAGGAAAAAAAGTAAATTTTAAAGATATAAAAAACTTTCGCGATGCCGTGAGAGCTATAAGATGATATATCTATCTTTCTGAGTGGGTCAAAGCAAATACTGCTATTACTGAACTAGAAGACAAAGAAAAAGCTGCCTTTGAGGAGCTAGAACATCATCTAAAAAATGATTATACAGAACTACAAAAACAGAAAAAAAAGTACGAGAAAAATAGATCTGAGGCTTATAGGAGAACTTTTTGGCATGAGAGTACCAACGTCCTTAGTAACGATTCTCCACAATCGAATTGATTTTCAGTCAGATGTATCAAGGATTAGGTATAAAATCCCGGGCTGAAGCCCGGGATTGTTTTTGGGGATTGCTCTGTACTCTAGAGAAAGCTCTGAGAAACAAAAAATTTCTCATCCTCTCTGGCTCTCACGAGCCATCTCTCCTTTGCAAAAGGAGAGAGAAAACGGTGTTCCCCTCTCTTCGCGTATAAGAGACCAGTCTCGAAAATGAATGTTTGTTTGAGTCTTGAGTAGCAACCCCGGACTGAAAAACTCCGAGTTGCTTTTGTAAAAGAGCTATATTCACACACTAGAGTCTTTGCTGAGTCAAGTAAAAATCCTGTAAGTCATTGCGTTTTCCACAAAAGGAAGTATTTTCCTCTTGAGAAATACTTCTTTAACATTTCTTTATGAAGTCATCTTTCTGTAAAAAAACTCAGGGTTTTACTCTGGTAGAACTGATCACGGTAGTAACAATCCTCGCTGTACTCTCTGCTATAGGATTTGTCTCTTTTTCTGGGTATCTCGCAGGAGTACGAGATACCAATAGACTTTCTCAACTTACATCTATCTATGACGGTTTAGAGCTCTACGCGACAAAGTATGATCTGCCTATGCCTGATGACGCTGTAGAGATACAAGACGGATCGAGTCTCTTAGGATACCAAGGAAATATTGGAGCAAATATCCTCGATATCCTCGACTTTAGTCGAGGAGGTGTTGATCCCAAAGATGATTCATATTTTGTGTATTATCTCTCTGCAGATAAAAGTGATTTTCAGCTTATGGCGTTTCTCGAGGAAGAACAAAATGTTCCAACGGTATTTTTTCCTCAGGCATATGCCGATAAAGACTATAGTAATCTTTATCCAGTCGTATTTGGAGAAAAGCTTGGAATACTCCTTGATGAGACAACGAAGACTCCTGTTCATGAGATAGAGGCAGTCAAGACGGCTGGAGCGTTAGATTTAGAGGGAGACACAACGAGTTATACTGCCTACTTTAAAAATGATGATACCGCAACGGATACAGGAGAAAATCTGTGAGAGACGATAGAGGAGGAGAGAGAGGAAGGGTCGAGTACTTCGAGTGTTTCGAGTAGTTCAACGACTGCTTCTACTGCTCCTACAGACTGGAGAGCTCAAGACCCAAATTGTGACAGAGCAGATGTGACTATCTGAACACAGACGTGGGCATGATGTAACTCGACGCTAGGAGCATGACTTGAGTGGTGACAAACAGATGCGGATATAGGGACAAATAATTATAGTGGATCGGTAGGTAATTGTTATGATTATAATGGAAACTACATAGATACAAGTAACTGTACTGCATGAGATATAACGATGGCAAGCAACTCAAAGGCTAATGACTGGTTTACTGGAACGAATAATAATGGAGATACTGCCGTAGATAATATATGGGGAAAGTTCTATACTTGGGATTATCTCGATACAGATAATGATAACGATATAGACGCAGATGATACGAACCTCGTATGTTGAGTGGGATACCATGTACCAAGTAACAGTGAATGGGAAACACTCGAAGAATACTTGAATGGATCAAATTGTAGAACTTGAAATGGTTACCAGTGTGACTGACAGTGATGGACGTACCACTCAACAACGAATAGTAATACAAGTATTGCCTCAGTCCTCCAGATTCCTCTGAGTGGTTATCGTACTGATCTTGATAATAAAACATTCTATCATCGTGGGAGATATGGGTATCTATGGTCTAGTACGGTAAATGGATCTAAGGCTTATAGAAGAATGTTCACTTATAATAGTACCGAAGTCTATAGCGGCGATACTTCACAATCTGCTTGATATCCAGTCAGATGTATCAAGGATTAGGTATACAATCCCGGGCTGAAGCCCGGGATTGTTTTTGGGGATTGCTCTGTACTCTAGAGAAAGCTCTGAGAAACAAAAAATTTCTCATCCTCTCTGGCTCTCACGAGCCATCTCTCCTTTGAAAAAGGAGAGAGAAAACGGTGTTCCCCTCTCTTCGCGTATAAGAGACCAGTCTCGAAAATGAATGTTTGTTTGAGTCTTGAGTAGCAACCCCGGACTGAAAAACTCCGAGTTGCTTTTGTAAAAGAGCTATATTCACACACTAGAGTCTTTGCTGAGTCAAGTAAAAATCCTGTAAGTCATTGCGTTTTCCACAAAAGGAAGTATTTTCCTCTTGAGAAATACTTCTTTAACATTTCTTTATGAAGTCATCTTTCTGTAAAAAAACTCAGGGTTTTACTCTGGTAGAACTGATCACGGTAGTAACAATCCTCGCTGTACTCTCTGCTATAGGATTTGTCTCTTTTTCTGGGTATCTCGCAGGAGTACGAGATACCAATAGGCTTTCTCAACTTACATCTATCTATGATGGTTTAGAGCTCTACGCGACAAAGTATGATCTGCCTATGCCTGATGACGCTGTAGAGATACAAGACGGATCGAGTCTCTTAGGATACCAAGGAAATATAGGAGCAAATATTCTCGATATCCTCGACTTTAGTCGAGGAGGTGTTGATCCCAAAGATGATTCATATTTTGTGTATTATCTCTCTGCAGATAAAAGTGATTTTCAGCTTATGGCATTTCTCGAGGAAGAACAAAATGTTCCAACGGTATTTTTTCCTCAGGCATATGCCGATAAAGACTATAGTAATCTTTATCCAGTCGTATTTGGAGAAAAGCTTGGAATACTCCTTGATGAGACAACGAAGACTCCTGTTCATGAGATAGAGGCAGTCAAGACGGCTGGAGCGTTAGATTTAGAGGGAGACACAACGAGTTATACTGCCTACTTTAAAAATGATGATACCGCAACGGATACAGGAGAAAATCTGTGAGAGACGATAGAGGAGGAGAGAGAGGAAGGGTCGAGTACTTCGAGTGTTTCGAGTAGTTCAACGACTGCTTCTACTGCTCCTACAGACTGGAGAGCTCAAGATCCTAATTGTGACAGAGCAGATGTGACTATCTGAACACAGACTTGGGCATGATGTAACTCGACGCTAGGAGCATGACTTGAGTGGTGACAAACAGATGCGGATATAGGGACGAATAACTATAGTGGGACAATAAGCGCTAATCAAGGTTGTTATAATTACGGAAATACTTCTTGAGTAGCTTGTACCAAGTGAGATATAACGATGGCGAGTACCTCTAAAGCCAATGATTGGTTTACCGGAACGAATACATATGGAGATACTGCCGTAGATAATATATGGGGAAAGTTCTACACTTGGGATTCTCTCGATACGGATAATGATAACGATATAGACGCAAATGATACGAACCTTGTATGTTGAGTGGGATACCATGTACCAAGTGAACTCGAATGGGAAACACTGGAAGAATACTTGAATGGATCAGCTTGTAGAACTACAAGTAATTGGCAATGCCACTGACAGTGATGGAAGTACCACTCAACGACAAATAGTGATAGGAGTATAGCAGCATTATTACAAATTCCTCTGAATGGTTATAGGAGTAGTAGTAGTAAAACATTCTATACTCGTGGGAACTATGGGTATCTATGGTCTAGTACGGTAAATGGATCTAATGCTTATAGAAGATATTTTTGGTATAATAGTACCAACGTCGCTAGTGACGATGTTCCACAATCGTATTGACTTTCAGTTAGGTGTATCAAGGATTAGGTATAAAATCCCGGGCTTCAGCCCGGGATTGTTTTTGGGGATTGCTCTGTACTCTAGAGAAAGCTCTGAGAAACAAAAAATTTCTCATCCTCTCTGGCTCTAAACTAGCCATCTCTCCTTTGCAAAAGGAGAGAGAAAAGGAGTTTCTCAGAGTCTGTTTAACCCCGGGGTATGATACCCCGGGGTTGTTTTTTGGGTGTTTAGAGAAAAGAGAGAAAACAGTTTTCCCCTCCCTTACCAAGGGAGGGGCTAGGGGAGGGTTATACTTCTAGAGAGAGTTCTGAGTTTAAGTTTGAACCCCGGGCTACAGCCCGGGGTTCAAACTTAAAACAGTATACAAAGCATACTTCATACCTTTTCGCAAGAGATATTTTTCGCTTTTTTTCAAAAAATCTATTAACATGAAAATAATATTAAGAAGTAGTAAAAATATGACAGTAAATGATAAATACTCTGAAGTATGAGAAATGAAAATGCAAGAAAATCTCTGAGATGTCGTAGAGTACGTTGCATCTATTTTTAAGAATGCTATAGATTTTTGAGCTTCTGATATTCATATAGAACCCACACAGCACTTTTTGCTGATTCGTTTTCGACAAGATGGGGATTTTCACATGATTGATAAAGTACATCTTGATAACGCCTCTGCAATTATTACTAGACTCAAGGTACTCTCAAAAATCAAGATAGATGAAAATAAAAAACCTCAAGACGGAAAAATCGTATACGAATACGAAAACTCTCAAGATCACAGCAAAGAACATATAGATATTCGTCTCTCCACTCTTCCAACAAATTATGGAGAAAAAATCGTGATGCGTATTCTCAAACAGGATGACTCTCTCACAAATATTGAAGCGCTCGGACTCATAGATGTCAATGTAGAAAAAGTACGCGAAGCGCTCAAAAGTAAATATGGAATTGTATTAGTTGCTGGTCCAACAGGGTCAGGAAAATCAACCACGCTTTTTGGAGTTCTCAAACACTTTAATCCTCTCGAGTACAATATATCAACTCTCGAAGATCCAATAGAATACGATATTGAGTATGTAAATCAATCTCAGGTACATCCATGAATTGATTATACCTTCGCCTCTGGACTGAGGAGTCTCGTACGTCAAGATCCCGATATCATTATGGTATGAGAAATCCGTGATAAAGAAACGGCAACTCTCGCTGTAGAAGCCGCACTTACTGGACACCTCGTACTTTCTACGATTCATACCAACTCTGCAACCGCAACAATTCAAAGACTTATTAATATGTGAGTAGAACCATTTTTGCTTGCAAGTGCTATGAAGATGGTTATATCTCAAAGACTCTGAAAAAGACTCTGTAAAAACTGTAAGGTTCCTGAAGAACTCAGTGATTTTAAGAAAAAAAAGGTACACTCATACCTTGATAGTATTATGGATCCAAAAGAAGTAGACTCTATTGTTTTCTATAAAGCTGAGTGATGTGAAGTATGCCATAACTCATGATATAAATGACGACTCGGAATACATGAGGTACTGATAATAGAAGAATACATCGAACCCATGATCCTCGCAGAAGAAAGTGCTACCAGTATACAAAGAGAAGCAATGCAGCACGGCATGATCACTATTGTACAAGATGCTCTCTTAAAAGCAGCTATCTGAAATACGAGTCTTGATGAAGCATTTAAACTTATTTAAAAACTATGTTTGGAAGAGGAAAAAAAGTAAATTTTAAAGATATAAAAAACTTTCGCGATGCCGTGAGAGCTATAAGATGATATATCTATCTTTCTGAGTGGGTCAAAGCAAATACTGCTATTACTGAACTAGAAGACAAAGAAAAAGCTGCCTTTGAGGAGCTAGAACATCATCTAAAAAATGATTATACAGAACTGCAAAAGCAGAAAAAAAAGTACGAGAAAAATAGATCTGTGATCATCCAACTCAAAAAAGAATATGAAGTAAAAAAAATCAAGTATGAGAGAAAAATATCCTCAGAAAAATTTCATGTTCGCTTTGATAGTATCAAGAAAGAAATAGAAAAACTTTCTCTTGAGTGAGACGGTACAGAAGCACTCGCTGCACTCACATCTTTTTTTGAAGAAAACAAAAACAACTATCAAGTAGTTTTATATTACGCCAGAGAAAAGAAGAGAATTGCGAAAAATATGAAAAAACAGGATATTTTTAAAAAGAAGAAAAAAAAGCAAAGTACCGAACTTGAGGCTCTCAGGCTTGCGGGAATCACACTGAAAAATCAAAAAATTGCCGAACAAGAAAAAGAAAAACAAATAAAAGAAAACCAACAAAACTCATTTTTTTGACGTATAAGAGAATCGATAAATTTTCATAAAAAACTCAAAGCAAAATATAGAGAAAAACAACTCCTCGATGAGATTCGACTCCTCACCGAAGAAAGCTCTAAGGTAAAGCAAGATATTGCCAAGCAAAAACTCTCTCATATGCATCAATGACTGATTAAAGAAATAGAGAAAAATCATCTCATAGGTTTTGATCTCTACGGAAAAATACTTGGTTCTGACAAGATATCTGGAGACTGCTTTGGTATGTATGAAAGTAAGGAGAAATATAGCTTTTATATGGGAGATGCTACAGGACACTGAGTACAGGCATGACTCATCGTATCGATACTCTCAAAAACTTTTACAGAACAAGCACGAAAAGATGATATTGTGAATCTGGTATATCAGATAAATAATACTCTGAAAGAGTCTCTTCAGTCAAAGCACTTTATTACAGGAATGATATTTGAGATAGATAAAAAGTATAAAAATATCGTCAATATTGCAGGAATGTGACATGAACCACTTCTGATATATAGAGCTGAAACAAAAACTGTTGAAAAGTTTATCGCTGGAGGACTAGCAGCCGGTATTCGATACATCAAAAAACCGGAAGATATCAAACCAAAACCTGTTGAAATACATGATGGAGATATTTTTATGAGTTATAGTGACGGGGTCATAGAGACAAAAAATGCTGAGTGAAACATCTATACGATTGATAAACTTGCTGAAACTCTTTGAAGAGTAGCTCCAGAAGCAAAAGATATTAAAGATCTCTACAGTCTCATTATGCAAGATGTAGAAGCTCATAGATGATGAACAAAGTTTGATGATGATGCAAGTATTTTTATCTTTTCACGAAACTCAGAAAAAGATCTCCTCACCGAATGATCTGAGGAACTATCAAGTGTTGCCCAAAAAGAAGGGTTTACCATGAAAGATATGAAATCTCTGGAATGAAAAAGAAAAGTAGAACTCAAAGAAGAGGTAGAGAAAATCAAACATGAAAAAAAGCTTGATAGTATTATCAATTCCCTCAAAGGACATTACTATACTGGTGAGTATCTCAAACTCAAAGAAGAAGCAACAAGATATGTAAAAGAAGGTTTTGTACATGAAAAAATTAATTTTTACCTCAAAAAAGCACTTGAAAATGAGGATAACTATAAAATATCTCAAAAAAATACAAAGATGAGTAATAAATATATGGTTCTCCAAGAACTCTATAAAAAGAAAGAATACACCAGCGTTATACAAGAGTGTAATGAAATAATTGCCAAAGATGGAAATATTTAATTTTTAGAAATAGTAATAATATGGCTTTTTTCCAAAGATGATTTTTTGATAGAGCAGGAAACTTTGATAACACCAAAATCATAGCTCTTTTAAAGCAGGCACAAAAAGCCCAACTGAGAGCAGAGGTTGGGAAGAAAGCTATGGGTTCTTCTGAAATACTGCTTTTTGCATCTACCACACAAAAAGATGTATGGGGGTTTATCAACAAATTCTCTATCTTTATTAACTCAGGGATTGATATAAAGTGAGCTCTTGCCATACTCGTAAAGCAGTCAAAAAATCCTCTGATGAAAAAAATCGTTATGGAGATGAGAACCAATATCGACCATGGTATTGCTCTACATGAAACTATGATGCAATACCCAAAAGTATTTGATGCTCTTACAACAGCTCTGATAGAAGTATGAGAAAAAACCGGTCAGCTCTGAAAAATCCTTGCAGAACTTGATACAAATCTCCTAGAAAGTATTGAACTCAAAGGAAAAGTAAAATGAGCAATGGTATATCCGATGATACTTCTTGGTCTAACAATATGTATGGTCGTATTTATGATGATTTTTATTGTCCCACGAATTACCGAATCATTTGAAAAAGCAGGAGCCCAGCTCCCTGCAATGACACAATTTGTCGTAAATGTCTCAAACTTTCTGACAAATGATTATCTCACTATAGGAGCTATTTTGATATTTTTATGGATTGGTATAAAAATTACGAAATCTACTTATATTGGAAGATTCTTTTTTGCAAAAATGGCAGTCAATCTTCCAGTATTTTGATATGTCGTAAAACAGTCAAATATTATATACTTTATCAAATCTTTTACAATACTTCTAGATGCGTGAGTACTCTTACTTGATTCTATCAAAACAGCATCAAAGGTTGTTCCCAATCTCTTATATAAAAAAGAAGTCATTCGTATAAAAAATGAGGTAGAGATAGGTATCACCATCTCCAGATCTCTTGGTCTCAATCTTGAGTATGAAACCAATGTATATATGAATAAGCTCTTTTCTGAAGAGTTTGCCTATGTTGTCAGTACCTGAGAAGAAACAGGGACACTTTCAGCTTCTCTACAAAAAATATGAAGAAACTACAATAGTGAGCTCAAGAGATATATATGAAACATATCTTCGATGATGGAACCAATTATTATTGTTATCGTATGATTCCTCGTTGGTACCATTGTTGTTGCCATTATGCTCCCCTTCTTTCAGATGTGAGAGGTCGCAAAAAACTTATAGTATAGGAAACTAAGGCAAACCAAAAGCAAGAAGAAAAACCTTGCTTGTTTTGTGTTTCACGAGCTTATGAGTACCGTAGTTACGGTTTATGAAAATAAACCTTAAGTTTCAAAACTTAATTGTATTTTATTTCTTGTAATGTTTCTTTATATGAAAAACATACAAAAAGGGTTTACCCTCGTGGAACTCATCGTCGTGATTACGATTCTTGCGATTCTTGGTACTATTGCGTTTATCTCTCTTCAAGGACACTCTCAGGACGCAAAAAACTCTAAGGTAGCTTCAGATATCCGAAGTCTTGGTACTTCTGTTGAGACAAAGCTTACTAACGGTTCTGTAACTCTTGGAACACTTGTGAGTGGTGATCTCTCATCCACAAACGCTGTAACAGGTACTTTTGGTGGTGCAACAAGTACTCTTGGTACAGATGGGACATATAATGTTGGAACTCTCAACTTTGTTGGTCTCAAACAAAATGGTGAAGACTTTAAAGATAACTCTGGTAATGATTATATTGCTGCTGTTGCTGTTGATGGAAGTGATAAGGCATACTACCAAATCGTTGGTCAAACTTCTAACCCAGATGGCAGCTATACTGCGGTTATAAAAGGAAACTACTTTGCTGCCGATGCAAGTGATGTTGCTGGTCTTGTTTCAGCAAGTACTGATACTACTCCACTCACAAACAACGCTATTCACAAAGATGGTCTCTACTAGTATTTTTCTTGAAATACAAAAAAAACACCCTAAAGGTGTTTTTTTTTGTATTTCAGAGATTCTTTAATAGAGAGCCTCTTTTACTAGTTTCACATTATTCGCAAACTTCATTCCTTCTTGAGCAGATATCTGATTTTTTGCTATAAGATCAACGATTTCATCTTCTAAGAGACACATACCTTCTTTTCGTCACATTTGCATAGTTGTCGGTATTTGGTGTATCTCATTTTCACGAATAAGGTTGGCAACGGCATCATTATTGAGCATGATTTCTTTTACCATCACTACTCCTGTTCCATTAATATTTTTTAAGAGTCGCTGAGAAAATACGGCAATCAGAGAACTTGAGAGATTTTTTCGCATCTGATCTCTCTCTCCTTCAGGAAACACGTCAACAATACGTGATATAGTCTGCGCTGCTCAACGGGTATGCAAAGTAGAAAGAACTAGTTGCCCAGTCTCTGCAAGAGTCAGTGCCATTTCTATCTCTTGGCGAGTCTTCATCTCTCAAAATAAGATAATATTTGGAGCCTGACGCATTGATCCTATAAGCGCTGTATTGTAGTCTGGAACATCTCTTCCTATCTCTTTTTGTTCAAAAATAGAATTCTTGTGACTATGCACAAACTCAATAGGATCCTCTATCGTGATAATATGCTTTTTTTGATACGTATTCACATAGTTGAGCATCGCTGCAAGAGTCGTTGTTTTTCATGATGATGTAGGACCTGTTACAAGTATGAGTCCATGTCCCCTATCCATAACATCTCTATAAATATCTGGAAGCCCAAGCTCGTCAAGGCTTGGTACTTCTGACTGAAGCAGCCTCAGCACTATCATGTACTCTCCCATCTGAAATGATATATTTCCTCGAAATCGTGAACCTCAAAAACTAAATGCAAAATCAAGATTTTTATCTCGCAGGAGTTCCTCACGCTGTTTCTCGTCTATGATTGACTCTGTAAGTTCAAGAGTGTCTTGTGATGTCAGTTTTTTAACTCACTCATCAACTGAAATGATTTCTCCAAATATCCTGATAGCTGGGTGTGTGCCTACTGTGAGGTACATATCACTCCCGTGATTATCTATCATCACATGGAGGAGTTGATCTCTGAGTATGTAGTCAGATCGTATTGCTGTATCCATAGTATCTATTTCTAATGTAAAATTTAAAAAAATGTCCTATGAGTATTAGAACATTTTTTTGAAAAAATATCAATTATCTGAAATATCTATTTTCTTTTTCTTCTCGATAAATAAAAGAAAGTATTTATAAATAGAGTTCCGAGGATAATCACCCAAGTTGCCGTTCCTGTATCGGGAGTTTCCTCTGCAAGTAGAGCTACCTCTTCTATATCTCATTGCATCTCTTCTTCTTGCATGAGTTCTGGTGCTGACTCAAGTTCTGGGAGCTCTTGCTCATCAAACTCTACTACTCTCGGCTCATCTGAGGGACTTATAAAATCAGTAATATCATCAAAGACTCATTCTATACCTTCACTCATACCAAACAGTCCTGCATCATTTTCTGACTCATCTTCTTGGAGAGTTTCTTCTTCTACTATTTCAGGAATATCTTCTTCTGCTCACGTATCATCCATATAACTCTCATAGAGAGAATCTATTTCTGGAGTAGTAAAGTCATATATCCCTGTATCAAACTCGAGGTAGTTTCCGTCAACATCCTGGAGCTCAATAAACATCAAGATATAATCTGTTTCTCAAACAAATGCTTCACTCATAGTGATGAGTAACTCTGGTTCATAATAGTCTGGTTTTTCAATACCTGCAACTTCTTTTTCTGCAAGGAGCTTATATTCTACTACGCTACTTGTAACATTTTCTGAGTAGATGATCATCAAAGTGTTTGCATCTATCACTTTTACCTCCTCTATTCATGAAGCATCAGTGTTTCCAAAGTTTATGTAACTGGTTCAGAAAAAATCTGACTCTGTCACAAAATCAATACTCCCTTCAGCCCCACTCACAGATAAGAGGCTATAACTTGTATCTGCCTCTATATTATCATAGAGCAGAACCTCTACTTGGTTTGGAGAAAGCTCTGAAGTAAATCCTCATTTGATATCTATATCCTGGAGGACAGTTACCTCAGCATCAAGCTCTCAGAGCTCAAGGTTTGGATTTTCAGAAAGTACCACAGAGAGAGTATTCTCTTCTATTACTTCTATTTTATCAACTCCTAATTCTCAAGAATATACTGCTTGAAAAAGGATAAAAAGTGCTGCGACAGCAACTATTTTTTTTATTGCGCTCAACATACGTTCTAAGTTTTAGAAAAATAATTTACCCTTCTATTGAAACATAGTTTTATTTTTCTGTCAAAAACTCAATCGTGACAATTATATTTTTTATGATTAATATAAAATTATTTCTCTACATCCATCCTATAATCTTGAGTATAAAAATACTATACAATACTAAGAGTCCTGCTCCTTCCCATTTTTGAATTTTGTTATCACTTGTGGTAAATATAAATCACAAAGTCGAAACAATGAAAAACATTATTCCTATCTCTAGAGCTGTTTGAGAAACACTCAGTGAAACAAAGAGTGATGGAATTCATGCGACTGCCAAAACATTAAACGTATTGGAACCAAATATATTTCCAAGTGCTATAGAGTGTTTTCCACTGAGAGCAGCTCGCAGAGAAATAATAAGTTCCGGTAGGCTCGTCCCTATTGCTACTGCCAACATCGTAATAATAGAAGGAGAGATGTTGAGGAGTTCTCATAACATCGTGACTGAAGTAATAGTATACTTTGCCCCTATAAATATTCCTCACACTCCTCAGAGAATGTAGACTATCCAGAGAATATGAAACTTTTTGAGAGTTTTGGTATTTTCTGAATCTTGCGCTGTATCATAGACTGTATAGAGTATATATATTACAAGCATGAAGAGACTGATAATCCCTTCTTTATAATCAAATACGCCATCATATATGAATATAATAAAAATCGCTGATGAGAGAAAAAAGAATGGCAAATCTATATCAACAAGTTTCTCTTTTACTGCGAGAGTTCCAACAATAACGGAACAAACTCATCATATCAGGAGTGTATTGGCAATGTTTGAACCAATCACATTATCAATGGCAAAGTCTGTTTTTCCATCAAGAGCAGATAAGAGTGAGGTTGCGAGCTCTGGCATGCTCCCTCACAAGGCAACAATCGTAGCTCAAACGATAAAGCTCCTCATCCCAAGATAGAGTCCTACTTTCTCTGATCAGAGAGTAAAATAATCTGCTGATTTTACGAGTCAAAAAAGAGCAGCTCACAAGACACAAGACCAAAAAAATATGTTCATAAAAAAAAGATTACGAAATAATGTCAGTTCATAGGCTATCAAGATATGATTGAAGAATATGCTGCGCTGCAATATCATCACGATGTTGGTCTCATCACTCATCTGCTACAACGCTTGAAAAGCGTTCATCATGTCAGAGAATAGAAATTTTTGGAAATATATGAGATATTTTTTCTATAAATGCTTCTGTTTTCTTCAATTGTTTTGTATCTTTTCCATACAAGTCATATGGGAGTCCCACCACTATAGTATGAATATTTGGATAGCGTAAAAGTATTTTACGAATTTCTTTTACCAGATATATACGCTGTACAATACCATAAGGAAGTACTATTGATTCTTGAGTAATAGCAATTCATGAACGAGTGTTTCATAAGTCTATAGCGATATACATTCTATTATTTTGCTTGTATATTGAGAAAAATTTTTCCTGCATGGTTTTCTCAGAGATCTACATACACCTCGTACTCTCCAAACTTTGTGAGTTTTCTCTGCGGTATTCAAAAATCAATGTGTTTTTTTGTCAGAGGAAGTTTATATGTTTTCTGTATATATTCTGCAATATCTTTCGGTGTTATTCCCCCAAGAGCTTTTCCGTTTTTTTCGGGGAGATATACATGCATCTTTTCTCAGGAAAGTTTTTGTATGATATCTGCTTTTGATCATAAAAGCATTCGGCGTTCTGCTTCTTGTTTTTTGATCTTTTTTTCATCTTGAGCAGCAAGAGATGCGCTGTAGGGTTTTGCAAGTTTTTTCGGAAAAAGAAAGTTTGTGGCATATCCAGAAGCAACTTCTTTCACTTCTCATGGCTTTGCAACATGCAGAACATGTTCTAAGAAAACAACTTTCATATAAAAAATATCTTATATATCACTTAAGGAGTCTCTGAGAAATAAAAAATATCCAATCCTCTCTAGCTCTACCGAGCCATCTCTCTTTTTGCAAAAGGAGAGATGAAAGGAGTTTCTCAGAGGTTCCTTAAGGAGACTCTGAAAAATAGAAAAATCTTGTGTAAGAGACCGGTCTCAAGAAAATAAAAAGGAGCTTATCGGATCTTTCCTCAAAAAAATTATTCTCCACTTTCTTCGGAGAGAGCTTCTGCTTCTTGCCTCTTTTGTTCTTCGGTTTGTTCGAGTTCTTCTATAGATATTTTCACACCAAGAAGTTCTGAAGCAAGATTGACATTGATACCTCATCTTCCTACTGCTTTTGCCCTTTCTCCATACGGAATATATGCAACATAACTTTCCTCATCTTCTCACTGTTCTACTTTTTGAACATCTGCTGGAGTAAGAGATCTCGCAATAAGGTCTCGGATATCATTGCTATTGGGAATAACATCTATTTTTTCCCCACTCAACTCTTCCATAACAGCTTTAACCCTCATTCATTTTTGTCCGATGAGTGTCCCTGCTGGATCTATTTCTTCATAGCTACTACTTACAAGAAGTTTTGTCTTCACTCATGCATGTCGAACAACAGCATCGATACTCACTACTTCTTCTGCTATTTCAGGAACATATTCTGCAAATACTGCTGGAACAAGCTCTGCTCGTTTTCTTGAGAGTATAACTTTTGGGAGTGATCATTCTTCTTTGGAAACTTCTGCAACATAGAGATAGAGTCTATTGTCTGCAACATAGTTATCTCTTGGTACTTGCTCACTTTTAGGGAGTACTACCTGATTTCCATTATAATCAAATATCACTTTCCCTCACTCTACTATATCTACTCGCATGTTCACAACTTCACCTTCTTTTCCAGCGAAAAGGTCATAAATCTTCTCTTTTTCACTATCAGCTACTTTTTGGATAATTACTTGCCTTGCTGCTTGTGATGCAATTCTTCCAAATATATCTCCCTCTTTTTCGAGGACTTCATCTGTCACATCTATCTCAATCACATCTCCCTCTTCAAAATCTTCTCCGTCTTCTCCAAGTTCTTCAAAAGATATTTCCATATCTGGATCTTCTACCTTTTTAACAACTGTTTTTTCAACAGATATCTCGAGCTCTCATGACTCAAGATCAAAGTGTACATTCACATTTTCATCACGGTTTCAAAAGTCTTTTTTGTATGCTGTTTTCAGTGCGGCTTCTATTATTTCTACCAGTTTTTGTTTTGGGAGCTTTTTCTCTGCGGCAATCATATTTATGGCAGCCTGTATTTTTTGTATATCTAACATAGGAAATATTTAATGATTATTTCTAAAATAAAACGAAGACTTGTTCCCAAATCTCCGTCCTGTCTTTTTTATACATAAGGCAGTGTATTTTTTATTTTATAAAAAGCAAACTTTGTTTTGTAACATTTTCATAAAATAAAGAGCCTTCTTCAAAGAAAGCTCTTTTTCATTATATCACTCCCCTACTTCTTCTTTCTCAAAAATGCTGGCACATCAAGATCTTCGTCATCTCCAAGAGAAGTTGTAGCTCACGGAGCTGGCATTACCCTTGAGTCACTCACGCTTCTTTTTCCAAACATTCCTCCATTTCTCGCCATATCAGCTGATCTCGCCTCAAGAAAATTTCTATTTGTATTTTCATCAAAACCTGTTGCAACAACCGTGATTTTTATTTCTCCTTCATAATCTTCTCGAATAGTAGCTCCAAAAATAATATTTGCATCTGTATCAACTGAGTCTGTGATAACCTTCGCTGCCTCGTCTACCTCAAACATTGAGAGATCAGTTCCTCCAGTAATATTGAAGAGAAGTCCCTGAGCTCACGCAATCGAAAGATCTAAAAGCGGTGAATCAATCGCTCATCTCGCTGCTTCTACTGCTCTATTTTCTCATGAACCATAACCAATACCCATAAGGGCTGAGCCAGCATTATTCATCACAGATCGCACATCCGCAAAGTCTACATTGATGAGTCATGGTTGCGTTATGAGGTCTGATATACCTTGTACCCCCTGATTGAGTACCTCATCAACAATAGAAAAGGCATCAAGAAGAGGAGTCTTTTTATCAATAATAGAAAGTATTCTGTCATTTGGTATTGTTATGAGCGTATCAACCTTTTCCTTGAGTTCATCAAAACCATCCATAGCCTTTGTTGTCCTGTTTTGGCCCTCAAAACTAAAAGGCTTCGTCACAACTCATACCGTAAGCGCTCAAAGTTCTCTGGCAACCTCAGCGACAACAGGCGCTGCACCTGTACCAGTTCCACCACCAAGACCACAAGTAATAAATACCATGTCTGCTCACTCAAGATGTGATTTGATCTCTTCCCTGCTTTCTTCTGCTGATTTCTTCCCTATTTCAGGACTTGATCACGCACCAAGACCTCAAGTAATCATCTTTCATAGATGAATCTTCTTTTCCGCAAGTGATCCATAAAGAGCCTGCACATCCGTATTCATTACTAGAAAATCTACTCCCTCAAGTCCTCATTCGATCATGCGGTTCACGGCATTTTGTCATCCACCTCATACTCCAACAACTTTGATACTTGCCACTGGTGAAATAGATTCTGAAAGTGGTACTTCCTCTATGGCAGAAGCATTCTTTGGTGCTTTTTTTGAAAGTAAACTTTTCAGTTTATCGTCTCGTATACTCATAATAATAAAAAAAATTAAATAATAATAACATCATTAAAATACCTTTACGGCAACATTCTCTTGAATGCTTTCATGATAGAGTGAAAAAATCACATAATATCAATTCTCAGCGGTCATCCTCCAGAAAAATATTTATTTCCTAAAATGAGACTTCATATGACACCAGAAAATACTGGATCACTCATAGAAGTATCAGTGAGAGATTCTTTTTCTGTAGGAAGTCCTATAAAAACCGGCAATCTCAATACTCTTTTGGCAACCTCAACAAGTCATTGCTGTTTTGCTCATCAACCTACAATAACTGCTCATTCTGGAAGCATTCCATCTCTTCATACTCTTTTGAGTTCTTGAGAGATAAAATATAATATTTCTTCATATCGAGCTGTAATAATTTGTGAAAGATAGATATTTGATATTTCTCATTGTTCTGAGGGAATAATATCAGACAAGTATATTGTTTCTTCCTGAGATTCTTCCTCAGAGAGATCAAGAACCCCATGAGATATTTTTAGTTTTTCAGCAATATCTATAGAAGTGCGAGCTCACAGAGCAATGTCATTTGTGACGCTATCTCAACCTACAGGAATGATAGTAGAAAAAAGAAGTGTTCACTCCTCATATACGGTTACTCCCGTAGTCGAAGCTCCTATATCAATACACACTACTCCAAGTTCTTTTTGTCTTTTTGTGAGTATTCCTTCTGGACTTGCAAGCAGATTTGGATACACATCATAAATCTCTATTCATACATCAGCAATAGACTTTCGTATATTTTCTAAAACATTCTTATTCATAGAAAATATATGTGCCGAAACCTCGAGTTTACGAGCAGACATTCATACCGGATTTTTGACGCCTTCTTCTAAATCTACGATAAAACTCTCAGGAACAATCTTGAGTACTTCTTTGTTTGGAAGATCAACACCATTTTTTGCCATATCCAAGACCCTCTCTATATCATCAGATTTTACCTCATCACCAGCAATGGCAATAATTCCTTTTGTTTTTTGTACTTCAAAAGATGAAGAGTTAAATGATACATATACTCAAGATATCTGTTCTCATGACATCTTCTCTGCTTCTTCAAGAGAAGTATCAAGATTTGCCTTGAACTCTTCCATATCGAGAATGTTTCCTTTTCGTATAGCATGCGAGTGAGCAACTCATACACCTAATACATGGAAATTTCTGCTTTTTGTTTCCGCAAAATTCCCAATCACCGTTCGTATTCGAGAACTCCCGATATCCACAGAGGCTATAACTTGTCCATAGTCCATAAGTCTTTTATTCTATTTTTAAGTGAAATAAATATATTACTGTTCTCTTTTTTTGTACTTCTTTTTTCCTGTCTAGATAACACTTTTATAAAATCTCACATCCCATTTACGCACAAATTATAAAGGCTTTTGAGACGGCTCAAAGGAGAATTCTCTAAGTCCTGTGAAAAACAAAAAAATATGCCTTGATTGTTGCAAAAATCAAAAAAGTATGATATTTTCTGACTATGAAACAAAATAATTTTTTTACACAAATGTTTATATTCATCACTATACTGGTATTTCAACTTGCAGTAGTGTCACTTTTTTTGTATGTGTGAGGTGATATGACACTTATGTATAGTGCGAGCATTGTGACAACGAGTCTCATATTTCTGATTATTAGCAGTATCAATAAAAGATACTACGATGCTCCTATAGAAGAGCTTGAGCTTACTATCAAAAAATTTCTTGTATGATCCCTCAAAGACGAAAAAATTTCTCTGAAGAAAAGTACTAACCCACACCTGAACTATATTACCCTCTTTTTTAACAAGACGCTTAATACTCTCAAAAATATTAAATCAGAGTTTCTCCACGGAAAAGAAATACGATGAGAAGTAGATCTTGCTCGAGAAATACAAGAAAAACTCTTACAAAAAAAACTTCCTGAAGTGCCTCATCTCGAAATAGTATGAAAATCCATTCCCGCAGGTGAGATAGGAGGAGATAGTTTTGATGTTATTTCTCAGGGAGATAATCACTATATATATGTTGGTGACGCAACAGGTCATGGTGTATGAGCTGGTTTTATTATGATGATGGTCAACTCACTTGTAGGTGCCTACGCAAAAGTTACTGAAAAATGAAACCATATTCTTGCTCTTACCAATGATATTATAAAGCCACGAGTAAAAGCAAATCTTCTCATGAGCATCCTCATGATTCGCTGGAATGAAAAAGAAAAAAAGATGTACATGACTGGAGCATGACACGAGTATCTGATGATATACAAACACAAACAACAAAAATGTTTGAGTATCAAATCTGGGTGAATTGCTCTTGGAATGACAAAAAATATTCACAAAATCCTAAAAGAAAGACAAATCTCTTTTGAAGAAAATGATGTTATTATTCTCTACAGTGATGGTATTACAGAAGCTATTAATCGCCCGGAAAAAGATGG
This sequence comes from Patescibacteria group bacterium, assembly GCA_965229705.1. Taxonomy (GTDB): domain Bacteria; phylum Patescibacteriota; class Gracilibacteria; order BD1-5; family UBA6164; genus JAACSU01. The sequence goes on from OZ245922.1 coordinate 516,136, forward strand.
AAATGAACAAATGTTTGGAGAAAATTTTCTCATTCAGGCAATAGAAAATTCGCCAAAAGTTGGTCCTCATGGATTCCGAACTGCTCGAAGTATTTTTCGAAATATCTCTATTCAGCTTTCGGGATTTATGGGCTACAAGCATACACAGCTCGACGATATCACTCTTATGACAGTACAGTATAAGTCCAAAGATTATAAACTCGAAGACGATTGTAGTGAACTGATGGGAGAGTACTTTACTACTGAATGGAGCTGGGAAAAGTAAGGGAAATGTTGAAAAACTTCGTATTCCATAGGTTTAGAAATCGCTATTGCATTGCGTGATCTGATAATTAGTAATAGTTGAGGCTTGAATTGATTATAAGGATGAGCAGCAAATACAATCGATACTTCAACATATTTTTTTGTATGTTTCCCAAAGTTACTTTATTAAGGAATACTCTATATAGTAAAGACAAGTCCCTTCCCACTTCTTTACAAAGCTGTCCGCAAGAGTAATATTTTCAAAATATTACTCTTTTAGTATCTCATCTTGGATCACAACGAAAAACTCATACAGCTCGTATTGCAACGCTACCCTTGAGACGCATATGGATACCAATCTATTACTGAAAAATCAGAAAAAACAGCAAAGAAAACAAAAAAACAAAATGCAAAAGAACAACAAACTCAACGTACAGACAATGTGTGAATACTCAATGCAGAAAAAGAATATAAAGGAGCTCTCGCCTACATAAAAGACGCTATAGCCCCTGCTTTTATGAAGATCTACCCCGACAAAGTACGCATCAATAACACCTTTGCAAAAACCTTCTTCATATACTCATACCCAAATTTCCTCGAATGAAACTGGCTCTCTCCGGTAATAAACTGGGATGTAAAATATGATATGAGCTTGTATGTCTACCCTATTGACTCAGCCTTTGTGCAAAAATACCTCCGAAGAAGACTTACCCAATTGCACTCTGAGAGATCCATCAATGCCGAAAAATGACTTATCAATGATCCATGACTCGAGGCGCAAATCCAAGACGTTGAAGAACTCAGGGCAAAACTCACTCGTGGTATGGAAAAATATTTTCATATGTGACTCTATATCACTGTATACGCTGAAGAAGAAGAAAAACTCCAACGCGTAGGAAAAGATATAGAAACTCTCCTTGCCTGAAGAAATGTCTTACAAAAACAGTCATATCTCAGAGCTGAACAATGATTTATCTCGACATGACCTTTTGCAAAAGACGAGCTTGGCGTGTACAGAAATATCTCTACAGGAGGACTCTCAACAACATTTCCTTTTTCATCAAGCACCCTGTCCCATGATGATGGGATACTCTACTGAGTAAATACTCATAATAATTCTCTGATACTTTATGATCGCTTTCGAAGCGAGAATGCAAATATGTGCGTATTTGCAAAATCTGGTTCTGGAAAATCTTTTGCCGTAAAGCTAGAAATACTCCGCATGCTGATGATGTGAATTGATGTGATTGTTATAGATCCCGAAAATGAGTACAAACCTCTCGTGGATACCGTCTGAGGAAGCTATCTCGATGTCAATCTCAACTCAAATGAGCGAATCAATCCCTTTGATCTCCCGCTTGGGATGAAAGATCATGAAGAAAAACCCGGCGATCTCCTGCGCTCCGCAGTGATCAATATCTTATGACTTATGAATCTTTTGTTGGGAAAACTCTCTGCCGAAGAAGAATCTATTATGGAAAAAGCGCTCATAACAACGTATTCTCTTAAGTGAATTACCACTGAAGATGATAGTATTAGTTGAAAAGATATTCCTGTCATGCAAGACTTGCAGGATGTTCTCGAAACAATGGATGGAGCAAAATCACTCGTCACGCGCATGGAGAAGTATACCTCCTGAATATTTGCTGGAATATTCTCAAAGCCTACCAATATAAACCTCAAAGAATGACTTCAAGTATTTTCAGTGCGTGATCTAGATGAAGTTCTCAGGCCAACAACTATGTATGTCATACTCAATTATATATGGAATATGGTCAGAAGTAGTAACAAGAAGCGTATTCTCGTCATAGATGAGGCTTGGAATATTATGCAACATGAGGATAGTGCCAAGTTTGTTTTTGGACTCGTAAAGCGGGCTCGTAAATACAATCTCTGAGTCACAACTATTACGCAAGATGTTGAAGACTTTGCTGCAAGCACCTATGGAAAGCCCGTGATTACCAACTCTTCTATTCAGGTGTTACTCAAGCAGTCTTCTGCCTCTATTGATGCACTCAAAAATATCTTTAAATTGACGGAACAAGAGAGTCATATACTCCTCAACTCTGCTGTTGGTCAGTGACTCTTTTTTGCAGGATCAGAACATGTTGGTATTCAAGTATTGGCATCTTTTTATGAAGAACAAATTGTAAGTACCAATCCAAATAAATAGGTTTTTTAAAAAAATCATGATTTTTTTTTGCTTTTTTATTTTTTATTGTGTATAATAACTGTGCTGGTGTCTTCTCTCGCGTTCTCGCAACATCTTCCTCCCAAACGCGGAAGAATGACATCAGCACCTATTTTAGCCTCCTTGTACTTAGGAGGCTTTCTTGTTTTTTTATTTGCTTTTTGGATGATTTTTTTTAGAATCCTCCTGCTTCTAAAAATCCTCTAATAGAGGTCTTCAATATTATGTTCTGGGGGCATTATTTTCCCGAATGAGCCGTCATGTAAGGATATTATTTGAAGTTTTAAGGATACGTAATTTTCTATATATTTACTCAAAGTTATGGCAAAAGAAATAAAAGGATACATTAAACTCCAAATTAATGGTGGTCAGGCAAATCCAGCTCCACCGGTAGGTCCAGCGCTTGGTCAGTACTGAGTCCCTATTCAAGACTTTACTTCACAGTTTAATGAAAGAACAAAAGACAAGATGGGAGTAAAACTCCCTGTCGTGATTACTGTATATGAAGATCGAAGTTTTGAGTTTATCGTTAAAGAGCCACCTGCAAGTACGCTTGTAAAAGGAAAACTCAATCTCAAGTCAGGTTCTGCTGTCCCACAAAAAGATAAGGTGGGGCACCTAAGTTTTGACGCTCTCAAAGAGCTTGCAGAACAAAAACTTCCAGACTTGAACGCCTATGATCTTGCTGGTGGAATGAAAACGATTATGGGAACTGCTCGAGCGACAGGGGTCACAACAGATATAGATGAAATGACTCTTGCTGATTTGAGAGAAAAACTGGCAGCATAGTGGAATTATTTTTTCTCAAGTGTTTCACTGATAATTCTTTACTTAATAAAATGAATATATCAAGAAAGGACTTGAGATGTATGCTCCTATCGTCTAGTGGTTAGGACACAGGATTCTCATTCCTGGAACCGGGGTTCGATTCCCCGTGGGAGTACCATTGCTGAAAATTAAGAGATTTTATTATCTCAAAGAGTTTACTTTCCTTTATAGTAAGCTCTTTTTTATTGTTTATAATAAGTTCGCATTGCATTGCTCTAATAATTTTTCATTTTTTCGCATCATCTCATTCTTTGTAGCTAACAGATAGGTTTTCTACAAGTTCGCATAAGTCTTCTATGATTTTTACTATATTATCATCTCATTGTTTTAAAGCTTTTTGTTTTTCTTCTAATTCTTGCTTTTTACAATCTAACTCCTCTTTTTTAATATCATAAGTCTTTTTATCTATATCATTATCTAAAAGCTTATCTAATAAACTTGCTATTCTTTCATTTGTAAGATTTAATTCTTTTGTATTTCTTCTTATATCAGCTTCTCTATTATTTACTTTATCTTTGTAATACTCTTTTAATGTAGCTTTTGATAATGCTATAAAAGGTTTTGGAAAATTGTAGTTTTCAATATGTTTTTCAAATTCCTTAAAAATCTTCTTTTGACTTACATTTATTTTATAAGATGTTTTTGCTCATCAATGGTAATATATATTTCCTTTTGTTTCATAAGGATATAAATTGTTTCATTCTGTATCCTTTAATATATTTGTAAAATATCTTGGTAAATCTTCTCTTTTATTATATTGAATAGCTCTTGTTACTCCATTAACCTTATCAAATAACTCTTTTGAAACAAGAGGTCTATATCAAGGACTATCAAGTAATGCTTCTTGTCATCAAAACTTTTGTAATCAATAGTATTTAGTATTTACAAGCATTTTTGATACTCTTTCACTATTCCATTTTTTACCTGTCTTTTCAGCAAGAAAATTTGCTATCTCTTGTAATGTTTTATTTTGACTTCTCATTATAAAAGATTTTAAAACAAGTTCAGCTTCTTCTTCTACTACTTGAATATCTCTTTTCCCTTTAGGTCAAACATTTTTATATCAAAATATAGCTTGAGATAACCATTGTCATCTATGTAAAGCTGTAATCATTTTAGCTTTTATATCTTTACTTCTATGCTCATTATCCATTTTAGATATTCAAAGCTCTAATAAAAGCATAAACTTTGCTGATATATCAGAAGCCTCAAACTTTTTATCTGTTGTTATAATACCTTTTATTTTATTATTATCTAACAATCAAATAATTAAAGCACTATCCATTATATTTCTTGCTAATCTTTTTGTTTCATCAATTATTATATAATCTACCTTTCAATTACTACAAGCTTCTATCATTCTATTAAATCAAGCCCTTTTTCATCAAGTTTTAGCACTTACACTTTCTTGTATTTCATCTAACACCAATAAATCACCATTAGAAGCCGAATTTCTACAATTTTTTAATTGATGTTCTAAAGAGTTTGTTTGCCTATCCTCTCTATCAGTTGATTTTCTACAATATATTATTGCTGTTTGTTTCATAAGAATAGTAAAAGTAAACTAAAAATTATCTTTAATTTTATTATAACTACAATTGATAAAAAATCAAAAGAAAAAGAGGTTTTAACACCTCTTAATCCTCTAATATCATTGACCAAAAATTAAACATATCAATTCAAATTTGTTCAATTTCTGCATCTGTTAAGTGTGAAAACTCATTTCATAAAGCTTTCCTTATTTGCTCATTTGTAAGCATCTTTTAACAGTTCATCAGAGGTCTTTATATGGTAGTAAAGTATCTTTGATTTCTGTAAAAAGTCCTATATGGTAGTAGGTATATAAATTATAATTATTTATCTTGTTTTTTCAATTTGATTTTCTCCTTGATTTTATACTTATTGATATTTCAATTATGTATTTCAGTTTCAATTTTAGAAAATGGATATTTCTTTTTTAACTCAACAAATTTTTTATCATTTCATAAAATGTTTAAATCTCATTCAATAAAACCTATTTTTCAATCATTATCCTTTAATAATGTAACTTTTATATAATCAGTATTTCATATAAGTTCTAATACCTCTTTTGGTATATCATTTTTAGTTATTTTTCTTTTTTCTAAAGAGTATTTTTCTAAATATTTCTTTATAAGTTCAGGATTGTATTTATCTACTAAAGGAGCAAATATTTTATTTAAATTAAAGGCTAAAACAGGATAATCTAAAGTCTTTTCTAAATTTTCACCATTTACTATAAAAAAATCATTATTTTTATAATTGCATAAATATAATTTTTCTTCTAAAAATACAATACAGAATAACATATATTCTATTAAATAGTTTTTCTCTGTACTTTCACTATACTTAATATTTTTACTAAAATAATCTAAAAGAATTTTATCATATTCTTGTTTTATAGCATTATAGCTTTCTTTATATTGATTTCTATCTCTTTTATCCTTTATCTTCCTATATTTTATATAATCTAATACCCCTCAAGATAAAATCCTTTGTATTATATCATCAGAATTTAATTGTTTGTTTAATACATTTATAGCTATTTCTCAATCTCAATATTTATTCTTTTCTTCAAACTTCTCAATTATCTTATTATTCAATAATTTAAAAATTCTTCTCAATAGTCAAACACTAAGTCAAAATCAAACAAATTTTTCAATAATAAGTATTTTTAAATAATCCTCTATTCAAAGTTCTAAATTGTAATCATCTAAAACTACAAAATCAATATCAAATAAGTTCTTATAAGCTTGATAATCTATTAAAATTTCTTCTTCTAACTTCTTTCATTTTCTATCTGATAATTTAATTTTTTGCTCACCTAAAGAAAAGATTTTATAAATTTCTTTCTTTATAAAATCTTCGTAAATGATAATCTGTTTATATTCAAAGAAAATACTCTTTTCTTTTTTAATTTGTTTATTGGTCATAATAGATAAAGATAAAAGCTTATTAAAACTTCTTAGTAAAAGTATTTTTAAAATCTACTTCTAAATCTCTATTGTAAAATGGTAAACCTATTAAATAGTATTTTCAAAGGTTTAAATCTATAATTTGAGCCTCATCTTCAATATTTAATAAAAACTTTTGTTTCCATCATTCTTTTCAGTTTTCAAATCATCATTGAGCATCTTTAAACTCATTTCATTTAGGTTCAATAAATACTTGGTAAGTTATTGCTTCTTGCTTTCATTTCTCTTTCATAAATAATACAAAGTCTGGCTCAAATCTACCACCATCATCAAAGGAGTATATAGCAAAGTGTCTTTCATTTCTAAATAAGTAAATATCATCATATTTTTTCTTTAATTCATCAAATTCAATTTCAAATAAACTTAAAAAATCTTCTTCTTCTGAAGTAGCTACTATTTCACTAAATGTAAAGTAATCAGTATTTTTTTCTATAACTCTTTTACTTCAATCAATTTGTATAACTTTTGTTTCAAACACTTCTGCTAATGATTTTTCTTTAAATTCTTTTGTTCACTTATATTCTGTATTTTGTGAGGCTATTTCTTTTTCAAGTTTAGCTAAAACATTACTTACAGCATTGAGAAAAGACTCTCTATCAATTACTTCTACTTTGTTTTTATCTCATCTAAAAGTAATTTCTACATCTCATAAAAGTCATTCTTCTTGTATGAAATTATCAATACTTTCTAATGCTCAGAAATATTTTTTTAAGTTAGAGAATTTATAAAATCTATTTTTATGTAATGCTTTTAAAACAATGATTTTATCAATTTCTGATACTTTTACAGTATCTATAATACCTAAATCAATATTTTCATTTTGTTTACTCTTTGTATCTTCAAACAATACTTCTGTTCATCATCTACCAGTATAAATATTATAATCAAAAGATTTTTGAGTAATTCAATATTTTTGAAAGCTTTTATAATCTCAAGTATTTACTTCAATTCTACTATTAACATATATAACAGAATTTTTTAAGAAAGTACTTATTTTATTATCTTCTTTAACTTTAACAGTGAAAGGTGTTTTATCACTTTCATCTATCATACCAGTATTTTTCAATGCCTCCCTAATTTCAGAGATGTATTTACTATCATAGCTAGTATGATAGTAAAATGTTTCAAGTATTTTTAAGTCATTATCTGTACCATCAAACTTTCTTTTGTATTTTTCTTCTCAAATAAAATTTTTATAAGTAAATGGATAATATCTTGCTCATCTTCAGATCAGCTGTGCTTCACTCATAGTGCTTTTTCAAGGAGAGTATTTTCCATCTTTTTTCCAGTCTCAATCTCTTCATTCATACATTCTAACAATATCAAAAAGGTTTAATACATCCCATCACTCATTTAGCTTTTGAACAGCAAAAATCGCTCTTATTCTATTGTTTTTATCTTCTAAGGAGTTTAGTATATATTGTTGAGAAATTACTTCTTCTTTATCTTGTATTTTTATACTTTTCTTTTCTACATTTTCCTCATTTACATTTAAACATTTTTCTGGAGCAAAGTCATTTTTTAACTCATCTACCAATAACTCAAGCTTTATATTATTTTTTTCAAAGTATTTAAAAGCTTCAATCACAATATCTACATTTGTTTCATTTTTTACTTTTTCTAAATCTAATACTTTTAAGTTTTTTATTATATCATTAAAAAATAACTCATTTTCTTTACTTTCTTTAATCTCTTTTTGAGCTTTAAATAAAATAACTGGCTTACAAGAGATTTTATTGTTTTCAGCTACTTTTAATCTATATTGACTTAAAATAATTGCTTGTAAGACTCTTTCTTTTTGACTCAAATCAGTTTTAACTAAATCTACCTCTTTACTGTAGCCATCTAATCTAAATTGTTTTAAATCATATTTATATAGTATTTTTTCAGCATATTTTTCAGCTATATTTGGGTTTCTATCATCAATAGTAGCTGTAAACTCTAAAAGTAGGTTTCTAGTATGTTTATTTAATATTTTTAAGACTGTATACTCCCAAGATTTCTTTTCCTTTTTTTCATCAGTATTTAATTTTGATTTAGTTAAAGAATTTATATGATGGGCTTCATCAGAAATAATAACTACCTCATTATCATCAAAATCCTCATAGGTTATAGAGTTTTCTTTTGGGGTGTTTAAATCACTATGTAAACCTTGAATAGTAGTAAATTTTATTTGTATATCTTCTTTGTTGTTAGATGTAAAATTTTCTACTTCTTTTATATGTACTGTTTTATCTCCAAGTCTTATTTCTTTTCAAAATAAGTATTTATTTGAAGCATCATTTAGAAAGTTATCCTTTGTTTTTTCTATAATGTTTTTTGAATTAACAAAAAATAGAAAGTTTCTATATCATTTTTCATATAGGTATAATATTATTCAAGCCATTATAAAAGTTTTTCAACTTCAAGTAGCCATATTGAATAATAAGTGTATTGGTACTGATTTATTAGGATAACTTGAAAAATAATAAAAAAACCTTGAGAAAGCTTCTATTTGGTAAGGTCTTATAGTAAAACTTTCTCTTATATTGTTTTTTACAAAGTCTGGTATTTCCTTTGAGATAGCACCAACCTCATTTAAAGTATCAAATTTTTCATATAAATTTGGCATTTGTTTTACTGGTTACTATTTTTTTTATTCTTTTTAGCTTGACTTAAAGCACTTCAAGCAATTGATTTTGATTTCTTACTAGTTCTTCAATCTCTTAAAACACTAGATGCTTTTGATGCTACTTTTTTTGAAGTTTGTTTTTTTGTTCAAGTTTGACTCAAAGCACTTCAAGCAACTGATTTTGTTTTTTTTCAAACATTATCTTTTTTTAATTTATTTGAAGAAATTTTTGCCACCTTTTTTGAAGTTTGTTTTTTGTTCATAAATTTAAAATTAATTATAAAAATTATTATTGAGTTTTATATCCTCATCAGACACTTTATTATTTTTATCTTCTATTTCACTATAATTTAGATATAGCAAGTTTTTATCTAATATATCTATTAAAAAATCTTTTTGTTCTTCAATACTTAGAGCTTTAAAATCTTGAATACTATTATCTATATCACTCACATTTACACTATAATTTATAAATGCACTTTCCTTTATTTCTCACCATATTTTTAATAAACTCTCAGTATTCTTTGCTTTACCAATCATTGATATATAGGACTCATTTTCTTCAATCATTTGCATATATATAAATTCACCTCATCATTTCCATTTAAAAGCCTTTGTTACTCATCATTCTTCTCAGTCTATAACTTTTTTTAGTCTTTCTACTGCAACATCTTCAATATAATCCATTTGTTCCACTCCTATATATTGTCTTCACATTTTATGAGCAACTGCACAAGTAGTACCACTTCACAAATGATAATCCATTATTATATCTCATTCTTGAGTTACTGCTTTTATTAAGAATGCAACTAAACTTTCAGGTTTTGGGAAAGATGGAAAATCTAATTCTAGTGAGTCAATATGCTTTTTAGAGTCTTCATTTGTATCAACTCAGATTGATTTATTTAGATAATTATTTTCTACAAACTTTTCTGGAGCAATATTTGAAGCACTTTTCCTTTGGTATCTAATAGAAAACTTTTTAGTTTTTATTAGAAAATAAGTTCAATCTTTAACTTCTTGGTCAAAGTTCTTTTGACTCCATTTAAATTCTCACTTAATTCTTACAGAATTTTTATTTAATCATTCTTGCACTATTAAATCATCCAATAGTTCTATTCTGTCATAAGTTCATTTTTTATATTCTCCATCAGGTATATTAAATCTAATTTTTTCTTCTGGAAATAACAAAGTTCAAATATTATTTCAGCTATTTAAAAGAGGAGCATCACAATTTTCACTTTCTTTTCACTTATATGATACAGATAACTTAACTTGTTTTTCATAACAATGTATAAATTCCCAACCTCACCTTGTTTTTCAAGATAATGTTGGCGAATTATCAGTATTTTTCCATATAAAAGTGTCTATAAAGTTTGTTTCTTTAAAAATTTCATCCATTAAAACTTTTAGGTACCCTTGTTCATTGTCATCACATTGAACAAATATAACACCATCATTACTTAAAAAATCTCTAGCAACTTCAAGCCTATTTTTCATAAATGTTAGCCAAGTAGAATGATTAAATCTATCATTATACTTGAATGTATCATTTTGTGTATTATATGGAGGGTCAATATATATAAGTTTTACTTTTCAAGCAAACTTTGATTTTAATGAGTGTAAAGCTAATAAGTTATTTCATTTTATTATTAAATTATCTTTTATATCTCAATTTTCATCTTTCTTAAAATTTTCTAATTTATGTTCTCAATCTTTATCAATTCTCTTAAAATTTGTAAATATTTTTTCTCATAATAAAACATCTATTTCATCACTTCACAAAATATCATTATAAAATACTTCTTCTCTTTTACTATCTTCTTTATCTTGACCTCAAGCTAAAATACAATCCTTATAAGCCCAAGCAAGAGAAATTTCATTACTCTCAGCTAAGTATTCTCAATTTTTATTTATAAGTCCTATTTTGTTTTTATAAGAAGTATAACTATCTGGTAAAAATTGTTTATTATCTACAAATCTAATAAATTTGTTACTATCAAAAACTTTTACATCTTTTATATCAATAAAAAACTTACTTCTTGTTATTTCATCATCTAGTAACAAAGAAATTAAGTTTTCATCTAAGTTATATGCTAATTCTTGTATTTTATTTTTTAATAAATCTCAATCTTGAGAAATTAGCCTATCATCTTTTTTAAGAATATCATAAACTGTATTCAATAAGTTATTACTCATTTTTTATTTAGTTAAAGTAAATAAATCATTTGGCTTACATTTTAAGCCTTTTAGAAGCTCTCAAATTGTTTCAAAGCTTATTTTAGTAGTTCTCCCTTCTTTTATATTCCAAAGTTGTTGATAGCTTAAATTTACTTCTTTTTCTAAATCACTCAATTTCATATTTTTCTTCTCAAGTAGGGCTTCTATATTTAGTTCTACTTTCATATATTTTATATTACATACTAACTTTCTTAATATAACTATAATTGATAAAAAATCAATCTAAAAATTATTACATTGTTAAATATTGCTTTTCTATTTGATAAAGTACCTCTAAAGGTATATCTCATCTCATAAGTTTTAAATACCTTTTATATTTTCTTGTTTCTTTTCAATTCCTAAACTTATATTTAATTGTTTCATATAATTTTTCAGCCTCATACTCATCAGGAAAGACCTTATCAAAATCTCTCCACCTTTTACTCCTTCTTTGCTTTTCATAACACAATCCTAAAGTTTCTCTACTTGCAAAAATTCAATTATTTTGAAGATACAAAATACTACATCTATTTCAATTACAAGGACATAAAAACCACCATCTAACACCTCAATAATTACAAGCTGTTGAAACTAAAGGTATTTTATAATCAAGCTCCTTCTTCTCTCAATTAAAATTTGTTTGAGTAAAAAACACTCTTAAATATCATCTATTTCCTCATTTTTCTACTTCTACTCAAATATTTCAATTATCTTCTCAATTCCTTTTCCAATAAAGTCATCATCTTTGATAAGTCTTTCATTTATCTAAATATCAATATTTCTTTAAAAATTTAATATCTATTGTTTTTGAATAATCCTCTACACTATCCTTTCAAGTTCAATATATCCTTCACATAAATCTATAAATTAAGTATTAAAACCGAAATCATTAAGCTGTAAGCCCTTTTTTACTCCATAAACTACTTTTCAAATATATAGTTTTTAGCTTATTAAAGAGATAAATCCTATTTTTAGTTTTTGGAGTGTTTATAAACTATCTATTTACATACTTATCATTATTAAAAGGTAATCTATAATTAAATCTTATTTCCCTAAAAATAGGGATAGTCTTATATTAAAACTTCCCTTAATCATTTAACTACATTTTCAGTATTTTTTTGATTTTTACTTACATATTCAAATAAGCCTCAAATTGTTAGCATTCACCTATTATGGGAGTACCAAAATTGAAAATTATAATAAACATGCGTACTGAACTTTTAGATTTTGTAGATGAAAATGATAATGTGTTATGAAGAGCAGAGAAGCATGAGATATATTCTAAAAAACTCATAAATAGAATTTGTCATGTAATAGTTATAAATTCTGAGTGAAAAATTGCACTTCAAAAAAGAAGTCAAACAGTCAGTTTTATGCCATGAGCATGGTCTACCTCTGCATGATGACATGTATCTTCATGAGATGATTATGAAACTTCTGCAAAAAGAGAACTTGAAGAAGAAATTTGAGTCGTCTGAGATTTAGTTTTTGTAGATAAAGTCCTATACAGAAATATAGAGAAAGAATATTTAAAATTTTTATGAGTTTTCAAACTGGTATATGATGGGGATTTTTCTTTTAATGATTGAGAAGTTGAATCTGTAAAATGGTGTTCTTTAGACGAGATAAAAAATATGATATATTGATGAGAAGAGTTTCATCCTGAACTGATATTTATTTTAGAGAGGTATTTTTTCTAGACTAACAGCCTAATAAAGATAATATCCTTGTTTATGAGCAAGGGGGAAATACAGTTTTTTCTAACTATGATTTTATGGTTTTTGCCTTACTAAAGATTTATTTTGATAAGAATTGGTACAATCATGTCTAAGATAGTTATTGATATTGTCCTGCTTCCAGACAATGGAATACAAAAAATTTGTAGAGAGGTAAATAAAGCTATTTGATGAAAAATAGATTTTACCAATACAGGAAAAACACCTCATATTTCTCTTCTTATGGGAGCTGTAGAAGAATCTCAGCTGAAAGAACTCAATCAAAAGCTCATAAATATTTCTCAGAAGTATTCTAAAATATCACTTACTGGAAAACTAAAAAACTATACTATCAGAGACACAGGAGAAACATTATACGCGTATGATCTTGAAAAAAATGCAGAAATACTCAAAATGTTCACTGAAATATCTACAGAAATCAGACCTATACTTGAATACGAAAATATTTCTACAGATATGTTTTATCAGCCTGAAGAGGTCGAGGAGCAGAGTATTGTATGGGTAAAGTGATTCCAAAATAGAACCCCTGAAGAATATTCTGGTCATATTACTCTTGGAATATGAGAATTGGATGGAGAGTCTGCAAATATGATACATTTTGAAGCCCTAAAAATTGCTGTATATCAGCTTGGAAATTATGGTACTTGTGATAATCAATTATTTGAAATAGATTTATAGCTACATAATAACTATGAATAAAAAAGCACTTATTTGTATCGATTTCATCAACGAAATCATGCACCCTCAATGAAAACTCTCAGGGAAAGGATACGTAACATTTGCACAGGAAAATAACTCTATTACGAATATTCAAGCTCTTTTAGAAAAATATCGAAACGAAGATACAGAAATTATCCACGTACGAGTTTGTTTTGATGCTGAGTATTCAAATCAACTAAAAAACTCTCCTCTTTTTGGGAAAGCTCATGAGTTTTGAGTATTACAAGAAAATACGTGGTCTACAGAATTTTTAGAAGAACTCAAACCTCAAGAAAATGAAAAGATGTTTATTAAAAGAAGAGTAAGTGCTTTTTTTGAAACTGGACTTCATGAACACTTACAGTCTCAAGGTATCTCAGATATTACTATTATTTGAGTAGCAACAGACCTAGCAGTTGAATCTGCTGTGAGGGATGCTCATGATAGGGATTATAATGTGAGTGTCATAGCTGATTGTTGTGTTGCTGCAAATATGAAAGACCATGAGAAGAGTGTGAATTTTATGGGCAAGATAGCAGAAATAATATAATAACTATGATACAGCTTTCAAAACAACAAAAAGATATGCTTTGGTGAGAAAATTGACCTTACTCTGAAGCAAAACTGACATATGAAACACGTATTTTAGACGATGAAATTTCAAGACAGTTCATAAGTGTGAGTGTAAATATCAATCCTACCACCTATGAAATCTGTAAACAAAATGTGGAAGTATTTTCAAAAAATCTTCTTGTCTCTCAGCTGATTGAACATGCAGAAAATAATTGAGTACATTTCTGATACGAAGCCTCGGCTTTTTCAAAGCCATTTACACCACAAACAGAATGACAAGTTTTAGAGGAAGCAAAAATTGCTCTTGAATATTCAAAACAAACTATTGTTGAAATGCACCAATTTGTGATGCAGTTTCTTGATATAAAGAAGTAAAAATGTGATATCTTATAGTGGTATTCCAATTTTTCACCCCCCTACTCTCCACTCAAAAGCTCTTCTATCAAAGCCCGTTCTTGGGGAGTGAGTTGTATATCATCTGGAACACTCTGATCGCCATCTCCAGCTATTTGCTGGTTTATATGAGATGTACATCATGCAATGAATAAACAAAAGATACAGAAGAAAAATATGTGTTTCATAAAGATGAATAATATGCTATTGATAGTCCCTCTCATAAAATATATTTGTACTTTCTTTAAGGAAGTTCTGAGAAACTCCTTTTTTCTCTCCTTTTCCAAAGGAGAGATGGCTCGATAGAGACAGAGAGGATTAGAAAATTTTTGTTTTTCAGAGGTTCCTTAAAGGAGTTTTTCAGAGATTCCTTAACGCCGAAGACCAATATTTCTTGAAGAGCAATAAGTAACGCAAGAGTATGTATATCGCTTTGCGCTTCATACTGAATGAGGAGTATTTCTATCTTTTGAAGTATTTTTTGCTTTTGTTCTTGATTCAAGTTCTCAATCACTCATCCATATCCTTGCTCTATGAGATAGATGTATTCTGACTTTTTCTCTCAAAAATATGATGACTGGTACACTGCTCCATCTCAAAAATCCATATGATAATGCCCTGTGTCATGAGCATACGAAACACTCATTAAAAAAACAATACACAACAAAGAAATACATATATTTTTCATACACCATTGAAAATATTATCGTGTGTATCATACGATTTTTGAAGAAAAAACAACTCTCAAAATGCGGGTAGTAAAAAAATATTTCCCCTCTCTCAAGAAATATATATGATATATCTTTATATACCTTTATCCTCATCTCATGACTATTTTCTCTGATATTGTACAAAAAAAATCTCCTGCATGGATTGTATACCAAGATGAACTTGTCACTGCTTTTTTTGACTATTTCCCTGCAAGTATGTGACACCTACTCATCGTTCCCAATGAGATATATGAAAATATTTTTGATATTCCTGAAAACACTCTCAGTCATCTTGCAAAAGTCTCAAAAAAAATAGCTCTTGTATACAGAGATATTCTGGGAGTGAAAGATATGAATTTTATCCAAAGTAACTGAAAAATAGCAGGTCAAGAAGTTTTTCACTATCATATGCATTTGATTCCTCGCTATGAAAATGACACAGTGAGTTTTTCATGGAAACATCATGAAGACCTGAGAGAACGCTACAATGATTTACAAAAAAAGATACAAGAGCAACTGATATAGTCTCTCATGCTCCTAAACTGTAAAATATCCGCATTTCTCTAAGTTACTCATCATACCCATCAAAGAGTCTCCCTCTTGCCTGAATAAAAAGCTCAGGTCTACCAGAAATTCGTTGAATATGTGACATAAATATTGTTTTATCTATTCTCTCTCACTGGTGGTAAAATAGTATCTCTCCACCGATTCACACATCTACCTTATAAGCTGACTGCTCTCACAGTGCCATATTGATCATATCTATAAACACTTTTCGCGTACGAGGGTCATTTGCTCATCACTCTCATATTGCTGGGCTAAATGTTCACTCAAAAGTCATCGTCGCAGGATCAAAACCAGATACAATATCTCCACTTGGGAGACGAATACTATTATTGCCTGAAAGAGTCGAAAATACATTCAGGTTCATAAATCTCGCAACCATCGATGATACACCAAGATCTTCTATAAACGAAAGTGATGATCTCACTCGTTGTTTTCGCTGTTCTAGCTCTACTTGGTCAAAATTGATATTTCTCAAAAATCACTCAAACTCTCTTGTGATTCGTAAGGCCTCTGACTCTATATCTGCAATAGAGCTCTCTAGTGTTGTCTTGAGAATCTCTCTTTGAGTCTCTTGGTGGCGAAGCTCGTCCAATTCCTCTTGCTCCTCGGGAGATCGTTCACTCAGAGACTCAAGTGCAATGAGGCGATTTTCTACATCAATGATGTTCTGATAATCTCTTGTGAGTTGTTGAAATGTTTGCTGGAGTTCTCGTTGCTGAGTGGAATATGTTCTTTGGGTATCTTGAATTTCTTGTTTGTTTGGAAACTCGGGAAGCTCTATAGGAAGTCTAAGTCCGTCTTGTCAGACAATGTATGCTTGAGCCGAAGTACCTGAGGTGTCTACCTGCATATCATCAAGTATGAGAATGTCTCCATTATGGATAATCTCTGAGGCGTCACTGTTATCTCCAAAAAACCGAATTATCTGCAAGTCTTGTATCTGAGCGCTGGAATTTTCAAGCAGAGTAAGCTGAGCCTCAATATCGTCTATCATGTCTCAAAGTTCGCTATCATATTGCGCAAATCATCTGAGAAATTCTCGAGTCTGATCAAGAACTGTTTTTCAGAGGGACTGAGCGTGTAGGAGAATGTCTCGCAGTATTGCTCCATTGTTTGCTCGGAGTTCACTGATGATAGTGTCTCGGAGTTCTCTGATATCTTCGAGAGCCATATCCACACTCATAGAGGCAAAAGAGTTTTGCAGTACTGGTGAAATGGGGAAATTGTGGAATGTCAAAAACTCAGAAAAAGCTTGAAGTTCTCAAATTTGTTGCTCCACTTCTTTTTTGCTTTCCTGTACTCAAAGCTTTTCTCAATCTCTTTGTTCACTGATGACTCAATTTTCTCATATAGTTGTTGATATCTCCATATGAATCTGCTTATTTTTATTATCAGTAGAAGTGCGTTGTATACTGCTTATAATCTCTTGAATGAGCCGATACTTTTCCTCAAGTTGTTCTCGGTATCTGGGTGAGATGTGTGCGTCTGAGAGGAGCGCTTTGACCCTTCACTGAGCAAACTCTAGCTCAGAGAGAGTCATCTCTTCAGGATTGTAGGCAAATACTGCTTCTATCTCATCTCGATGAGTATGCCTTAAAAACTGAGTTAAAAGCTGATTAAGTTGATCTTTATTATGAAACATCTCTCCTCAAAACTTCTTATCAATCAGTTTCTGAAAAATGCTGCCATTATTTGCGAGTATATCATAAAGTGCTTCTCGTTGCGCATCAGAAACTTCGGAAGAAGCAAGAAGTCTCAGCGCAGCATCATATCATGGATAGTCTGCGTAGTCTTGTAAAAGTTCTATTGCTCGGATGTCTTCGTCCAGTTCTGCATCTCGATAACTACTCTCAAGAGATGTGCCTCAAGATGAGCTTTGATGTTCTCTCAGCTCTGCACTCACAAGTTCACGAAGGTGCTGGAGTCATACTTGTGTCTCTGAGTGTATTAGTGAAATTTCTCTGAGTTTCTCACTTTCTAGCTCTTTCGGAACTATATCCTGACTTGTTTCTTCTCCAAGGATCTTTCAAAAAGACGATCTATGCAAATCATCTATTGTGAGAGTATGTTCTCCGTCTTGAAATGTAGGATTAGCACTCAGTGACATCTCAAACAATAACTATGTATTCCTCTCCATAATATCCTATATTTTCTATAGACGCAAATATTGAGAAATATAAGATCTCGTCGAATAAGTGAAAAAACTGTTAACGCTAAAAATCACTCAAATCTATTCCCATAGCCTCCAGCTCTTCGGTGAGACCTTGTAATTCTTGACTAAGTGCATCTAGCCTTTTTCTCTCCATTTCAGCTAAATCACGACTTCGTATAAGTTCCTGTTGTTCTGCCAATAAAGCCGCGAGCCGCTCCTCGAGAGTTACTGTCTTTGCTTGTTCTTCTTGAATGTAAGCTTGATGTTCTGCAAATGCTTTATCACTTGCTGCTCGCTCCTCATCTAAGCGCTCTTGAGTAATCGCAAACTCTTCATCTCACTGCTCATATATTTGTTTGAATTGATAAATATCTCACTGTTCAAGTTCTTCTACACCAAACAACCAAAGGTTTGAAACCATATTGTCATACGAGATTTGTGTTGGATGATCAAAAAAGAAATAAAACTCTTCCGCTGCGAATCCTCGATCTTCATCATCCTCGATACTCACAATATATCGCTCAAAAAGATCCTTCATATATGGTATATACTTGTCATCTATCACTGTAATATCTTCATTAAAAAGATACTCCTGAAGAAAACTGCGCTGCTCATCAAGGTCTCATAGTTCTCATTCTCAAAGTTGTACACGGAGTTGATCTCGCTTGAGCTGTTCTATACCATCTCGAACACTCTGAAAAATTTCTGATCATGGATTGTTTCATGATTCATCAAAAGATGCTAGTTCTGCTTGGTGCATAGTCATAAGTAAGGAAATACGTCATCTCTGTATATCGTATCCTATATTTTCTTGGGTGTCAAAATTTAGGCTATAGCTTTGTAATAAGAGCTTGAAGAACCTCTGGGGAAGTTCTTTTTTCTCTCTTTTCAAAAAAAGAGAAGAATCTATTTTCCCCTCCCTTACCAAGGGAGGGGTGAGGGGAGGGTTATATATTCTAGAGATGCCTCAATAGAGCCAGAGAGGATTGCATTTCTCTTGCCCTATGAAGGTCAAAGTGTGAAAATGAAAACCCTACAATTTATACCTCCACCCGTATTCTTTCAGGTGTTTTTCTTTTTCTCTATATTCTGGCATGATCTGTGAAACATGCTTCCAAAATCGAGCACTATGATTCATTTCTTTGAGATGACATAACTCATGAATAATTACATAGTCTATACAGTCTTTTGGAGCCATAACGAGCCTGTAGGAAAAATTTAGGTACTTCTTACTTGAACAACTTCCCCAGCGAGTATTTGCCGAGCTTATTTTGATATCTTTATATACAAAACCATATTTTTTCGCCAGTTGCTGGCAACGAGGTTTGATATATTCGTGAGCCTGTTTTTTATAAAAAGATTCCCAT
Organism: Patescibacteria group bacterium; assembly: GCA_965229705.1. Taxonomy (GTDB): domain Bacteria; phylum Patescibacteriota; class Gracilibacteria; order BD1-5; family UBA6164; genus JAACSU01. Next base: position 535,419 of record OZ245922.1, read on the forward strand.
TGTTTTTTTGTTCAATCTGTCTTTGGAAGAGGATGAGGATTCCCAAATAAATAGTGTACTCACGCCTCTTTTTTTCTTTCAGAGATTTTTTCATAGTGTTTTTGTATCCACTTGTGATTCTTTTGTATAAAAGCATCTATCTGACTCTCAGGAAGAAGTTTTGGGGCTTTTACTTGGAGCGTTCCACTTGCATCAAAACTCATAGAAAGAGTTTTTCTCCATGATTTTGTAATATTAATCTCCATGCTGTATAATACCAAAAAAGTTGCCAAAGGGATCTTCAAAATCCCCCATTATTATCCCTCCTCACACATTCACTGGGTCACCGAGAGGTTTTGCTCAGAGATTTGTGATTCTGGTATATTCTTTTTCCATATCTTCCACACCCCAGTATATATTTATCCTATGGTGTTTACCTTCTTCAACATCATCTGCAAAAACTCCAAACTCACATCCGTCTATCTCAAAACCAATATAATTTTCGTTTTGAAAATATGGTTGTTTCTCAAAGATTTTTTCATACCAATCTGATACTTTTTGTATATCAGGGTGTCTCAGTATATGTGATCGGAGTCCAAGCATAGTGAGTAATTTCCTATATAATAAAGTCTTTTGATACTCTTCCGTCCTTCACTTCTATCCCATCTTTTCTGAGTCTTCGAATTTTTTCCTCTACTCCTCATAAACCATTATATCCCGAAACCTTTCATGAATGAGAAATAACTTTATAGCAGGGAAAAAAATCTGGCGCATCATTGTACTTCATCGTCATAGCCACTTTTCGTGGATGAACTCAGAATGCATCAGCCAAAGTTTTATACGTCATCACTTTCCCTTTTGGGATACCAAGAAGATACTCAAGTATATCTTGCTGTATATTTGTCATGCTCTCATGTTTTATGATTTATTTTCAAATTCTCTAGCAACACTTGGACTATCTTTTGTCAGTTTTTTTATGGAAAGATCTGTTGCCTTATTATTTGCTAGCCGGAAATTATTTTCAGACTTGATAAGATGTTCTTTAACCTTAGTTAGGTGATCAATGGTCTTATCTATTTCATCTATTGCTGTGTAAAATTGCTTTGACGCAAGAGAATAGTTTCTGGAAAATGCTTCTTTAAAATCATTCATGTTTGACTCAAAATTCGAGACATCAATATTTTGATTATTGAGCCTCTGAATTTCTTGTTGCAGATGTTGAGACTTGATACACGCCTCTCTAAGAAAACCAATGAGAGCAATAAAGTGCTGAGGTCTTATAACATACATCTTTTTATGCTCATGAACAACGACTATATCATTGTAGTACTCATTATCTCTTTCCAGGAGACTCACCAGCACTGCATATTCACACTTTTTTTCGTTTCGGTCTTTATCAAGTTTTTTAAAAAAATCTGAATTTTTTTTCTTTGTTGCGGTAGTATCAATCTCATTTTTCATCTCAAACATAATAGATAATATCTCATTTCCATTATTGTCATATTCTCTATAAATATAATCTCCTTTTGTTCATCATGAAGCATCGTTATCTTTTGTGAATTCCGCATTTGGAAAAGCAATCGATCGAATCTTATTAAACTCATTCTCACAGTGAATTTCGAGTGACTCACCGAGCATTTTTGTGCTCATCTTCATGCGCATTTCTTTGGTATATACCAATGCCTCTTCTGTTGCTTTGAGTTGCTCTTTGAGTTTTTCTTCACCGAGTTCTTTTTGATGCTTCATTTCTTGTATTTCTGACTCTTTTTGCTTGAGTTCTGCTCGAAAGTTTGCCTCTATCTCTTGCTTTTGCTTGAGTGCATGTAGCTCTGCCTGAGATGTATACTTTTCTTCGATATTTTTTAACTTTCATTGCAACTCTATAATCTCCTTATCTTTTTGCGTCAAGCTATCTTTTGATTTATCGGCATACTCTCTCTCTTTGAGCGCTAAATCTTTTTGAAAGTCATTCTCCACGCGAGCTACTTCCTCTTGAAGCTTTGCATTAAACTGTTCCATTTTTATAGATCGAACAACATTCTCAATAGAAGTTTTGTCTATATCAAGATCATGAAGAGATTCTAAATCAATAATATCCCCCTGACTTGCTGACTCTAACAATATAAGTGTATTTTCGTCTTTTATTGAGACTTTGATTTTTTTCATACACACAAATTATAAGCAAATAATATCAATAACCCGTATCATAATACCTCTATTCCCTTGCCAAGAATCTTCACCTAACTCACAAATTATATGCATTTTTTCTTGAGAACGAATTTCTTCATACCATTCTCCCATTCCAAAGGCAAATATTTTAAAGCCATAGCGATTTTCAAAACGGAGATGTTCTCGACCTTGTCAGAGAAATTTTATTCCCTGATTTTCAAAATTTTCTATTAAAAAAATTGGCGATGCGTTCCCCATACCAAAAGGCTTAAAAGCAGATATTTTTTCAAGAAGTTTCAAACCTATCTCGCTGAGTTGTATTTTTGCGTCAACTTCTACTTCTTTTTTATACTGTGAAAAATCCTGCGCGTTTACCTCTGCAAGAATATTTTTTTGAAACTCAGAGAATTTTTCTTTGAGAATGCTAAATCCCGCTGCCTGTTTATGCCCTCAAAATGAGATAAAAACATCTTTGTATTTCTCCAAAATATCTACCATAGAAAAATACTCTGGTGATCGACAACTCGCAACAAGTTTTTCTCCCTCATCTATCAAAACAATACTTGGTTTATAATATTTTTCGGTTATACGACCAGCTACAATCCCTATAATGCCATGCGTAATATCTTTTGAATGAAAAAATACAATATTATCTTTGGGATTGATTGCTTCAAGCGCTCTGTCAGTGAACTGTTTTGTTTTGAGTTTCCTGACTTCATTGAGAGACTCTATTTTTGCAAGTGTTGATGGAAGAGTTGAACTATTATTCAGTAAAGCATTTACCGCAAGATACGGGGTATCCATTCTTCCTGCTGCATTTAACCGTGGACCAATGTGAAATCCAAAAATATCTCCATCAAACTCTTCTCCTACTCTATCTTCTATCATGGCGTAGAGACCATTACTGCGTGAATGTTTGAGTTGTTTGAGTCATTCTCGAACGATGATATGATTTTCATCCGTGAGTGTCATACAGTCTGCTACCGTTCCTGTGGCAACGATATCAATACAGTTTTGGATATATTTTTGATATTCATCAGGAGAAAGATACTGCTGCATAAGAGCACATATAAGTTTCAATACTACTCCTGCACCACATAATCAAGTGAAAGGATATTTGCAGTCTGGGCGACTTGGATTGATAAATGCTTGTGCGTCTATTGGCATATTTTCTGGAACATGATGATGATCCGTGATGATGATATCAAGTCATTTTTCTTTTGCTCGAGAGACAATCTCTGCGTCTCGCGATCCGCAATCTACAGTGATGAGGAGATCTACTCAGAGCGAGATAGCTTCATCAATAAACTTATCTTTGAGTCCATAGCCGTCTTCTACTCTGTGGGGAAGTCTATAGCTTGATCGGATTTTGAGTGTTTGGAGGCAGTGCATCAAGAGTGCTGTTGAGGTAACACCATCAACATCGTAATCCCCAAAGATCATAAGAGTTTCTCCATTTTCTTTTGCTTTTTGTATCCTTGCTACCGCCTTGTCCATATCTCTGAGAAGATATGGATCATACAAATCTGCAAGTGTTTTTTGAAAAAATGTTTCATCATTTCAAAACCTTTCTCTCAAAATATCTGTAATATCTTTTGAGAGTTTTTTCGGATCTTGGAGAATATACTGCCCTGTGAGACTGAGTGTTTTTTGCATTTCTTCTTTTCTTTTTCTAAAAAATCACATTCATAGTAGCCCTTTTTACATAATTTCAAAGTCCTATTCTCTGCAAAATATTCCCTCTCTGCTTCGGTACCTCTACTCTATCAAGCAAAGAAAATACATAGTTCCTCAAAGGGAGAAACGAAACTTTACTTTTTTTGTGTTTCTTTATAATTCTGTGGCGTTTATGCGCCCGTAGCTCAACTGGATAGAGTAGTGGTCTTCGAAGCCATTGGTTGGGGGTTCGAATCCCTCCGGGCGTACCATTTAAGATTATTGAAAGACTTTATAGTCTCAAAGAGTTTGTTTTCCTTTATAACAAGCTCTTTTTTGTTGCTTATAATAAGTTCGCACTGTAAAGCTCGTATTATTTTTCACTTTTTCGCACTATCTCAATTTTTATAGCTCTCTTGCAAGTTTGTTACGATTTCGCACATATCTTCAATGAGTTCTATAATATTATCCTCTCACTGCTCAATAGCCTTTCTTTGTTCTTCTAAATCTCTTTTTATCTCCTCAAACTCTTTCTTCTTCCTTTCATAAGTATCTTTATCTATAGAATCTTCCAGAAACTTATCTACAAGACTTTCACTTTTTTGATGATTCTCTTGAGCCTTGAGTGTATTTTGGCGAAGTTTTTGCGTCTTTGATTGTACTTTATCTTTATAAATATCCTTAAGCGTAGCTTTTGTCAGTCTTATGAAGGGTTCTGAAAAGCTATAATCTCAAAGCATTTCTCAAACTATATCAAATAGTTTATTCTCACTGATGTTGATTTTATGCTTTGATTGAGGTGTTGTATGATAATATACATACTTTTTCTTTTGAATATATCCTGAGAGCTTTACTCCGTCTTCATCATAAAGTATGTTATCAAAATACTTAGGAATTACGCTTTTTGAATAACTTATTGCCTTTATACCATTTACTTTCTCAAAAAGCTCTTTCGATATAATAGGTTCATATCATGGAGTATTTATAAGAGCCTCTTGTCATCAAAACTTTTGAAGTCCATAATACTTCACATTCCTTAACATATTTGAAACTTTCTGACTGTCCCATTTTGTACCACTTTCAGAAGCCAAAAACTCGGCAATAGGTTTAAGAGCTATCTTTTGACTCCTCATTATAAAAGCCCTTCTTACCAAATCAGCCTCTTTTTCTATTACTTCTATTCCTTTACTCCCCTTTTTAATAGTTATATTCTTATATCCAAAAGGAAACTTAGAAAGTACTTTTCAAGATAAAAGAGCTGTCTCCATATTCTTTTTTACCTTTTTACTCCGAAGAGAGTTATCAAGCTTCGCCATTCATAACTGTTGCCATAACATATTGATGGCAAAATCATCTTCTGAGCCTATAAGTCTTCCATTTACATATAGTCCTTTTATACTTCAAGAACGAAGCATAGTAGTAAAATTTGCTGTATCTATATCATCTCTTGAGAGTCTGTCTGCTTCGTCAATGATTATGTAGTCTACTTTTCAACTTTTTCAAGCTTCTAGTAATCTCTCAAAGCCCTTCCTTGTACCTGATTCTTTCGCGCTCACGCTTTCAACTATTTCATCTAAAACAATAAGTTCAAGACTTGAGGCAAGGTCTCTACACTTTTTTAACTGCGTAACATGAGTATTTTGCTGTCTTCACTCTCTATCAGTCGATTTCCTACAGTATATTATTGCTGTTTGTTTCATGCTTCGTTTTGCTCAATTTTAAAAAGTTGATTTGGAGAACATTTAAATGCTCAGAGGAGTCTTCATATTGTCTCAAACTCTATTTTTACCGTCTTTCATTTTCTCATATTCCATAATGCTTGATAACTAATTCATGTTTCTGATTCAAGCCATCTAAGATTTCTATTTTTCTTATCAAGAAGTGATTGTATATTCAGAAAAACTTTCATAAATAATATGCATAAATATATGTACTATATTATATCTATAGATGATATATTACAAAATAAAAACCCTCATGAAAAATGAAGGTTTTACTCTAAATTGGAGTACTTTTCTATCTATGCTCGTCAGCTCCATGCATCTCTACATCTTCTCCATCATGAAATTCTTTCATATGTTTTTCATCTTCTGTCATTTCATCATGGTTCATCATTTCCTTATCATCTTCTATCATATGAGAGTCGTCTGACATATCCATTTTTGAATGGTCCATACTATCTGAACCATGACCCATCTTTAAATGGTCTTCAATAGTCATGTTCATTCGAGCAGCAGCGTCTTTTTGCTCTTTATATTCTTCAAGCGAAAGACCGTATTTTTCTGCTTGCTGTGACTCTGTAAGAGGTGCTTCTGTTTTTCCACAAGATACAAGACCAAGTGAAAGAATAGCAATAAGACCGATAATAATAATTTTTTTCATAGTAATATGATAATAAAATAAAAAATATAATAGTTTCTTGATATTCACTTTATGGAGGAATGCAAGAATAATTTTTGTCATACATAGGAAAATTTTAAGAATTAGTACATCTTTCACGAAGATAAGAAAACAATATCGGAAGTATAAAAAGTGTGAGAACAATAGAGCTAATAAGTCATCCTACTACCACTATTGCAAGTGGTTTTTGAAGTTCTGCTCAAGCCCCAGTTGCCCATATCATAGGAAGTAGTCCTATAATAGAGGTAAAAGCTGTCATAAGTATAGGTCGGAGACGAAGCATTGCTCCACTTACTACTGCATCGTGAATATCGTTTTTTGAGATTTTTACTTCTGATAGTTCTGCATTATCAAGAGTCTTTTCATCCATAAGTGGAAGTCCAAACTTCTCCCGAAAAGCATTTTCAAGGTAGAGTATCATCACAACTCACGTTTCAACTGCATTTCAAAAAAGAGCGATAAATCATACCCACACAGCAACAGAGAAGTTAAATCATGAAATATAGAGAGCAATCACTCAACCTATAAGACTAAAAGGTATAGAAAGAGCCACAATACTCACAAGTCCTCCATCTCGATATGCAAGAAAAAGAATAAAGAGAATGATGAAAATAACCGTAGGAATAACTATTTGTAGAGTTTCCTTTGCCCTGAGTTGATTTTCATATTGTCATGCCCACTCTATATAATATCACTCTGGAAGCTGAAGGTTTTCATCAATATATCTTTTCCCATCTTCCACAAAACTTACTAAATCTACTCATTGTACACTCATTTGTACTGCAGAACGAATAACCCCATTTTCACTATTTATTATTGCTGGACCGTCTTCTAAGGCTATATCTGCAACTTGCTGTATAGTAACTATTCCTGAACTTGAAGGTATTTCAAGACTTTTTATATCATCGATACTATCTCGAAAGTTATTTTTTAGCCTGATTTCAATACCATAATTTTCTCTTCATGAAATAGAAGTAGAGACTGTTTTTCCTCATACTCACATAGCAATAGTATCAAGCACATCTCATTTTTTTACTCCGTACTGAGTCAGCTTTACTTCATCTATATTGAGTTGTAAATACTTCAGTCAGGTAGTACGAATAGCAGTTACTCAAAAACCTCATGGAACATTTCACATAAGATTCTCAATCTGTGTAGCAAGTCGTTCAAGCTCGATAGGGTCATCTCAAAATACCTTTATCCCAACCTCTGCTCTGATACCTGTAGAAAGCATATCAATACGCCCTATAATAGGCTGAGTGAAACCATTCCAAAGATTTTCTATTCAGATATTACGGTTCATTTCTCATATAATATCTTCTTTTGTTACTCAAGGTCTCCACTCTGATTTTGGTTTGAGAGTAATAATTGTTTCAAGCATCGCCATAGGTGCTGGGTCTGTTGCAGTTAATGCTCTCCCTGCTTTTCCAACGACTTTTTCAACTTCAGGTATTTCAGCAATGATTCTATTTGATTCTATCAGTATATCCCTCGCTCTTCTATCACTTACATCAGGAAGAGTCATCGGCATATACATGATACTTCCTTCATCAAGAGGAGGCATAAATTCACTTCCGATTCTTGTAAAAATGATTCCTCATACAATGAGTAAAAGACAAGAAGTTATAAGAAATACTTTTCTAAAATTTAGAGCGAGTAAAAGAAGCGGTTTATACAAATTTTGAAAGAATCTTACAATTGGAATTTCATTATCTCTTTTGAGCTTTCCTTTTAAGAAAAATACACAAAGTACAGGTACAAGAAAAAGAGAAGCTATAAGTGTCCCAAGCATTGCAAACATATTTGTGAAAGCAAGTGGAGTGAAAAGCTTTCCTTCTTGTCATGTAAGAGCAAAAATAGGCACAAAAGAAAGAACGATGATAAGTATTGCAAAGAGAAGTGGTCAGGCTACTTCTTTCGTAGCTTCTGTGACAAGTTTTGCTCTCTCTTTTAAAGATAATTGCGCCTTTCATAAAAGCCTATTATATGCGTTTTCCGTGACTACTATTGAAGCATCTACCATTGTTCCTATCGCAATCGCAATACCTCAAAGAGACATGATATTTGAAGAAATGCCTAAAAGCTTCATACATAAAAACGTAATCAAAACTCATACTATCAGAGAGACAACCGTAACAAATGAAGCTCAGAAATTCCACAAGAAAAGAAACAGTATAAAAGCTGTGATAATTATCTCTGCAGTAAGAATAGAAGTGAGAGTATGTATTGCATTTGTAATAAGGTTTGTTCTATCATAAAATGTTTCTATTTGTACTCACTCTGGAAGTCATGCCTCTAAAACTTTTATTTTTGCCTTTACGCCTTCGATAACCTCAAGAGGATTTTCTCCATATCGCATAATTACTATTCCTCCTACTTTTTCCTCATACTGATTTGCGAGTATTCCTCTGCGAAACTCTGAACCTATTTTTATTTCAGCTATATCTCATAACTTTACAGGAATATCTTTATAGTCCTTGAGATACATGTTCTCTAAATCTTCTTTCTCTTCTACAAATCATAGTGCTTCAATAGCTATTTCTTTTCCTCCTTTATCTATAACTCTCCCTGAAACATTATTATTTCCTCATGCAATGATTGCAGAAATTTCCTGAAGAGAAATATCATAATTTTTGAGTTTTAAAGGGTCAATAACTACTTGAAAGTTTTGTTTATATCATCAAATAGAAGCAACTTCAGCAACTCATGAAACACTTTCTAATCCTAACTTTACTGAGAAATCTTGAATATTTCGTAACTGTGTGAGGGTATGATTCTCACTTTCAAGCGTGTACATATATATCTGCCCGAGTCATGTTGCATCAGGTCATAAGACAGGTTTCACTCCATTAGGAAGCTCTGATGATATAAGAGAGAGTCTTTCGTTTACTCTATCCCTTGCGAAGTATTCGTCTATATTGTCTTCAAAAATAACTGTCACCATAGATATTCCAAGCTGACTCATAGCTCGAACATCACGAACTCATGCAAGTCACTGCATTCAGACAGTAATCGGATAAGTTATTTGATTCTCAATATTTGTAGGAGTTTGACCAGACCATGAGGTCATAACTACGACTTGATTTTCAGAAAGGTCTGGAAGAGCGTCAATAGGAGTTTTGTATATTGCAATAGAAGATAACACTACAACGACTCCAAGTATCACAAGTGTAATAAAAGCATTCTCTATGCAGTATTTTATAAGTTTACCCAGCATATTTTTTTACTTAACAAATATTGGAGTAGTGACAACCTTGAGTGTCTCATCAAAATCTCCTGTAATAAGAGAAAACTCTCCGTCATCTGAAACTATGACAATATCCTTTACTCAGAGCTTTCCGTTATCTTTTTTATAGTATAAGATAGTTCGCTCTCACTTGTTATAAATAGTAGAAGTTGGAACTTTATAATGAAAAGATTCTGTTTCGAAAGAAACACGCAAAGTACTTTTATTTGAGAGATTGATACCCTCATTTACTTTTGCTTGAAGAGTAATAGAGCGAGTTGCTTCATCTATTTCAGGAGAAATTCTATAAATGGTTCAGGAAAAAGTTTTCCCAGAATCATGTGAAGAAAAATATACCTCTTGTCATATTTGTATTTTTCATTGAAGTGACTCTGGTACATAAAACTTAATTTCTTTTTTGGTAATACGTGAAAGGGTGTTATCTACTCAAGAGACTCGAAATACTTCTATACCCTCAGAAATCATTTCTCCTATTTCAATATCTCGTTTTGATATTGTCCCACTGAAAGGAGAGATTATCTTATAGTCTCATGATGCGACATATTCTTTATTGAGGTCTGATTTTGCAACTGCAAGGTCATTTTGAGCCTTTGTGACTTGCCTACTCTCACTTGCTATAAGAAGTTCTTTTGATTTCCTCAAAGTTTCTAACTCAGAAGTAAGTTTTTGGGTCTCAAGAGATTTATCACTTTCAAGTGTTGTATATTTCTGAGATATAAAAGCTATATTTTCTTTTTGCTTTTGTACATCATCTTTGAGTCTCTCTATTTTTTCTTGCTGAGATGATAGAGTAAGTTTATAAGCTGACTGAGCATCAATATATCACTCATATATAGATTCTCACTCTATCTCGAGAGAGTTTATTATAGTTATATAGGCATCTATTGTTGATTGAGGAGTATCTCATGCAGAATGAACAGTATTTTTAAGAGCGAGCTTTGTAAGAGAGATTATACTTTTTATACTTTCATATTTCTCTTCAATATTATCTAACTCTCATCATTGGTACATTTGAACTTCTGTTATGAGGCTACCTAGTACTGAACTATCTTTTGCAGAGAAAAGATAATGTAGGTCTCATTTTTGTATCTCTGTATAGTCTACATCATTTTCTTCTCAGATATATATGATAGGAATAATTTGAGAATAAATATCTTCTATCTTGATATTCAGTACAGTGAGTTTTTGTTCTATATTTCTTTTAGCATCAGATAAAAGTTGCTCTTTATTTTCCTCCGCATTTTTGAGACTATTTTCAAGAGTAGTAAGACTTTGGAGTGCAAGAGTATATTCACTTCCTCTACTTTCCTCTGAGTCTCAAACTTGTGCTATTTTCGCATCATAGTTTTTGAGTGTTTCTTGTAAAAGCGTTTCTTTTTCTTGTATCTCTTGCTCAAACTCTGCTATTTTTGCATCAGATACTTTTTTTGTATCTGAAAGTATTTTACTATGAGAATCAACAATAGTAGATTTATACGATATATTACTTGATGATTGACCTTCTACTCAAGGTTCAAAGAGTATTGCAAGAGTTTGACCAGCATATACTTCGTCTCCTATATCTACAAGTATATCTTTCACTAAAGATGCTCTTCTTGGATAGATACTTGCAATATCATTACGTATAAATTCACCTGTGAAAAAGTCGTTTTTTACAACTTGTTCTGGGAAAGTATGTTTATAGGTTTTTTGAGAAGTCTTTTGAGTAGATATAGAGGTATCGTCTTTCGTATCTCAAACTCATAGATAGAGATATGCTAATAGTGCTATAAAGAATAGCATACATCCTATAACTGCTCAGATTATTTTTTTCATTTTGATGGTGTAATAACTAAAAAAATCCTCTTATGAGAAAATAACTTGAACTACAAAATTCAAGCTCCCTTTTAAAGAGGTTTTAAGCGTTATTACGTATGATTCAAATAAGATAATTATATTGAGTCTTTGAGTATATATATTTTATTTCATTCCTCTCATCGGGAGGAGGAGCTGTGAGACGTTCTGCAGAGTTTTGAAACTGATTGTTATGAAGAATCGCCTTATCATCTACATCTTCACTATCTATAGTATTATTCTTTATGAGTATTAATGACGGTGCTTGAGAATCTATGAAAGGAGATAGGCAACACTCATGTTTATTTTCTTCACAACCATGAGTATCTTCCTGACTATCTCACATCATAGCATGATGCATACGAGGATGTTCTTGGACTTGAGTATTTGTATTACTATGATTCTCATGCATCACCATAAAAGATGCAAATGTACTTTGAAAGCATCAAATACAGATGGAAACGAGAAGGAGTATGTATACTACAAGTTTTTTCATAAGAGATACTATCATATCTGTAACTGTATAGAATCAATATTGAAAAGCAATTCTAAAATATTGTTTGTTCCTTAATAAAAACATAAAAGAGTAGTATTATCTACTCCTCTATGATAATTGACCAAAAGTTATACATTTCCGTTTGGATTTGTTCAACTTCTGAATCTGTAAGATGAGAAAACTCTTTTCAAAGAGCTGTCCTCGTTTGCTCAATAGTAAGCATTTTTCCACAGTACGTAGAAATCCTGTCTTATATTTCAAAGATAGCCGTCTCTACTCCTGTAAAAGTCTCTTATATATGGTAAGAGTATGATAATTATATTTATCTTCCCATATCAGTAAATCTAATTTTTTGCTTTACAACATACTTCTCATTCTTTCCATCATAGTTTTGTGTTGATATTTCACTATGAGGATAAGATTTCTGTAAGCGTATAAAATTTGTATCCTCAGAACTCACTTCATGTACTTTCTCAAGTAAAAATCACTTTTTATTTCATCATACTATGAGTTTTTTATACTTGCTATCAAATATAACGTCTAGTAAATGTTCTTCAATAAGAAGATGATTATGAACTATGTCCTGTAGTTCTTGTGTAATAGATATAGAAGTACGATACTTTTCATATCAGTAATCTCTTCATCCATGTTCAAATGATGATTCTCTTTCTATATATCCTAGTCTTTCGAATATTAAAGTCATATAAAAGTATGGAAATATTATATCCTGACCAAACATCGAGTAAGATAAATCTAAGAATATTTTTTCATTAAAAAACTCAGATTCTCATGCGGACATTTCTACTGCTGAGAATAGTCTTCTATATAGTAGCTTTTTGGCTTTATTAAAACTTATACCATAACACTTTGTTTTCCCTTCAACGAAATCATCAAGTGACTGAGTTATAAAATCACTCAAGACTTCTAGGAATTTAGTATAATCATCTATATAAAAGTCATGTACACAAATACTTTTTGCCTCTTGAGATAATTCTCAAAGAAGATTATAAATATTAGCTCACTTGTAATTTCTTGTTTTAATAGAAAGTTTCTTTCATGTTTCAGGACATTTATACGTTTTACGTCTTTTTGATTTTATAACACGAATTGAAAACGAATTGTTATATATAAAATCAATTACTCATCTAAAAAATACTTCTGCTCATCATGGAAAATTTTCATCTAACTCAGTAATTACTCCCTCATATATTCTGAAATAATCCCTATTATGAAAGAAAGTACAGAACACAAGTAATAAGAAATGTTCTTGTTCGATATTTGATTTAAGAGTCATAATAACCGAAATCATTAAGCTGTAATATAAAAAGTATATTCCATTTATTTTATGAGTAAACTTTGTTCGAGTTTCATAATTTCAGAGTCAGGTATATGCTCTCTCATCAAATGCATATATCTTTTGTACTTCCTTGTAGCTTTTCCACTTCTATACTTATATTTAATGGTAGAATAAAGTTCTTCTGCCTTCCAGCAATAAGGAAATACTCTGTTCATTTCCCTCCATTTATGACTTTGATTTTGCTCTTCATATTTGAGTCATAGTGTTTTCCTACTCGCAAAGTATCAATTACTTTGCAGATATAACTTTCAACATCTATTTCATCCACAAGGGCAAGTAAACCAGTATCGTACTCATCCATAATTACACTGAGTAGTTACAAGCTGTATCGTATAATCAAAGTCTTTCTTTTCTCAAGAAGTTCTATCAGTTTGAGTAAAATATACTCTCAACGTTCGTCTTTGGTCTCTTTCAGTACATGCTCCACCTTGCCCTACTTTCTTTACTTCTACAGATATACTTCAGGTCTTTTTTCAATTTATACTCCAAGTTATAGTTCAACTCCTAAAATCTACATCTAAATATCAATGTTTTCGAAAAAAGGATATATCAAGTTCCTTGTATTCGTTAGTATATTTTATAGAGTAATTCTTACTTCTTCACATATTATTAAAAGGTTAGCAAAGGTTATCATTCTTAGGTTAGGAAAAGTTAGGGAATTATTTTTCTCATTATTACTTGGTATAACAATAAAATAAGAATGTATACTATACAAAGCAAAACTAAGATTGTACTGTCTGTCTAAAATTATCTATAATTTCCCTATACTCTTTTTGACTTTCCCTTATGTCTTCATACAATCTTTGAGCTGTTCGCACTCTCCTTTTGGAGGTGTACCAGAGAAAATAAAGGAGCATTCCGTAAGGAGTACTTTTTTTATTCTCTAATATTGTATGGGAGGGATGAGAAGTTTATCCCCGAAGGGGGAATCCCTCCGGGTGTGATATTTAAGAAAGCTTTAAAAATACAAAAGTGTAAATAACGCTCTAAGATTTAACAATACATATGTACTGAATGAGAATATTTATCGTGAAAAATTGCGTAAATTTATATTTTTTCATGTATAGTTTATGATTTTTCTCTCAAATACCAAGCTCATTTTTTCTTCTTATCTCTGAAAAACACTTCAAAGTTAGAGAAAAAAGTATTTTTTTGTCATTTCCCTTCACATACATAAAATAAAAAATACTACCTTTTCATCACTCACAATATGAAAATCTTTTTTTGCCTTTTTCTCATACTTCTCTTTACCCTCTCATCGTGTAATTACTCTCACACAAGCACGCAAGAAACAACTTCCCCAATCACAAAAAGTGAATTATCTCAAACATCTCACATAGATACTCACTGGGAAAAAGTAATAACACATCTCTCCGGTTATGAACTCAAAGAATTTGATATACTGGAAAAATCTTCTCAGTGATGATGAGCAAAAGTTTTCTCCTCATGAGAAACAGGCATGATAGATTTGATAGAAGTTGAATACTTATGAGAAACCGGAAAAAGGAAAATACAATACCTCCTCAAAAATGAAAAAATCGTCCTTATTACAGACGAGCAACACTCTTATAATATGCCTATTTACTGGGATCAAGAACTCCTATGAGAAGAAGCTCAAGGCTATGGAGAAGAAGATTTTTTTCATGAGACAAAAACACAAATACACACCAACTCTTATTATCTTTCTGATAAAGAAATACTCTTATGGAAGAAAAATAGCACTCCTCAAAATGAATATATATATAAAGATGCAAATGTATCTGCCGATCTTCCATGGCTTTTTGAAGAGTTTGAGTGAGTCATATGAGAGTATCACAATACTATAGAAGTGAAATAATTTGACTCATAAATGCTTATCCCTACACTCTTTGCTGCAAATCTTGAATATGAGTTCCATTTTTACAGCCGCAACTTAGTTGGAAGACAACTTTCTCTTGCGATGAGCTTTGCGAATCGGAAGGAAAGTTGAATCGCAAAAGAAAGCATATTTTCTTCCCTAAAAAATACACATAGTAGAATTATTTTGCAGCCGTAGCTCAGTTGGAAGAGCGCAGCCCTGCGAAGGCTGAGGCCACAGGTTCGAACCCTGTCGGTTGCACCATAACACTCCTCTTATCTCGCAAATTTTGCGAGATTTTTTAGTCTTTGAGATAGATATATCATTGTATTGTTCTATCGTTTCGTGGGACTTTTCGAGTAGTTACCTCATTGAGACGACGGTAATTCATATCAGATACAATAATATGACTCGGCGTAATATCTATCACAATCGCTACATGACCATAATATGGATTGTATCCTCTCCCCTCAAACTGAACAATAGCTCCTACCACTGGCTCACTTCATGTCGGGTGCCCTTTTTCCTTGGCATTTCTTATCCACTGATTAGCATTTCCTCTCCAGTCAACATTTTTATATGACGCAACATACCAGGTACAATTCCCCCATGATCAAGAATATGGTTTTCTCCAAATAAACTGAAATTTTCCTTGAGTATTCACATACTCGCTCTGAGCATATTGTGCAAAGCTATATCATCAAGTATTTTGCGAAACGCTGCTTGAAGAACTATAAGTTTTCTGCGGTTTCGGTGTTTTTTGAACCGATTTTTTCATTGCTCCAGGAATAATAATGGTATCTCAAATACGCAAATCACTGGCACTTAAAAGAAGATTTTGGCGCATAATATCTTCCTGATCCACTTCATAGCTCACTGCTAAACCTCAGAGGGTTTCTCACGAAGATACTGTATGAATTACCCCTGAAACAGGAGGGACATCTATAATATCCCCTGGATGAATAATGTGCTTTTCATCAAAATCATTCGCCCAATACAAAGAATTTCTTGTGATATTGAACTTGCTTGCAATCGAAGCAATACTTTCTCCATTTTTTACCTCATACTTAACTATCTCTCTTGTTCCTGAAACATCTCTCTCATTTTCTGTCATAATAGCGTTTATATGAAGATATGAATCTTTTGATTGAATAAATACTTCCCCATCTCACACTGTTTCATCTTCTCAAAAATATAAAGAGGAAATAATACTTGACTGATCTATATCACGCCTGTCAAAATCTGTGACCGAAGTATTGTATATAAAGCTGGCAAAGCTTGGATATATCGGAAGAGTGCATACAACAAAAAGAGAAAGAAGTTTGATGTTCCTTTTTCCTATATTTCATGATGTGTTATAAATCTTTTTTTGTAAAACACGCGAATGTCTGGCTATTCGGGCTTTGATATTTACTTTTGGAGTCAAGATGGAAACTTTAGGGAATATTTTCTCATATACTCTATGATTGTACTGCTGATCCTTTATAGAAACTGAAAAAAATCTCATTTCAAAAGAATATATGAAAAATAGTGTAGGGCTCTACACTATTTTGATATTTCTATGCTATTGAGCTGACCTCAAGCTGAGTAAGAGATGGACGAAATCCTGTATTTCTCATATATCTCTTTTTTGACTTCATTTTAAAAACTCTCACTTTATCTCATTTCTTTTGTTCAAGTACTTTGAACTCCACCTTTGAGTCTTCAACCTCTGGAGTTCATATCTTGACATCTTTTCACTCAAGATCAGAAACAAGAAGCGCCTTTACATGCATTTTCTTTCCTGCTTCAACATCTTGTTTTTTTACCTCGATGATATCTCCTTTTTGAACCATAAATTGGTTTCCTCAGATTTCTACTACTGCTATCATAGTTGCTATAATTATGTTATATAAATACAAAATTTTTCGAAAAAACGAAAAAGGAAATCCCTAATTTATTTGCTCCTTCTTTTTTTCTCAAGACCTGCAAGTCTTGTAATTTTGTGAAATAATTCCGGCAGATTATATAAATACTTGTATAAAAGCCAAATTTAAATATACCCTTTTTTCTATTATTCAGAGATAAACGGAAATACTGAAAGGGGAAGTGTCTTTTTTAGAAAATCCTTATCAAAATTTTTTGATGAAAATATCTACATCTCTGATCTCATCCTCAGTATCCTTGAAACGATCAAAAATATAGTTCGCAATGTGATATTTTGCTTTGAGTGTTCATTCTTGTAACAGATCTGCTTCTCATTTTTGTAACAGGATTCTATACTCTACTTGTTCAGCCATATCTTCCCTCCAGTGTTTTTGAGCATGCCTGTTTAAAAATTTTTTACCATCAAAGTGAAATTTCTTACTCATCGTATTTACCCTTTCTACAAGTTCCTTCTCATACTTATGCACTCGTATCCAAAAAGAGATATACTTCTCTGGCACTCTATAAAACTGACAGTGATGACAAAACTCATGTTCAAGTATTGCTTCTTGCTTTGCAATACTATTTGTATAAAAATGAGGATAGATGATTATTTCTTGCAGATACGGATTATATATTCCATTTCTCTCAGGCGCATTTTTCGGTTGTTTTTTGACTACAACTTTGAGTCATTTATATGTTTCTATTTTTGCATATTTTCATCATCATTTTATATTGTTCATGCTAGAGCTTCATCTATTTTTTGATACTTTTTGTTGCATATTATTTTTGTGAAACTATAGAAATGATATCGTCTAGCACTCATTCTCTTTTTAGGTATTCATACTTTGCATTCAAAAATTTTGTATCGTAGTCACGAGCCTTGCGTGTTTTTCATCGAATCCAATAATACACTTGCGTAAATAACCCCCAAATAGCAAGAAGTATATACATAGGGAGAGCTTTATATAAAGGCATTTTGAAATATAGTATATTTTTAAAAAAACGAAAATCCGCCTTAATTCGATTTGGTCGCATAGCAGAGCATTCTTTATCGTGCTGCTGACTGGCTATAACAAGAGAAACATGCTGAGGGTTAATGATAGGCTGCAGAGGAAGAGGAATGGTTCAAAAGTCTGTTTGATATCATTTATAGATGACTTGTAGTTCTGTGTCATCATCAAAATATACAAAATCATCAATATACTCATATATATCTCTTCATCTGACTTTTTTTGTCAGTCCGTCTGGTCTTTTTATGGGCTTCACATAGTTTCCTATAATAGTATTTGGAAATTTTTTTATTCCCATTCACAGATTGTTCCAGATGATTTTTGCAGTTTTTTTAGAGATGTGAAACTCCTTGGCATAGACATCAAATCATACATGACGATGCTTCATCATATACTGTTCTATTTCTTGCTGCTGTATATTTTTTTCTGGTGAGAGGTATTCTTGCTTCATATGGTGTTTCTTCATTTTTAAGAAATTTTTCATACCATGCAGGAAAAGTAGTTGCTACATAGTAGCAGAGAGAGACATCGTTTGCAATAGTTTTTTTCTGACTATTTTTCTATGCTAAAGTTGTACTCTCTAAAAGAAGCGATCGAACTTTTTGAATTCCTTAATTTTAGCCAAGAAAAGTGGTTTTTGTATGATGAATATACTCAATCCCTCATCGCAAATAAGCTTTGGATCGAACTTCATATAAACACTAAAAAAGAGCTTAAAATACAGGAGAAACCTATAGCTAAACTCTTGTGAAATACTAAATGGTTGGGGTGGTAGGGATCGAACCTACGCATGGAGGAGTCAAAGTCCCCTGCCTTACCACTTGGCTACACCCCAAAAAATAGCTTCGTCATTATATGAGAGAGGAAAAAAAATCAAAATATTTTTGCGGTTTTTCTGCTTTTTTGTATGCTGTTTTAGGCAGTAGGTTCCAATATGGAAAATACAAAATTTCGTTTTTTAAAAAATATCATTATGATGAAACTTATAAGTCTTTTGATGAAAAGACCCAGTGATACACATATTCGTTACGGAAAAGTACTTGCATGAACACTGATTATTCTGACAGGTATATTAGCGATATGAATACAAGGTCTTGAACTTAAAGAAAGTATTTTTTGAATCACTCTTAGTGATCAAGGAAAAAGTGTTGTTTCCTACATTATTATTGCTCTTGGAGTTTTTCCTCTCGTTCTTTGAGGTCTTGATATACCTCTATTGTCGCGCGGATATACTCGTATTGCACAGTCGCTTTTCGGTGTTCTTCTGATATGTATATCATGAATGTTTCAGGAAACAGCAAGTCTTGGAGCAGGTATTCTCTATTTTTTTATTGGTCTTTTCATTCTCTTTGCGGGTATAAGTGGAAAAGCCGTAACCAAAAAAGGACTACGACACGGTCAAAAAATACAGAAAATACGCGTATAGAATATATTTATTTTTCACTCTGTACCAGATCTCGACTCGGTTCATAAAAATCGAGTTTTTCTTTTCCTATTTTTTCGATGATATACTCTATGAGATCCTCTTTTTTTACTTCTTCCTGTGTTCCAGCATCTATATTACGAACCTGAAATACCCCATTTCTTGCTTCCATAAGCCCTACCAAAACCACATAACTTGCCCCTATTCGTTGAGCCTTGAGCATTTGTTCTTTCATAGAAGGAGTTCCGAGTGATGATTGCGTATTGATACCTCTTGCTCGAGCCTCAAGACTCAAAGGAAATACGACTCGCTTTGCTTCGTCTCAGAGTTGCACAAAATACAGGTCTATATGATCCTTATTTTTAATCGTAATATCACGAGCCTGCAAGTCGGAAATAATATAATCTACATCTAACGAAAACCCACTCGCACCATAGGACTTGGGACTTCAGAGTATTGTTGCCAGAGTATCATACCTCCCTCATGAAGCGACAACTTTCTTTTCACGATCTTCTATCTGCCACACAACTCCTGTATAATATGTTTCTGGAAAAAAGAGCGTGTGATCTTCTATAAAATCAATCCCTAAATCCTCAAGATACATTGTAAAATTTTGGTAGTTTTTTTGTGAGTCTTTTTTGAGAAACTTTGTAATAGGAGGAGCACTTTGTGCGAGAATACGATCATCTTCATCTTCTCCGTAAAATGGAGCAAATACATTATACTCATACCCATCTGCTGTTTGCTCTGACATCACTGACTTTTTATTTTCAAAAAAACTTTGCAATTCTTGGCTATACTTTTCCATCTCTTTAGTGTTTCCATATGAGTTTATCCGAATAGTCAGCTCATCTGCAAGACCTATTTTCTGAAGAGCAGTATAGGAAATAAAAAGATTTTGCGCATCAATAATAGGATCTGACTCTCCTATAACCTCTCATCACATAGTGTAATATTCTTTCCTTTTTCTTTTTTGCCGAAAACATCGCTCCATGTAGTAGTAGTATACTGGTTGAAGTCATTCATGAAGCTCGTTTTCAATGTATGATCTCATAACTCATACCGTCCCCGAAGGAACGAGAGATATATCAATATCATTAGTATTTTCAAAATGGTACAGCCCATATCTATTTTGTTTTTCCGGATAAGCCTTTCGCAGAAGCGCTGTCTCTTCAATAAGAGGAGTCGAGATACGACGAAACCCGTTTTTTCGAAATTCGTGACGAAACACTTTTTTTAAAAATGTCATATATGTATGATCATCTGGGAGAATATCCTGTGTTCCTTCTAAGCGTTTTTCTATACCAAGCTCCATACGAGATATGTAAAAAATATATGTAGATGAGTATAGCTGATATGAAGAGTTTTCAAAGTTGTTTTCAGGCGTTTTTTTGATACAATGCCCCATATTATTTTTAGCAATACAAACAAATGCAAGAAATAAATATATATATATTTCAATTTATAAATGGATTTTCGAGTAATGCCTTTATAGAAGTACTTGCTCCTTTATGCGCTGATATACCCATATTTTTCCTTCCCCTTTTTCTTACAGGCATGTGGCTATACTACAGCGATATATCCTCGTATTGGAAAAAAGAAAATTCTTGATTTTTTACACAACTATTTTGATCAAAAAAGCAAAAACAAGAAAAAACGAAAAAGAAACATGCTCTTTTACACATATTTTATGCCTGCGTGATAGCAATACTCATTTCTCTCCTCATACAACAATTTATTGATATTGAGAGACCTGAAACAGCAATAACCTGATCAGCAAAGCTCTTACTAGAACATATACCTGATGCAAGTTTTCCATCAGACCATGCAAGTGTAGGAGTAGCGTTTCTCGGATGACTCTTTCTTTTCTGATACCGAAAAGTATTTTGGTACTTTCTTCCCTTCATATGTCTCATGATGCTTTCTCGCGTTATTGTAGGAGTTCACTGGCCTTTTGATATCATTGCTGGAATAAGCGTATGAATTGTCTCTGTGTATATCTCTTGGCTCATTTGGAAAAAAAATACTTTTGTAAAAAATATAAATCTCCGAATAATACAACTATTATCTTACATGAAACTCTAAATCATGGAAACAACAAAAAAAACAAAGATCATTTTCACTGGAGGTGGGAGTCTCGGCCATGTTACTCCACTGGTGAGTATTTTTCATTATTTTGGAACAGAAAACTATAACTATATGTGGCTCTGAGAAAGAGACTCGTTTGAATCAGAGTGTGCTGAAAAATACCAGATAGATTTTCATGAAATATCTGCTGGAAAGATTCGTCGCTATTTTGACTGGAAAAACTTTTATGAACCACTCAAAAATCTGACAGGTATTTTTGAGGCCTGGTATTATATGCTCAGATATAAAGGAGATATCATTATATCAAAATGAGGTTATGTTGCTCTCCCTGTATGTATTGCAGGATATATTCTCAGAAAAAAAATATATATCCATGAGTCAGACTGTGTCATGTGACTTACAAACAGGATATGTTCTCGGTTAGCAACAAAGGTTTTTACAAGCTTTGATCTCAAAAATACAAAAACTCTTCATACAGGACACATCATGAATCCTCTCATGCTTGACGGGCTAGAAAGTATCTCAAAAAAAGAAAATACTCGACTGCAAATACTCGTCATTGCCGGAAGTCAGTGATCAGTCAAAATATGTGAAACACTCGAAAAGATACTCCCCGATTGCCAGGAAATAGATTTTCATATTCTCACGGGGAATATCAATAATCAAGATCTTTTGGATTCTTTATGAAAATTTACTAATACAAAGCTCTATACGCAACTTCCGCAAGAAGAGCTTGCACTGCTCTATGTTCAGTCAGATATTGCTATCACGAGAGGAAGTTCGACTCTTTGGGAACTCATGTACTTTGGGATTCACTCTATCATTATCCCTCACAAATATACCGGAGGAAATCATCAGCAGAAAAATGCTGAATACTTTCAAAAAACCTATGGTTCTGATATCCTTGATGAAGACGATCAGTTGGAGCTGGAGCTTTTTCGAAAACTCAATAGTTATAAAAACTTACGAAAGTCAGGTCTCAACCTTGAGGGATATCTTGATGGAGTAAAAAATATTGAAAAAGAAATATTATAAGAAAGGAATTATAGAAAAGTTTTATTTTTTTGCTTCTCACAAAAAGATATGATATCATTTCTCATATCTTTTTTACATATGTTCTTATGACACAAAAAATACACGCTATTCTCGATAATATCTCAGCTCAATCAATGCTATGAAAACTCCTTATACCCATAATGGTTCTCTACTTTATTATTGTATGAGTAGTGTTTTTTAGTGGAGGAGCAAGTCTGGTTTCTCTCGCTCTTATCAGCGCGGCAACACTCGCTTTCTACCTTGCTATCAATATTGGAGCTAATGATGTTGCCAATAATATGTGACCTGCCGTAGGATCAAAAGCCATCAGTATCTGATGAGCCATACTTCTCGCATGAATATTTGAGGCAAGTGGGGCGATAATCGCTGGAGGCGATGTGGTAAAAACTATTAAATGATGAATCATCGATGCTTCTGAGGTAGAAGACATGAGAGTATTTGTATCTATTATGTTGGCAACACTTTTTTGATCAGCACTTTGGATCAATATTGCTACCTATACAAGGTCTCCTGTTTCGGCAACACACTCTGTTATCTGAGGACTTATCGGAGCAGGATTACTTGCTCTTGGTCCAGACGCTATTGCTTGGGAAAAAATATGACATATTGTATCTAGTTGGATTATCTCTCCCGTATTATGATGAAGTATTGCAGCATTTTTTCTTTGGAGTATTGATACCACTATTATGAAGCAAGAGTCTCGTCATGATGCTGCAAAAAAATGGGTGCCAGTATATGTTGCTGTGATGAGTGGAAGTTTTTCATCATACCTCCTACTGAAATGACTCAAAAAAATCATAAATATACAAGAAGTCTATGCTCTCCTTATCGGTATTTTCATTGCCTTGTGTACATATGTTTTTGTCAAAAAGCTCTTAGTGAGATACGATAAGCTTTTTAAAAATTCAAAAAAATCTATCAACTCTCTCTTTAATATTCCTCTGGTATTCTCTGCCGCGCTCTTATCATTTGCGCATGGAGCAAACGATGTAGCAAACGCTATAGGTCCATTTGCTGCTATCTACGAGACTGTTTCTTCTGGAGATATTATTGCAAGTGCTGGAATACCCTTATGGATCATGATTATATGAGCTCTTGGTCTTGCTATTGGTCTTGGTGTTTATGGAAGTAGTCTTATTAAAACTGTTGGAAATGAAATCACCAAGCTCAATCAGATTCGTGCCTACTGTGTAGCTCTCTCAGCTGCGATTACAGTGATCATTGCCAGCTCCTTGGGTCTTCCTGTAAGTTCTACGCACATTGCGATTGGATGAATATTTGGTATTTGATTTTTTCGAGAATGGGAAAAGCGGAAAAAAGGAAAAGATAAAGTCTACCTGGATAAGTCTATGCTCAAGCAAATCATCCTTTCTTGGATAGTAACTCTTCCAGCTTCTGCATTTATTGCAGGAATGAGTTTCACGAGTATCATTTACTTTATGAGTTAAGGAGACTCTAAAAAAAGCATTTTCGCTTTCTCGAGACCGGTCTCTTACACAAGATTTTTCTATTTTTCAGAGATTCATTAAGGAACCTCTGAGAAGCCTTCTTCATTTTATCAGCCCGGGGTTATTGTACCTCGGGTTTTTCAAAAATTTAAGAAATATTTTTTATTTATACATTCACCTACAAAATAAACAATTTTTATTTTTCAAAAAATTGTCTCTCTCCTTTCATATCCCACATTGAATGTGGTATCATTTCTCTAAGGAAGTAATTCTTACATTATTTATATATCTTTATCTTTATTTTTATGTGATCCGACCTCCAGCAAAAGCTCCATGGTTTTCAGAGTCTTTCCCTCAAAGAACTCACTCAAAAAGCCTGATTTATGAAACGTATTGAAAAGAAGTTTCTCCTCACAGAAGAGAAGTTCCTCGAACTTTTGGAACATTTCTCAAAACAGTTTGATATTCTTGCAATAGAAAACAAGAAAATATTCTCCTATGATAACATTTATATGGATACCAAAGACTATGACTTTTATTATCAACATGAAAATGGAGACAATAATAGAACAAAGGTCCGATCAAGAAACTATAAAGATAGTGAAAACCTCACCTTTTTTGAATATAAAAATAAAGTCAACGGAGTGACTCATAAAACTCGTTGCCGTATTGATACGAGTGAACACGGAAAAATGTGCCCCAAAAAAGAAGGATATTTTGCTGGTATCTACTCAAAAGTATATGGTTGTGAAAAAGCTCCCCAGATTTCTCCTGCGCTCCAAACTCGATACAAGCGATGTACTCTTGTGCACAAAGACTCTCTTGAGAGACTCACTATTGATTTTCATATTGAGACTCGTGATCTGAGAAATAATACCAAACCCTTTATCAAAATGGAAAATCTTGTTATCATTGAAAGCAAGTCTCTTCTCGAGCTCTCACCAAGTCAAAAAATCCTTGCCAGCCATGATATCTCATGAACAAAATCTTGTAGTAAATACTCTCTCGGAGTCATATATGCTGGACTGGCTGAGAGATGGCAACACTTTGAAAATACAATGCAAGAAATTGCTGAAATAAAAAAAGACTTTCTTCATAAACAACGAGTCTCTCATCAAAAAACATCCCTTCAAAAGACAAAAAATCGTTTTTTTAAAACCCCTCTACAAACAAGTATGGTTTCATAAACTTAGTGCGAATTTAAATCCCGGGGTATCAAACCCCCGGGGTTGCTTTTGAGGTGTATCTCTCTTGAAAGGTTTTTTATTCCTCAGAGTTTCTTCAAGACAAGGGAAAAGACTCATAAAAGTTTGAATATACATATAAAATCAGTATCTTTATAAAAATACTTGATAATCTATTGTATGAGTAAAACTCATAATGCATCTTGAACAGAGCAACCCTTTCTACGAGGATTACTCACTTCTGAAAGTTTATCGATTACCAAAAAAACGACTCTCAGTATGCTTGCCTGATGAGTCGCACTTTCGAATGTATGATCTGTAGATGCTGCTACATCAAAGCCAATATGTTATGATGTGAAGGTCAATCCTATCAGTGAAAATAATCTCTATGGTCATTATAGTGGGAATAAGTGATGAAGTGCTAAAGCAAAGTGTCCTTCGGGAAAAAAGCAAGAACTAATATCTCTTGTCAAGTGAATGTCTGACATGCTAGTGGTGTAGTGAACGGGCATTTTAGCGTAACTCCAAATCTTCAAGGAACTTCTGGAAAATGAAGCTGCCATTCGAGTCATAACGACCATGGGAATAATAACCATTTTAGTCATGGAAGTACTGGGAATGGAGACAGTCATTCTAGTAATGCCAAAGAAGATAGTGGACCTGATAAGTGAGATAAACATAGTAGTGTTGGTTCTGAACATACAAGTAGCGGCTTCCCTACACCTAGTCCTCACCAAAATCATAGTAGTAGTAAAAACGAAACTCATTGAAATAGTGAGACTGGACATTCTTCAAGCAGTGTATAACTCAGAAAAGTTTGAATAAATTACTTTTTTCTAAATTCTGTTATTTTTATTTGACATATATAATTTAATATTAATAATGATGAATATATTTTTTAACTCACTACTTATGAAAGGCCTTCTTATATGAGCTTCAGCTCTTGCTCTTACATGATGTTTACAAGATAGATCATGAGATGAACTCGCAATTCAACAGTCTCTCCAGCCACCTGTTTGTGAAGGTAACTATAGCCAACTTACATGAGACTTTAGCGTTGCTGAATGAGTACTTGCCTGTCTTGGAGATGGAAAACTTCCTGAAAAAGTTGCTCAGTGTTGATATGGAAATTATTGGCCAATCATTGCAAATACGAGACGATCCTTAGACGGAGATGCTGATAAAAATATTATACAAGCGTTTCAAGATAACAAGAATCCTACTTACAGATCTGGATATACATGAGGTTCTACCTATGGTGTTTTTCAAGAACTTGCGTCTCATACTCTTGACGGAACTTTGGGGAGTATTCCAGAAGGTGAGTACTTATATTACTCAGATAACTTCTCCACGTTTGTGAACTGTATCGTTGAAAATCAAAGCGACCAGCCACTTCAAACAAATATATGGAAATAAACCTGTAGAAAAGAAAGACGCTTCAATGAAGCGTCTTTCTTTTAGGAAACTCTGAGAAAGTCCTTTTTTTCTCTCCTTTTTCAAAGGAGAGATGGCTCGATAGAGATAGAGAGGATTGGAGATTTTTTTCTCTGGAGTATAGAACCCTCCCCTAGCCCCCTTATCAAGGGAGGGGAACACAGAACTAGGATAGATGAGGGAGTTTTTGTTTCTCAGGTCTCTCTTAAAAATAGCTATAAGGCTCGCTATAATGCTTAAAAAGTTTTTTTGAGCCTCCTAACATCTGTTGGTGCTTCTCGAGTCAGAGCTTGTTTATCCATTTTTGGATTGCTTCACCATCAGGTCACTCTATCTCCAAAAACTCTGGGATATTCTCATAACTATCTAGATCAAACTCCATATCTTCCAGACTATAGGATATTCGATACTTTTTCTTTTCTCTTATTTTTGAGAGCCCATATTTTTCGAGTACTTTGGCAAAGCTCTCTACATTGGTTATAGGTGTTTCATGTTCATCTTTTGCTATGAGTTGCTCCTCTTTCCCTATTGTTTTTCGCTTATTTTTAATAGTGTATATATGTTCTTCTCCTTTTTTTCTGAGACGAAACATGCGACCATTTGCCTGCATTTTGTCTTTTTGTTCTCCTTTTTCAGGAAAATCATAATAAATATCATGAATATATCACTCAAAAGTTTTTTTGGCTCAGAGTGAAAGAAGTCTTGCCACTAGCTCTTCCCTATTGATTTCGAGAATCTTTATTTCTTTTTCGAGCATAAATATAGGAGGATATATCTTAAATAACAAAAACCTAGAGAGACTCAACCCTCTTCAATCATATTCTCCCCTTTTCAAGATCTACTTGCAAAATCTCAAAGTCTACCACATCATCAACTTTTACCACATCCTCTACCTTCATTACTCGTTGCTGTGAAAGTTTTGAGATATGTATCATCCCAGAATTTCCTCCTCGAAATTCTACAATTGCTCCAACTCCATCAATGATTTTCACCACTCTTCCTGTTCACATATATCATACCTCTGGATTCCAAAGAATCTCCTTTATATCACTGATAGCCGCTTTCCCTGAAGACTGATCTTTTGCAGTAATCGTTGTCATGCCATCATCATTGATCGATATCACGACACTATGATCTGCTTGGATTTTTTGAATAGTTTCTCCACCTCGACCGATAACTTCTCTGATTTTTGCTTCGGGTACCTGCATGCTCATAATCAGAGGAGCATATGGAGAGAGTTGCCGAGCAACCTCAGGCTGCACCTTGAGCATTTCTTCGAGGATATAACCCGTTGCCTGTTTTGCTTGAGAAAAAGCTTCTTCAAACACCTTCATTTTGAGTCACTTGATTTTTACATCGAGTTGCATTGCCGTAATCCCTTCAGAGCTTCGTGCAAGTTTAAAATCCATATCTCACAAAAAATCCTCCTGCGCCTGAATATCTGAAAGAATCGTATATTCTCCTTGTTCTTCATTATAGATCATACCCATTGCCACCGCTGAAACTGGTCTCTTAATTGGTACTCCGGCATTCATCAAGCTCATAGTCGAGCCACATACCGATGCCATAGAGCTGGAACCATTACAAGTTGTCACTTCACTCACAGTTCGTATCATATATGGAAACTCTTCTTGTGAAGGAAGTACTGCTTCGAGAGCTCGTTCTGCGAGTCTTCCGTGTCCTATTTCTCGACGCCCAGCTCCTCGCATCATACGAACCTCTCCAACAGAGTATGGAGGAAAGTTATAATGATGAATATATCTCTTATGTGTTTCTTCGAACATTCCGTCAACAATCATCAAATCTTCTGGACCTCATAAAGTACAGATATTGAGTACCTGCGTCATTCCTCTTTGAAAAAGTGCAGATCAATGTGTTCGTGGTAAGAGTCCTACCTCTCCCCTGATATTTCTCACATCTTGAGGTTTTCTTCCATCGAGCCTTGTTCCTGACTCAAGAACATTTTTCCGCATGACTTCTTTGACCCTTTTATATACCATTGCTCCTACTGCCGATGTATCATCATCCTCTGCATAATCTCACTGAGCTATCAAGTACTCCGTCA
The DNA here is from genome assembly GCA_965229705.1 of Patescibacteria group bacterium. Taxonomy (GTDB): domain Bacteria; phylum Patescibacteriota; class Gracilibacteria; order BD1-5; family UBA6164; genus JAACSU01. Next base: position 564,009 of record OZ245922.1, read on the forward strand.
CCTCAATATCAAAAGCATCAAGCACTTTTTGAAATCATTTCTTACTTTGGTTATATAAACTTGCAAGTTTCTCCTCTGTGAGATAGGATGAAACCTTTTCTTGCAGACTCACATCTGGCAGATTATAACTTGGCTGTATTGCATTGATTGCTCCATAAGTTGTTGCAAAATCTTTGAGAAAATCAAGCTGCGCCTCACAAAGCTCTTGGATCAGTCCATGAGCATAAGTAAGAGCATGGAGCATCTCATCTTCACTCACCTCTTGCGCTCCAGCTTCGACCATTGTGATAGCATCTGATGTTCCTGCAACTACAAGATGGAGACGAGCATCTGATTCTTCAGTGAAGTTTGGATCAAAGATATATTGCCCCTCTGAGTTTACAGCAATCTTGACTCATGCAACTGGTCACTCAAAAGGTGCCCCAGCTATCAAGAGTGCGAGAGAAGCGCTGGTAATTCCCCATGAACCTTGTTCAGAGACTCCATCACTTGAGAGAACCGTCGCGATAATCTGTGTATCATTAATCATTCCTTTAGGAAACATCGGTCGAATCGGTCTATCTATCATGCGTGATGTCAGAGTCGCTCCATCACTTGGTCTGGTTTCTCGCTTCATAAACCTATTCCCTCCTATCTTTCCTGTAGCATAGTATTTTTCTTGATAATCCACAACGAGTGGGAAAAAATCTGCTTTTTCGTTGAGTCATACTTCTTTGATACCTGCTGTTGTGAGAAGTATATTTCAGAGCTCGTCACTCATAGTGACTGATCCATTGGCGAGGAGTCAAAGTTTGCCTGTCTCAAAAGACAACTTCTTCCCAGCAATAGTATAAGTCTTTTTTAGTGGCTGCATGCTTGCAGCATTTGTATCTGTTAGTCCTTGCATATACAAAAATAAATATATAAAAATGATTTTTTGAAGATATTTATGAAAACATATGCAAAACCCTTATGACATGTATCTCATAAGAATCTCAAAATAAGCCTTCGAAATATCTCAAAAAAATCGTGAAAAGTATATCAAAAAAAGAAAAAAGGAGAAATTTTTGTACAAGCTTGAAAACAATAATGAGTTTTGATAATAAAATATGAAGTTTCTCTATATTTTGTTCTTACTCGTCATCATCAAAATCATACACCACATCGCTTGATCATTCATGCACAGGTTTTGGATCTGTTTCTCAGGCAGCGTTAATAAGTCAGAGTGGTTCAGGAGGTGAGAGACTCGTATCTGGAGTATAACTTCATACAACCTTCGCTATAGCCTCTCCTTGTATATTCTCAATACTTCCAGCTAACTGATATCTAATCTCTCACGAAAGCCCCGTCACTCATAATCTTGGATACTCATTTGTAAGTGGATCCATATAATCTGGTCACAAAAGCTGGAGTCAGACAAAATCTATATCTCATGCCCGATAATGAGACTTAGCTGGCTGTCATCAAAAATACGCTCATGGAACTTCCTGACCCGACACGACATACTGCGAGATATTTTCTCATGATGCTATTTTTAAAGTAATCACTTTATTAATAGATTGCAGGTTAGAAATGCGAGTTGAGTTACGAGCCTCGACAGTGTAGTTTGAAAAACTGATAAATCCTAATACAGATAATACTGATATAATCAGGATCATCACTAACATTTCTACAAGCGTAAATCCATGACTATAATAAAAATGCTTCATAGAAATAGAAATATATAAAAATATAATATTATTTTAATAATAATAAAAATTTTTATTTTTTGAAGAAAAATGTGAAAAAAAATATTTTTTCTAAAAATCATACACCACATCACTCGATCATTCATACACAGGTTTTGCTTCAGTTTCTCATGCAGCATTGATAAGTCAGAGTGGTTCAGCAGAAGAAAGACTTGTATCTGGATCATAGTTTCACAGTATCGTAGTATAGGCTGATCCATCTGCAGCTTCAAGACTCATGGCAAACTCATACTGCTCTTTTCATGCTGTTCATAAAACCCCTAGTCTTGGATATTCTTCTCGTTTTGGATCTTCAAACTGCTCTATATCAGCAACACCTATAGCTCGAAAATCTATTCCTCCTGCCTTGTAATCCGTTCCCGCAGGCTGTCATCAAAAATACGCTCATGGAACCTCTTGACCAGGAACAACATACTGCAAAAGATCCTCTCCAGCAGACATTTTAACACTCACGAGTTTTTGAAGAGATGTGAGAATCGTTACTCTCGAAGTATTACGAGCATCAAGCGCATATCATCTATACGCAATAAAACCAATCAGTCACAATATCGCTATGAGTGTCAAAATGATGACAACTTCAGAAACATGAAAGCCGCTTAGTCTGTTTTTGTTTCTCATAAAATATATATTATTTTTTTAAAAGTTTTTTCATGGCTCATAAGCCTATTTTTGTCTTTTTTCTTTTTTCTGGTTGAAACTTGATAATTCATTTCTCTGACAAAAATATAGCAATAGGTCGAGTAGCATCTATGTGAGCGAGCGTAATATTAACCATTACCATTATCGGAACTGATAAAAGCATCCCTATAGGTCACCATACCATTCACCAAAAAATAAGAGAGAATAAAATCACTAAAGGAGAAAGATTGAGCTTATTTCACATAAGTCGAGGTTCTATAAAACTTCATATAAAGAGCTGTGATGCCGTCATCAAAAATAAAAATACGCTTGTCAGTGCAAGCGACTCAAACTGAACAAGAGAAAATAATACCGGAAAAGTAACGGCAATAATCGAACCAATATTTGGGATATAGTTGAGTAAGAAGATCAAAAAAGCCCAAAATATAAAAAAATCTAATCCAAAAAAGAACATAATCAGAGCACTCAAAAGCGCGATACATATACTCGTAATCGTCTTAATCATAAAGTAGGATTTCATATCTTCTTGTATTTGCTTTACTGCATCAAAAAATCGAGATTTTTCTCAGCCAGTAATGAGACCAATCTTTTTTTCAAACACCTTACTTTCAAGCAAGATAAATATTGTAAACATCAGTATGAGACCGGCATTTTTTACAATACTTGTGGCAATACTTGCAAGACCCGTAAGAACCGCTGAAAAATCTATGCTTTGAAATCCATTTTCGAGCATCTTTCAGGCATTGAGATCATATTTTTCTGAATATCGAGTAAACATACCCAAAAGTTTTTGTTCATATTCTGGTGCTTGAGAGATAATTCATCCAATATTTGTATTGATAATCTGCGCAACAGCATAAAAAATACTTCCTAAAAGTATCAGTGTAAAAATAAATGAAAGAGGTTTTGGGATACCTCGTTTTTGAAATGCGCTGGAAACAGAAATAATGATAAATGACAAAAACACCGCTAAAACAAAAGGGATGAGGAGTGATGATCCGATATAAAGGACATATATCAAAAATCACAGTGTCAGAATCGTAATATTTATGAGTATCAGTGTATGCGCTTTATGAAACATAATATACCTACTTTATAAAATACTTACTCTACCTGCCAGTAGTTTCCTCGAGAATACAACTGTGAACCATCTGGAGAGGTAATAGCTGGAAAAATAACATCGCAAGATCTCATACTTGCATAAAAATCAACACTCTGATCGCATGGACAGCTATCACATACTGCTCCTCAGAGAATACTCGCACTTTGGTTATTATGCAAACAATTTTGAGAACGAAATGTTATTGGCTGACAGACTCAATCTTGAGAACAACTTGTCTCGTCACTTGACGAGCATATATAGCCCTCAGGACATGAACAGTTTGGTCAGCACGAACTTTCATATACAGGACAGCCACTATTGTTCAGCGTTCAAAATACTCAAGGACAACGATCATCACAGTCATTTATCCCATCACTATCAGAGTCTCATCCACAAACATCTCAATCGTATACTTCTATTACGGCAGTTGATGATGAAGTTTTTCCATCCCTATCTCTTACCTGTAAGAGAACTCTGTATATGCCCTCATTTCTATAGAGATACGATACTTTTGATCATATAGCTTGTGCTCCCTGTCAAAAGTTCCATTCATACTCATATGGAGCTTGTCATCATTTCACTCTAGGAGTAAACTCAACAAAAAGAGACTCATATCATGCTATAGGGCTCGCATTTACCGAGACGCTCAATCAGCTTTCTCCCACATCTCGAGTAACTACCGTACTATACACCTCACTACTATTCCCACATATATCAACAACTCTACTATACACCCTCCATGTTCCTTCTCATGGAAATATAAAGTTATCGAGATATGGTGTATAACGAAAGATTTGCTGTCCTGTATCTGTATTGTGAAAGCGCCATATATATCATACTTTTTTATCAATACCCAACTCACATGTTGTTTCTCCATCAGCAACAAAGTCATAGATATTACCTGCATCATCCAGAGAAGAGAGACGACAGTTTATGCCATCTGATATTTTACATTGCTTATCTTGTATACGAATCTGCAATGCTAAAGCTTCATCAGTTACTTCTTTACAGTTATTTGATTTGAGAGCGATATATGCCATACGAAGAAAATCTTCTTTACTGACGAATGACTGCGCGTTGATATTTCCTCAGCTATCAGGTCCTAGGAGTTTGAGTATTTTTTTATTTCCAGAGCTATCATACTCGTAGATTTCGTATTCGAGAGCTTTTCGCAGGTAGCCGTAAAATGTATAAGGATTTCACTGCATATCTGTTGGGGAAACATCATTTCAGAGTTTTTCTGTGATACGACCAGCAGAGATATCGCGTATTACTTCTTGGTTTTGTTCTATTGTAAAAATTCATGAGTTTCGTAAAAGGACCGCAACTGCCTCTTCTAGCTTAATAGTATTTTCAGGGCAAAAGGGTCTTTCTAGAGGATTTGATTGACCATTTTGACAACTCTCTCCTATACCATACCCTCGCACAGCATTATTTGTATCTGCCTCTGCAATACAGTAAAAATAAGGATTTTCTGGTGTTACATCAAAGTATATTTCTCTCTGAGTATACTTCTCTATATAAGAAAAATCTGTATGAGGCAACATGCATCTCTCGCACACAACCTCCATAGATATTCCTACAAACTCGTCTCTCTGTAGGGGTTTGTCTGCTCAAAATAGATTATCTTCTCCAGGAATAATCATTCCTCTATCATAGAGTGTTTGCAACTCATCTCTATACTGATAGTCTTCGTCTATATCAGAAAAAATATCCTCTACAAGACTCCTCTCAGCAAATACTGAGGGAAGAGAGAAAAAGAGTATGATACTACAAATACTTATCTTGAGGAACATCTGAGAAATAAAAAAAGATATTTTCATAGAGTGTTGATAAAATATATTGGAAGTTTTGAGAAACAAAAAATCTCAATCCAATCTGACTCTACCGAGCCATCAGTAACTTTTTCAGAGCTTCCTTACACCATAGCATACATCACAACTCCTGCTGCAACAGAAACATTCAAAGACTCCTTATATCATAACATCGGTATCATAAAGGTCTTATCAGAAATATCCAATACTTCTGCCGAGATTCACTGGACTTCGTTTCCGAAAATAAGGGCAATATCTTTTTGTGTTTCATACGCCAGTTGTTTGTAATCGAGAGCGTCTTTTGTGAGTTCGATACTGTATATCTGTATATTTTGATTTTTGAGTGTATGTACAAGCTCCTTAGCGTTTTTATAATACTCCCAGTTAATCCTCTTTTCTGCACCAAGAGCTGTTTTGGAGATTTCTCTGCGAGGAGGACAAGGAGTATAACCACAAAGAAATATTTTTTCAAACCCTGCTCCATCAGCATTTCGAAAAATAGCTCCAACATTTTGTAGTGAACGAATGTTTTCGAGTATGATATACTTTTTTACTTTCATGCTCTATGAAATACTTTTATTTCCTCTTGAGTCAAGTAAAAATCCTCTTTGTTATTGTATTTTCCTCAAAAAGAAGTATTTTCAGGTTTGAAAATACTTCCTCAAGCACGCTCTGAAAGGCAAAATTTTTCTCATCCTCTCTGGCTCTCGCGAGCCATCTCTCCTTTGGAAAAGGAGAGAAAAAAAGGAGTTTTTCAGAGATTCCTTAAAGAATATAATTTTTATCTTTATAAACACTTTGTAGTATGTATAGAACTTTTTTGAAAAAAACTCCAAAGACTCAGGGTTTTACTCTGGTAGAACTAATCACGGTAGTAACAATCCTCGCTGTACTCTCTGCTATAGGATTTGTCTCTTTTTCTGGGTATCTCGCAGGAGTCAGAGATACCAATAGACTGTCACAGATCACATCTATATATGACTGACTGGAACTTTATTCTACAAAGAATGATCTGCCTATGCCTGATGACGCTGTAGAGATACAGGACGGAACCAGTCTCTTATGATATCAAGGAAATATTGGAGCAAATATTCTCGATATCCTCGACTTTAGTCGAGGAGGTGTTGATCCCAAAGATGATTCATATTTTGTGTATTATCTCTCTGCAGATAAGAATGATTTTCAACTTATGGCGTTTCTCGAGGAAGAACAAAACGTCCCAACCGTATTTTTTCCTCAGGCATATGCTAAAGACTATAGTAATCTTTATCCAGTCGTATTTGGAGAAAAGCTTGGAATACTCCTTGATGAGACAACGAAGACTCCTGTCCATGAGATAGAGGCAGTCAAGACGGCTGGAGCGTTAGATTTAGATGGAAGTACAGAGAGTTATACTGCCTACTTTAAAAATGATGATACCGCAACGGATACAGGAGAAAATCTATGAGAGACGATAGAGGAGGAGAGAGAGGAAGGGGCGAGTACTTCTGACAGTATCGAGTAGTTCAACTACTGCTTCTACTGCGCCTACTGATTGGAGAGCTCAAGATCCTAATTGTGACAGAGCAGATGTGACTATCTGAACACAGACGTGGGCATGATGTAACTCAACTCTGGGAACATGATTTGAATGGTGACAAACAGATGCGGATGTAGGGACAAATAATTATAGTGGATCGGTAGGTTCTTCTCAAGGTTGCTACAACTATAACGGAAGTACTTCTTGAGTAGCTTGTACCAAGTGAGATATAACGATGGCGAGTACCTCTAAAGCCAATGCTTGGTTTACCGGAACGAATAATAATGGAGATACTGCCGTAGATAATATATGGGGAAAGTTCTATACTTGGGATTCTCTCGATACGGATAATGATAACGATATAGATGCAGCTGATACCAATCTTGTATGTTGAGTGGGATACCATGTACCAAGTGAACTCGAATGGGAAACACTCGAAGAATACTTGAATGGATCAGCTTGTAGAACTTCATATAATAGTTACCAGTGTGACTGACAGTGATGGAAGTACCACTCAACGACTAATAGTGATAGCAGTATTGCCGAACTCCTACAGATTCCTTTGAGTGGTCAGCGTACTAATAACACATTCTATCATCGTGGGAACTATGGGTATCTATGGTCTAGTACGGTAAATGGATCTAAGGCTTATAGGAGAGATTTTTTTTATAATAGTACCAACGTCAATAGTAACGATGTTACACAATCGAGTTGATATTCAGTCAGGTGTATCAAGGATTAGGGATTTTTGAACGCCGGGGTGTAGCCTGGGGTTGTTTTTTTAAGAAGAACTATATTCACACACAAGATTCTTTCTTGAGTCAACGAAAAAAACTCTTGTTCTATTGTATTTTCGTGAAAAAGAAGTATTTTTCTCTTGGAAAATACTTTCTTAATTATTTCTTTATGAAGCCATCTTTCTTAAAAAAAACTCAGGGTTTTACTCTGGTAGAACTGATCACGGTAGTGACTATCCTTGCTGTACTTGCAGCTATAGGATTTGTCTCTTTTTCTGGTTATCTCGCAGGAGTACGAGATACCAATAGACTTTCTCAACTTACATCTATCTATGACGGTTTAGAGCTCTACGCGACAAAGTATGATCTGCCTATGCCTGATGATGCTGTAGAGATACAAGACGGATCGAGTCTCTTAGGATACCAAGGAAATATAGGAGCAAATATCCTCGATATCCTCGACTTTAGTCGAGGAGGTGTTGATCCCAAAGATGATTCATATTTTGTATATTATCTCTCTGCAGATAAAAGTGATTTTCAGCTTATGGCGTTTCTCGAGGAAGAACAAAATGTTCCAACGGTATTTTTTCCTCAGGCATATGCCGATAAAGACTATAGTAATCTTTATCCAGTCGTATTTGGAGAAAAGCTTGGAATACTCCTTGATGAGACAACGAAGACTCCTGTCCATGAGATAGAGGCAGTCAAGACGGCTGGAGCGTTAGATTTAGATGGAAGTACAGAGAGTTATACTGCCTACTTTAAAAATGATGATACCGCAACGGATACAGGAGAAAATCTATGAGAGACGATAGAGGAGGAGAGAGAGGAAGGGGCGAGTACTTCTGACAGTATCGAGTAGTTCAACTACTGCTTCTACTGCGCCTACTGATTGGAGAGCTCAAGATCCTAATTGTGACAGAGCAGATGTGACTATCTGAACACAGACGTGGGCATGATGTAACTCGACGCTAGGAGCATGACTTGAGTGGTGACAAACAGATGCGGATATAGGGACGAATAACTATAGTGGAACTATATACTCTTCTCAAGGTTGTTATGATTATAATGGAAACTACATAGATACAAGTAACTGTACTGCATGAGATATAACGATGGCGAGTACCTCTAAAGCTAATGACTGGTTTACTGGAACGAATAATAATGGAGATACTGCCGTAGATAATATATGGGGAAAGTTCTATACTTGGGATTCTCTCGATACAGATAATGATAATGATATAGACGCAGATGATACCAATCTTGTATGTTGAGTGGGATACCATGTACCAAGTGAACTCGAATGGGAAACACTCGAAGAATACTTGAATGGATCAGCTTGTAGAACTTCATATAATAGTTACCAGTGTGACTGACAGTGATGGAAGTACCACTCAACGACTAATAGTGATAGCAGTATTGCCGAACTCCTACAGATTCCTTTGAGTGGTCAGCGTACTAATAACACATTCTATCATCGTGGGAACTATGGGTATCTATGGTCTAGTACGGTAAATGGATCTAAGGCTTATAGGAGAGATTTTTTTTATAATAGTACCAACGTCAATAGTAACGATGTTACACAATCGAGTTGATATTCAGTCAGGTGTATAAAGGATTAGGGATTTTTGAACGCCGGGGTGTAGCCCGGGATTGTTTTTTTTGAGAAGAGCTATATTCATACACTACAGTCTTTGCTGAGTCAAGCAAAAATCCTGTAAGTCATTGCGTTTTCCACAAAAGGAAGTATTTTCCTCTTGAGAAATACTTCTTTAACATTTCTTTATGAAGCCATCTTTCTGTAAAAACACTCAGGCCTTCACTTTCGTAGAACTCATCACCGTTATCACGATATTAGTAGTCCTCTCGGCTATAGGATTTGTCTCTTTTTCTGGATATCTCGTATGAGTCAGAGATACAAGCAGACTCTCCCAGCTCTCCTCTCTCTATGATGGACTCGAGATTTCTCGAACAAGTTATAGTGTTCCTATGCCTGATGACGCCCTAGAAATACGAGATGGAAATACCCTCTTGTGATATCAATGAGTAGCTGGGAAAAGCGTTCTCAACTCACTGGGATTTACTAAATGATGAGTCGATCCAAAAGATGATTCTTTCTATATTTACTATCTCTCAAATACCAAAAGAGAGTTTCAGTTAATGGGATTTCTCGAAGAAGAAGAAAATGTCCCAATAGTATCCCTCCCTCAAGCATACGCAAAAGACTATTCGTCTCTCTTCCCTGTAGTATTTTGAAGGATACTATGAATCTTGTTAGACGAATCAACACAAACACCTATGCACGAAATAGAGTCTGGTGATCTCGATCTCGATGGAGACAACGATACATATACTGCCTATTTTGAAAATGATGATATCGTAACAGATACTGGTGATGATCTTGCAGATATTATTACAGACAGGAGAACTACCACAGTAAATACTTCTTCTAGTGGTTCTTCTGGAGGTGGTTCTTCTAGCTCTTCTAGTAGTTCCAGTTCTAACCGTTATCCATGATGTGATATGGATAATATTACCGTATGAAGTTATACTATAGCTGCGTGTAATGTATGATCGAGTACTGCAGGAACATGAACTAGTTCTTAATGGAGATTATATCCAGTTTTGAAAATCAGATACGACCGTGACAAACGCAAATTTTAATCTTCATGATTGGAAATCCCCAGGATGATCAGATAAAGGTTCTGCAAATGATTGGGGAGTATATAATAATACAAAAGATAGTGCAACTTTTGCAAACTCCAGCACTGCAGATCGAGCAAAAATGCAAGGTCCGTGCGCGAGTGGATACCATGTCCCAACGAGAAAAGAGTGGGTTGATGCTCACTCAGCAGGTTGATGGTGAAGTAACGGTACGAATATGATGAACGCTCTTTATTTACCAAAAGCATGACAGAAAGACTTAACAAGCTCAATGAGTGAGGAGTGAAGCACTTGATACTATCGATCTTCCTCACCAAATGGAAGCTATTCTCATATACTCAGTATAAAATCTTCTGGTATTTCTTTAGATGATGAAAAGAGCCTCAGATACTTTACTTGGTCAGTTCGATGTTTTAAAGATAACTAAAAAAAAGTAAAGCTTCTCTTTGTCTCAAATACCGAAAAATTGTTCATAAAAAGATATATTCTGCTATACTAAAGAAGCACGGAAAAATAAGATTGGATTTTGACAATGAAATACGAAGTTTTTCCGCATTTCTCTAAGAATATATCTTTTTTCTTTTGAACTATTCATATGCAAGAAATTTTTATCAGTATTATCAGTGTATGAGTCATACTCTATGGCTTATTATTTGTGATTCGAAAAAAAGCCTATTATACAAGAACGCTTGAGACTATCTTTTTGCGAGTGATGCTCCCAAAAAAAGAAAGTGACCTCGATACAAAAAAAGATACCTCAAAAGATTTTAAGGAAATGGTATCTCTCATGGAACAACTCCTCTCTTCCCTCAAAGCTACCTACTCACACAAAATTATCAAACGCATTCTCGGTCAAGATACTCTTTCCCTTGAATATATTGCTCATGAAAATGAAATATTTTTTTATGTTACCTGTAGCAAACACTATAAGAAACTCATAGAAAAACAAATACACGGTTTTTATCCTGATGCGATTATCGAAGAAACAAAAGAAATAAATATTTTTGAGTGAAGAAAAGCGTTTTCTACCACCTATCTCAACACAGTAAAAAACTTTCCTTATCCTATCAAGACATACCAAAAACTCGAAAGTGATCCTATCAATAATATTGCTGGAGCATTTTCACGACTCGAAGATGATCAATCAGCCGCGATACAAATACTCCTGAAACCCATAGGAGATGACTGGCAAAATAAATCTGCAAAGATATCTAGTAGTATCATGAAGTCAAAATCCTGATACCTCACGCTTAATCCTCTCAAAATACTTATCTGACTCTTTGAAATACTTTTTCAAAGCTCAGAAAAAGACAACTCTCCAGAAGAAAATAACTCCTCAGCTCTCACGCAAGAACGAGCAAAAACCGTAGATGAAAAAGGTGATAAAACTGGATACAAAGCTATTATCAGAGTCATCACTACTGGAAATAGTGAGCAAGACACTCAAACAGAACTCAAAAATATTATCTCTAGTTTTTCACAGTTTTCTTATCCAGATTTTAACAAGTTTACCTATACTCTCCGGCATTCTCAAAATTCTCTCATAAAAAACTATATTTATAGATACTTCACCAAACCTTTTTGGCTCAAGAAAATGATACTCAATACCGAAGAGATCGCTTCTCTCTTTCATTTTCCTCATATCAAGTACAACGAAACACCCGAGATAAAATGGCAAAACTTTAAGGTGATCAAGGCTCCACATAATATTCCCAAAGAGTGAATCATGCTCGGACATAATGTTCATAGATGAGTCAAAAAAGAGATACGCATTAAAACCGAAGATCGTCTCCGACATATGTACGTTATCGGACAAACAGGAACGGGGAAATCAACAATTATGCTCTCTATGGCAAAACAAGACTTTTACTCTTGAGATGGTGTTGCGATTATGGATCCTCATGGAGACCTCATCAAAGATGTACTTCCATGGATACCTCGAGAAAGAGCTGATGATGTGATAGTCTTTGATCCCTCTGATGAAGAAAGACCTATCGGTCTAAATCTCCTTGAAGCAGAACCAGAAGAACGTGATATGGTCGCGCAGGATGCAAATAATATGATGATCAAACTTTTCTGAAATGAGATTTTTGGTCCCAGACTCCAAGACTATTTTCTCAATGGATGTCTGACGCTCATGGAGTACCCGCAATGAGGAGCTCTTACAGATATTATTCGTCTCTTTACTGATGATGATTTCCAAAAAGATCATGTTCGTAATGTTAAAAATCCTATTGTAAAAGCTTGGTGGGAAAAAACATTTGCCAATATGGGACAACGAGAAAAACAAGAGATTATCCCCTACTTTGCGGCAAAATTTTCAGGATTTATTACCAATAAAATGATGCGAAATATTATCGGACAAACAAAAAGCTCTTTTAATATCACCGACTGTATGCAGAGTAATAAGATCCTGCTACTCAATCTCTCAAAAGGTCTTGTATGAGACCTCAACTCAAAACTCTTAGGAATGATCATCGTCAGTAAGATACAAACTGCAGCAATGCAAAGACAACGAATGACGAAACAAGAAAGACAAGACTTCTTCCTCTATATCGATGAGTTTCAAAACTATGTCACTCCGAGTATTGAGTCGATACTTTCCGAGGCTCGAAAATATCGCCTTGGTCTGGTACTTGCACATCAGTATCTTGGTCAACTTGAGCAATCTGACGCACTTACAAAATCGAGTCTCGATCTCAAAAAGGCAATTTTCGGAAATGTGGGAACCGTGATGAGTTATAAAATATGACCTGAAGATGGAGAGTTTATGGCAAAATATTTTCAGCCAAAAGTTTCTGATGCTGATCTCATAAATATGGATAAGTTTAAATGAGTTATGAAACTTGCTATTGATAACCAACCAACAACTCCCTTCTCTATTATTCCTGAAAATCCGTATCTTGATGCATGAGATCCAAAAATTGCCAAAGCTCTCATAGAACTCTCAAGACTCAAGTATGGGAGAGATAAAGTATTTGTGAGTAAAGAAATCGAATATCGCATATGAGTCATGTAGCACACCAAGAACTCAGAGAAAAGATTATTGCATACTTTCCTGCTGAGTCGCTCTCCTACTTCCCGGAAAATACGCTGGAGTATCTCCTCAGCGGAGAGATTATTTTTGGTCACTTGATAGAGTGAGAAAATATAGATAGTAGCGCTATGATTTTTGAATACCAAAAAGCTCTTGATGAAATGCTGGAACTGTATGTTGTTCAACCTTTTCGTCATGAGTTTCGACTTCAGTATTCTTGAGGTATTCCTATACATAATACTGCTTCTCATCTTGAAAAGTCTCTCTGTCTTGTGGTAGAAAAAAACTATCGTCTGAGTTTTGGGAGGTTTTATGAGGTTCTAGGGCGTATAAGTGAGATATCCAAAAATATATGAGTGTATGAAAGTTGACTCAGAGACTTTCTCACAGTATGAACTTTAGAAAAAATACTTGTAAAAAGCCATTTTTGAAAACATCTTGCATCTCTGATAGAGAGCTGAGTTATGAATGAAAAAAGGCACTCATGAGTCTTGAGTTTTGATGAAGCTCTGAAAGCAAGAAAAAGTATATGTGGAAATTTTGAGAATCCAGATTCTCTCTTATACTTGCTCGCAAGTACGCAGATACTATAACATAGTGCTATCTTCTTGAAAAACTGCTTCTATCCAGTGAAAATATACTCTTAATGTATTACTATGAAAATCCTTCTTTTTTTCCCTGCTATTGCCTACCTCGCACTTCTCATCATCAATCTTGAGATATTTTCTGCAAGCACAGAGATAAACTTTTTCTGGCTTTTGAGTTTCCAGATACCAGTGGTAATATTTATCTCTCTTTTTTTTATTCTTTATATATTGCTTATTTGGGCAGGATTTAACTTTTCACATGTATTTTCAAATATAAAAACTCGCAAACTCGAAAAAGAGGTGTTTGATCTAAAAACAAAGCTCCTAAACCGTCAGTGAGAACTCGTGAAGGATATAGAAGAAGTATTCTCAAAAAAGCTCAGTGACTTTAAGACTGAGTCTGATAAAAAGCTCGAACTCACCAAAAAAGAAACAACAAAAATTGTTTCTCAAATGGAATATCAGTTTCAAAGTCTCAAAGAAAAGATGCAAGAACTCTGAAAGAAGAAGTAGTCACCTCAAGAACCTCTGATAAATAGAAAAATACTGCGTAGGAAATAAGTATCAAAAATAACTCTAGGTTTTATACTCTAGGATTCACATTCAATACATATCTTGAGAAAAGCAAAAATACTTTTTCAGAGATTTTTTAATTTTGATGGTTATCAATATCAAATATCTTGAGTACTCACTTATCCAACTTACATAAAGCCCGGAACTGTTTATTTATCCTAAAGTAGTAAATATTTTCCTTTTTAGGTTTCCTGAGTTTAAAGTCTGACCTTTTATAGTCTCAAGATATAATAAATTTTTTTGCCTTATAAAACTGACCTAACAACTGTCTCTTTTTCAGAAATTCCAGAGTATCATCTGCAATAAGTACTCTCTCTATCATTGCAAATCAACAAAATTAAGAGTATCTATATTCTTAAGCCTTTTTTTTGACGATACAGATAAGTCATCAACTCATATATGAAATAACTCTATCTGATCTTCTCATAACTCTTTATGAAGAAACTCCAAAAATTTCATCTGTATTTCGTATGATGAATACTTATCTACTATTTCAGGATGATCTACTGTTATAACTGTCATGGCTATGATGATATTTTTTTTAAAAAAAAATCAATAAAAAAAGGCTCTTTTCTATATAATAGAGAAATATCCTCAACATAATAAAACTATGCTATATATCATACCCACTCCTATTGGAAATCTTGAAGATATCACGCTCAGAGCTTTGCGAGTACTCAAAGAGGTAGATTATATCGCCTGCGAAGATACTCGTACGAGCTGAGTACTCCTCAAACATTATGATATCAGCACACCAACTCTCTCTTACCACTCATACTCCTGACAAGCAAAAGTTGAGAAAATCATCGATATGCTAAAAAATGGAAAAACTCTCGCGCTCATATCTGACGCTGGAACTCCAGGGATATCTGATCCAGGATATGCTCTTGTAAGAGCTGTTTTGGAACATGATATTGAGGTATCAGCTCTTCCATGACCGTCAGCCGTACTTACAGCACTCTCAGCATCATGACTCCCCTCTCATCATTTTTTGTACCTCGGATTTCTCCCTGTGAAAAAATGACGCCAAACACTCCTGAAGAAAATCTCTGAAAACCCCTCAGAGACCATCGTAATCTATGAGAGTGTTCATCGTATAGAAAAAACGCTGGGAGATCTCGAAAAATACTTTGGTGAAACACGCTATATAGTTATTGCTCGTGAGATCACGAAAAAGTTTGAGCAGTATACTCGAGGGAGTATTGGCGAAGTACAAAAATACTTTGCTGACAATCCTGGAAAAATAAAATGAGAGTTTGTTATTTTACTATAAGTGTATGGATATAGGAAATGCTCTTCGTCGAAGCTGAATAGATGACATCACTATTCGATCTACTATATCAAGAGTTGTTGCGTCAAGTCTTGAGTATGATGTTACTGTTCTTTCTGTGAAAATTCATGGAAATATTATCAGAGTGAGAACTGATAATCCCCTGATCAATTCTGAACTTTCTCTGAAAAGTGGAGATATAAAAAAAGCTTCTCTCGAGAAGCTGTGAGCAATGGGGATTCAGCTATGAAAAAATATAAAATTTCGCTTTATTTAGGGTATACTTCTACAAGGTATATTTGCCCATCAATAACTATCTCTCCTACAACTTCCTGCTTTTTCTCTACTGTTCACTGTAGCGCGCTCGCGCCCCCCATACTCTGTATGTATTCAGCATGGGTTCACTGACTCAATAAACCGAGGCATATAATCATCATTGCTATAACTATAACAGTAAAAGTTCCGTTTTGTAATGTTTCATCAAAAAATTTGTAATACTGCTCAATAAATATTTGCGCCATATATACTTCTCAAAAAATAGAATTCTTATATATTTTTGCATATATTTATCAATCTGTCAAAAAAATATGCCTATTTTTGGTATATGGGCAAAAAATGTATGATTAAGAGATGAGTTTATAGTATAAGATGTTAAATCTTAGAGCGTTATTTACACTTTTTCAGTACAGATTATCCAAAAGTGTAAACAACCCTAGAGTTTCTTACAAGTAATTTATATTGTAAAAATCAAGTTTTTTCCAATTAATAAAATACTTTTTTCCATATAATAGCCTCTTATATAGTATAAAAAAATTGCACAAAAATAAGGTAAAAACCATTTATTAACACTATTTTTAAACTATAAATAACTTATAAGTTCCACTATCTCACTAGGTCATAGATTTTATGTTATTTTTCAGGTAATAAAAAAATCTCTATTTCTAGAGATTTTTAATATTTACATATTTATAAATTATTTTTTAATATACTTGGAGCGGGGGACCAGGTTTGCCTCTTACACTACAATCCCCTATCAGGGATTGTAGCTCCAGTAGGGCACTCGGTGATTGCTCCTTTTCGTCGCAATCAATTTTCATCTTTGCGCTACGCGCAGACTGAAAATCAGAGCCTCACTTCAAACCTGATCTCATTTCAGAGAAATAAAAAAGCACCACATCCGTGGTACTCTTTGATTTCTCTGGAGCGGGGGACCAGGTTTGAACTGGCACACCCAAGGGTTGAAGCCTTAGTACACTCACTCTTTTATGTTACCCCCGCAAAATGTAGCCAATGAAGTATATAAGCCAGAGAAAACGAGTCAAATTTATTTTACTCTCCGAAAAAGCAAGGTATCATACAAGCAAGTAATTTTTATAAAAAAATATGAGCCTGCAATTTATTGTTTCTATCTTTGAACAATTTCTCCAAACAAGTTATACCTATTTTGAACTGCTCGCACCAAAGATGATTGCCGCGACAATCATACTTGTTTTTTGAGCAATTATCTCCTACGCAATATATAGGTTCTCTATGTATGTTTTTTGGAAGTTTGGCATTGTCGAACTCATCAATAGTCTCTGGGAATGATTTGAAGAAAATACTACAAAAATTGTCGATAAAACACTCGACGATAACAAAGAAAAAACCGAAACAAGTACACAAATATCACCAAAGCAAGAAAGTAAAAAAATTCGATATGACCGAATCATCTCAAAATCTCTCTCCTACTATATCTTCCTCCTCTTTTTTCGCTGGGCAATCGTAGTGCTAGGGATTAGCGAAATAGAGAAATTTATGAGTGATCTCATAGGATACCTGCCAAATCTCTTTATTGGTGTGATTATTTGATTTTTTTGAGTGCGTTTTGCGAACTCTGTTCACGATATCATCTACCAGGCTCTCGAACTCACCAAAGATAAAACATCGAAGATCATTGCCATGTGAGCCAAGATCATCATCATGTTTTTTACCCTGATGATTATGCTTAACTATATCCAAATCGTTGACGAGTTTATTATCAACTCCCTCTTCCTCGGTTTCATCACGACACTCACTATCTCTCTTGGACTCTCTTTTGGACTCGGAGGAAAAGACATTGCAAGGCAAATATTAGAAAGTTTTCGTAAATAATGAAACAAGATTTTCTTCAGTATATACAAGAGAACTTTGATTTTTCTCCTGAAGAGTTTCAGGAATTTCAAGATACTCTCTCAAAACCACTCAAAAAAACTATTCGCGTGAATACCAATAAAATTTCTGTCAAAGATTTTCAAACCCTCGCAGAAAAAAATTGATGGAAGCTCTCTCCAACACCTCTTGGAAAAAATATGTTGTATATCGATCGAGATGATACGACGCTGGCGCTGGGAAATACGCTTGAACATATTGCCGGCTATTTTTATGTGCAGGAACTAGCTGCAAGTTCTTCTCCTTTTTATATGTCAGGTGATGAAATTGACTCTTCTTGTTACCGCATTCTTGATATGTCGGCAAGTCCATGAGGAAAAACGACCCAACTCGCAGAGTATTATCCACAATCTACTATTATCGCCAACGAACTCGATAAATCTCGCATGCGACAACTGCATGAAAACATTGATCGAATGTGAGTAAAAAATGTTTTTGTGACCAACTATGACTGACGATACTTTTCAAACTTTCCCGAGAGTTTTGATAAAATTCTTCTTGATGCTCCCTGCTCTGGAGAAGGAACTGCCTACAAAAACAGTGACGCTCTCAAGTACTGGAACATCAAAAATATTAACAGAATTGCCAAACTCCAGTACCAACTCCTCGAGTCAGCATATATGGCGCTCAAACCATGAGGAGAACTCGTCTACTCTACCTGTACTCTCAACCGTATAGAAAACGAAGAAGTCATCAAGAAACTTTGTGATCGTTATGGTAGCCACCTTCATATTATTTCCTTGAATCCATTCAAAGCAAAAAAGAGAGGAAAAAAACAAGAGGAAAACTCACACATCATTCGTTCTTGGCCACACAAGAATGCGGCATGATGATTCTTTGTTGCAAAACTGATAAAGAAATCATCTCTGAGCAATGGTGGTGGAGAGTCGGAAAGGAAATTCAAAAAAAAACAGTCTTTTTGAAAAGTCTCTCAATGATTTGAAAAGCTTGCAAAAAGGAGTGAAAAAATAATGCAAAGTTTCTTAGCTACAAGCTTTGGTCTCTCTCTCAAAGGACGCTTTTATACCTATAAAAATGAGGTATATTATAGCGAGATATTTCCTGATACTTTTTGGGAAAATTTTTTCTTTTTTCAGTGTGGAGTGAAGATAGGGAGAATAGAAAACGGTGTTTTTGAACCAAACTTTTTTCTCTGAACACATTTTTGAATATTTCAAAAAAGAAGCATTGCTGTAAACAGTACAGAGCTCCATACCCTTTTTTGTGGAGGAGAGGTTCCTCTCTCACTATTTGAGAAGAATAAGTATATCTGAAGTCATGAATGATATTTCCAGATAGTGCTTGAAAATATTCCTGCTGGAATCGTGAGAATAAAAAATGGAGTGATGAAATCTCTTTTAGAAACTCGTTTTATGAGGAAATAAACTTCAGAGATACGAAGTTTTTCGCATTTTCCTCCCTTGATTTTTGACCAAAAAACATACAATACCCGCGTTTATAAAAAGCATCTATGAAGTACAAAGTTTTTGGCTGTAAAGTAAATAAATACTACACTGATAAATGGCTCAACTCTGAGTATCTTCGTGATAAGTCAGGGACCTTTGTTGCCAGCTGCGTGGTAACTGATAATGCAAAAAGAAAGTGGGTACGTTTTGTGAGACAAGAACTTCAAAACATTTCAGGAACAGAAAAGATATATATTTCTGGTTGTGGAGCATTTAAAGACGGAAAAGCTCAAAATGATTTTTTTGAGATATATCCAGAGCTTGCTCACGCAAAAAAACAGATAGAAGTCCTTGATGAAGAACCTCAAAACTCCCCCTCTCAAAAAAACCTTATCCCCAAGCCCTCTCTTCTCAAAGCAGGAGAAAGTTCCATATGAGAGGACTCATCTTTTTCTTCAAAAATTCACAAACTCAAACAAGCTCAGTCTCACCAAATCTATACAAAAAAATTTATCCTTATCCAGTGAGGCTGTGATAGTTTTTGCACCTTTTGCCTTACCGTTCAAAAACGAGGAAGACACTATTTTCGAGCCAAAGAAGATATTGTTGAAGAAATACGAGATTTTGAGTGACAATGAGGAAAAGAAGTCGTACTCACAGGCGTCAATCTCTCTGCATGGGGATTAAGTAACACTCATGATATACAAAATTTTTCTCCATGGCTTGTAAAAAATGGCGAGTCATGATGAGGTTCACGGTTCTCAGAACTCCTCGAATATATTCTTGAAAACACCTCTCTTCCTCGTATCCGCATATCTTCTCTCGGTCCAGAATTTATTGATGAGGCGTGCATAAAAATGTTTTCTCACGAGCGCATTTATCCTCATTTTCATTTTTCTCTTCAGTCATGATCAACCAGTATTCTCCGTTCTATGGCGAGACACTACGATGGAGAATACCTAAAAACACTTCTCAGAAAAATGCGTCAAATACGACGAGAAGACGGAGTAGATATTTCTCTATGAGCAGATATGATTGTTGGTTTTCCTGGAGAAACAGAAGAAGACTTTATGGAGAGCTACCATCTTGTAGAAGAGTTTCAGATAAGCAAGCTCCACGCTTTTCCCTTTTCTGCCCATACGATGTGAGAATCTGTCCCAGCAGGAAAGTTTTGAAAGCAAGTGTCAGAGGGTATCAAAAAAGAACGCATGAAAAAACTTATGAAACTCTGAGATCGTATTCGCAAGGATTTTCGTGAATCTCAAAGAGGAAAGCTGTTGAAGGTTTTAGTGGAAAAGTCCCATACTTGAACCAACACTTCTCCCCAAAAAGATGGAAAAACTCCCTGGTCATGATGGACAGAAAACTATCTTGAAGTAGCTGAAAATCAGTTTGAAATTATTGCAGGACAAGCAAAAAAAAATAGTATTATCGTATGAAAACTCCGATAAAATACTCATCTTATATACTCCCTCCTCTCATCATTTTTAGTTTGATGAGTATATTGATATGTATTGACGCATATACCAAACATCTCTCTGAAAGTATTATATCTCCTCTTATGATTCTTGGGGATATTATTTCTCTCGAATATGTACAAAATAGGGGTATCGCTTTTTCGCTTCCCCTCACCTGAATAGCTCTCAAAACTGTGACTCTTATTTTGATTTTTTGAATAATATATTATTATTTGACGCAGGAAAAAAAGAAACACTCTCTACTCTTAGACGCTTGATATCTCTTTATTGTGAGTGGAGCTGTGTGAAATGCGTGGGAAAGAATTTTCCATTGATATGTTACCGACTTTATAGCTGTGAAATATTTTGCAGTTTTCAATATGGCAGATGCCTATATTAGCCTTGGCGTATTTCTCATCATTTTATACTATATATATACTACACCATGTGACCAAGAAAAGTAGTGCTAACAGATATATGAATCCATACTCTTTGAGCTCTGATAGCAGGATTTATATGAAGTATCGTCATAGTCCTTATCGTGTTTATTACTTCAAGTATTATCAATATTCCTGGAACATTTGAGCAGGCTCGTCTTGGCTGAGATACTAACGCCTTGTTTCCATTTATCCTTTCTTTTATCACATTTATTGCCAGCTCTCTGAGTCATTTTTTAGGGATAAAAATACTTTCACTCACAAATCCTGAAAAGTATAGTACCAATATTGCGAGTTATGGACAGTTTGCATTTTTCTGAATACTTTGTTATATCTGTATGACTCCTGTGTATGTGTATATGTGACTGCAAAACTATGAGCTTATCATGATGGTATTTATTATCCATGTCCTCACTCTGAGCTTTGGAATCTCTCTTTTGCTAGAAATATGTAATAGCTATCAACATGTTCTTGTGGGAATATATGGGAGTTTTGTAGGACTCTTTTTTGCTGGAGTGATCACGATAGGTATCTTCTCTTCTTTTGAATCATGATATGCAAAGCTTCTCTCTCTTCTTATCATGCTTCCTCTTATTCAGTCATGTCTGACTCTGGTAAAGTGATGTTTTGAATGGTGATATTATCAATACTATCTTTTCACGAATACTGATGGTTTATGAGATATTCTTTACAGAATTGAACAAGAAGCAAAACAGCAAGAAAAAGAAGAAGAAATGAAAAATAATTTATAAAAAATAATGTCTATATCATGAAAGATTTTGTCCTGCAAATACTCACATTTTACAAAGAGAAAATGCGATCCCCAAAGCTAGACGAGCTCACGCTCGTACCAGAAGAATATAAAAATACTCAGTGATGCGTGTGTATCACACTCTATGTGGATGGTGAAGTTCGAGGATCAGCAGGAAATATCAAAGAAATTCACGGATGTATTGCTGAAGAAATCATTGCTTCAACGATAGAGGCGCTGACGAATGACTCTCGTTTTGGTCCTCTAAAACGGGAAGAGTTTGATCGTATAGAGTTCCGCGGGGATATAATTAAAGAGAGAGAAATGGTACATATAAAAGACCTTGAGGCCATAGATCCCGTAAAACTTGGAGCTATCACTATTGCTCGAGATTATGAATCTCTCGCGTTTATTCTGCCTAATATTTCACCAAAACTCCTTACAGGAGCTGACAGTATTTCCGCACTTTCTCAAAAATTGTGATGAGCAAAACTTGATGATAAAAAGTATATTTTTTATACCATATCTACAAAGTCTGAGACGAGTTTTTAGGAGAAAGTCATAAACCTATCACACCTCCACATTCGGGTATCTTGTAACTCTATGCCCTGTCGGTATTTTGAGTATTGCAAGAACATCAAACTGAATATTTTGTAGAGATACCGCGTTTTTTTTACAATAATATTCCATAGTTTTTCGACATTTTTTGAGTTTTGCTGGAATAATAGATTCTTCAGGAGAACCATAACCAAGATGAGAACGATATTTTACTTCTATAAAATGATATCTGTGATGTTTTTGGGCAATAATATCTATCTCTCCAAACCGTCAAAATCGAAAATTTGTCTCACAAATCTGATAGTTATGACGCTGCAAGTATTTTATAGCAATAACCTCCCCCTCATCTCCTTTGTGTTTCATAAACTTTATTTTACAGATTTCTGCATTATACTCATAAAAATATTTTCCAAAGAAAAAACATGTCACTCGTAGATGATCTCGAATCAAGTATAGATATCGTAGATTTGGTATGAAGATATACCAAGCTAAAAAAAACAGGAACAAACTATAAGTCGATCTGCCCTTTTCCTGGACATAATGAAAAAACACCGAGCTTTGTTGTCTCTCCAGCAAAACAAATAGGTTACTGTTTTGGCTGCCATAAATGAGGCTGACCTATCAAGTTTCTCATGGATATAGAAAATATGGAGTTTCGTGACGCTCTACAAACACTCGGAAATATTACTGGTCGAGAAATTCCATGATATACCGAAAGTAAGGAAAAAATTGAAATCAAAAAAAATCTCTACTCTCTCTACAAAGACGCATGTTCATACTATAAAGCAAGTCTCAAAAAACATCCCGAGGTCAAAAAATATCTCTCAGAAAGATGAGTGCTGCAGGAAGAAATAGATAAATTCCAGTTTGGTTATGCTGATAGTGGTGTAGGACTCTATAACTTCTTAAAAGAAAAATGATATGATGACGCCCTTATCGAGTCGTCACAAATATTTGTACAACTCAAAGCGCGAAAAGACAAATTTATCTCTCGAATCATATTCCCTATCTCAAACCTCAGAGGTGATATCGTCGGTTTTGCTGGGAGAATTATTGGTTCAGGAGAACCGAAATACCTCAACTCTCCTGCAAGCCATATTTATGATAAGTCTTCTATTTTGTATTGACTCTATGAGGCTCGATCAAGTATTACAAAAAATGATAGAGTCATTATTACTGAGTGATACATGGATACTATTGCTCTACATAGGGCAGGATTTTTTGAATCAGTTGCTGTCTCAGGAACAGCTCTCACAGAAAAACATATCACTCTGCTCAAACGACTCACTCATAAGATATATCTGTGTTTTGATAACGATAAGGCGTGAGAGCAAGCAACACGAAACTCTCTTGAGATACTCAAAAATAAGGGATTAGAAATAAAGATTATCCTCCTCAAGTGAGCAAAAGATCCCGATGAGTACCTCGAAAAAGGAAAAGATTTTTCTGAGCTGATTGTCTCGGCTCGTTCTCCTATCATGTACTTTATTGAAAAAAATAGCTATAATCTTGAAAGTATTGATGAAAAAAAGAAGTTTCTCACCGAAATTCTCGAAGTTACTGAGAGTTATAGTGATCCGGTAGAACAAGATATGTATCTGAAAGAAGTAGCAAAGATGAGTCATACTCCTCTTCAGATTCTCTATGAAATGAGTAAAAAAAGACACTATCGAACAAAAACTGAACCATCAAAACCCCCTGAGATCACTCTCACTCCCGAAGACATGTTGCTCGCTTTTCTCTATGAATTTGTAGAGTTCTTTTCCGTAGCAAAAAAAGAGCTTGTTTTTCTTGATGGTGCTCATGAATGATTTATGAAGAGTCTTGAAGCAGCATGATCTGATATAAATACTCTTTCTCTTGAAAAAAAAGAGCAGCTCAGAGGTCTTGGTATGCAACTCAGTGAGAGTCTCGATTCACCAGAACAAAGAGAAAAAAAACTCCAAGCCCTCATATGAGAAACAAATAAATATCACTTTAAGCGTTTGTGAGAAATATATAAGTGAGAAATGAATTCTTGAGACACTTTCGCACTTCAAAAATACTCTGAACTCATGAAAAAGTGAAAAGAGTATGGAATGAAGTAGGTGGTAAGAAAAAGGGGAGGACTCAAAAAGTTATAGTAAGCTTGTAGCCTCTTTCCTTTGAGAACAAAGGAAAGAATTCAAGATAGGAATTGATACACTTATTCCACCTCTGAATCTCCTCCTTTTAACAAAAAAGGAAGGGAGCGAGAAAAGAACTCAAGATAAGAATTGAGAAAACATATTACTTATTCCACCTCTGAATCTCCTCCTTTTAACAAAAAAGGAGGAGGACTCAAAACTTGATAGAAAGTCTGCAGCCTCTTTCCTTTGAGAACAAAGGAAAGAATTCAAGATAGGAATTGAATATAAAATATTTTACTTACCCCCATCTCTTAATGAAAAATATTTCAAACATCATTGCTATAGGAGCCATAAGTCTGAACACTGCCGCAGCAGAAAATCCTCCTGAATATGTTCAAACATACATAGATTATTTTGGTGCATGCTTAAGAGATATTGAAGATGAGTATGGAGATGAACAACTTTTCAAGAGGGTCAATACAGATAATGAAGAAAAACTTCGCATTGTTACTGTTATTGAAAGATGGTGGAAAATAGTACAAAATACTTACTTTGTACTTGAAGATGAGTGAACAATAACAGAGGTACATGTTGCTGATTATACTGATGATGCTTTACGACAATTGATTTTAGGTTGTATCATCAATACTGAGCAAGAAAATATTTGAAACTACATCCTGAGAAGAAATACTCGTCAAAAAGTGCTTATCATAACTGACGCTAATAGATATTGGTGACTCATGAACACATTGTTTTTAGAGTAGGGTTTCCTCTCTATTTTATATTTTTCTACTTATTTTTTGCATTTACTCATTTCCTCCCTATAATCCATCACGAAATAGAGAAAAAATATCTCTATAAAGATTCCCCCTATATACGAAGTAAAAAGTATAATCCAACACAAGCAGCTTTCTTCTAGAAATATTCTAGAAGGTTTTTTAATATAAAAAAATATGACTAAAGATACGAAAAAAGATACCGAAGATATACAGTCTCAGATTCAAGAAATCGATCTCAATACTCTCTGAGAAGCGATGAAGAACCTCAAACAACAAGATGAAAAACTCCAAGAACAAGAGGCAGAAGCAGCAGCAAAAGAGATAGAATTATTGTGAACCTGAGACGAAGAAGCTATTGAAGCACTACAAGAAATAGGAGTCCTTAAAAAAGAAAAAGGTCTCAAAAGAATTCCGAAAGACAGAGATAGAGACTGAAGAAGAGTCGGGAAATGAATGCAAAAATTCATCGATAACGAAGTCCCTGAAGAAGCTCTCGAAGATATGTCCGAAGAAGTACAAGAACTCATGAGGAAGTGAAAAATAGATGGTCGCATTACTCAAGATGAGCTGATGAATGCTATACCTAATGCCGAAGATGACGTTGACTTTCTTGATGAAATATACTCACGATTTATGAGTATTTGAGTAGATGTGGTAGACAGTCTTGATAAATCTACTCTTTTTGAATCAGACAAAAAAAAGAATGAAAGAAGAGAACCATGATCTGTTTCACTTACTGAGATTTCTGATGACTCTATCAGAATGTACCTCAACGAGATTGGTCGGGTAGAACTCCTCACAGGAGAACAAGAAATAGAAATTGGTATGCGTATCAAGGCTGGAGACCAAGAAGCAAGAAAACAGCTCGCAGCAGCAAACCTCCGACTTGTTGTATCCATTGCAAAAAAATATATGGGAAGAGGTCTCGGTCTTCTTGATCTCATTCAAGAAGGAAATGTTGGTCTATTCCGTGCTGTTGATAAGTTTGATGCCACCAAAGGATTTAAATTTTCTACATATGCGACATGGTGGATTAGACAGTGAGTGACCAGATCCATAGCAGACCAGGCTCGAACTATCAGAGTCCCTGTTCATATGATAGAAACTATCAACAAGTTCACACATACCTATCGCAGACTCACGCAAGAACTTACCCGTGAACCTCTGATGGAAGAACTTGCAACAGAGCTCGATATGGATATCAAAAAAGTGCGCCAAATAATGCGTATTTCTCAAGATATTCTTTCTCTTGATGCCCCAGTATGAAGTGAGGAAGATACCTCTCTTTGAGACTTTATTGAAGACGATAAAACCATGTCTCCTGATGAACAAACAAATATGAATCTCCTCAAAGAAAATCTTGCTGAAATGCTAGATTTCCTTACACCTCGTGAACGAAAAATTATCAAAATGCGCTTTGGTTTAGAGTGAGGTGATATTCATACTCTTGAAGAAGTAGGAAAAGAGTTTGGTGTTACACGTGAACGTATTCGTCAAATAGAAGCAAAAACTCTCGAAAAACTCAAGGAACATCCAAACTCTGATAAAATAAAATTCTTTTAAGAAGTATCTGAGAAACAAAAAATTTCTCATCCTCTCTGGCTCTAGCGAGTTCTGAGTATGAACACCGGGCTTGCAAGCCCGGTATTGTTTTTTTCGTGTTTGGAGGAAAGGGAGAGAAACCTGTGTTTCCCTCCCTTCACGTATAAGAGACCGGTCTCGAAAATGAATGTTTGTTTGAGTCTTGAAAAACAACCCCGGGGTTGTTTTTTGGGTGTGTGGAGAAACTCTTACTCATCAAAAAATGGTGGTGGTGTCTGCTGGAGTTTTGGATCATATTCAATAATGACTGGAAAGCCCTTATCCTCAGGAGCTACTCATAGTGACGAATTTCCACCATTTGCTGGTATTTTTGGAGTGAGATTTCCATCATCCCCGTCATGATCATAGAGGAAATATCTTCTCAAGTAGTTGAGGTCATAGGCTTGAGCCTCATTTCTATCTGAACAATCAACATAATGAGGACATTCTATAGGAGTGCTTCGAGATCCTCAAAGAGTATTCTCGCTAAAGAGTGCTCCATATATATATAACTGATTTGCTATCTGACTTGCTGGAAGAGTCGTATAATCTATAGCATTTTCTCCATCCAGACTCGTCGCAACAACCCTATCAGTATACAGTACTGCATGTATATCTGTCACATTTGGATGAATATATATGTTTCATCAAAGAACGATGAGTCCTAAAATACCATCTCCATCAGCATTACGTATATTATCAGTAATAAAGAGATTCCCATTTTCAACAAAGATTGTTTTCTCTCCCTGAATATTTGTTGCAGCATTCAGAGTGACTGTTTTTCCTCACATTTCCCCAAAATAGAGGAGTGTATCAGACCAAAGTGAATGAGCTTGCAAACCATTATCATCCCAAGATTCTGCACGAAGATTGGTACTCATAACAGTTCTTCCTCCTTGCGTTTTAGGAGTCACACCACGTACAACACTATATATTTTTTGGGCTATATCCCTACGAAAAATTGATTTTTCTCTCTCTCCAAAAACCCGAAGATCATCTTCAAATTGTCATTCTACAATTTCTTTTGTTTTCTGTGAACTGGTATTTCAGATGATACGAACTGATACTTGTGTATTTTCTACATCTTCAAAAATATCGTGATATGCTGTTTTTCCTATGATATCATGTGGATACGTCACCTCTTTCCCACCTATTATATAGCGAACAATAGAGGCAAGAAATAGTTTGGCATCACTCGGAACGAGATCAATATCTGTTCTTTGAGAAGTAAAATCATGACTTCCTATAAAATCTGTATCTGTATAAAATGCTGTTCATAAACTTGTATCTTTTACGACTTCTCTACTATTCACAAGAAATTCTATATCATCTTCTACTTTCTGAGTATCTGCACCAAACTCAAAATAGCCTGATTGCTGCGTTGCTCCTGAACCATTTATATCTAACTGTGAGTTTTGTATTCCTCATTCAAGAAATCATTGCGTGATAATTTCTCATGAAAATTCTGTCGTATATAAAGGGGCAAATCGAAGAGAGTCTCCATCATTTGCGTAAGGGTAAAAATCATCTTCCACCGGTGAGCTCGAACCATCACCACTCGCGATAGAGGTGTTTGCCGTAATTTTATATTTGAGTGAATGTATCTTTGCGCTTCCAGGGACAAGAGGATCACTCAGTGACGTTGGACTGTACACAAACATATCTATTTCATAACTATCATCTCAAAGTGACTTGTAAGGAATATTTGTCATATTCGTATCTCCAATAGGAAAAGGAATATTGGTATCTCCAATGAAAATAGCACTATCAGATCCCGTATTCGTATGCTGATTGAGTCGGAGATCATTGTCTATACTCATATCAAAATTTACCTTTCTCCCAATACCAGGAGCGTCAACAATAGCGTTCCCATATATATCTTCAAGTTCTATACCGATATTTTTTTCTGTCCCATCAGCAGGAGAGTTACTTGTGAGATCGCTGGTATTTATGGTTTTTGTAATAGTATTCACGGTGTTGGCATATACATAGTATGTATACTCTCGAGGAAATCATGAAACACAATTCCCTGCCTTGTCGCATACTCTATTGATTCTGAGTGTGTATTTTCTGTTTCACTGTGCATTTCTCTCATTATCTACTCGTGACATATTGAGAAAAAAACCTGTTTTTGTTGAGTTAAGTGAAACTGATCTCATACTTCCAGGATTATTATAATCCTCTATCTGAATACTGACATTTGAACCTGATCATCATGAAGTCATATTGCTAATAGGAATAAAGTAGGAATTATTTGCGAGGATATTTCAGCCAAGACTTGTATTCATACTTGGTGGTGTCCCATCCCAATACAGACATCTCAGTCTTCATGATTGTGACACATTTGTCCGTTGAGTCTCAGGAGAAAGTGTTGATGAGCTGTTATTATTTGCAACACGACGAGGATCTGTACCATCACGACCATTACTACGGTCTGTATAACAGTTTGTGACTCCCGAGTTTGATGACCAAGAAGATTGCCCTACATTTTGATACCATCTTGCATCTGCGTAAGACACGGAAAAAAAGAAAAAAAGAAAAAAAAGAAGACAAAATATTCATTTTTTCATAATATTATAAGAAAAAGAAATAATATATTTACTCCCATTACATCATACTTTTATTAGTATTGCAAATTTTTGTAGTTTCTATTCACTTCCCTAAAGTGTTGTTTTGATGTAAGAAACTCTAGGGTTGTTTACACTTTTGGATAATCTGTACAGCAGAATATTTTAGAAGTTAAACATAAAGGAAATGAATATACATAAACGAACAAGGCTCACTGAAATGCAAAGAAAAGATATATGGGAGAAATATAAAAATGGTACAAGGGTGAGTAGCCTCTCAGAAATATATCTCACTTCCCGAGTCACGATATACAAAGTACTTTCTCGAGCTCGCAGACAAGAATTTAGACCAAGAAATTCTACAAATCATAAATACAGAACTCTTGAATGGTGACTCAAAAGATTGTGAAAGATAGAAAGAAAGATAGTTGAGAAGAAAAATAGAGAGGCTCAGAGATAATCAAGATTGTCTGTCCCTTTTATGAGGTCTCCTTCTTGATAATTTGTCAGATCAACCGTACTCGTATCCACATTGATTGCTGTATAGATTGTATCTTGTTTCAAAGACAACTCTTGATCAACATAGAGAAAATCAACCTTAGTATCAATGTAGGCTACCAATTCATTCCATTTGGTAAAGCTGAGGATATCCCCATCTTCAGCGTCAAGACCTATCCAGGCAGAAACATGCATAGCTCAGATACTCAGCGCTATCATGCTCAGAATCACAAAGAAAATATTCTTCAGGTACATAAATAAGGAATAATAAGAATATATAGCTCCTCAGTAATATATAAAAAGTCAGGAAAAATAAAATTTTTTTCCTGATTTTAATACATCATAAATACAATAAAAATATATCGTAAAATAATCAATATTTTTCCGCTTACTGAATCATAGATTATATCCTACTCATAAGTCACACCTAAATCAAAAATCTGAAATCTATTATAGGTACTATCTCCAAATACTATCAGATATAGTTCATCATTTGTCTCCACAATCTCTAAACCAGTATTAGCATAAGTACTCGTAACAGAGCCTTGAGTTTTTTCTATGACATTAGTGGGAAATGTTGCGTCATATATTTCCCAATTATCACTGGAACTATAAACAGGCACAAACACTCTTCCCTTTGAGATATATGGTCTCACATGCTGCGAGATGCTTGTGTACCCAAAAGTACTCTGTAAAACAGGGTTTGTCGGATCAGTAATATCTAGCAAGCAAAACTGTCTTTTACTGGATGAATATACTATAGCGTAGGTATTGGACTCTGTTTTATATGTTCCTACTCCCATTGGTTGTCTACAATTTGTAGTATCCACAAACTGACTTTTTCTGGTATAGGTTTCATCTCCAAGCTCATAAACATCTATATAGTTTCTATTGGAATAACTTGCTGTACCCACAAAGTAGGGCTTACCATCATGCTCATACATCGAAACTCCTTGGAGTCTCCCATAAGACACTCCTATCTTTTGGTTGTATGTCAGTGAACCATTTTGATACTTATAAATAAAGAAATAATCATAGCTATCGTTAGAACTTTCAGCAGCGACAATATAGGTCACATCTCCAACAGTGACGGAACTAATCTTTCGTATGTCATCTAGTTGATCATCTTGGTAAGAAGTTTTGTATCTGAGAGATGAAGGATTAGTAATATCATAAATCGTCAGTTTTTCATTAAATGAATCATTATCCATAAATAGCCCATATACATTACCGCTGGCATCTTCAAATACATCTAAGTATCTAACCATATCTAAGTAATCAACACTTGTCTCAACATCTTTTAAAACAGAGTTTGCAGGATCGGTGACATCCGTAACCATGATTCTATCATGATTTGTACTCATAGAGAGTATATAGTTTTTGTCTCCGACAGTATACGCCTTAAATCCACTCGCATCACCGAGGTTACCATTTCGAAAGTACCCGATATCCGTCACATCAAACTCGATATTTCCCATCGAAAATATTTCTGCAAACATCGAGACCGTGCTTGGAAAATGATTGGCAAATGTTGTAGAGATTCTATCAGCTCTATCTGCAAGAGATGTTATAACTATTGTCGCGGAATTTGGATCATTGATCGTTACTTCTTGAGAGTAGTCGCTTTCTGATAAATCTAGTTTCATATTTGGCTGAAAGAGCTCTCCAGTGAGGTTTACTGTTCTTGTGTCATTGGCTCCATAAAACTGGAGATCTATCAGGTTATTCTCACCGTCATCAAGATAGGGTTTTACAGAAACTTCTTCAGCGATATCGTCAACTTCTATTTTATTATAAAACAAACTCGTGATTTCCGTTGATGTCAGATAATTGACAAAGTTATCCCATATAGAGGTAGTCTCTGTATCTACATAGGTGATATCTGCTTTGAGATCAAGGCTCGCATCCATTTCTGCCTTGGTATAATACTCAGTCAGATCTGCTCAGCCTATAACCGGTGTAAGTATTTTTTGAGAACTGCTATCAAGCTCTACGGTATAGTCAAGATTCTCCTTACTCTTGATGAGGTCCCCGAGCTGATAGTTTGTCAGATCAACCGTACTCGTATCGACATTGATCGCGGTATAAATCTTATCTTGCTTCAAGGATACCTGCTGATCAACATAGAGAAAATCAACCTTAGTATCAATGTAGTCGATGAGCTCATTCCATTTGGTAAAACTGAGAATATCTCCGTCTTCTGCTTCGAGACCTATCCAGGCAAACATGAACGGCTCAAATAGTCAGTGCTGTAAGGCTCAAAAGGAGCAGGAAAAAGTTTTTTATATAATTCATAGCAAAAAATAAAAGTGGTATATGTATGTATCGTAAGATATGCTACTCAAAAGCAAAGCTTGTCACAGGTTTAGCATATAAAGAATTTGTTGTTGTTCCATCTCCCAATTGTCCATAATCATTTCTTCCCCAGCAATATACTGAGGAATCTTCTAAGATAGCACAGCCTCCATTTAGACCTGCAGATATTTTTACGGCTGTAGTGATATTCGTTCCATCCTCAAACTGCACATTTACCGGATCACTGACTCGGGTCGTGGTGCTTCCATTTCCAAGTTGTCCACTAGAGCCTTTTCCCCATACCTTTACTTCTCCATTTGACTGAAGGGCTATTGAGTGGTTTTCTCCAAGCGCAATATCAATAGGATCAACCAGTGGCACGGTATACCAGCTCGATACTCGCTCTGTTGTATTGCTATCCTTCCCCGTTTGATAGTTAGAATTATACCCTGCACACTTTACCTGAGCAGAGGTTGTGAGGATACAGGTATGATAGCCATATCCACTATCAACTTTTGCTATGCTTCTTGTGATATATGTTGGGCTGGAGAGTTTTTGGTCTGTGGTTCCTCTTCCAAATCTTCCATTATCCCAACCCCAACAATAGAGATATCCACTCGTAGTGATGTAGCACCCAGATCTTTGCGACATAGAGAGTTGCTGTATACTTGTGGACATTGATGAAATATATACTGGTGTGTTTTGCTGACTGGTCTTACCTGGAATATCATAGTAACTCGAACTATATCCTGAACAATACACTTTTCCGTCTGAGTCTCTAATAGCACACATGGTATTGCTTCCAACATCAAAGTCTCTGATCAGTTCTCCATCGAGATATTCAGTATCAAATGTATCAACTATAGTACTTGAAGAAGTTTCTAAGCCAAAAATTCCGTTTACCCCCCTTCCCCACATACGAAGCTTCTTATCTGTTCCAAGAGCAAAAGCCGTATTATAAATCAATTGGAGTTTTGTCACATCTTTCACAGAAAATGCTGTCGGAGTGGTGATAGGTGAGCTCGTATCCCCTGGAGCAATCGCAAGTTGTGTATAATTGTTTTGTCCAGCACAATAGAGGTCTCCATTATACTTTTGAAAACAGTTGGAATATGTTCCAGACATAAGGTTTTCTGCAAATAAATCAACCGTTTGAAGAGTAATTTTTTTGCCATTTCACCAAGCTTCATGACCAGAAAATGAATACTCAGAAGCAAAAACCTCCGTATCTGGAGCAGTAATATTTACGACAACCTCTGTGGGAGATTTTGAAATATATTCCACTACATATCCATCTGCCTCAAGACCTTCTAAAACATCAGCAGGAGTAAACCCAACTCCACTTATAGTAATACTTTTTGTTTCAGAAACCTTGAGCTGCTCGTCTATACTGCTGGTAAGATACGGATATACTTCTCTTGGTGGGGCAATGTAATTTCCCGTATCAGAGAGAAACTTGTCTCCTCCGCCATCTGTGATTATCTGTGAAGCATCTGCCTTGAGATCTAAGTAAGCATCTGTTTCTGCTTGTGTATAATACATTGACAAGTCAGTCCCTTCTATCACTGGCGTAAGTATCTTATTGGAACTAACATCTAATTCCACCGTATAATCAAGCTTGTTTGTGTCTTTGATCAGATCTCCCTCTTGATAATTTGTGAGGTCAATATTCGCAATATCAACATCAATATCAGCGTATATCGTATCTTGTTTGAGGCTCAGTTGCTGATCAACATAGAGAAAATCAACCTTGGTATCAATATAGTCGATGAGCTCATTCCATTTGGTAAAACTGAGAATATCTCCGTCTTCTGCTTCGAGACCTATCCAGGCAGAAACATGAACGGCTCAAATAGTCAGTGCTGTAAGGCTCAAAAAGAGCAGAAAGAAGTTTTTTATGTGTTTCATTATAACAAATAAAGAAGTAATGTAGTATACTCATTTGAAAATCAAAAAACGATTCAAAGAAGAATGTATAGAAAAATACAAAAAAGTGAAATTTTTTACAGATAATTTTTTCAGTTTTTTCTTGTATTTACAGAGGGAAAAATTGTCAGGAAAAAATAAGTTCAAAGGTCAATCTCATTTTCTTGAAAAAATACTTCCCCATATGATATGCTACTGGTGTATATATTTTTAAACATTTGCAAAAATGAAAAAAATCATCAGCTCTCTCCTCCTATGCACCTCTATGTTTATTATATGTGGTGAAGGAATATTTCTAGGAGTTGCCAACGCCGAAAGTGTTGCACCAAACCTTTATACCAGATTTCCTGATAAAAATGATCTTATTCCATACGGAGATTTTATCATACAGTACACTATAGATGATACCGACTCAGGTATAGATATTAGTTCTGATTCTCTTACTCTTCAGAAATGGGATGGAACTGCTTGGGGATCAGATATTCTTTCTGTTCATTTAGGAACAAAAGAAATCACTACAACTCTTGCAAAATATCCTGTAACAAATGTTGCATACGGAAAGTATCAAAAAATATTCTCTATTAGTGATAATGATGGAAATACTACTACCGTATCAACAATATTTTATGTTGATGCTCCAGAGTTTATTATCTCTGCACCAGAACTCGAAATAGGAACACTCACCTTTGATACACTCAAGGTTTCTGATCAAGAGCTTACCGTGACAGTAAAAACTGTCGGAGCAAAATTTGATGTTACCATGTTACAAAATACCGACCTCTCTCTCACAAGTGATTACCGTATTCCTACATGGGACACTGACTCAGGTTTTTGATATACACAGGTCAGTAGCCCAAGTATCAGCGATATACAAAAAATAGAAGATGCAAATATCTGAAGTGAAGATACAAGCATCAATCAAGATGGAGAAAAGAATACCTATACCTATACGATAAAGTATGCTGCTCTCTTCTGAGATGATGAATACCTTGCAGGTTGAAACTATGAAGCAAGCATCAATTTTGATATTGATTTTGAATACCAAGATATAGACTCTCATTGTTGGCTTGACGGCGTAGCAACACTCTGATGTGATGTATAATATGATATAAGAAAAAGCGCAAAATACTACTCTAAAATCTGGAGTAGTATTTTTTTTAAAAAAAAGTATTCAGATTTTTGACAGCTCAAAAAAAGAATGCTACACTTATAGTAGTTGTGAATCACAACTTTACTTTATTTTTCTAACTTTTATAAAAGTTATGAATACACAAACACAAAAAATCCTGGCAACTATGCTGATAATTGCAGGTGTGTTTTCATTTTCTTCTGCTTTTGCTGCTACAGAAATCGGTCAAGCAACAGTAACAGGAGATACTGCGGGAACATTTACAGGAAGTATACAGTGGGATGATAATCTCCCTGGTACAGCTACTGGTAGTGTTGAAAACATTGTCATTAAAGCGCAAGTACTTCCAAGTCTTTCTATGGAAATCTCAGCTAGTGAGATTGACCTTGGAACACTCGTTGCTGGAACTGCTTCAACTGGAAGTCTTTCACTTGAAGTAGGAACAAACGCTGTAAGTGGTATCACTGTTACAGCTCGATCTCAAACAGGAGGTCTTACAAACCAGAGTGATACAGATACTCAGATTAACTCTCTTACGACTGACGGTCTTGCAGAAAGTTACACATGGGAATCAGCTCCAAACGCTACAAATGATTCTTCAAATAGTTCTTTTGCTGCTACAGGGCTCACAGCTCTTGAAGTAAATGATGACACTACAGAACATACAGTATACTCTACAAATAAGCCAGAGTCTATTACTGATGTAAATGATGTTGTCTTCACTGTAAACGCTACTGCTGGAGCAGAAACTCCTGCAGGTGAGTACAGAGATCAAATCACATTTACTATTACTGGAAACTTCTAAGTAATAAAACATTATCTAAAAAAGTCTCTTTTATTTTAAAAGAGACTTTTTTATTTTCGCCTTTTCCCTGTATATATGTAGTAGAAAAAAGTGTATTTTGTTCCTTATTAAAGTTCTATAATTATGAAAAGGTTTATAAGTCTTCTGATGCTCGCGTCTATATTTGCTATGAGTTCTCATGTTACGAACACCCATGCAAATATTAATTTTTGAGTCACTCCGATTAAGTATGAACTCGAGATGGATCCCGAAGAGTCTATCACGCTCACAGCATGAATACGAAACAACTCTCTCCAAGAGCGAACCATGACAACACTTTCGGCAGACTTCACTTCTGATGGAACCAGTGGAACTCCAAGATTTATACGAGATAATTCTGAGATAAACCCCGATCAACATCTCGCAAGTTGGATAGAGATTAGTGAAGATCAACTGACACTCGCCTCGTGAGAGTTTCAAGAGATAGAGTTCACTATTACCGTTCCTGAAGATGCAACTCCTGGAGGTCATTATGGTGCTGTACTGTTTCGCGTCGTAAATAATACTGGTGGATGAGATGTAAAAGTAGATGTCGATTATGGAATACTCATCCTTGTAGATGTTTCTGGAGAACGAATTGTCGATGTCGTTATTGAGACTCCGACTGTGAGTAGTGGAAGCTCTAATTCTAGCAGTGATACTTCTACATCTTCTCAAAGTTCTAGTAGCTCTAGTACAAGCTCTTCAAGCTGATGAGGATACTCAAGTTATAAAAGAGAAAGATGAGACCAGCAAGGTTCACAAACTCCTCCGTCTCTTGATCTTGCTCGATATCAGGTATATTTCCCTCAAGAAGTCAGTCAGCCACAATATACTACTGAAGAAGGAGCTGAACCACTTGAAAGTGTTGTTCCTCCTCAAGTCGCGCAAGTTTCACAGGAGGAAGATACAGATTCTCAAAACCTTGAAGAAGCAGATGAAACCTCTGAGGAATACATCGAAAACCTGGCTCAAGATATTATAAACTCACTTGAAAATACTCAGGAAGATACCGAAGAAAATACCGATATTGAAGTAGCTCAAGAGGAAGACTCTTCCCTACAAGAAGATATCCTCTCTTTTGATAACCAACCCCCTCTCGCAGAGGATACTACTAACACTGTCTCTGATGATCAAAACACCAATCTCTGAGACGATACTGAGCAAGACTCTTCATTTGGAATTACTTTCTCTCTTCCGGTAGAAAACAAAGGAAATACCCATGTAAAACCTCAATGAAAGATTACTCTCAGAAATGAAGATGGTGAAGTCATTCGCGCGGTAGGAAAAGAAGTAGTAGCAAACTCTCTTGGAGCTATTGTTGATGAAAAAATAGTAGACTACATCCCTATCAATGATCAGTGAGGAAATGTTCTCCCTTTTTCTACTCGAGTGTTTAGTGCTGAGTGGAAAGGGTTTCCCTACAAGACCTATAATCAGTTTGGAGAACCTCAGATTAACTACTGGACTCCTGAAGAGTATTATGAAAAGTCTCGTACCGAGTCTGGAAATATCTATGTAAATTTTTGGGAAAAAGTGAGTAAAAAGGATATCCAAGCAAATATCTTTGCCGATTTTGAGCTATCGTATAAAGATGAGGAATGAAAAGATGTATGGTATGAATCAACACAGGTTTTCCCTATAGAATATACTGCTACCATCGTTGAAAATAATGAAAAAGTTCTCTACAGTCTTGCTGGGCTCGCGTTTGTGATGAGTATTGCGATGATATTTGCTGTTTCTCAAGGAATAAGCGCTGTGTGAGGGCTGTTTATGAGGAAGTAGGTATCTTGGTAGAATTATGCATATAGCCGTATCTGTTTATATTTTAATGGGAGAAGATTATGCTAAATTTGAGGAACCTCTGAAAAACAGTGCCTCCAATTCTCGCCTCTCAAATCGAGCATTTTAAAAGCCTACCTATAAAAATTTCACAAATTTTCACAAACAGGTTTTTAAATGGTGGAACATTGTGAAGCTTGTTAGAACTGAAATTGAGAGTTACAATTCAATAATTTCATAATCATTATTTTCTAAATCGTCAAAAATATTATCAATCTTTACGGAAAGTTCTTGAAGTGATTCTTTGGTAATATTTTTTCAAAATTTTGTCTCTTTTTTCACAATGTAAAATGGGAGATAGTTTCCATTTTTTTCTTGAAATAGAATGAGAAGTCTTACTTTTTTATGAAGCAGATATCATTTGAGTACTTTCTTTCTTTTTATAATTCATATCTCAATAAAGTTTTCGAGTCAAGACTGGTGTTTTTGTACCTCTGAAAAAATATCTTGTATGGAAACAGATTTTATCTTACTAAGAAGTTTTTGAAATGTCCTCGTAACTAAAATCATAGAGTATCTAATTTATCTGATACCCTCTCTAACTTTGATATAATATTTTTATCCTTCATCATATCATCAAAAAAACTTTCTTGTATATCAAAATTCACAATATCAGGCTGATTCGTAAAACTTGTCATAAAATATCTCAGGAGAACACTTCCGTCTAATCCTTTCTTCTTAGAAGCTTCTAAAAAATCTTTCTTTAAATCTTCATCTACTCGTATTTGAAATGTTGTAGTCATAATATGTAATTACAATGTATATACAAATATTATAGTATTTTTTCAAGAATTACAATACTTTATTTGTTAAATCTTAGAGCGTTATTTACACTTTTTCAGGATAATAAAATTGTTCAATAAGTTCATAAGGTGTTATGTTTTCAATACCTTTATGAGGCTTAAAATAATGAACTACAAGAGATAAAAGCTGAGATTGTAAAGCTAGAAATAGAACAAAAAGATAGATGACAGAAATTTTGATTAGAGAGGTTTAAAAATGCTTCTAATAAAATTCTCGAACACCTTGATAAGTTAGTATTACAAAAGGAAAATCCCGAGGTAATACAGCTTGCTTTTGATATAGTATTTGGTGGAAAGATAGAGTACGAAAGTATTCTATCTCGAACACCTTTCACACACGAGTTATTGGCTTTAAATACAAAAAAAGGACTTCAATTAAATTGAAATTCTTCTTTAAATCGCAAATGGTGGGTCATCCGAGGCTCGCCTCTTTCACTACAATCTGCTTTGCAGATAGTAGTTTCAGTAGGGCATTCGGTTATTACTCGTACTCCTCGTAATAATTTTTCGTCTTTCCGCTACGCGGAGACCGAAAAACAGTGCCTCCAATTCTCGCCTCTCAAATCGAGCATTTTAAAAACCTGCCTATAAAAATTTCACAAATTTTCACAAACAGGTTTTTAAATGGTGGAGTTTTTAAGGAAGAATTTGAACACCCTGTAAATTATTCAATTCAAAAAATTATTAATGGTACTGAAGGGCTTCATTTTCATTGCCTTAAGATATGAGCTAAAGTTCTTTCATAATATCAAGGTCATGACGACATCATACTTTGTAACCTTTTTGTTGGGATAATCTCTATTCAAAGAGATATTTTATCTCACACAAAAAAACCCAAATGTTTAACAAATAAATCAAATTCTATAAAAGGGTATTTTCCAAATTGTACTTCTATAGCTACTCTATTTTTAGTAAAATCAGTTTGGTGATATGATGCTATTGGAGTATTTCATGATTCTTCAATTTTTTCTCTTTGTTCCTTATCAGATAAATTTACTATTTTTCTCGTCAACTCTTCATCATCTGTAACATAATATGCATATCTTTTCTCATTCCATCCTTTTTCTTCAAACTCTTTTTTTATCTTTGTATTCATATCAATAGGAGAATAAAGCACTTTTCATTTCATTGTTTTTTCCTTACTTGTTTTAGTCTTACATTCTTTAGCATCAACGTTTTTAATTACTTCTTTAATTTCTTCTAACAAATTTGGATGATGAACCATTAGCCATTCTAATCCATTCAAATGTGAATATGTAAATTTAATTTCCATTACTTAATATTAGTATTAAATATATATGCCACTATTAATCATGATATAATAAGAGCCTTATTATCATAAAGTTTTTTATTTATATTTATTCAGATAATTTTTTCAAAGTCCTCATTCTTGATTTCAACATCAGCTATTTTTTCATACAAGTTGATACCTAGTGATCATACTAAATCTACAATTTCAAAGGGATGAATTCCTTTTTTAGTTTTATTATTCCATCTTTGTTGCAATGAAACTGAGTCATTACTCCCTATCAGTCATTTTAATTCAGTCTCTATAATAGTATCATCAATTTTAATTATATCTTGTACTAACCTTGAATAATCTTTCTTATTTAAATTAACTTGGTATATTTTTTTAGATGTACCGTAGAAAAAATTTAACCTCCATAATAATTTACCGTCATTCTTATTTGATAATTCAAGTCGCACTCCACTTCAAAATCTAAAGTTAGGTATTGCAAACTTAAAACTTCTATCGTCTTTATATTTAGGAGTATTTTTGGGAGGGTATGTTAATGGGATTTTAACTTTTGGTATAACATGTACATATAGGCTAGAGGAAACAGGATTAACTTCATTTGATGGGACTTCTAACATACTTTGAAAAATATAATTAGTCATGACTGGAGGAATTGAATTTCAAATCATCTTCATCTTTTCAGAATAACTATTTCCATAAAATTGAAATGTAATTGGGAATCCCATCAAAGTAGCTCTTTCGCGTAAAGTTAATCTCCTATAATGACTATTATCATTAATAATTAGGCTTTCACGCGATACTCTAGTACAAGTAGAAGTTATTGTTCTTGAGGGAGTATCTACTTTTTCAGGGAATGACATTCAATTATATACAGGATGGAATGTTTTTGATTCTTTATTGATTCTAAGTTCCTCCACGGTAAGCTCTTCTTCTTTTATGTGATCACTCAAACTTTGAGCCCCAATTTCATATAAGTAATTTGGATCAACAATCACTTCATTTTTTAAAGCATTAATTACACTTCATAAATTCTTTACTTTTATATTTTCTTTATACTCAAGTAACAATTTATAAGGGAAATTACCAGCTATCATTCTTTTTCTCTTCTGAGGCAATCAATACTCACTGATGTCAATTACCTCGTTGAAATTAAATAGCTTTTTAAACTTCTTAAATCTTTCATTATTATCAAGAATATCATCAAGTATTTTTTTAACCCTAGGAACATTTTCCATTGCCCAATATTTTGGCTTCATGTAATCAATAACACTTAAGAACTGATACATATCTACTAATCCATCTTCAATATTTCAATTTCATCACTTATTAGAATATGAAAACTGAGTACAAGGAGGACTTCATACTATAAAATCAATAGATCAAGACTTAGGAAGATCATTTTGAAAATCTAATTTTCTTATATCCGCTTCCTTTGTATTTGTATTAAAATTGATATTATGAGTTAAATTAGAATATTTATTCCACTCATAAGATTTTACATTTTTGATTCAATTTAATTTCATTCCTAATGTCCATCAGCCTATTCAACTGTATAAATCAATACACTTTTTCATTAAAATAAATCTTTAATTTCTAAACTAATCGTATCTGCAATTCTCTCAATATTCTCCAAACTCACATTTTTCACTCCTCTCTCAATATCTGAAATATATGTCCTATGAAATCAAGCTTTATCTGCAAAGGCTTGCTGAGAGAGTCACTGTTTTTTTCTCAGTTCTCTCACTCTTATTCAAAACTTTTTCTTGATATTCATATAAATATTGTATAATATATCTTACATATTCTGTCATCTATAAGATACAAAGATAGTCTATTTATGCAAGAAAATCTAAAATACATTCTTGAAGTTTTTAAAAAATGAGACACAAAAAAGCGTCTTATTTATATAGATGTCATAAACGACTTAATAGAAACTCATAAACATACTTCCTGAGAAAAGAAAATAGACCTAGAAAATATAGAGATAGATGAAAATACTATATTATTACAAGATACTATTGGAAAACTAGCTCAAGATTTTCAAGCAAGCTGAATGACTCAGGAGGAACTCATGAAAAAAAATGAGACATTAAAACAAACCCTAGACTTAGGATATGATTCTTTTGATGGTGATATCTGATTCATTGCCTTCAATAAACTAGAAGAAATGTTTTTAAGGACACACACAGGAGTAAATGTATTAGAGCAATATAACGCTATTACACTAAATACTATTAGTTCTATCAATCAAAGCAGGCGCATTTTTTTAGTAAATCTTGATAAAAAATGAGTTATTACGCGAATACATCCAAAAAATGAAAAACTAGATACTCTTCTTAGTGAAGTAAAAGGGCTTGTAATGGATGAATGAGGAAAAAATATAAAACCTTTAGAAGATATTGAAGATGAATATCTCAAAGAGAAGCTTATGGAGCAATATGAAAATTTTTGACAAGAGAATATAGATGAACCAGTAAAACAATTTTTAAACCTTTTTGACTCTGTAAGACACTATAGTTTTGATGTAAAAAACCTAGAATATCTGTATGAGGAAATGACTTGAGAGAAAGTAGAAAGAAAATGAACAGAGTTAAAACATATATCAGATAAAGAGATTATGATTTCATACAGATGAAAAAATATATCTTTTGAAGAATGAGCGAAGCCATACATTATCATCTCTTGGCTTTATCATAGTGACTATAACTGAGAAATAGAGTTATGAGACATCTTTCCTAAAATATACTCTGAGGAATATTTCTATAGTGAACACGAAAAAGAAAAGAGACAAATCTCCAATACTATATCTGGAATCAATAAAAGATTTAGGGGTATATCTGATTGAAAAAACTTGTTGCAGTTCAAAGATAATAAGATAACAAAGCTGATATAAGACTTTGATACACCTTGCTGAGCAGATGAATCAGCAAAAGAAAAAGTATAGTCCTTGCGAATACCTTTTAGGTATCGCAGGACTTTTTTTTCTGCTGATTCTTGCTTCAAGGTATTCAATCTTTATTCCACTGCTATCTTTCCTCCTATATCACCCTGCCCTGTTTTTGGAGAGGTTCAGTCAAGTTCGGTTCGGTGCTCTATGAACCGATAACTTGACGGGTTCTCGGAAAAAACTATCACGCAGGATAGAGGAGGAAAGAGAGAGACGTCTCCCCCACAACAATAATTGTGGGGTAACTTGGAACAACATATATGTCTTCTTACAGCTTTGTAGTGCTATTTAAGAAGGAAAGCGCTTTCATACTAAAAAATCTACTTTATTTTAGTATGTAATAGTAATATTATGACTCCTTTTAGTCTTACATCTTCCGACTTTTTAAATCACTCTGTAGATCATATAGAAATATATGGAACTATCAGAAATCATAGCGAGCTATTTCTCTGAATGGATGGAGATAATTCTTCTATTAGACATTTTGAGTGATATACTCTAGAAAAAACAGATAGAATAAAAAGCTATCACTATAAAATTACATTTTGGAAAAATGATTCTCCTGTATTTGCTTGGTATCGTTGAGATCAGATAAATGAATACATAGAAACTCGTGATTATTTCGTGGTATATGGAACAGCTTTTAGACTCCATAGTTTTTCTGAAATCATTGATTTTATAGAAGAATACCTAGACCTAGATGGAGCTGATAAGTGGAAAAATAAAAAATTCCATACGCTCAAAAGAATAGATTTAGCTCTAGATATTAGGCAGAATATTTCTCTTATTACTTCTCGCTTTAAAGAACTCAAACAAAAGTGAAGTAAGTTCTTTGATGAAAAAGGGAATCTCCAAACTTATTATATCTGAGAAAAACAACTCAGAAAAAATAAGGCTCTCCTTATACGAGTCTATGATAAAATTGCTGATATCTACCAAAAAGAAAAACAGCATTATTATCCCTGATATCTTACTGAGGATTATGTCACAAGGATAGAAATAGAATTTAGAAGTGATTTACTCAAAGAAGTAAAACTGACTCAATTTTTAGATAAAAGTTTCACTTTCTGACTCTTTTGTCTCTATATCTGAAAACATACTAAACTTTTTAAAAAGTTTGAAAATGAAAATATTGAGAGACTCTCTCGTCTTAATAAAAAAGTAGATATGGAGGACTTGCACCATCGGCAAGTAACGAGAAAAAGGTATATGAATACATTTCTCGGGTATGCAAGTAAGATATTCAGACTCAAGTGATGTATTGCTGATATTTCTATTAGAGAAAACCTTTATAATGAGCAAACTATTCACGATATAGTAAAATGCTATAAAAATGGTGAGTTTGATAGAAAAGAATATCTCAATTGAATCACTCAAAGAAATCTCAAGCGTATATTTGCAGATAATTTCAAAAAAGAGGATGGAGTATCAGAAGATTAGAGAGAAACTTCCTGACTGCTTTAGTGAGGAAGAAAAATCTGAAATCTGTCTCCTGTTAATTGAACTTGCTAAAATAT
The DNA here is from genome assembly GCA_965229705.1 of Patescibacteria group bacterium. GTDB lineage: Bacteria > Patescibacteriota > Gracilibacteria > BD1-5 > UBA6164 > JAACSU01. The sequence goes on from OZ245922.1 coordinate 608,547, forward strand.
ACCTTGAGTGTGAGAGAGAGGAATAATCCTCTCTTTCTCATTTTTTCTTTACAAAATATATTTTATCCATATAAAGATTGTATCCAATGAATGACAATTTAAATACAAATACTATGAACAACAAATGACTCATATATTGTCGCGTATCTTCCAAGAAACAAGTCCGAGAATGAAGTTGACTATCTTCTCAAGAAAGTACCTGCAGAAGATTTGCAACTCAAACTCTAGGATTAGAAATAGAAAAAGTATTTTATGATGATGGAGAGAGCTGAGGAATATTTGATCGTAAATCTATCAAAAAGCTTTTTGATTATTTAGATGTGAATTTTCTTGAAAAATATACTGTAGTTTTTGAAGACTTAAATAGATTCTCACGTGATGTTGAAGTGCATAGTAAACTAAAAAGAGAATTTAAATCTCGTTGAGTAGAACTAAAATGCCCAAACTTTCAATTTGAAGATTCTCCTGAATGAAATTTTAAAGAAAATATTTCTGTTGCTGTATCTCAATATGAGTTAGAGAAAAATAAACAAAGGGTTATTAGTAGACAAACTGAAAGGCTTATAGACGGATATTGGTGTTTTCACGTTCCTATAGGCTATAAATTTGAAAAAGATAAAAATGCCTGATGAAAAGTAGTCATAAAAGATGTTAACTGGAAAATAGTACAAAATGCTCTTGAAAAATATGCTTGTAATGAGCTAGAAAGTTTGAATGATGTTGCGCGCTATTTTTATAAAAAATGAGTAAACATCTGAACGATAAAAAATGGAAAAGTATATAATTCTTGCTCTCTTTCCCGAGCCTTTAGAAATATACTTTATACAGGTCATTTAGAATGTGAAAAAATGTGAGTGAGTCTCAGAAAAGCAAAGCATCCTGCACTTATATCTATGAAAACTTTTCAAAAAATACAAGATAAACTAGAAGCAAAACAAAATTCACAAGTAGAATATGTCCAAAGTAATATTGAGAGAAAAGATTTGAGAGATGATTTCCCTCTAAGGTGATTCCTTTATTGTGAAAACTCAAAGCAATTTTTAAGTGGATGATGGAGTCAATGAAAACAAAAGAAATTTCCATACTATACATTCCCAAGAAAATCTCCTCTGCATTGAAAATCTTTGAATCGTGATATTTTCCACTGAGAGTTTGAAGAATTCTTGAAAGCCATACAACCAAGAGAGGAAGTTATAGAATGATTTGAGGAAGCTTTAAAGTATGTTTCTAACGAAATAGAAAGCTGAGATATTGAATATAAAGCATCACTTCAAAAAAATCTTACTCAGACCGAAAGAAAAATCTCTAATTATCTTTCAAGAATTGGACAAACCGAAAGTGTCACTCTAGCAGAATCTTATGAACAAAAACTCCTAGAGTGTGAGAAAGAAAAATCAGAAATTTTGAAAAAATTGAATACTGAAAGAAAAAATGTTTGAACACCTTTCAAACAGAAACTCAAACTTGTAAGAAATGGCTTAAATATATGGAAAAGTAGTGACTTAGAAAACAAGAAAAAGCTTCTAAAAAACATATTTCCCGAGTGAATTCCTATCAACGAAAAAAAGCAGGTTTGAACACCTACTTTTTCCCTTATTTATCAAACTTTCTCCGTATGAGAGAAAGGTAAAATGTCAATGGTGGGTCATCCGAGGCTCGAACTCAGGACCTTCTCCTTAAAAGGGAGCTGCTCTACCAACTGAGCTAATGACCCATGCTTTTAAAAAAGCTTGCGTATTGTATAACAAAAGCTAACAAGAGCAAATCTTTTTTCGAGGATGAACAACGCCTCATATATATTCTATCATAAAGCGAATATTCTTCCCATCAAACAGTAAAATATTCTTGTGTTTAGGAAATCAAAAATCTCATCTCACTCGCTGACCATGAGACAGTCGATCATACACATTCTCATCATCAAAATACACCAGACTCTCTCAAAAAAGATTCGAAAATGAAACACCACTATACTCTCCTGCATGCAAATCCTCAAGAGAAAGAGATTGTGAAATACTGATGTTTCAGATACTCGTCCGCCTGAGACCCGAGAGGTACCCGCCTGAACCAAGTATTTGTCATAGATCATGAGCAAGAGAACGAATATATGTTCCCGAACTCACGCAAAACTCTACCTGTACAAGCGGATAGGTATACGACAATATTTTTGCCTGATGCACCTCTATCCTCCTCTTTTTCATGATAACATCTTCACCTGCAAGAGTTCTATCAAGAGCTCGTTTTCCTCTGATCTTGAGAGCTGAATATTTTGGAGGAATTTGCTCTATCACTCAAAGAAAGTTTTTTTTCAAACATACATCTATGTTCTCAAATGAAAGATTTGTTGAAAAATGTTGCTGTTTTTCTGAAGAAACATAGACTATCTCCGTATCGATATCATACGAAGCAGAAGTACCATCAAGCATGATATCAGCAATATATGTCTTATCTTGTCCCTCTAAGAGAGGAATACACTTCGTATAATCTCATGTCGCAACGAGCATACAACCCGTAGCGAGTGGATCAAGAGTCCCTATATGACCTATACGCCTTACTCATAGTATTTTTCGCATCTGACGAAGAAGATCAAAACTGGTAATACCAGAAGACTTATCTACGAGAAAAAATTTATTCATAATCATATGTTCCTGGAGACGAAAATGCTCGAGGCATGGTTGAGATATCAAGGTTTGGATGTCGAAAAGAAAAGCTCTTAAAGTTAAAGTACCCTACATCAAACCATACTTTTCCAAGAATCTCTCAGGAAGAAATATAGTTACTTCTCACACTACACGATTGAAAGCATGTTCGACTATCAGTAGAGTATGCCCTGTTATCACCCATCACAAAATACCTGTCTTCTGGTATTTCATATGATACTTCTTCAATACTTCCCTTTATGGTTGTGCGTTTATTATTTTGCGCCGAGAGATATCCTCACTCCTCGAGTTCGTAGAACTCCTCTGCTCCAGGTTGTTGAATATATACTCGTCCATCTCGAAATTGTATTGTTTCTCCTGGGAGACCTATAACTCGCTTGATAAAATATTTTCGGCTCTTGTTCACTCCAGGAGCAAAAACAACAACATCTCCTCGAGAAATCTCACGAGCTTTTCATATAAGTGGTATATCTCTATAGGAAAATCGATCAATAATAATAAACTCCTTATCATAATACGAATCATCCATAGAATGCCCATTAATCTGAAAAGGCATAATAAAAAATGTTCTGATAATAAAGACTACTAAGAGGATAATACAAATATCTCTTACAAAATCGAGAGCCTCATAGGCAAAACTCTTTTTGGGTACTGTTGCTTCCACGATTTTTTTTGTTGGTTCCATGATTTTTTTTTACAAAAACAATGCTCACGATTATAAGAGGATTCAAAAAAACACAAAATACAAACATCATGGAAAAAAATTTTGGTATTTCTTCTAGGGAAGCACGGAAAAATAAGAAATGTATCAAGAATACCAACGACTTACTTTGTATCATTCTTTAGCCAATCTGGGACTTTCATTCCATCATCCCAGAGTTCCTCTGGCTTCTGCTCGTCTAGTTTCTCTGTCTTTTGTTCTGCCTTACTTTCTTTTTGTGTATCTTTTGATACCTGTTTATCTTTTGGAAGAGATTTTTTCTCCTGTATTTTTGGAGTATCGAGAGTCGGTTCTTTGGTATCAGATTTTTGAGTATCTTCTGTTTTTTCTTTTTTTGGAGTTGTCTTTGGAACTACTGACTCAGAAACAGGTTTCTTCTTCTCAGCCTTCGCAGGAGTATCTTTGCGTGACTCATCTGCTTTTTTCTCTAGTGATTTTTTTGGTGCTTCTTTCCTCTGGGATACCTCTGCTGTCTTTGGTACTTCTACTTTTTTTGTCGGAGGAGTCACTTGAGCTTTTTCAACACTTTTCTCTGCAGCATATGAAGGTGTATTTTTTGTTTCTTCTGCTGGAGGAGTATCAAAAGTCCCTTTGAGCCAGTCTGGGATATTATCTTCTGAAGGAATTTTTGTATCTTTTTCGAGATCAAAGCTCTTCTTGCTTTGCTCTTGTTTTTTTATATTACTAGGAGGCGTTTGAGACACTGCTTTTGTAGGAGGCGTTGCTTGTGACACTTGATGTTGCTCTTGAGCAGAAACAGGAGAACTCTTGGAAATCTTTTCTCAAGCTTTTTGCTGCGTAGGAGAAGTGTTTTTCTCTATTTTTAGGGTTTCTTGAGATGTTGATAGAGTGTCCTGATTTTGCGGTTTGTGAGGAAATACTGGAGGCGTATTGCTTACGGGGGTTTTCTCCGAGGTGTTTTTTGGAGTATCTTCGGAAGAAATATCAAAATTTCCTTTGAGCCAGTCTGGAACTTCTTCTTTTTCTTTTACATCAAGAGCCTGTTTTTTTTCAGGAAGTATTTTCTTATCTTGTTCAGGAGTTACTGTTTTTTGTGGAGATGGTTTTCCCTGAGACGGTTTCTCTATAGGTTTTTTTGCTGGTGAAAGAATATCACTCTCTTGCTGTTCCTGCTTTTGCTCAAGTTGGTCTGCACCTAAAATATCAGTATCGTCGTCTGAAATATCAAACTCGTCATCTCAACTCTCAGTCTCATTTTTTGTATTTCCTGATGTGATTCGAGTAATAAATGTCGTAAAGTTTTCATTCCCTTGTTTTAGGATATGATATGCAATATATAAAATCGCTATCAGAGCAAAAAATATCACAATAATATATCAAAGTATCTTTACCAGTATTCCAAATATTCCTGATCATGATGTTACCATATCTTCATCAATACTTTCACTCTCTCCTTGTATGATTTCTGCCTTCTCAGATTCTGGTATATTTTCTACCTGACCATATACTAGTGAGCTTAGTATTGCCTTAAAGTCGAGTTTTTGAGACTGGGTCATGAGGTCAGTGAGAGCGATGATTTCAAGTATTTCTTTTCCAATAACTTTATTGTTCTCAACACTTGTAGACTCTCTGATAAGGGTCAATTTTCCGATAAGTTTTTCTCGACAAGTTTCTCACTGGGTTTCACAGTTAATGCCTTGTGGGATGAGATTCATAAGTGCCTGATACACGATTTGTCTCTCTGACTGATCTTCTTGTCATTCTACCAAAAGTGACTCAAGAATACTGATAATCTCATCTTCATTTTGAAGTCATAACTCAAATATAAATGCTTCAAAATCAAGAATGGTTCGTGTTTTTTCTGTAGTATCTGTCCAGTTTTCTTGGAGTTTTTGAATAAAATGATATGCCTCTAGTTTTTTATGTTGTGGAAGGATAGCTAATATTTTTTTGAGAGATTCTATTTTTTCTCTTTCACTTTGAGAAACTCCTTCAAATACGAGTGTATCAGGATCAATATTTTGTTGCTCTATATAGTCTTTTATGACAAGGATATCTTCTGAAGCAAGAGTCTTGCCTTGCGCATCTTGGATATATACTCGGATTTTTTGTTCTCGAAAATCAGAAAGTTCTACCATTTGGATACTTCATGTACTCTCACTTGCTTCTCAGGCATTATCCGCATCATCATCTGAAGATCCGTTGAGATCACTATCATAGTCGAGATCATAATCTATGAGATACTTTACTGCCTCATCTGTACTCTCAGCAAGATACAAAAAGAGTTTTTGTCCTTCTTTTAGAGATACTTCATTTTCATCTTGAAGTGCGGGAGAACTAAATATCACGAGATCTTTCCCTCTTTTTTTCAAGAGATTACGAACATTTTTTACCACTTTTTTCTCGATACTCTTGGTCTTGGTTCCTTCACTAATCTGGAGACTCACGATGTGTGAGGATTTTTTATCCGTGTAAGTATGTTCAAAGCTACTTTCAGATTTTTTTGTTGTATCACCAAGATCCCAAGTATAGCTCTCTACTTGACCAAGAGAAGTATCAAAGAATATAAATCTATTTCCTAGTGAAATATACTCAAAGTCTGGTGTTAAAGCGTTTGAGACATTCACGCTGATATTTTTGGTTGAGCTGATACCTCGATATTTTACCTTTACTTTTGGATAAAATTCTCCCGATTTTTTGTAACTATACGTTGTTTCTCCTGAAGATGTCTGCGTATCATAAAACCCATCTCCGTCAAAATCCCAGCTAAACACTGCTTCTTTTCCAAGGTTTTTATCAAGGATGTTTTTTGCTTTTGCTTGAAACACTACTTCTTCTCAAATAACTACCGAGTTATCATTCACAGAAAACTCGATAATAGGAGTATTGATATTGTCTCCAGTAATTGTTGTATAATACTTTGCTCATGTGATTTCTTCAGAATTTGCCTTTGCCTCATTATTGTCTTTGAGAATTACCACAAAGTAATAGTTTCCTGTAATTCGTGGAAGAACAAAACTTGTTTGCGCGCTCACTGTTGCACGAAAATCCTGTGGTTCTGGATCTATATCGGTATAGTAATACCACAAATATGACTGTATCACTCCATCAAGATCCTTTGCTCATTGAGCTGTGAGTTCTACCACAAGTGGGTCTGATCGAGGATTTGTCACATCCACCTTGACTGATGAAAGTGTTGGTTTGAGATTTTCAACACTCATCATCACTTCACGAGAATGTATTTTTCCATTGTTTTTACTCTTCACTGTCAGTTTTACGGGAAAACATCCAATCTCATCAAATCTATGACTCACACTGGTTGATGTTGAAAATTTTGATTGCCCTACCTTCCATGAGTATTCTAAATCTGTTGTTGTTCCATCAGTATTGATAGAGTTTGTTCCATCAAATTTGATTGTATGGACTCTATCTACTACATATGCTCCTCGTCACTGACAAGATCGCGAATCATAGCGTGGGACTTCTAAAGTGTTGAGAGAAGCATCTATTATCGCGAGAGGTTTCTCTGAGTCACTTACATATACTGTTCTGGTAAAAGAGTTTTTGTTATTATCTTTGTCACTTACGGTCAGTACCACATCAAATGTTCCACTTTGACTATAGGTATGACTGATAGTATCTTTATTTCCTCAGGCAGTTTTTCCGTCTCAAAAATCCCATTCATACACCTCGGCATGCTGGCTCTCAGCTGTAAATCGAATGAAGTTTTCTCGCTGAATCACTCGCGGGAAAGCGTACATTTCTACAGAGAGAATAGACTCTACTTCCACACTCCCTTTCTTTATCGTTAAAATACCGTCTGGATCTGTTACCTCTAGATTGACGCTATGAGTTCCAATGCTGTCAAAAGTATAGTATCAAATAGCTCCATTGAGACTTGCCTCTTCAAGGTTCACTCTCTTTCCATCAATCGTCCATTCATATGTGAGATTTCCATCATCACTGATATCTGGATCATAACTTCGGGAAGCATCTAATAAAACTCTATTTGGCTTATGTGAGAGTGGAATACTACTCTCAAACTCTGCAATAGGAGCTTGGCTATTCACATATACTATTTTGGTATCTTGATCTATTTCTCCTGTGGATCTTCGTACTTTGAGTTTTACATTATATTTCCCTTTATCAGAAAAACTATAACTCATCACTCTATCACTTCTTTGATGTACTACTCTATCTGTATCTATATTCACAATCTCCCAGCTATAACTGAGGTCAGAGAAGTTTCCAGCTGTCTTTGCCGAAAAAGTAAATTTGTCTCCTATAAAACCACTATCCCTATTCACATCTATTGTTGCTATAGGGTCTCTGATAGAAAGTACAAAGTTTTTTTGAACGCTTTTCCCTTCATTGGTAGTGAGTATAAGACTTACAGGGTATTCTCCTTCATCTCCATATTTAATTCTCTCTATTTTTGGTGAACCATTATATGATCTGCGTACTCCATTCCCAAAACTCCACTGTGTACGACTAAATCGTGAACCATCAGATGGAGTAGAGCTTGTTGCGTCAAATATCAGTCCATATCTTGCATCTTCGGGAGTAAATTTGAGATAATTATCTCCAACCCTCTCACCATTAACTTTTACGATAAGCGAAGCTATCTTTTCTTCTACCAGTACTTGTACCTTTTCTCTGTAAGGCAAAACATCTGTAAATCCTGCTTCGTTTTTATGACTGGAAGTAATATCAAGAAATACCGAAAACTTCCCCTCTTCTCGAAAAGTGTAGTTAATAGAAGGTCATCTTCCTATGATTTCTACCTCTCCGGCATTATCTATCCACCAAGTATAGTTTGCATTTTTTATTTGTGTTCCACTGGGATCAGATGCTCGAACTCGAAAGGTCGTTACCATAGGAGCATTTCCTTTAACCGGAAGAGCATAAACCGTCGCAGTGATTGAGTCTATTTCTACATCTTCTAGGTAGCTGGCAAGAGACCGAATCAACTGAGTATATGCCACATCACTTGTTGGGGATCTCACGGCTCTCTTTATATCAATAAAAAGTTCATTGAGATAGTTCTTGTTTTTGAGGTTATCTGGAAGAAACTTGTATGCTGTATCAGCAAGAGATGTCATTTCTGCAAGAATCTCTCTCTCCATCTCACCATTTACCTCATATCATTCTCGCAGGAGAAAAAATTGCTCCGTGAGTCTATATCGATACTCGTTAAATGTTCATAAATCAATACTCCTAAGTGTGGTATAGACAGGCTCATCTTCAGCTGCATGCAGAGGAATATAAGAGGTCAGAGTACAAGAAATTGTCACAAGTATGAGAAATATATATTTCGTTAATCGATTCATAAATAAATATCATATAAATACGTTCCCCCTTACTCTAGCATAAAAAAATCTCTCATGCAAAGCTCCGAGGAGATAATATCAGAATTATATATTGACAAATTTTTATTTTCTAAATTTTGATTATTATCTTTTCTTGTCAACTCTCTCCTAAATTCTCCCACTTTTCCAGGCAAAGGACTTATAAATATGTATTGAATCTAAAATGAAAGCATATATACTCCTCTCAACTTTTAACTTCCCCCTAACTATATGATGAAAGTCGAAACTGGAAAAGATAATCCAATACTCAGAGAAGTCTGCGAAGCCATAAAAAAATCCGAGTGGAAAAAATATGTAAAACTCTGAGAAGAAATGGTGGAATATATCAAAAACCCAAAACATGCAGGTGTCGGTCTTGCTGCTCCACAGATATGATGCACAAAGAGGATCATTGTTGTGAGTCTTATGAAAGACTGGGAAGATGAGGGTTTTAAGACTGTGATGATGCTCAATCCAAAAATACTGGAACAATCAGATGAGACGATACAAAATATCCAAGAATGATGTCTATCTCTTCCAAAGGAAAAAAAAGGATATGTCGCAAGATACTCTGAAATAAAACTTCGCTATTATGATGAAAAGATGAAGGAAAAATCATTGTGGTTATCAGGTCTAGCAAGCGTCATTGTCCAGCACGAGATAGATCATCTCAACGGAGAGTTATATATTGATAAGCTGATATAAGTGGTCGAAAAAAAAATACTTATCCTCTGATTATGAGCCTTTGGTTTTGCGGTTGCAAAATATCTTGGTGAACGCCATCCTCAGCAAAGGATCTTTGCCTATGAGAGAAACTTAGAAATTGTTGCATCTCTTCAAAAACACAGAAAACATCCCTATTTTTTTTCAGATACAGAAAATAATCTGCTTCCTCATAATATAAATATTGTAGAGTCTCATGCTCTGAAAGATATTCTGCCTGCAGTAGATATCCTTATCTGTATTATTCCTTGTGAAGCTCTGCCTTGAAGTATAGCAGATATCACACCTTTTCTCAAAGCTGGTATATGTATTGTCAATCTTGCGAAAGGGATAGACAGTGAGAGTTTTGAAACGATGGGTGAACAGCTTTCACATATACTCTGATGACAAGAGTATTCCTACGCTTGTCTTGCTGGAGGTATGATTGCTAGCGAGCTCGTATCTGGGAGACCTCTGTGAGCCGATATCGTGACGCAAAACAAAGAAGTGTGAATATATCTCGCAGATCTATTTGCTTCTAAAACACTTGATATCAATCTCAAGATTTGAAGTCCAAAAAGTACCGAACTCTCTGCAGCCCTCAAGAATATTGTTGCTCTGATACTCTGATACTATGAAGGTCAGTGATATGGTGCTAGCAGTTTGGCGTATTATTTTCGTAAGATGATTCAGGAGGTAGAAGGTGTGATAGCGTTACTTGGAGGAGATACGCCTATCGATTTTTCTGATTACGCATTTTCTGCTGATCTGATTGCGACATGTTTTTGAGAGAGTCGTAATAGACAGTTGGGGCTCATGCTTGGTTCATGAATGAACATTTCTGAAGCGCTTGAGGTTCTCGCAAGAGAAAAGAAGATCGCTGAAGGGTACAAAACACTGAAATGAGTCTATAAAATAGTTCAGGGAAAAAGCTGATTTGATGAGATACAAAAAATGTGAGAAAAAATATTTGATAAATAGCAGATACTCTCTCCACATTTTTTTCACAGTAAAAATATTTCTCACTTCCCTGAAAAATATTTTTTTATAGAATAACTTTATTATTTTTTTTGAAAATATACTGAATAATTTATATTACAACAGAGAGAAAATGCTGCGACTTGATACCCCCTTTTTCGTACTTGAAGGAATAGACGGTTCAGGAAAAGGAACACAAATACAACGCGTGATACAAGAGCTCGAGAAACATGGAAAGACCGTTCTCATACTCGACTATCCTCGCTATGAACAAAAAGCCTCTTTTCAAACGAGCCAATACCTCAACAGAAAATATGGAAAAAATATCGATGCCAAAGCTGCCAGTATCCTCTATGCTGTTGATAGATTTGATGACGCGTATGATGTAGAAAATGGCTTTATACAAAAATCCCAAGGTGTAGATTTTGTTATAGCAAACCGCTATACAACTTCAAATATGATCCATCAAACTGGGAAAATCAGAGACGCGAAAGAAAAGAAAGATTTTCTTGATTGGCTCGCAGAGATAGAGTATGAAAGCATGAAAATACCTAGACCACACAAAGTATTTTTCCTCGATGTTCCTCCAGATATTGCGATGAGAAATATTGAAAAAAAAGAAACACGAAAATATATACAAAATAATTCCAATAAAGACCTGCATGAGGAAGATACTCAGCACCTCAAAAATGCCTATGAAAGCGCGAGCCTCGTGATAGAACACTTTTGAGATGAATGGCAAAGAGTACCCTGCTCTCAAGACTGAGAGATGCTCTCTATGGAGGAGATTACACATATACTCACTACTCATATACTGAAATATGAATCAGATTGTAAAAGATAAAATGCAAAGGGAAATCCTTGTTATCGCCAACGAAAAACTCTTTTCTACGATAAAAAGAGAGAGTAAAATCTATGATGCCTGAAATGACTTTGAAAGTATTATTCTCAAAGACTATGAATATATGGTTCGCAGTGAGGCAGAAGAAGACTTCAACTATAAACAGCCTATTCCTTACGCAGTAGTAGTAAATGAAAAAAATGAAATATTTGTTTATAAAAGAGGATGAAGTGGAAGTAATGCAGGAGAGAGTCGACTCCACTCGAAAATAGCTATCTGAATATGAGGTCATATAGAGAGAGAAGATGAAGACTCAGGAAATCTCCTTGTAGATAGCCTAAAAAGAGAGATAGAAGAAGAACTCTATATCAAAGAGTCTGCTATAAAAGAAAGTTTTCCTGTATGATACATCAACCAAGATGATGGGTGAGTTTCTGAGGTTCACTTTGGTATTGGCTATATTGTCCGCGTATCCTCCTGTGAGTTTCAACTCCTCGATGGAGAACTCGAAAGCTGAGAATTTATGAACTACCAAGAGCTCATACGCATGATTGAAAGCTGAGACTATGATGTGGAATGATGGACGAAAATGCTCGCTCCAGAAATAAAAAAGTATGTATAATATCTCTTTTATTTTTTAAAAAATTTTTCATGAAACAATATCACGACCTACTCAAAGAAGTACAAGAAAAATGAGTCAAAAAAGAAGACCGAACCGGAACAGGAGTTACCAGTCTCTTTGGCACGCAAGCTCGCTATGATCTCCGAGATGGTTTTCCTCTCGCGACCACAAAAAAGACATTTCTTCGCGTTATTATTGTTGAGCTCATATGGCTCATAAGAGGCGAAACAAATATCAAGTATCTTGTAGAGAGAAATTGTCATATTTGGGATGAGTGGCCTTTTCAGAATTATCTTGAAAAAAACAATCTCACTGAAAAGTTTCCAAAATATTCTGAAAAGTGGAAAGAAGAGAAACAAAAATTCATCACCAAGATACAAGGGCTTCCTGCCAATGACCCTTTTGTTGTAGAGTGGTGAGACCTTTGACCAGTCTATGGTCATCAATGGAGAAACTTTAATGGTTGGCACTCTCATGCCTTTACATCAAATATTGCCTCCCTTAGTAAGGGGAGCTGTCCGAAGGACTGAGGGATCGGTATAGACCAGCTTGCAAAGGTAGTAAAAACTATTAAAGACAATCCAAGTGACAGGCGTATCATCGTCTCTGCATGGAATCCTATTCAAAAAGATGATATGCTCTTACCTCCCTGCCACGCGTTTTTTCAATTCAATGTTGATACTACAAACAACCTTCTACACCTCCAACTTTATCAGCGAAGCGCGGATATATTTCTTGGTGTGCCGTTTAACATTGCCTCATACTCAACCCTGCTCATAATGATTGCAGAAATAACAGGATATACTCCGGGGACCTTTGTTCATACGCTTGGAGATGCTCATATCTACTCAAATCATGAGGAGCAAGTTTCCGAGCAACTTTCTCGTGAACCTTTTCCTCTCCCTCAACTGCATATCAAAAAAAAGCTCAAGACCCTCGAGGATATCGAAAATCTTGAGTGGGAAGACTTTGAGTTAATAAACTATCAGTCCCATGGAGTGCTTAAAGCTCCTGTAGCGGTTTAAGGAATCTCTGAAAGTAAAAAAGAATTATTTGCTTGAGGAAAGAATAGCCGCATTCTTCATTTTTGTGTTTATCTCTAGAGCTCGAACTCGTGATCATGCACACCCAAGCGCTATATGTATACCAAAATGTTCTCCTATAGAAACGATATCTCCATCCTCCTTTTCTATGAATATGAGACCTTCATGTGTAATAAAGCGTGGTTTTTGTTGATCTGGATATGCTAAGGTTAGATCAGTTTTTGATTTATGTATAATAAGTTTTTTTTCATCTTGTAAAATTTCATAAGAATCTCAATGAGGTTTTTCTACTGACATTTTTTAGATATAATACAAATATAAAAATCTCGTAAGATTATATGAAAGAATTATGCAAAGTAAAGTATCTTCTATAAAAACATCTCAGGAAGTTCTGAGAAATAAAAAAATCGCTATTGTGTGCGACTGGATAAAAGACTGGTGAGGAGCTGAAAAAGTACTCGAAGAACTTATGACACTCTTCCCCACAGCTGATATATTTACCAGTATTTTTTTTCCGGAAAATATGAGTGAACTATTTAACGATTATGCAAGAGTCTCTTATAAAAAAGTTCTTCATACACAATTCCTACAAGATAGGTCTCTCATAGAAAAATGAACTATTTTTACCAGTTTTATTCAAAACATTCCTTTTCTTGCTCGACGCCACAAACTCTGCCTCGCTCTCAGACAAAATGCATTTGAAGACTTTGATCTGAGTGGTTATGATATCGTGATATCTTCTAATAGCGCTGAAAGTAAGTGAGTGATTACCAAGCCTCAGACGCTCCACATATGTTACTGCCATACTCCTACTCGCTATTTTTGGTGACAATATGAAGAGTATAAAGACCGTATGGAGTTTGGCGTATTCAATATTCTTGGAAAATACATATTTTCTAAGATGATACAGCGTTTTCGCAGATGGGATTATGCTGCTGCTCAAAGACCTGATGAGTTTATCGCAAATAGTAAAAATACACAACAGCAAATCAAAGAGTACTATAAAAGAGCGAGTCATGTTATCTATCCACCGGTAGAAGTCACAAAATTTCAAAGCCATACAAAGAAAAAAAACTTTTATCTCTCTGTTGGAAGATGTATTCCCTATAAAAAGTTTGACCTGCTGGTTGATACGTTTAATACAAACGGTGAAAAACTCGTTCTTATTACCAATACTGATAATGCTCTGTATAGAAAGCTCAAGAAAAAGTCACGATCAAATATCACTTGGAAACTCCATATCTCACAGAAAGAAACTCAAACATATTTTGAAAGCGCGAAAGCGTTTCTTTTCCCTCCTCAGGAAGATTTTGGTATTGTTCCTCTTGAAGCTATGGCTGCTGGGTGTCCCGTAATTGCTTATGGTAAATGATGAGCTCTTGAAACTGTTGTTCCGTGAAAAACAGGAGTCTTTTTTGATGAGCAAACTCCTGAAAGTCTACAAAAAGCCATAGATATATGTGCATCTATGACCTTTGATCCTCAACTACTTAGGGAACATGCAGAGAGATTTTCCAGTGATATTTTTCGAGAAAATATACTTCACTTTATTGAGGAGAAGATACGAGAGAGATAGAGGAGTTTCTCAAAGTTTCCTAAAGATCGTGTGAAAGAACTTGCTGAAATTTTGAAAAATTTTCCTCTAACTGAAGCTGATCTATAAATGGATTTATTCGCCCTATTGTTGAGTGCTTGCTATCTGTTTTTCCGATTTCATGACAGTCTGATCCAAAAGTCAGTATCAGATCATGTTTTTGTTTTTCTTTCATAATCGCTTTTACCCATTCCAGAGGTGCTATCGCATTTACTTCTACTCCTCTTACTCACTTTTTTACATAGTCTTGTATTGTTCTTTCAAACTCAGGAATTTCTCACTTCTTCTTCATAAACGTCACATTTGGGTGAGCCATAGATACTATCCCTCATGATTTTTTACTCACTTCATGCACTACCTGTTCAATATCTGGTTCATACTTAGGAACTTCAAAACCATACTTTCTATACAAGCTTCATTCTCTCTTGAGACACTCGAGATAAAAATGCTGAACAATATTTCTTGTTGGAGCTCGTTCTCATAACAATGATCTTGCCTTGTCTCGATTTTCTTTTAAGGACATAAAATATCGAGACATATCATATGTATTTGATGTTACAGGTTCTCTTCAGAGCTTTTCTCTGATATAAGCATCAAAGCCTTCTGCAGAACCAATAAATCAGAGCTCATTTACGAGTTTTCGAAACTGTCACCACTTCATATTCATCTTTCCGTCTCGCGAATCTCACAAAAGATCGTGAAGTGAGGGTGAGAATTTTTGGGCGTAGCTGGTAAGATGAAGACTCTTACCTAACTGAGAATTTTGAGCAGAAATTTCTACACTATCGCAGGTAGATATTCATGCTTGCTGTAAATTTCTTTGAAAATCTTCTGGAGAAATAGCATCATGATCTGTAAGAGCCAAGAAACTTAAATGACACGCTTTTGCTTCTGTTATCACTTCGTCTGGGGTATTTTTTCCATCACTGAGATTTGAGTGGCAGTGCATTTCAATATTTCTCATGGTATGATAAAGTTTAAAAAATAAAGACGCTGACATTGTAACTCCTGGGAGAAGAGATTTTCCTAAAAGGCACCTGACTTATCTTTCCATTTAAAATACGTATTTTTCTTTTTCTGAGTTTCTACATATCAATCAGGATCATATTGACTGTCGTTCAAAATAACTGAGCTTGTTATAACCTGGTATATTGTCCATACATGAGGAAAGCTTAGTGATTCTCTCGACTCAGTTTCTTCTTCTATACCTTTACTCAACTGCTGATTTCCTAAAATTATACCTAACTCCTCTTTTACCGCTCTCATTATTCAACTTGATACATCTTCTTTAGGTCATATTTTCTCACTTACAGCAACACGTAAGTGATCTCTGACTCTCATATTTTCTGTCTCATTCCCATCTGTATCTTTAAACACCTGTTTTTCTTCAAATAATACCTTATCACGCCAAAATATATCCACATTTAATACTTTTACTCTTCTTATTACCCTCTGCGTCTTTTTATCAAAGCTCAACTCTGCTTCTCATTGAGACAGTTCTGAATATAAGTCTTCCAAATCCTTTGTTCCCCCCTTACCATATAGACTAATATCAACGGAGTGTTGTGAAAGAAATTTTGAAAGCTCATCTACTCAAGAAAACACCAAACTATTTTTCATATAGAAATATTTTATAAAATTATTATTCAATGTACCCAAGTATTATAAATATTTCTATATAAAGAACTACAGAATTAGTAAATATGTAAAAATAAATGATTAATAAATTATAAAAATAACTATCTTTGGTTATTATGAGCTTATAATTTATTTGTAAAAATATTTTACACTATGATAGAAACTTCTATTCTTCAAAATATTTGACTCACAGAAGTAGAGTCAAAGATATATCTCACGCTTCTGGAAAAATGATCCTGTAATGTCACAGAGATATCTGAATATTCGGGGTGTAATCGAGTCCAGATATATGATGCCCTTCCAAGACTGAGCGAGAGTAAAATCATAGGCGAAACCATACGATGAAAACGAAAATATTTTTTTGCTGAAAGTCCCGAAAATCTCGAGAATATCTTTTATGAACAAAAGCTCAGTTTTGAAAACACTATCTTTCTCCTAAAACAGCGCTACGAAAAAAAAGAGTCAAAACCTGAGTTGAGGACTTTTTATACGCGTGAGGCAATGAAACATATTTTCTTTGATGTGATTGAGACGCTGAAACCTTGAGAGACATACTATAGGTACTCTTCTCGAAAATTTGATAAACTCAGAGGATTCCTGCCTGACTCCTACAAGAAAAAAAGAGATGAAAAAAGTATTCAGAGAATGGTGATTACGAGCGATGATCTCAAGAAACAAAAAGAAGAATGAAAAAATATTTTGCATCGTGAGATGGCAGCTATACCAAAAAATTATGATCTCTTTGATGATAATATTGTTAAAATTATTTATGGAAATAAAGTTGCTATTGTCGACTATAACACTGAGACATCATTTATTGTAGAAAATAGAAAATTTGCTGAGTTTGAGAAAAAGATATTCAAACTCCTCTTTCGCTTCCTAGATAAGTAAATCCACAAATATGTAGTTCTCAAAGGCAAAATTTTTTTTAATCCTCTCTGGCTCTCGCGAGCTATCTCTCCTTTTGCAAAGGAGAGAAAATAATGTCCCCCTCCCTTCGCGTAGTAAGAGACCGGTCTCAGAGAGACCGGTCTCGAAAATGAATGTTTGTTTGAGTCTTGAAAAGCAACCCCGGGGTTGCTTTTTGGGTGTTTAGAGAAAGGAGAGAAAGATCTGTGTTCCCCTCCCTTAGTAAGGGAGGGGCTAGGGGAGGGTTGTATGTTCAGCTCGGTAGAAACAGAGTAGGTGAGATAATGCTTGTTTATTTTCCTATTTTAATGATATACTTATCTACTACATATCTTCATTGTAGGTTACTTGTCAAAATTCACTGCATATCTTCTTCAATTTCTCAGAGAAGATCACACAAAGTTCAAGTCTTTTGAATATATAATAGTAGAGCCCTAAGAAAAGATATGTATTCCTCTTTCTCATATTTTTCTGCAAAAAAATACCTGAGCAACTCATCACTCTCTGAGCGAACATGAGAAGTAATCATAGCAAAATAAAAATCCTCTCCTCCTCGTGCCTGACTAGCTTGAAAAAATGAAGTATTTCAAGAATGACAATGTACTACGAGAACACGACTCAAAATCGTATCCAGAATTCCTGCCTGAGAGCGAGCTGTGAGTATAATAATATTTCCTTCTCAAGGTTCTTCAAATATCTTCAGGCACGAATTTTGCGCCTGAGGCGTCATGCGAGAAATATCTTCAATACAAAAGACCTGAAAAGCAAAACGAGGTTTTACCCTCGCATGACCAAAAAAATCCTTTACCTCTCATATCTTGAGACTCTCATGAGAAAAAGAAAGTCGAAACATACTCTGCTTATCCACTCCATGCAACTTCATTTGTTCATACACAAAAGCCTCCAAACGAGCGTGAAATATCTCAAAATCGTTACAAAGAAATAAAAACGGAGCGCATGGTTCTTGTGTTCATAAAGATGTTTTTAGAAGTTCAAACATACCCATACTATTGTTCATCAAATATGTCTCCGAACATTTCTTCGAGTATTTGAAGGTTTTCATCTATGAGTTCATTTTCTCGCTGCGTCATTTTTTCTTGCGTGGTTGTATCCTCGTTTTGTGATGGAATATCCATGTCTGGTATTGTTGCCTGATTTGTTTCGTCAAAGTCTTGTCATGATCATCACGCAAAATCATCTCTCTGAGTATCTCCTCAAAAACAAGAACTTACAAAAATCAGACTGAGAAGAAAAAAGGAAATATTTATATTCATAGAATAAATCCACTAAAAAAATATCTAAGAAATACTAGTAATTTTGAGTCTTTTTGCAAATAACAGGATACTTTTCTCGCTTGTCATAAGGACTTTTTTTTATATACTCCCTTGGTAAAATTATTTTATTTCTTTTTCTCCTTCCCGTGATAGAAAGCCTCTTAAAAAGATTTTTCTGAGATAGTGAAACAAAGAAACTCAAAGAATATCAAAGAGATCTCCAAAAAATCCGTCATCTCGAAAAAGAGTTTGCTCATATGAGCCTCGAAGATGTACAAAAACGCACCAAAGAACTCAAGACAAACTTCATCTCATTTATGCCTTCAGATGAGATTGATTCTACAGCTCTCAAACAATGATTTGAAGAAATAAAGCATGAGGCTCTCGCTCTTTGGCTCGTAGCGTGCAAGCTAATATCAAAACAAGAATACACCCTCCAAAATGGGAAAACCCTCTACTGGAATATGCTGCCCTACGATGTACAAGTTATATGAGCACTTGCGTTGCATGACTGAAATATTTCTGAAATGAAAACATGAGAAGGAAAAACACTTGTAGCAACTGCTGCCGCCTATCTCAACGCCCTCTCGTGATACCCTGTACATATTGTTACTGTCAACGACTATCTTGCTTCTCGTGATGCCCATGAGATGTGAGTCCTTTATAAGGCTCTCTGAATGAGCGTATGAGTCATACATCACGAGCAAGATAGAGAAGAAAAAAAAGAAAACTACCACAAAGATATAGTGTACGCTACAAATAATGAACTGGGTTTTGACTATCTCAGAGACAACATGACACAAGAGGCTTCATCTCTCGTAATGGGCAAGAAATTTTTTGCTATTATTGATGAGGTAGACTCTATTCTCATAGATGAGGCTCGAACGCCTCTTGTCATATCTATGCCCGAAAGTGAGCCAACAGAAAAATACGAGCGATTTGCAAAAATAGCAAAAAAACTCTCTGCAGACAGTGACTATAAGATTGATGAAAAAGCCAAAACTTCTACCCTCACTGATAGTGGAATAAAAAAAATAGAAGCCGAACTTGGTGTAGAAAATATCTATGTTTCCGAAAGATACAATGATCTCCATCATATTGAAAATGCGCTCAGAGCGATGACCGTATATATCCAAGATAAAGACTACATACTCCAAGATGATCAGCTCATGATTGTTGATGAACATACTGGGCGAGTCCTTCCTGGAAGACGCTATGGAGATGGTCTTCATCAGGCACTTGAGGCAAAGGAAGGTGTTCCCATACAACAAGAGTCAAAAACACTTGCAAGCATCACCTTTCAAAACTATTTTCGTATGTACTGGAAACTCTCTGGTATGACAGGAACCGCCAAAACAGAAGAAGAAGAATTTTATAAAGTATATGGTCTCGAAACTATCTGTGTTCCTACAAATCTCCCTATTGTTCGTGAAGACAAACCTGACCTACTATTTAAAAATGAAAAGTGAAAGTTTGAATATGTGATTGCTTATATCCAAGAACTTCATAAAAGTGGTCGTCCTATCCTTGTGGGAACTGTTTCTGTAGACAAGTCTGAGTATCTTTCTACTCGTCTTAGAGAAGTAGGGATTGATCATAATGTACTCAATGCAAAGTATCATGAAAAAGAGGCAGAAATCATTGCCGAAGCAGGAGCAAAATGAGCTGTAACTATTGCCACAAATATGGCAGGTCGCGGGACAGATATCAAGTTGAGAAAAGGAGTCGTTGAGCTCGGAGGACTCGTAATACTTGGAACAGAAAAACATGAAACACGCCGAATAGATAATCAGCTAAGAGGTCGAGCTGGAAGGCAGTGAGATCCAGGAATGACTCAGTTTCTTATCTCACCGAACGATGATATCATGCGAATTTTTGGCTGAGATAAACTTTTTGGAATATTTAATTCTCCCATGTTTGCCTCTCTTCCTGACAATGAACCCCTGACTCAAAGTTCTATGCTCACGCGGAGAGTTGTAAGTGTACAAAAGCAGGTAGAGGGTCATAACTTTGATGCTCGAAAACATATTCTTGAGTATGATGATGTTATCAATAAGCATCGTGAGATTATTTATAGAAGACGAAATGATATACTCAAAAAATCTGAAAATACCCAATTTATTGATACACTTATCTGAGATATTGTTGCAAGAAAAGTGAAGAGTTTTGTTCTTGCAGAAGAAGGAAAGAGAGAACCCGGAGACCCTCTCAACACAAAAGATTTAGTAGAGAAAGTACATATTTTTCTTGGGAGAAATATTATTGATGATATTCTCGAAAAAGAAGATGTATCAGCAATCTCACAAGAGTCTACACTCGCAGATTATATTGCGCAAAGAGCTGCTTCCGAGTTAGACAAGATACGCTGAGAAACTCCCAATGAAGCAGTATTTTACGAGCTAGTAAAAAAGATACTCCTACTTTCTCTTGATAAGTTGTGGATGAATCATATTGACGCGATGAATAAGCTGAGGTGACAGGTTGCCTTTCTCTGATACGCACAAAAACAGCCTCTTATGGTGTATAAAGAAAAGGCTTTTGAAAAGTTCGAAAATCTCCTCTCTGAAATTGATTTGAGGATTTTGAAGTCACTCTTTTCGATAAAGTCTGATACGCAGGTACAAGTTGTGAAAGTTGATGATACAAAGATGCAAATACAAAACTGAGAATGATCTCAAAACCATACAACTTCTCCAAAACAACATTCGTGAGGAAACCCTTTATTTGCTCAACCACAGACATGACCAAACAGAGCAGAAAGAAGAAAAAAGAAAATACGAGTGTAGGTTGTTGTTTTCAATACATGGTACCTGGAGTGGGAATCGAACCCACACGCCCGGGGGGCAAGGGATTTTGAGTCCCTCATGTCTACCAATTCCATCATCCAGGCAGAAGTGCGTGTGCAATTATAGTAAAAAACTTTCTTTTACAAAGTTTTCAATTTCGCTAAAATTCTCTTATCCCCATTTTAAAAAAATACTTCATACCAACTATGTATATATGTACAGAATGCTGAAATGAGTCTCTTACCTGGAAAGGTCAATGTGATTATTGTAAGTCTTGGAATACCCTAAAAGAATTTAAAGAATCAAAAATATCGGCAAAGTGAGTAACGGGACAGGCGCAAAATCTCGAAACCATATCCGATCTCAACTCAAAAGAAACAGACGAAAAACTCATCACCAACTCCCAAGAACTCAATACCGTTCTCTGATGAGGACTTGTACAAGGAAGTATCGTACTGCTTTCTGGTGAACCCTGAATCTGAAAATCTACACTCACCCTCCAACTCTGATGATGGATACAAAGTGAACTTCTCTATATATCTGGGGAAGAAACTCTCGGACAAATATCTGGAAGAGCAAAAAGACTCAATATCTCTGGGACACATATCAAACTCCTCTCTGAAAATAACCTCGAAAATATCCTTGCCACTCTTGCAAAACACCAAAGTAAAGTAGTGATACTCGACTCTATTTCCGTGATGTATAGCAATGAACTTTCTGGTACTGCTGGGAGTATCGGTCAAGTCAGGTATATAACAGAAAAAATCGTCGAATACGGAAAACAACACAACACCACCTGTATTATCATAGGACATGTTACCAAAGACGGATCTCTTGCGGGACCAAAAACACTTGAGCACATGGTAGATACGGTTCTCTACTTTGAAGGAGAAAAGTTTGATGATCTCAGAATCCTTCGTAATCTTAAAAACAGATTTGGGAGTAGCAGTGAAATCTGACTGTATAAGATGTCCGAAACTGGACTCTCAGATATCTCCAATCCTGGACTAGAATTTATTTCTGACGGAGATGATATTATTGGTTCTGCACTTTCAATAACGATGGAGTGATCTCGACCTCTCGTCATTGAAACTGAGGCTCTCACCAGCTACACAAAGTTTTGATACCCTAAACGCTCTAGTAGAGGAATCGCGTGATCAAAGCTCGATCTCATTATTGCCGTACTCAGCAAGTATACCCCTATCAAACTTGAGAGTTATGATGTTTATGCCAATATTTCTCGTGGACTCACATTTTCAGAACCAGGTCTTGATCTGGCTATTGCTGCAAGTATCATATCATCAAAAAGTGGAAAAAGCCTGTGTAAAAAATCTCTCTTTATTGGAGAGATATCTCTTACAGGAAAAATTAAACCAGTCGTATTTCTCGAAAAGCGTATCAAAGAGGCAGTAAAGCTCGGATTTACAGATATCTTTGTTGCAAAAAAAGCCTCAGCATTTCAGGATATCTGACAAAAAAATACCTCTACAAAGATACACACTATTTCGCATATATCTGATCTCATAAAAAATATATAAATGAAAAACTCTCTTCTTATTGCTCTTATTATGATATGCTCACTTATCTCTGGGTTGATGTGAAGCGTATTTTTTACCTCTCTAACTCTGTCCTCATGAGAGAATAGAGAATTGAAAAACTCAAAAAAATATAATTCTCAAGTACCCACTGTCTCCCTCAAACAGCTTGAATCAGAAATCACACAAATTGTCGAAAAAATTTCTCCAAGTGTTGTAAGTATTGTGATATCAAAAGACCTCCCTATCTTTCGTAGTGATCCTTGGGGATTTTTTCAAGAACCTGCAGGAAGTGTTTCGAGAAAAATCTGAGGATGAAGTGGTTTTTTTATCAGTGAAGATGGAAAAATCCTTACCAATAAGCATGTTGTTTCTGATAAAAATGCTGACTATACTGTGGTGCTCAAAGATGGTTCTGAATATAGTACTGAGATTCTTGCTCTTGATCCTATCAATGATCTTGCCGTAATACAGATAGTTGATGCGCAAAAAAAATTTACACCTCTCATAATCAATCAAGATATCTCTGAGTTACAGATAGGTCAGTTTGGTATTGCTATTTGAAATGCTTTGGCTGAGTTTCAAAACTCTGTTTCTCTATGAATCATCTCTGGGAAAAATCGAAGTATCACCGCAAGTGGAGAAACACTCTCTGGACTCCTACAAACTGACGCAGCTATAAACCCAGGAAATAGTTGAGGTCCTCTTGTGAGCCTGAATGGTGAAGTAGTTTGAATCAATACAGCGATTGCCGCTCAAGGAAACTCTGTTGGTTTTGCCTTTGCCTTAAGTGCTGAACGCATTGAATATATACTACAAAGTATCGAAAAATCATGAAGGATTAAAAAGCCTTTTATCGGAATCAATTATATAGATATCACTCCTCGCACTGCTGATCAGTTTGATCTCTCTGTTGATTATTGAGCATATATATTTAACGAAGATGGAGCTGTTGTTGGTGGAAGTAGCGCTGAAAAAAACGGTATTGAACCATGAGATATTATTTTGGAAGTTGGGTGAGTCCGAGTTCAGTGAGGGCTTCTTACAAGTATCATACAAAATGCTCTTCCTGGAGATATTTTGAACTTAAAGATATTAAAAAAATCTGGAAAACAGAAAAATATCACTCTGGAACTTGGAGAGTTATAAATAAAACAATATCACCGCAACAACTATTCCGAGAAGACTGCCTGCAAACGCTTCACTGGGAAGATGTCCAAGAGACTCTTTGAGCTGTGTCTCCTCAAAACGTTCGTTAATCATTTTTGCATGAAGGCCTGCCTCATATCGTACATTGATAGCATCGTATATGATAATCATTGTAAATCCCATGACAATGGCAAACATATCCGAATGAATCCCATGTTTGAGAGCAAAAGCTGTTGCCAGAGATACCACAAGAGATGAGTGTACTGAGGGCATTCCTCCACTTCCAAGCGCTTTTTCGAGATTCCATTTTCCACTTGAGATTTTTACGCTGATTCCTTTAAATATTACCGCAAGTAAAAAAGTCACTGCAGGAACCAGTATAATATACTCATAAAAAATATTGTACTCAAGTGTTCAGGTCATAATACCTTTTTTAAGATACTTCTAGGATTTTATATTCACCCATAGCTCATGCACCATTTTTGAGAGAAAAATTATCTCCTTTCTTTTTTCATAAAAGCGCCTTTCCTACTGGAGACTCGTTTGAAATAGTTGGAACTTTAGCAAGTATATCTGCCTCTGTTGTTCATACTATTTTATATTGCTGTTTTTCTTTACTTCCTACTTCTTGAATTGTGACGAGCATCCCCATATTGATTTTCTTTCCTCCTGAAGTTTTTTCTTCTTTGATGATCTCAACTCTCTTGAGTTGGTCTTCAAGTTCTGTAATACGCAGTTCTACCTGCGCTTGTTCATTACGAGCATCTTCATACTCAGAGTTTTCTGATAGGTCTCAAAAACTAATTGCTTCTTTGAGTTTTTCTGCTATTTCAATACGCTTATCTTCTTTTAAAGATCGAAGTTCTTCCTGGAGTTTTGTAAGTCCTTCTTGCGTAAGGTATATTCGTTGATCTGACATAATGTTATTTTTGCTTAGGGAATAAATTTTGTAAAATATCTTCGACACTATTATAGGATTCTTTTTTTATTTTCAATCAAAAAGCTCTTTTTTCATATGCAAAAACGAGGCGTATCTCATCATTGTTTTCATAATCTGCATTGGTATTTATAAAAAAAGATTTTTCGCCAAAAGAATTTGTTTCGTTGAGAAAAAAGCCTTCTTCCTCTTCCAAGAGAGAAAATATTTTCAAAATATCGTTATAACTCTTTGTTGGAAAAATATACAGTGTCAGTTCTGGTGAATAATATTCATAGTAATTGTCAGGATATTCTCTCGTAAGACCAAAAAGTCGCGTTTGTATGAGAAGTTCTGTAATATCAAAGCGTTCTTGAAAAGCTTGCAACACTTCATTCTCATAAAATGTTAGCTCTGGGAGCTGCTCTTCATCGTCTGAAATATCTCATTTTTGTGACTCAACGACTTCGAGAAACGTCATTCCTTTTTGTCTTTTTGAAACCACATCAAGGACCTTATCTATATCTCCATCAAGTTCATCTTGTATTTTAACTACTTCTTCGACATCGAGTATATTATCAGAACTCACTGTTTCACTCCCATACTTCATCTTTTTTACAAAAAATCGATAGTCATCACTCATAGCATACAAAACAATATTTGTAAGAGTTCCTACAAGTAATACTGCGAGAATAAATAAGAGTATACGCATAAGAGATAATTTATTTTACAACTATCTGAGAAAAATCGAGCTCTATAGGAGTATCTCGACCGAGTAAATTAATATTTACTTTTACGAGACCTTTTTCTTCATTTACATGGGTAATCACTCCTTCATTTCCTTCAAACGCTCCTTTGGTAATCATGGCTCTATCACCTGATGTAAATTTTGCACTAAAGGTTTCATCTTTGTCTTCGACTTTTCCTTTGAGTTTCTCCAGTTCTTCTCCAGAAACGGGAACCGGGATATTTCCTGCCCCAAGAAACCCTGTAACATTTGGAGTATTTCGCACAATATACCAACTCTCATTTGTCACTCGCATTTGCACAAGGATATATCATGGGAGAATATTTTTCTTCTTTTTGACCTTTGTTCCTCAGGCTCTTACCGATACAACATCGTGTGTTGGAACAAATACATCGAGGATATATTCTTCGAGGCTAAAGCTTTCTCTTCTCTGGAAGAGTGACTGTTTTACATTTTCTTCTGTTCCTGATATTACTTGTATTACATACCATTCTGGTTTTGCAGTTGTCATATATATTTATATTTTTATGAAATAATATTATCCTTGATCATTCATAGGATATACTCTTATTGATCAGTTTCTTCTAGCGTTTCTCACTGTTCATCATCTATACTTATCTCTATTGCTGCTTCATCCGAGATAAGAGGAATCTCATCCTCGTTTCCGAGCATTCGGTTTATCTCTTCTATGGTTTGTGGTTGAGGAGCAGTTTCTCCTCAAATCATATCTTTGAGTCCAAAAATAATTGTCGAAAATATATTGCTAAAGAGAAACAAATAGAGCCCAAAAATGACTAGCATTATCAAAACGATATTAAAGTATTTTTGCGTTTCTTTTGTTGTGGGCCATACAACGTGTTTGAGTTCTCTTAGAGCTCATTTCACAAAGTGTATCATACAAAATTTGTTAAAAATAAAAAACACTCAGCTTTGCTGGTGTCTGTCAAGTCTATTATATGAAAAGAAGTATTTTGTCAAAAAAATCTCACATTAGGTGAGATTATTACTTGCAGAATACTGTATGAATATACTTAATTTATTTTGTCAAATAAAATCTTCAAAAAAAAGCTCAGAAAATATTTTTTTTCGATGAACTATGATATACTGAGAAAAATGTATTTATAATAACACTGATATATTTCGATTATGATACTTCCACTGAGCATATTTATAGTTGTTTGCCTCTGATGAGCTGCTGTGTTTTTTCTCTTTTATGAGTACCACATATCACAGCAAGAGAAACATATCTTGTCCCTGTTTCGTACACAAAGTAATATCATTCCTAGCCTATACGAACTTTCCAAATGAACACTCAATAAACACCAAGAAATCTTTGAGTCTCTTATAGCACTAAGAAAGCAAGAGTTTCATATGCAGTCTCTCTCTCATGATCTCCGATACCTTGGAAGCCTTGAGAAAAAAATATCTCATGAAATACAGTTTGTGTTTACTGCCTGTGATAACCATCCACAACTTATAAAGAAAAAGCAGTTCCTCTACATGCGAGATATCATGATCCAGCAACCTCTTGCCATACGAAAAGCTCTCAAAAAAAGAAATGTCCTCATAGAACATTTCAACAACTATATCCGCTACAAAAACCTCTCTCTTATATGATACATACTCCCTTTTCAAAAAAAGGAAATCATATAAGAAAATGCAAAAAAACTCCGTATTTCTTATTTTTCCGTGCTTCCATAGAAGACCTATTCACACAAAAGTTCATTTATTTTTTTGATCGTTGTAGTGTATACATATCCCGTAGGAAGACGAATACCCCAGGGATCTAGTATATCTTCCCTATAACGCACTTGAAAATCTTTTACTGCCTCAAAATCATCCAAGCCATAGACCCCATCTCTCCGAACATCAAAACCTTCTGATATTAAGAGATTTTCAAGTATTTCTAGCTCATCTATGTTGTTATCTCTCTGTATTCAAAGAGGTCATATAATCGGCGTACATGTATCTGTATCTTCTTGAATAGAACGACTATTTTCCCTTGAACTGCTACTGTCTGAAACTTCTGTATTTTTTGAACTGATTGATACCTCTAATGTTTCTCTTGTTTCCTCTCTTTCTTGTTCTTGTGGAATTGCCTCTTGTTTTTTTGGGATATTTCTCTCGGTAACAAAAAGTACATCTTGTGCGCGAATCGCATCTTGTGGGAGACTAATATCTATTTCTTCCGCGTCTGCTAGAATACTCTCAGAGTCAGAGATAAGAGAAACTCACTGTGAGAGAAAAGATGGAGAAATTTGCTGATTGATCTGCAAAGTGTGAAAGCAGTGAGAATGTCACTGACACATATACCAATAACAAAAAATGTATCAGGATACAAATGAAAAAACTATAGCCGAACAAAGCAAAAATATCTTCATACGTCTCGTACTGGTAAGTGATATTCATATAGGAGTATCTTAGAAAGACAAAAACAAAAGTCAAAAAAAGAGAGGAAAACTTGCTTTTTCTTTCCTGTGAGAATATAGTAAAAGTATGAAAAAAATCGTCTTATACATTCTACTGACTTGTCTCTGCTGATTTCTCGGATATCACTGAGTATACGCTAACTGACAAAGCGATATATGTGCAGGAAATGATAAAGAACAAACCTATAAGTGTCGCATCGAAAGCATTTGTAATGCTTATAAATCACCAAAACCCGTATATGTCACTCAGGCATATCTCCAAAACAATGACGATGAAGATGCAAAATGATGAACCATACTTGAGACTGCCAAAGAACGCTACAGAGAAAATATGTGAAATATTTATACATGTGCCATTATCCAAGCACAAAAAAATAGTCTCAAAAATCTCCAAGGTTTTCTCAAAGCTGAAGCATGATGAGAACTTGCACAAAACTTTTGATGACAAATAGAAATACGCCAAAACCGTCTCGATATCTCCGCAAATACGATCTGATGTACTCTCAGTGATAGAGAAAATGTCCAAAACAAGCTCAATATCCTCAAAGAAAGTAGTCATGAAACATGTAAATATGTGAATTATCTCGCATACCTTGATAGCTACTATGACGATGTAGCAAGTATATATTCAGATGAGGAAAAACAAGAAGTGTATAAGAATATCCCAAATATCATTACTGATATTGAAACTCAGAATATCTCGAGCGATATCAACCGACTCAAGAATGCCCTCGCAGAAGAGCGATCTCACACTTTTCAAGTATTTCCTCTTGCCTATCAGGCGTATAGTGAATATGAAAACACCTTCCCCATTCACTTTCTCCTCGAACTTATTGAGGCTGACTTCATTATATTGAGGCAAAAACTCTATGAAACACTTATGCCTCTCGCTCAACTAGGAATCAAAATGATCAATGCGATGAGCTATTAAGGAAGATATTCTTATCTTCGAAATCATCTCTCTTTTCACCTCATTTCCGTATATTTACCATTGAGACATCTACTAATATATGGATATTCATC
This sequence comes from Patescibacteria group bacterium, assembly GCA_965229705.1. Classification (GTDB taxonomy): domain Bacteria; phylum Patescibacteriota; class Gracilibacteria; order BD1-5; family UBA6164; genus JAACSU01. Next base: position 637,421 of record OZ245922.1, read on the forward strand.
CGTTACAAGGTAGATATACTCATCATCTATCACTATTCCATTACACGCGTCAAGGTCACCCAATCCTGCAAAATACTCCCAGTCAGAAACGTAGGTTCCGTCTGGCTCAGTCTTATCAAGAATTACTGTCTTGTTTCTATAACTACAGCCTGTACCTGTCCTGATTGTATCAGAGAGCTGGTAGCTTGGAGAGTATTGACCACTCTTAGAGTAGTACATAGGAAAGCCATCTTGAGCAAAACCGATATGTACCAAATCTTCTCCTGTATCAGCAAAATCTACAAGTCATTGAGAAATACCGTGATAATGATATTCTCCTGTAGGTTGTACATGAGCATGCTGATGATCAAGACCAATATTTGTCATATCTTGAATTGCTTCTATTCTATAACTTTCTCCTGACTGACACTTTACTACTTCTGCTGTTTGTGGTTCAAACTTTACTCCATTGAGTGCTATTCCAGGGGTATGAGCATCTGTCTGCTTTCCAGTATATTCTCATAAGTATGGAATACTATAAGATACTTCTTGAGAACTGATTGTATGGGGATTACCAGAATTGGGAAAATCTCAGGTCTCATGATTTGGAAGCGCATTTGTTGAGATTCTTCTCTGATCTCAGCTGATGATAACATCTGTTTGTGTTCCATACTCGGTACTATTGATACTATATTCTTCAAAAAATGAGACTCCAATAAGATTCGAGCTGTGATCTCAGGTACTATCTAGCTTTGAAATAAGATAGTTCAATATATATAAGCTCCTCTCATCTTCTGCATATTCACTCTTGTAGTTTTCGAGTTTCATAAGTACTCACGATCGAAGACCTTCTCCTTCTGCTGCAATAATACTTTCGAGCTGAAAAGCAGCAGTATCCATTCTTTGTTGAAGCTCTTGGGAAGGAGAAAATGCAAAAACTGAAACAACTCCAAAAATAAGGATAAAAGATATAGAGTATATTTTTTTCATGTTTAGATATGATATAAGAAAATATATAATCCTATCATAATGAAAGGAAATAAGACGCAAGTTTCAAACTACACTTCCAAACCAAAAAATACTTTTACCAACACTCCGATAAAAAAAGATATCAGTGCCACACACAGTGATATGAGAGCCATTTCGGTAAACCTCTTGGTAAAATTATAGTCTTTTGCAATAGATATATAAAAGTTGAAACATCATATGATGAGCAGCGCTACTCAGAGCGTTGTGAGCAAAGCGTAAAATGGATTTGATATCAAAAAGTATGGTGTTACAAGAAATATCACTGTCCCAATATAAGCACATCCAGTATACACACTTGAGATGATAGCCTGCTTTATATCTCATCACTGTTCTTGCCTCTGAGAGAGAAACTCACTTGCTGCCATAGAAAAACTCGCAGAAATACCCGTAATCAGTCAGATAAGCGCAATACTTCGAGAGTTTTGAATGGCAAAGGTAAATCACGCAAGAGCCCCCGTAAGCTCTACTAAGGCGTCATTGAGTCCTAATACAATAGATCACATATAACTCAGTTTTGCTTCATGAAGCATATTGATGAGTTCTCTTTCATGTTGTTCCTCATCTTCGAGAATACGCAGGATTTCTGGATATTCTTGTCATAGAAGAGTGTATGATTCTTGGGCTTGAGACTCTCCTATTTCCATAAGTTTGAGTCCAAAAGTGAGACCAAGTATTTTACTGATCATGATATACAAGTTCACTCTCCATCTTCGAGCCTGCACGTCTTTTTGTGTGAGTTCTCTCAGCATAATATAATGCTTTTTTTCATCTTCAGCTATAGACTGCAGGATATTTTTATTTTCTTCATTTTTTTCTTTTTTCGCAAGTCTGATGTAAATATCATGGCTTTCTGCCTCGTCTCTCTGCATCTGGATAAGAATATTTTGAAGTGTTTTTTGCATTTTGATATTTTTAGTGATATAGACCCTCTTTATTTCTCACAAATAGGAAAAAATGAGTCTATTTTTATATTTGCCCTATTTGATCTTCGGAAAAAATATTGGCGTAGTTTTGCTATACTCTTGAAAATTTTTCTGATCTTTGTAACGATGTTCGAGAAATGGAACTCCCGAAACATATCGAAGCAGGAGAAACATCACAAGAGGAGAAACAAGAGCAAATATCGTTGCTTGCAGAGTGATAATAGAAATTCAGACCCAAAACATACTCTCTCCAAAATACTGAGGATAACGATGATATTTTCTGAGCCCTTGGGTGAGTATGTCTCATTTTTTCTTTGTCCTCATAAACTGAGCGAGTTCTGTATCTGCCATGATCTCATATATGAGACCAAAAACCGCAATACCCGCTCAGAGAAAACTCAAAAATATACTTCCCTGAAATGAGGAAAGATTCATAAAAATAAGAGGACCAGCTACACAGCACGCTAAAGCATACTGCAAACAAAAGACTTGGAGAAAGCCTCGAAGTATCGGATACTTCCATGATTTTCTCATCATGCGATAACGAAAATCTTCCTTCCCTAATTCTTTCCTCTTTTTGAGAAAAATATGTAGTCCAAGCCTGAGACCCCAAACACAAATAAGAAATGTCAGTAGTGTATGAGTAGGAGTAAAGTTTTGTCACGCGGCATAACTTCATCACACTAAAACCACAAAGCTTATACCCCAGAAAATATCAACAATAGAATTGTCTGTATATTTTATGCTATAGAGAAACTGACACAAGAAGATACATGCAAGAAAAAGAAATACATATAACATTTTTATAAAGCTTTAGAAACATAATACATTACCAGAGAAATAGTGGCGCACAGAACAACACCCCAAAGTGTATCAACGATACTAAAAGTTAAAGAATAGTTTTTGAGAAATGTGAGATTAGTAAAGTCATATACTCCGTAAAGAAGACCTCAAAGCAGTCATCCATAGAGAACGCTTGAACTAAGTGTTGCTCCATATGGAGTCTTCGTTACAAATATCATAATTGTCAGAACAATAAGTGCCCAAGCAATGAGTCCAGCACCAAGGTTAATTTTTATGCCTCCATCTTGAACAACAACTAGCGCTCAAAACTCACGAATAATAAAGTTATGAAGTACATAACCAAGCCATATAGTATCCATGATCAAGAGCGTAAAAAATCCCGACGCAAACAAAGCAAGAAGTTTGAGAATTTCCATAATTTTTCTGTTATAAAAATAAAGCTGAAAGATATACGAAAAGTTTTTATGATTATTTCTCACAAAGAGAAAGGTTTGAGTTTTTTCGTATTTCTCTAGTATATGTCTTATACGGGAATAACAAAAAAATATGAAGATTTTTCCATTTGCAGATATCCTTTTATGGTATAAAAAATATGGTCGCCAGTGACTGCCATGGAGAGAATACCATTATGACGCAAAAACTCTTGGGTATCGTGTATGGCTCTCGGAAACGATGCTCCAACAAACACAGGCAGAAAGAGTAAAAAACTATTTTACAAATATTATCACCGCTTTCCCCACTGTTGAAAGTCTCGCTCGTAGTGAATATGAAGACTTTTTTTACTATTATAAATGACTGTGATATTATTCTCGGGCTCGTAATATGCTAAAAGCAGCAAAGATTGTGGTAGAAGACTTTTGATGAGTGTTTCCAAAAGAAACTTCTCAGTTACAAAAACTTCCTTGAGTATGACCTTATACCGCTGAGGCTATTCGCGCATTTAGTTATGATATTGCTACCCTATCTTTTGATACCAATCTTGAAAAAATATTTGCGAGATATTATCATGGAGATAAGTGTAAAAAACTGACACAAAAAGAGAAAGACGAACTCATAGGGCAGTTTGAAAAATTTTGTAAAAAAACACAGTGAAATGAGTGAATTTCTCGCAGTATTAACAATGCTCTTATGGATTTTTGAGCTCTCGTTTCTCTTGCAAATCCTGATACTATAGACTGGGAAAATTATCCCTTAAAAGACTGTAAGTTTTATAGATCTCAGGGAAATCTTGAGGAAAAAAAACCAAGAAACATATCCCGTTTCCCTCATAAGCAAGCATATATCATAGCTGTGCTTCATAAAGATCATAAGAAATATTTTTCTGACACTCATCGTCTGCTCAATCAAAACGAGCAACATATATCTTCATATTCTCTTTGAGAAAAGAGCCTAAAAATAAGAGATACAGCGAAAGGGTTTATACCTTTTTTTATATGAAAAAATACTGGAAATCCTCGCGATCAAATACAAAAATATTTTATGAAAAACTATCATCTTGAGGTCTCTGTTCGTCCTCCAGAAATAAAGTCCTATAATCAGTATGAAGCTCCCTATATCGTGTGCTATTGCCAAGTGCAGTCGTGAACACATACCTTTGAAGTGTATGAGGATATCAAGGTAAGAGGTTTTGAAGAATGATATGTGGAGCTATTGGAGTTTTGAGAACAAAGACTTTTTTAGGGAGAGTTGATTACCTTCATTTCAAGGAAGCTCTGAGAAGTAGGAAGTAATTTTCATATAAAATATAAATACTTCTTACAATTCCCTCAAAAACCTCTCCTTGAGTTCTCGACACCTTGCTATATCAATTTTCTCAAGATTTTTTACGACAAACTGCTGCCTCCCCTTTTCAAACACGGCTCTATTATCAGCGACAAAACACCAGTAAAGATAATTATACGGGCAAGCATCGTCTGTATACTTTTCTTTTGGATTATGAGAACTATACTGATAATAGTCCGACATTTTGTGGATATAATTCGCGCTTGCTACATATGGTTTTGTCGCAAGTTTTCCTCCATCAGCAAACTGACTCATTGCCAAAACATTTGGCGTGACTACCCACTCAAAGGCATCAGTATAAAACTCGAAAAACCAATGATTGAGCTCATGGGGATCAAGATTTACAAGTAAAGCAAAGTTTCCAATAATCATCAGTCGCTGAATATGGTGACAGTAGTTATTTGCATGTACTTCTTTGAGCGCTTGAGCGAGAGGTAACACGCTACAAGTTTCTGGCTCTTTCCAAAAAAATGATGGTAAAGGTCTTATATGCTGGAAGAAGTTTTCCTGATATATACTATCTTTATAAAAGTGAAAAAAATGATACATATACTCTCTCCAACCAAGTATCTGACGAATAAATCACTCCTTATTATTCATATCACTCTCTGTCTTTTCCACCATTTCTACGACTTCTCGTGGAGAGAGAAAGCCGTAGTTTATTGAGCTTGAAAGCAGACTATGATGAACATATGGATCATCTTTGTACATCGCGTCTTCTAAAGCTCCAAAAGTATCAAGATGATGCTCTATAAAATATTGTAAAAGATCGAGCGCTTCTTCTCTATTTGTGATTATTGGTAACTCTTCTCTATATTGAGAAGATGCGTTTGGTGTGAAATCATAAAATTTTTCTGCTTCTTGTAAAAACTTGTTTTTCCCAATACTAAAATCCCAACTTTTTTGATGCTTTCTATCAAATTTTCTATTTTCTATATCATAGTTCCATATTCCTCCCTCTGGTTGACCATCGTCTTGCATGAGGATATATTCTTTTTTCCTCATAAATCTATAAAAATACTCCATAATAGGAGGTTTTGTATACTGTTTCCGAAACTCCTCATGACTCAGAAAAAAAGAATAGGTATCAGGAAGAAACTCCAGTTCAACTCCAAAATCCTCAAGCTGTTTTTGTATTTTGAGAAAGTTTTCAAAAACATAGTTTTCACTTGGTTTTACTATGACAAATTTCAAAATATTATGCTTTTTTGCAAATTTTTTGAGTCAAGAAATGTAGGATTTTTCTTTGAGAAATTCTGCTATTTTTCACTGCTTTTTTTGTTGTTGTATCATATACTTTCCTCCGGCATAATCTATGATCTTACTTCTGGTATTGAGCCGTAGATTTCTTCACTGAAATGTGATTTTTCATATATGATGAATATACACGATATAACTCGTGTCTTGAATATATTCTTGGCGTAGTTGATGATACAATAAGATTTGTGCCGTTTTTTTCATATAAGATGATCAAAATATTGCACTTCATTATGAGATTATTGTAACTGAATTCAACCGTTAAATATAATTTTTTTCACAGTTTCCTCCATCTACCTCTTGTCAGTATTTTGAAAAAAAATATACTCTCAAAATACGATAACTCACTTTTTTATGTATACACGCTCACTGTTCTGGTTCAGGCAAGATCTCAGAGTTTATGATAATACAGGACTCTTTGAGGCAGTACAAAACTCCAGAGAAGTACTCCCCATCTTCATCCTTGACTCACATATAATCGAGGGATTTTGAGGGGTCAGTAACGAAAAATTTTGATTTATTCGTGAAGCCCTTGAAGATGTTTCACAAGAACTCAAAAAACTCTGATGAAACAAGCTTATTGTCTTTCATGGAAAACCTGAAGAAATAATTTCTCGGCTAGTAAAACAGTACAAAATCGAATGCGTGTTTACCAATACTAGCTATGGAAGTTATGGGAAAAAGAGAGATGAAAAAATATCTCAAATCTTGAGTGAATGAGACTGTCACTTTTCTTCTCATAAAGATTTTCTTATCGCAGAACCTCACGAAATAGAGCAAAGAAAAGTATTTACTCCCTACTACAAACTCTGGCAAAAATACATTATAGAAAATCCTCAAAGCATCAAAATAGTCCCAAAAATCAACTCTTTTAACCAACTCAACACCAAAGAACAAAGTGAGGCTGGAGACTTTATCCCCAGCAAAAAACATCCCTACTTTACAATGGATTTTGGTCGTGAACGCTTTGCAAAACTTCCTTTTCCACAATACAGCGACAACAGAAATAATCTTGATAGAGATGGGACTTCTCGACTTTCTCCCTATCTCAGATTTGGAATTTTTTCTGTCAGACAGATATATAATGCCGTTCTCTCATGAGACTCCCTGTCAACATTGACCCAAAGAGAGATACAACAAAAATGATTCCCAGAAAAATGAACACATGAAGAAAGCTTTATCAGTGAAATAGCGTGGAGAGAGTTTTGGTGGCAAATATTTTATAATTTTCCTAATACAAAAACCACCGAATTTCAAGAAAAACGAAGACATATACCTTGGTCTCAAGATACAGCGTTATTTCACAAATGGATGCATGGAGAAACAGGCTATCCTATAGTAGATGCTGCCATGAAACAGCTCAAAAAAACACACTGGATGCATGGAAGGGCTCGCATGATTGTAGCAAGTTTTCTCACAAAAGATATGCACCTTGACTGGAGACTTGGAGAAGCGTATTTTCGAGAAATACTTCTCGACTATGACGAGGCTGTCAATCTCGGAAACTGGCAATGGTGAGCAAGTGTCGGAGCCGACCCAAAGCCACTTCGCATATTTAACCCTCTTTTGCAAAGCGAAAAGTTTGATTCCAAAGCAGTATATATAAAAAAATATCTCCCCGAACTCGAGCATGAAAACGCTGAGGATATTCATAATCCCCTCGACTCTTCCCTCAACTATCACGCACCTATTGTTGATCATCGCATCGAGACAAAAATTGCGCGAGAAATGTATAAAATACCTGAATAATATATGAACATGAATCTTTTTTTTATTTGTACACTTTTTATTTTCTGAACCCTCTTTTGAAGTTTTGCGTCTGTTTTGATTTATAGAATCAAAAGTTGAGAGTGAGGAATATGGTGAGGACGAAGTCATTGTAAAACCTGTCAGAGAAACCTTTCAGTCCTTGAACTGATACCAATATTTTCTTGGGTAATACAAAGAGGCAAATGCGCATCATGCTCATCAAAAATCTCTCCTATATATCCCCTGCTTGAACTGACTACAGGAGTCCTTTTTAGCTGCGTGTGAATATTTCTTATATCGCCGGAACTCATAGCCTTATGAGATATACTTGAGTGGTGAAGACTCTTGTTTTTCTGTTTTCTCATATTTTTGACGATTATATATGTTTTCTACGATATCCTCTACCTAGAAATCCCCGAAAGCATCCTCATGATAGCAAATGTATCTGTACTCTGAGCTCTGATTTTTCAATCACACTGATATACTATTATCCCCTACTTGGCAGTATGAAACATAGATACACTCTCCTTTGTTTTTTCACTCTCTGTCTTAGCAGTCATGTACACCATTATATTTGCGGGACTGAGTGAAATATATGATTGTCTCCTCCTGTGAGTATGCTACGCTTGTGCGTACTTGTTGTTTCACTTTTTTTCCCTCCCAGTCTGAGACTCTGCGCTGGTGTCTGGAGTACTTGCAGCACTTGTGATATACTCTGTATTTTTTTTACAAATTGTTATTTCTGGAGGAAGAGCTATGGGGGCTGGAGACCTGCGTATAGCGATACTAATGTGACTAGTTTGTTGACTAGGTTTTGCTTTTTCTGCCTTTATGATATGTTATCTCATAGGAAGTATTGTGTGAATAGGGATGATTCTTGTTTCAAAAATTTATGGGCAGTCTCGAGGTAATAAAAGTTCTCAAATTGCTTTTTGACCTTTTATTGCTTGTGGGTATATATCTGTATTATTCTTTTCTTCCTCTATTTCCCGATTTATAGAGTGGTATATATATTAAAAGTAAAGGCTTTTTCATTTACAAAATGACTCAATTTCGGTAGAATATTTAGGATTTATAAAAATAAAAATACAATCATATGACCAAGAAACGAATTGCTGCTATCAGAGATTTTATTGATGCTTCTGAAAAAGCCCTTAAGAACGCAAAAAAACTCCTCAAAGAAATCATTGAAGATGAAAACCTCGACCTTTCCAGCGATATATGACTTGATACGAAGGGGCTTTCAAGCTACGACAGTGGCGAAGATAAAATCATTGAATGAGTGTTTACTGGTGAGGATATGCTCTGAGTAGATAATAACAAGTATATCGTTCCCGTAAACTATGCCAGCAAGTCAAAACTCGTTCAAGGAGATAGGATGAAGCTCACAATTAACGGTTCTGGAAAAATGACCTATAAACAAATAAAGCAAATAGAGAGAGAAACTAAGATCGGACTTCTCACTCAGGATAAATGAAAATACCAAGTTGTCGCTGAAGGGGTGAGCTATGATGTTCTTACAGCTGCAGTGACTCATTTTAAGGCAGAAATTGGTGATAGTATTACCATACTCATCCCTGCAGGAAAAGAGGCGACATTTTGAGCAATTGAGGCAGTAATGCCAAAGCAATAGGCTCTTTTTTAGGAAGCAGAAAAAAATATATCTCTCAAGACAGATATAGCTCTCTGCTGATTCATAAAATATGGTGATGTAGCAACTGTGATGATGTCAGCTTTTTTGGCGATAGATAAAATCACTTTCTTCTTCAACTCATAGTCTATAAAATCAAGTTCTGGCTGAAAAAAATCAAGATCAAGATTGAGGATAACTGATCTACGCTTTCACTGTTTCTCCTGATTTTCGTTATCTTTGAAAGAAACTCTATCTCTTGAAGAAAAAACATCACTCAAAAGAGCCTGTTCGCTGCGTATCTGAATTATCTCTCAGACGAGTCACTCTTTTTGTGCAGGAATAATATAGTTTCAAACATTGAGAACAAAATTTGTGTATGCAAATACGTTGTGTAAATTTTCTGCGTCTGACTTGGTTAAATACTCTCATGGATCACGCATATCCGCATGCTCGTCTATGTGATAGAGCAGAACATTATCAGAGATTGTTCCTTGATGACGAGCAAGATACCAAAAATAGTATACATGATTGTGATTATCCACAATATACATTGGTGTGTTTTCCCATGTGAGTTCATAGAGATGTTTCAGTCCAAAACATGCACGCATGTTTCCAGCGAAATCATATTCTTCAAATGTAATTTTTTCAGATGTTTCTGCTAAAAGCTCTATCTGGTCTACACTCTGAATATTTTTGATACTTGGCACATAAAGGCGAGGCTTGTGTCGCTGAGAAAAAGAAAATGCATTATTTCCATGATTTTCCGTAATATAAAAAGATTGTGTATACATTATTTTTTTCTAAAATTTTCCTATAGACTAATCATAGAGTTATGAAACGCAAAGAACGAATAGAAAAACTCAAACAGACGGTGTTTACCATGTTTCCAAACGCAACAACAGAGCTCGAACATGAAAACGAGTTTCAGCTCCTTATTGCGATACTGATGTCCGCGCAAGCAACCGATAGGCAGGTAAATATCATCAATAGAAATTTTTTTCAGCACCTGAAAACTCCCGAAGATGGGATCAAGATGTGAGTTGCAGAAATCACTGAGTTTATTTCTTCTGTTTCGTTTTTTAATAACAAGGCAAAAAATATTTTTCAAACCTGCAAAATACTTACCGAAAAACACGACTCTCTTCCTCCAAAAAATATTGCTGAGCTTACAGCTCTTCCTGGAGTAGGTATCAAAACGGCAAAAGTATTTCTCTCTGTCACCGAAAATGCTCCCTATCTCTGAGTAGATACTCATGTCCATAGGGTCCTCAACCGTATTGGTATCACGCGTACAAAAACTCCTCTCGAGACAGATAGAGCTGCTGAAAAGATATTTAACGCTGAAGATCTTGCGCCTTTACATAATACGCTAGTGTTATTTTGAAGATACCATTGTATGGCACGCAATCCAAAATGTCAGTCTTGTGACATCCTCCCTGTATGTCAATTTGGTCAAAAAAACTCTTCCCAGTAAATACAAGAGCTTATGCCATGATGGTATATTAAGGAGCCTCTGAGAAACTCCTTTTTTCTCTCCTTTTCCAAAGGAGAGATGGCTTGATAGAGCCAGAGTGGATTGGAAAATTTTTGTTTTCTCGAGACCGGTCTCGAGTTACTTATTTCAAAGGCTTGAGACCGGTCTCTTAGACAAGATTTTTCTATTTTGCAGAGCTTCTTTTATGCAAGTTCTGTAACCTTTTTGAGTTTTTCGCTGTCATGGCTTCTTTGAAGTTTTTGCATTTCCTGTCAGAGAGATACAACTTCTTCTGCTACAATATCACTGTTATCTGGATCGTCTTCCACAATTGCCATGAGTTTGGTTTGAAATTCTTGAAAACTCTGGAAAAATCTGGGATGTATTTTCTCCTTGAGATCATGAAATGTGTCTTGTAATTGGCGTTTTGACTTCTTTTTTTGTTGACTGTCGAAGTACTTTTGCAGTCACGAACTTACTACCATAAAAGGATTTATATATATTTATTTTATAGAAGACTGTAGAGATTTGAGTTCTTGAGAACTCTCTGCGTAAAGTGTTCTTTTTTTTGCGAGGAATATTTTTTCTTCTATTTTTTTGAGCGTATTTCAGAAGAGTATTTGCTGTTCTTCAAAATGCTTTTCACGCATTTTTTCGATATCAGTCATCACTCTGTGAGCATTTTCAAGAAAATTTTTTCTCTTATGTGGTGGAAGAAAAGAAAATATCTGCAGATACTCATGTCTATCTTTTTTGCTTATGTTCAAACTTTCAAAGATTTTTTGCAGTTCAGTATTCATAGCTACCAAGAGTAATATAAACTTCTTTCAATATATAAAGAAAAAAAGAAAAAACTAATGTTTTGTGTATGAATATCATGAACATACATGAAGTACTCATATACTCTATCATACTTCTTTGAGAGGAACAAGGAATTATCATTGACTTTGTATTTGCCGTGCTTTTTAAACAGTCTCTGGAAAATAAAATTTTTTTAATACTTTTTTAATACTTCATATTTCTTAAACCAGGTTATCTGTCTTTTTGCATAATTTCGAGAGTGTTGTTGAATCTTGCTTCTTAATTCTTCTCAAGAGATTTTTCCCTGAAAATATGAAAAAAACTCTTTATACCCTATAGTATTCATAGCAAAATCATCTTGCGTGTATCACTGTTGCATGAGTTTTTTAAGTTCTTCTTCAGCTCAAGATTCAAGCATTTTTTCTACTCGGGTATCAATTCTCTGGTACAATTTCTCTCTATCAGAGAAATCTGGATGCAAAAACAGTACATCATACTTGAGTTTTTTTTCTGCGCGAAACTCTTGCTTTGACTTTCCTGTAGAGAGCTTCACTTCTATAGCTCTTTCTACATAAGGTCTATTGTTTGGATGAAGTTCTTTGGCGTACTCGGGATCTATTTCTTGAAGTTTTCGGTAAAGCTCCTGTTTTGTAAGCGTTTCTAGGCCTTTTCGTAAAAGGGTATTTGTAGAAACATCAGAGGCATTTCTCTCAAAAATAATACTATCTATATAGAGCCCTGTACCTCCTACGAGCATTGGTATCTTTTTTCTTTGGTATAAGTTTTGTAGTATTTTTTCTGCCTGTCTCACAAATTCTCACAAAGAAAATACTTCATTTGGATCTACAATATCTATCATGTGGTGTGGAATTCCTTGTTTTTCTTCTGATGTGATTTTCCCTGTTCAGATATCCATATTTCGAAATATCTGTCGTGAGTCAGCAGAAATAATTTCTGTATCAAGGTATTTTGCAATATCGATACTCATCGCTGTTTTTCACGAAGCCGTTGGTCCATAAATAACAATCAGTTTGGGAAGCTCTGAAGGAGTTTTGAGGAAAGTGTCTATGAGTTTTGTATCTTGTAAAAGATGTTTCTTCGTCTCTATCATATTTTTTCTGAGAAATCGAATTGGCAGTATCATTAAAGAAACTCTGAAAAATAGAAAAATTTCTCATCCTCTCTGGCTCTATAGAGTCATCTCTCTTTTTACAAAGGAGAGAAAAAAATGAGCTTCTCAGAGCCTCCTTAATATATCGAAAAAAATTTGACTTTCAAATAGCTCTCAATAATATCTGCTGCGCTATAGTAATAATGCCACTTTAGCTCAGTTGGTAGAGCACTCGCCTTGTAAGCGAATGGTCGTCGGTTCAAGTCCGACAAGTGGCTCCATTCTTCGCTCTTTTCGCTATCGCTCATTCGAGTTTCGAATGCTGTAGCCATAAAATAGCAAAGAAAAACACACAAACTCAAGCGAAGGATGTCCTCCAAAGCTTTATGCGAAGGACGGACATTTTTACTTTTTGGGCAGATTCCAGAGCGGTCAAATGGGGGGGACTGTAAATCCCTTGGCTTAGCCTTCGGGGGTTCGAATCCCTCTCTGCCCACCATAATGTTTTATGCCCAGGTGGTGGAATTGATAGATGTGCGAAGCCATACTCCCGAACGAAGTGAGTGGGGTGCACGCGTTGCGTGTCGTCATCAGTCAGTTGAGAATCACATTACATGAATCATAGTTTATGCCCAGGTGGTGGAATTGGTAGACACGCTGGTCTTAGAAACCAGTGCCTTTGGCGTGGAAGTTCGAGTCTTCTCCTGGGCACCAAGATCTCTGAAAAGAGATTATACCCAAAAAATTATGTTAAATTGACGGCATATCCAGTCTGCTCGATATATAACACTCTTTCTGATTTGCTGTAGCCTATCACAAGAGATACTTAATATTTTTTTGTACCGTATAAAGCGGGCAAGTAAAAACATATTTTTATGAAAAAAGATATCCATCCTGTAAGTAGAAAAGTAGCATTTGTAGAAAACGGAAGTGGTTTTGTACTGATCACACATTCTACGGTAAAAACAGATACCACTCATACTCATGAGTGAGTAGAGTACCCAAGTGTGTATGTAGAAGTTAGTTCACAGACTCATCCTCATTATACAGGTGAGAAGAGGATTCTGAAAACTGGCGCTGTTGATAAGTTTTATGCTCGTCAGAAAAAAATGGAAGAAATGCAAAAAGCAAAGAAGAAATAAATACTCTTACTTCAAAAAAATCCTAAATAATAAAACCATAGCCGCACTAAATGAAGACGTAAAAAATACAAAATCATACTCAAGTGTCGACGAACTTTTTGAAGATATCAATTCATAGAATACATGAAAGAAATCAAACAATCTACGGTTTTTACATTGGCTCGTCATCTTTGAAGCTACAAACACACATATTATTCTCCGAAGGACTGTTTCTCACAGTAACATATTTCGCTAAAAAGTTTGACTTCATTTTTTCTTCACTATAATCTCCCCTGCGTATTCATTTTTTGTTGAAGACCGAAGGCAAAGATACATAAGACCTTCGCAGACAAAAGCGAAATATTTAAACACTCGTTTAAACTATCTCTCTTTTGTAAGAGAGATTTTTTTATGAATACATTGTAGAATATAATTTTTAGAATTATGGCTGTTAGTAAACAACAAAAGACTGAGATACTCGCTGACCTGGTCTCAAAATTTACACATGCACAATCTATTGGTTTTGCAGCAACAGATACTCTCACAGTAGAAGAATTTTGAAGCTTGAGAAACTCATTGCGAGAAGTACATGCGAGCTATACTATTGCGAAGAAAACACTCATCGTAAAAGCAATGAAAGATGCCCTAAACTGTGAAGTTGATCTTGCTCAACTCCCAGGGCAAATTTGAGTAGTATGTTCAAATGAAGATGCCGTTGCAGGTCTTGGGAAAGTAAATACTCTCGTAAAAGAGACAAAGGGAGAAAAAATCTCTTGGGTAGCAAGTTACATGGAGGGAAAAATGATGAATGCAGAAGAGACGCAAGCTCTCGCAAGTCTTCCTGCAAAAAATGTTCTTCTTGGGCAACTTGTTGGCGTGATATCTGCTCCACTGACAAAACTTGCTGGAACACTTGACGCAACTGTCGCTGGTATTGTTCGGGTTACAAAATCTGCTGGTGATAAAGCTCGAGAAGCAGGGAAAGAAAAGCTTGCTGATATAGCAGTATAATTTTTGAAACTTGTGTAGTAATTCTTTTTTTGTCCGATGAAGAAAAGAGTTACTCACTAGCTGCAAAAAGCTAGAAAATGTCATCTTGTCCCGAGGCTGGGACAAGCTTCCTAAGTTTGGGAAAAGATGACAATACTTTATATACTAACTTTAAAAGACCATGTCTGAAGAAGTAAAACTCAGTGCAAACGCACAAAAAGTTCTTGATCTTGTATCAGATCTTAGTGTTCTCGAAGTTGCTGATCTCGTAAAAGCAATGGAAGATACATTTGGTGTAACTGCTGCAGCTCCAGCAGCGGTAATGGCAGCTCCAGCAGCTGGTGGTGAAGCAGCTGGTGGTGAAGCTGAAAAATCAAGCTTTAATGTAGAGCTCACAAATGCTGGTGGACAAAAGATTGCTGTTATTAAGGTAGTAAAAGAGATCACTGGTCTCGGTCTTGGTGAAGCAAAAACCCTCGTTGATAACGGATGAGTTATCAAAGAAGGAGCATCAAAAGATGAGGCTGAAGAAATCAAAGGAAAACTTGAAGAAGCTGGAGCAACTGTTGAATTAAAATAAGTTTTTTCATAAGAAAAAGTCGAAAGTTCCACCACTCTTTCGACTTTTTTCTTTTTTTTGCATTTGCAGTTTTATCTTTATACTTCATTCTACTTTTCTCAGAAGTAAACAAAATATACATTGGGGTATGGCCAAGTGGTAAGGCAGGGGACTCTGAATCCCTGATCGGGGGTTCGAATCCCTCTACCCCAGCCAAAAAAATAAAAAAAAGTACTCTTGAGAGTACTTTTTATGTTTTTTATCGTAATACTCTAACTCTCAAGATTTACAAACTCTGTTCTCTCTCCATCAAGATCAGCTCACAGCTTATAGAGCTTGACTCACTCTGGGTGTTGACCAAGAGTATTGAGAAAAATATCTTTTTCATCTCCGTATGGAATCACAAGTTTTGCCTCGATATTTTCAAAAATCTTCACAGCATCTTTTGTCCCAATAATTATAAGTATATCTACATCTCAAAAAAAAGCAACTATTTCTTCCTTGAGATCAAAACTCTCGCTTGTTACAATACAGATATGCTTTCCATCAATAAGAAATTTGTAGAAAAGAATATCTGTATACTTTTTTACTTCTAAGAGATTCCCTGACTTTTCATATTCTCATGGATGAGACACATCCACATCTTCGAGAAATACTTTTTTTGTATTATAGTCAAAAAACACTTCTTTTTTTTCCGTATTTTTAATACTGAGAGTTGATGGATTTTTATAGCTGATTTCTATCATAGTTTAAAAAAAATATTAATAATAAGAGAAAAACTCATTTTTTAGGAAACTCTGAGAAAATTCTCATTTCTCAAAAATGTCTATACAAAGAAAAGTTTATTTCGATAAATAATACCCGACAGATCAAACCTCACCGAAAAGTCTTGGATTTTCTCAACATCAATCCACTCATAACCAACAAATCGTTCGTCTTTTCGAACGTAGGGTTTTTTCTTTCCTGTATACTTTACGATAAATAGGTATACATCTTTATCTATCATTGGACTTCACTCAAGGTAGGCAGCAGTATAAGTATAATTGAGTTTACTCACAAACTTTATTATCTCAAGATCATGAGTGTTGAGACCTGCTTCTTCGGATATTTCTCTGAGAGCAGCATCCTTGGCAACTTCACCTGACTCTATTTTTCCTTTTGGAATAACAAACTCAAGCTTATTAGCAGAGTTTCTCCACTTTAAAAGCAGTATCTCAATATTTCCATTTTTCTTTCTATACACAATGCCTCCTGAACTTGTTTCGTGCTTTTTTGGCATAATTTTTTTTCAGGCTACGGTACATTAGCTAAATAGTATCAAAAAACAGCTGAAAATCAAGTTTCATATTTTGCGAAAAGAGGAAAAAGTGTGCTATCATAGCATTACCAACAAAAATAAAAATACAAATACTCCTATGAATACACAACAAGATATTTTAGCATCTGTGTATCTCGATGATGAAATTTTACAAAAAACACCATCGGATAGCATAAACTTCTTCGAAGAAGTGAGCATGCAAGAAGATCAAGAAGCTCTATCCTCTTCACAAAAAAGTAGCCCTTTGATATCTGAGAAAATACGCACTGGAGCATACGCTTTTTTGAGATATATCTGAACTTCTGCTTGTATATTTCTTGTCCTCTTAGTAGGGACAAACTACAAAGCCTACTCAAGTATTGCCTATAGCTTCATATTTTCGTGAGAAATGCAAGAAACCCAAAAGGCAATCGTCAACTCAGTACACGCAGCAAATATTGATAAAGCTTCTTCAGAGTCTTCTCAGCTCGAAAATACTTTCTCACAGCTCGAAGATGATGTCATGCTTGATGCTCGATTTCTCAAAGAAAAACATTCTATTAGT
Source organism: Patescibacteria group bacterium (assembly GCA_965229705.1). GTDB lineage: Bacteria > Patescibacteriota > Gracilibacteria > BD1-5 > UBA6164 > JAACSU01. Next base: position 654,495 of record OZ245922.1, read on the forward strand.
AGACTCACTCACAAAGCAAATACTGAAAGTGTGATTCCAAATATTGAGATTACTCCCTATGAAAATCGTATTATTATACCGCGAATCGGAAAAAATATTCCTCTCATAGATATCGTCAATACCCATGTTGACGGAAGTGATGAACTTGAAGATATTTTTATGGATGAGCTCGAAGATGGTGTAGTGCGTTATCCTGGAAGTGGAAAACCAGGCCAATGAGGAAATGCGTTTATATTTGGTCATTCTTCCAATTTTCCATGGATGAAATGAAACTATAATGATGTTTTTGCGCTTTTAGATCATGTTGTCTATTGAGATGAAGTCATTGTTTATTATAATCAAAAAAAATATATCTATAAAATCTATGGAAAAGAAGTCATTCGTCCTGGTAATGTTTCTGTTCTGCATAGTGATGATAAGCAAGATTCTCAAATAACACTGATGACTTGCTGGCCAATTGGAACAACGCTCAATAGACTCATTGTCACATGAGATCTTATTTCTGTAAGCAAAGGATAATGATAGGATTTTTACATACATACAAGAGCTTTGAAGAGGTCATGATGCTTTGAGGTATGCTCTACGAAGATGTGCTATTTCAGGGGTTTATGATTTTATGAATATCTATCCTACTACTTGTTCTCGTTTCTATTTGTGTTCCTTTCATCCTTTTCTACCTTTCTCAGAAAGAAAAGAAAAGAGAAAAACAAGAAAAGAAGAAACTTCTCACACAAATCCTCATGCAAAAAGAACTTGAAAATGAGGTCGAAAAAGAGATAGAAGATCAAGAAAATAAGCTATAACTCTTTATACCACTGAGAAAATGTCATATCATGGTGTTTGAGATAGCTTGCAAGCTCGATTCATACATACCTCCAGTGCCACGGCTCTCTATCGTATCCATCTACTTCTCTTCCATTTTGATAACTTTGATGAAAGCCGTATCTATGCGCATTTTCACGAAACCATGCATATCTGGCTGTAAGCTCTGTGTCATTTAACCATTTTTCATGTGTAGAAGCTGACCATATATCAATTGCTAAACCAGACTGATGTTCCGAGTGACCTGCCTTGGCACAAAGATAGTCCGGACATCAGCGAGACTTGATACCTACCTGATAGTCATAACTCCGATAACTACTCACAACTACCACTTTTTCACCTGTATCTTCAAAGTATTTTTTTGCCAGTGCCTCAAACTCGAGAGCTGCCTTTTTCCGCATTTTCGCATCTCATTTTGTATCTACTATGTGTTCTAGTGAAAGAGACTGCATATCTTGTGGGATATACTGTATATCCTCAAACGGAATATCTGGACTGACATATTTTACAAAACTCTCATCAGAAGAATAATCAAGCGATGTAAGTATATTTTGGAGATCATGCTCTTGTAGATCACTGGTATCTACTATATCGTATACAGGGATACTTCTCCCTTGAGCAAAAAAATTCCAAACTTTTTCATATACTCTATGACTTGCCAGCATTCAAAAATGATCCGCATCAGGAATATCCAAAAAATAGGTTTTGGCACTTCGAGGAATTTCTGAAAGCGCTTTTCCGTGGCGTTGATGAATGATCCTATCTTTTGCTCCATGAAATATAAATACTTCTGCCTGTGTTTTTGTAATATTTTCTTCACTCACAAGCGTATTGGGTAAAAAGAAAAATCTTTGTAGAGCAAAACCAAATCTATCACGGGCAAGTTCATAACGACTCAGGTATGGCGCCTCGAGAACAATTTTTGGAAAGTTTTTTCCTTGAGCAAACTCAAGAGCCACTCCTGTTCCAATAGAATAACCATATAAAAAAGTATTTTCCTCACTCAAAGCAAATGATGATTGTGCATAACTATAGAGGAGTTCGGCGTGTTCTTGCACCTTGTCTGCATGAGGAAACCCGCCAGATTGCCCATAACCAGGGTACTCTAGCGCAAGAACATTATACCCCATTCGAGAAAGCCTTGCTATATCATGATAAAAAAAACCTATATCACCTCCATTTCCATGAAAATAGTAGATGGTATGCGATTTTTTATTATCTATATATATTCCATATACTCTATCTCCTGCCTTATCTTCGAGATATATCCCCTGCAAATTATTAAAACGATAGTTCTCTGAAAGTATATGCTCTTCAGGAGTAGTATGAACATACACTCCTGGAAAACTGAAAAATGTTTCTATGTTTCGAGCAAGCAATAAAGTGACAAGGTATACTATCAAAAGACCAAGAAAAAAGAAAGAAATCATAATAAGGAAAGAATAGTATTTTTGTATCATGGGAGTGTAAAATTATTTTCAGATCTATTCTTTATGATGCTGTTTTGCAGTGATCAGAAACAACACTATTTCCTATTTGCTTATACCTCTCATAAAAATCTTCCACAAATTTTCTGACATGTTCCTGTTTTGGAAAATATACACCTTTTTCTCTTACCGTATATTCAAACAAAAAGTTTCCTGCCTCCATCTGCTGAAGATAGGTAAATATTTGCTGCGTATACACTGCAGTATATAACTCTCTCAAAGCCTGAATATTCTCCTCACTCATATGAAGACATATCTGTCATCACTCATAGCTTATGAGCCCCGACTGAAAGAATATATGCAAATGTATCAAGCACTCACAATAATACGGAATAATATCTTCTACTTCTCTATACCTCATCATTTTTATCGAACGCATAAGGTGCGTGATGAGTATATGCTCATCAAGAGGAGACGGTCATTTCAAAAAATATGCTACAAGTCCACCAGCAGTTGCCTTGAACTCTTCGATGTTTTTAAAAAGTCCTTTTTCTCATATCTTGATTTCACATCATGGAGTGAGCCATAGCGTATGACCATATTCATGCCCTATGGTTTCTCTATCATATACTTGATAATACTCTTCTTCTGAACCGTTGAGAAAGTCATAATATTTCTGTAAAATCTCTGCAGATATCATCTCCTGATCAATCTGCATTTTTGGAAGAGATCTTTGAGAGTCAAGCACATACTTTGGAAATGCAAATATCTTTTTCCCATACACCTTACTCACCTCATCATCATTTGGAACAACCTGAGCGCTATACGCTCAACAAAGAAACGACCCATAAGCAAGCACTGGAGCACTAATATAGAGCTGTACTTTTTGTTGGTTTTTTAAAGAGTATTCATAGCTTTCTGGAAAATTTTCTCTTCCTATCTCATCATACATTCACTCATACATATGTAGTACATCTGCTGATACTTGTGAACGAAAAAGACTTGGATCAAGAAGACGCATATCAAACTCGATAGATACTGCGCGGCGATACCTATCCTCATAGTATTCTATCGGATGACCTGGTTGCACAGGAGTATCTATTGCCATCCATTTTCTATCTACTTCTGCCCATTTTTCAACAAGTAGGTGTGTATGTGTTTCACTCAGAGCATTTTTTATTGATGAGAAATATTCTCTGTATGCTGATTTTCTATCAAATACCGTATCATCGAGCTTATCAAGCTGCTCTATAAACTCATCATACAGCGCTGATATTTCTGAAATATCTTCTGGGAAATGCTCTTTATAAGAGAGAGATACATATGAGTTTTCCTCTAGTGTGAGGATAGAGTATGATCTATCTGCCGTCAATCCGTAGTGTCACGGATCAAAAAGCTGGTTTTCTGCAAGGTAATCCATGACCGCATCATGATCTCCATGAAACTGCTTTTCCAGTTGTCTATTGGTCTCAAATAAGAGTTTTCTATTCCACTTTAAAAAAAGTCGTGAGTAACATTTTCCAAGTTTATGAGTATAGAGAAATATTGTTCTGTAAAAATCTGTTAAAAGACTTTCAGAGTATATGTCTTCTATCATTTTTCATTGAAGAGCCTCATAATATTCTTGCACAAAACGATAGGAGAGTTCAAAAGCTCTGTCTCTTTCTTCTTGTGTTTTTCATATTTTTTCGAGATAGATATCAAGAGCTTCAAACTTTTTTTGTCCGATACGAGTAGCTGCAGCAAAGTATGTTTCTTCGTTTTTGTCGAGTTGCAGTACATCTAAGATATCATCGAGCACTTTTCTCTGCCAGTTATTTTTTGAGATTCCCTCTGAAAGACTGTTGAGGTGTTGCTCATTTTTTTGAAAAAGTTCATGTATACGAGAAACATCTTGTAGAAATGCTGATGTATTCATATGATATTTTTATGTATTTTCCGTGCCTGGTTAGTATATTATTTTCTGATAAAAATCTACTTTTTCTTCCATCCATAGCTGATATTTTGACTCCTTTTTTTATCTCATGAAAACTTTCCTCAGGAAAATCATCTATGCCCTCATCTTCTTCAAGAAGATCAGTAAGAAGCTGACGAAGAGTCTCTTCCCTTTGCCTGAACTACAAGAGGTTTTCTCCTATTTTTTACTTTATAAAAATCTAGTACCACCGCCGCAACATCGGGATGAACATTCATATATGAAAATTTTTCTAAGATATCTATTTTCCCCACATCTCCCAAACGAATACCAACCTCGTCTTCGAGGAAGCGTATCAGTGTTCCTGGATTCATTCCGTCTATTTTTCCTTTTGCAATAAAAAGTCTCTGTTCTCCTGTTGGTGAAATATGAGGTCCCCTCTCAGAAATAACACTGTATGAAGACTCATCAAATCGTTTTTCATACGCATCTTTGAGAAGAGAGGCAACAATAACTTCTGCTTCTCAAAGCGTGAGAAGCTCGAGTGCGAGGCTATCAAATTTTTCATATCATCCTCCTCAAATACTGTGAGTGAGGCGCTGTATTAGTCTCTTTTTTTGCAATGATACTACATCTTTTGCGCTTGGAATTTGTTGTTTTTGTATTTTTTGTTTGAGGAGTCTCTCTATAGCAAAGAGTTTTCGCATATCTATTCGTGAGACAAATGAGATGGCAGTTCCTGTTTTGCCTGCTCTTGCCGTTCTTCCAATACGATGAGTATAGGTTTCTGCGTTATCTGGAAGAGAATAATTCACAACATGCGTGAGATCATCAACATCTATTCCTCTGGCAGCTACATCTGTTGCTACGAGTATTTTGCTCTTTCCTGACTTAAATCGGGCTAATATTTTTTCTCTGTGTTTTTGCTCAATATCTCCATGTATTCCCTCTGCCTTGAGTCCTCTTGCCATCAGTCCTGAAGCAACTTCATCAGTATCCATCTTGGTTTTACAAAATACGATCCCATAAAAATCTTCTGTTATATCTATCACGCGTGAGAGTGCTTCAAACTTATTTCTTGGAGAGACTTCATATAAGATTTGCGTGATTCTCTCGGAGATGCTTGTTTTGGACTCGATTTTTACGGTTTCATAGTCTCCCATGTGTCGCTTAGCAATAGTGAGTATTTCTCGAGGCATAGTAGCAGAAAAGAGCAGAGTCTTTTTATTTTCAGGGGTGTAGCTCATGATTTCTTCTATTTCTTCTCTGAAACCAATATTGAGCATTTCATCTGCCTCATCAAGGATAAAGTAATCTATATCTGCAACTTTAAGAGTCTTTTTAACGACGAGATGATCTGTGATTCGTCCTGGAGTTCCGACAACAATATGAGGTCCGTTCTTGAGCGATCTGACTTCGTCTCGGATATTTTGTCCTCCATAAAGAAGTGTTATTTTGACTCAAGCGTCTGCAAATGATCCTATTTCTTGAGCGACTTGTATTGCGAGCTCTCGAGTGGGAGTGAGAATCATAGCTTGTATCCCTGCTTTGCTCATATCGAGTTTATCGAGTAATGGAAGTCAAAAACTCGCTGTCTTTCCTGTCCCTGTCTGGGCTTGTCCGAGAACATTTTTTTCTCCTGAGAGTAGGAGTGGTATCACTCAAGCTTGTATGGGGCTTGGGTGTTGGTAGCCTTTTTTTTCTATTGCTTGAAGGAGTGTTTCTGAGAGTCAAAGGTCTCGGAAATGTAGAGTCTGTTCTGTCATAGTAATTTTACAAAAAAATAAAGAGACATATCTCTCTCTCATAGTGAGTGAGTGTCATACACAAAATAATTATTCAAAAATCTCGCCTAAAAGAGATATTTCTGATAATCGGTATTTTGTAGAAGAAATGTCTCTTTGTGGAATATGCTTTGCATATCTATGTCGAGCGGGACTATACAAAGAAAAAAATGTAAAGCAAGCTTTTTTGAAAAAAGTATTGTTTTTTCTATTTTTATGTATATAAAATATTTACACTTCTTAAGGAACCTCTGAAAAACGAAAATTTTCTAATCCACTCTGGCTCTAACGAGCCATCTCTCCTTTGCAAAAGGAGAGAAAAAAGGAGTTTTTCAGAACTTCCTTAATGAAGCGAGTTAAACTTTTAATCTCGCTTCATGAGAGGCGAAGAAAGGACTAAAATGGACCTAAATACAGATAATTTTTTCGCAATGCTTCTAATACTCTTGGTTATTAGTTTATCAGATTACTTCCAAGAAAAAATTTGGGTGAAATATATGAAATATGTAATCTTAGGATTGATTCTTGGATTCTCTTTGCCAATTATCTGATTATAGCAGGTATACACTAAAAAAGGAGCGTTATAACGCTCCTTTTTACTATTTTATTATATTCTTCCAGTTCATAATACTCAGCACATACCCTGCAGCAAGTCCCCAAAAAAACATATACACCCATACATCAAGTGATAAAAGCACTGGGAAAGCCTTTGCAATCCAAAGTGTTGAAAAAACAATCATCAACTTAAATATCATTATGTCACGAATTGTCATTCTATGAAGCGTGTCCATAGATTCTTGGATATATCTTTGGTAAAAGTTCATAAAAAAAGAAAAAATATATAAATCGTATCTTAGAAAAAAATTGCGAAAAACTACAATAGTATTCCAGAAATTGCCAGTAATAACATACTCACCGTACACAAAAGAGAAATCAGAAATGGAATCATACGCTTTTTAGGATCTTGCTGATACATAACTGCATACAAAATACGCGAAATAATCCATATTCATCAAATAATAGCAGCAGCTATCTCATAACCTCAAAATGTCGCTACCCACAATAAGGGAAGAAATACCATCACGCTCTCTAGCGTATTTACCTGAATACGATGAGCAATGATAAACTCTGTATTTTTAGTCGTATAGGTCTCATATGACTGAACCTTGTGTTTTGAACGCATAGTTCCAACCCTAAAGGCAAGAAGTACCTGTAAAAGAGAGATAACGCAAGTAATCAGACCTGCATATTCATAGTGCATAATAAAAAGTTATAAAAATAACTCTTGTATTGTAGTTTCATTATCTATTTACGCAAACTCAATCAACTATTTATGAAAAACTTTTTCAATAGTACTAATCTTTTACATACTCCCCTGCAAACTTACTCGTGAGACTCACAAAATCTGAGATATTTTTGAGTTCTCCTCACTCTAAAAGTACTGCCTGCATATAGGCGTAGTTGATAAGATCTTTGAGTTTTTTGGATTTTATATCAGACTGAAACTCTTTCTTCATCGCTTTTACCAGCTTATTGTTTGGGTTGAGTTCTAGGATACGCTTTGTTTTTGGAACATCTTGTCACATCGCTTTCATCATCTTTTCCATTTGTGGATTCATAGATCCGTCTGGAGTTTTGAGAGCTCCAAGTGAATCTCAAAGATTTGTATTGAGCTCTACTTTTTCGATCTCATCTGCTCAAAGCGTATTTTTTATAAGCTTAAGCATATCTTTATACTGCTTTTGTGCTGACTCTTCTTTTTTCTTTTCTTCCTCTGTTTTTTCCTTGAGACTCACATCACTCGCGGTAATGGACTTGAGTTTTGCCCCTTTGTACTCATCAAGTACTCCTATCATCCATTCATCAATCACATCTGTCAATAAAAGCACATCTACCTTATTTTCTCGAAACTGTGAGATATATGGACTTGCAAGTACTTCTGAGTGCGATTTTCCTGTGATATAATAAATAGTTTTTTCAGGAGTGTCTTTTTTTTCTGTCTTGTTTTCTCCTTGAGAAGTTTTTGGACTAGAGGCTTCCAAATACTCGTCTAAGCTCTGTTTTTTCTCTCATAAAAGTGTCTGAAACTCCAGTACCTCTGCAATATCCTGCTTGATATTATGCTCATAGTACACCCCTTCTTTGAGAATATTTCCATAATTTTCAAAAAACTTTGAGTATCTCTCTCTATTATTTTCTCGAACTTTTTTCAGCTCTGTGAGGATTTTTTTCTGGAGCGCTGATTTTATTTTTTCAAGCGTGGTATTTGATTGGAGCATTTCTCGAGAAATATTGAGTGGGAGATCTGATGTCTCCACCACACCAGAAACACATCTGAGCCATACAGGAAGAAGCTCCTTTGCATGTTCCAAGATAAGCACATTTTGTACATAGAGTTTTGGACCATAATCTCTATTTGGATCTCGCATATCAGCAAACATATTTACTGATTCTGGGAGAAAAAGTAAAGCGTTATAACTCACTGCTCATTCTACATTTGTATGCACTCTTGCCAGTGGCTCTTGAAAATCCATACTCACACTCTGGTAAAACTCTTTATACTGCTCATCACTGATCGATGATTTTGATTTTTTCCAGATTGCTTTTGTTTCATTGACCCTTTCGTATTTGAGCTCTTTTGGTTCTTTTTTCTGTTCTTCTTCTGATCGCGTATCATTTTCGAGCATCATAATCGGAACAGCAACATAGTTTGAGTATTTTTTTATGAGTTCTCTGACTTTCCAATCTGTCACAAGTTCCTGATTTCCTTCACTAAAATACAGCTTTACCGTTGTTCATCTTGACTGTTTCTGAGTCTCTATAAGCTCATATCCTGTTTTCCCATCACTGGTCCATAAATGCGCTTTGGTATCCAAAGCACTTCGAGTCGTTACCTCTACCTTTTGCGCGACCATAAAAGCAGAATAAAATCCCACTCAAAACTGCCCAATAAGATTATGGTCTCCTCACTGTTTTGCTTTTTCGAGCTTTTCTATAAATTCTTTTGTTCCTGACTTTGCAATCGTCCCAAGATGAGTATGGATTTCATCTTGTGTCATTCAGATACCATTATCACTGATAGAGAGTGTTTTTTTATCACTATCAATATCTATTGTAATCTCAAAGTTGGTATCATCTCCGAGAAAGCTGGTATCTGTCAGAGACTTGAGTCGCGCTTTATCGATAGCATCAGAAGCGTTTGAGATGAGTTCTCTCAAAAATATTTCTTTATTAGAATAAATAGAATGTGTGAGCAGCTCAAGAATTCTTCCCGTTTCTGCTGCAAAATTATGTTTTTTTGTCATAAAAAATATATTAGCACTTAAAATATATAAGTGCTAATCATTGTATGATTTTTTCTCCGTGTATCAATAACTTTTCAGAGAAAATAAGAAAAAAATATTTGTATATTATTATTTTTTATTCATAAAGTATTTTTTATAAATTATTTTTTATATAAATCAATTCTATTTTACGGTGTTGCATTCACAAATGTCGTTTTTTTGTATAAGATACCCATATGCAATATAAAATCCCGGTACAAATAGAAAATGAGGATCCTATATTTTTAGGATTGAGCCTGAGGCAACTTACTATTATTATGGTAGGTTTTTGAATTGCTTATGGTATTTTTCAGAGTCTTATGCCGAGTGTTTGATGAGAAATAGCTCTCATTCCAAGTGGTTTTATCGCGATACTTACCGTGCTTATTGCGGTGTTTAAAATCCATGAAATGACTTTTGTCCCTTTTATCCTCTCCCTGATACGACTCAATATTTTTCCCAAAGAACGCAAATGGGAGATGAATACTGATAGTTCTTGGTCGCTGGATATCGGATTTTTAACCAGTGAAACCGAAAAAAAACAACAAAGCATAGATATAGAAAGAAAAATAGATACAATCGAAGAACTCCAAGAAAAACTCAAAAAGATTTAGTCATCTTCTTACTTCTTCTCTACAAAGAAACTTATGCCAGAGAAAAAAAAACCTAGTAAATCTCCCGACAGTAGTACCCAAAGACATCTTCCCTTTTCTCAACTGCGAGAAAATATCATGATCATGAAAGACTCTTCAGCAAGAGTTGTGATGAAATGTAGTACCATTAACTTTTTACTCAAAAGTAACGAAGAACAAGATGCTATTATTGTAAGTTTTCAGCGCTTTCTTAACTCTCTGGATTTCCCTGTGCAGATAATAGTAAGATCCAGTAAACTAGATATAGATGGATATCTAGAAAAACTCAAAGAAAAAGCTGTCAGCCAAAAAAATGAACTCTTACAAAACCAGACATATGAATATATTGATTACCTCAAGAAACTTGTTGAGGTAGCACAAATTATGAAGAAAGAGTTTTATATCGTTGTACCTCACGACCTCGAAGAAGATGCGAGCGTGAAATCTCAAGGAATATTTGGCATGTTTAAAAACTTTTGGCGAGCTATTAACAACGGAGATGATATTGTAAAAATTCGTAGTCAAATACGCAGTTTTCAAGAAACGAAAAAGGCTCTTATGAACCGCAGTAGTACCGTAAAAACCAGTCTCGAATCTATTGGTATTCGTGCAAGCGAACTCAATAAATCAGAACTCGTTGCTCTCCTTTCTGACTACTATAACCCAAGCCTTTGAAACTTTCAGGCTATGAAATCTCCGATTTCTGATTATAATCTTCTCTAAAGTATTATTTTTTTGAATATATATGAAATATCTTTACTTCTTTTGATGTTTTTTTCTTCTTGCCCTACATCAAGTACAAGCAGAAAGCAGTAATATTCTCGGAATCTCTGATGATAAACTACGCTCTTGAGATGTACACTTGAGCGATATCCCTCTTGCTCTTCGTGCGGCGATTGATTTTTTTATGGCTATTGCCGGAACTATTTCTGTAATATTTATCATCATATGAGCATATAGAATTCTTTTCGGATCTGCCCAGCAAGATAAGACTAAAGGACGAGATACTATTTTTGCTGCGCTTACATGACTCGCTCTTGCTGCGCTTGCATGGACTATTGTGAAAGTGATACTTGCTAACCTCAGCTAAACATGGATAGCCCTATTCTTCATCAGTGGCAGTACCAAGACAATAAAGATCGTTCACCACTTTGGTATATGATCGCTCTTTCTGTTTCTATTTGACTGATTGTTTGGGGATTTTTGACACTTCAATATGGAATGAGTATTGTCGTGATGATTGTCACTGGGTTGTTTTATTTTCTCGAAATACACTCTGACGAAATAATAGAAGTAAAAATATCCGAAGCTGGTATATGGATACAAAAATCTTTTTATGAGTATTCTCACATTGCTTCTTATAGTTTCATATACTCAGGGAAAGATGTGATATATATGCGACTCAAACTTCGTCGAAGCCCCATTAGGCTATTATCTCTGCGTATAGACAACTCACAGCTCCTCGCTATTGAGAATATTCTACTTGAGGCTCTTGGAGAACCTGAGCGTCAAGATATATGAATAGTCGACCGTATCAGTCATTTTCTTAAACTCTAGCACTTATGAAACTCTTTTTTTCTATCATACTGAACGCCTCTATTTTGTACGCTATTACCTATCTTCTCTGACCAAATAGCGACAAAGCACTTGAAGCGTGAGTTGCCCTGTGATGTCAAAACTGTGAATACTTCTCTATTCAGGCGCTCAAGACCTATATTTTAGGAGGAGTCATACTATGAATCATTAACTCCACTCTCAGGCCTATACTGAGAATACTCTCTTTGCCCCTCTACTTTATATTTCTTTGATTGGTAAGTTTTTTTATCAATGCTATCATTCTCTATGTTTTTGGATATATCATCAATGATATACTCATGATTCCTGGTGTTTGATACGAAATTATATGAAATACAAACTTTATAATTGCAGTTGCAATTTTCACCGTCTTGAATACAGTCTATTCACTTTTGCATTTTAAAAAATAAGCATGTTTGAAATACTTTCAACGATAGAAGTCGTTATTGCTATGCTCCTAATATTCGTAGTCCTTATTCAAAATAAAAGTGTTGCCCTCAACCTCTCTACGATGTCTGGCTGAATGTGAGCAACAGAAAAAAGATGACCCGAAAAAGCACTCCATAAACTTACTATTTTTCTTGGAATGCTTTTTATACTTAACTCTCTTGCCCTCTTTATACTCGCGTAATTATTAGAATAAGCTTATGAGAGATTTGGTTCAAAAAAAGCTCAAGGCATACTTATTATATATAAGTATGTTTTCTTTTTTTGTGCTGAGTGGTCATCTCTGCTTTGTATATCTCTACCATGATGCTGACACAAGTGCTCTTGAATGAGGAACAATATCTGAGGCACTTATAGGAGATTTTCCACACTTTAATCCCCTGATTCCCTCTCGAAATCATAACGCTTATATCAATAAACTTCTCTATCGCTCGATACTAGAATACTCTCCCGAAAAACAAAGCCTCGAGCCAAGTATCATGAACTGTGATACGAGTAATCTTCTGCTGATCAAATGTTCTATGGAGAGTAGTATTTTTTGGTCTGATGGAAGTGAGATAAGCCCCTATGATGTCCAGGCAACCCTGAGCCTCATAAAGCAGACTCGTTCACATCCTATCATTGCCTCTCTTTTGGATAATACTACTATGGAAGTCAGCTCAGAATCTCTCACATTTCGAAACACAGCGCGAGATATCAACTTTCTTCATGTACTCCTGCAACCTATTATTCCTCAGGATGTAGCTGAAAATCTCAATAGAGCAAATATTACAGGAAAATTCTCTGAAGTATGAACCATATATTCAGGAAGATTTCGTCTTGTAAATATTCATCAAGATGAGACTATTGGTGTTACAAAACTGACACTGTGAAGAAATGAATATTATTCGCCATCTGATATATTCATCGATTTTTATATCTTGCACCTATTTACCAACGACAATCATTTTGCAAAACATACAAGCTCCTTCAATGTATTCAATGACAAGCAAAGACTGATCGCAAACCCTATTCCTCGCCTGAGAAAGTTTGAATACTCTCTGCCACAGTTTACCTGAGTATTTTTTAATACTACAAATCTCTCTGCTGATGAGAGAGTCACTCTTGCATGACTGATTGATCGAGATGATGTTGTAAAAACTCTCGGAGAATCTGTTGTGCAAGAAGCCTACAACCCTTTTCTCAGTGATACTTCTATAGATGCCCTATGAAAAGTGGATGTTGAAGTTTTGAAAAAATGAAAACCCTTCTATCGCAAAAAAGAACTCCAAGAAATAGCTCTTGCGGTAAAGAATCTCAAAAAAGTCACCATATCAGAAGAAGCAAACGCAACTCCAAAAATCACTCAAGAACCACTAAAATTCATACAAAATAGTGATATCTTAAAATACAATTTTCTTACTCGTGATAACATCCTCATTTCATGAGATGTTCCTGCAGGAACACAAAAAGTATTTATCAACGACTACGAGCTCACAAAATATTCTCCTGGAGACAGCGTATTTTACTATCGGCTTTTAGAGGCGTATGATTCTATTGTGGAGGGTGAAAATGTTTATAGGCTCTATTATGAGTGAGTAAATGGGAAAGAGTTTCAAGAAGAGTTTTATGTGTACTACTACAAAGACCAAGAAGACAAAGTTCGTGAAATGCAAGAAACATTTTTCTCCCCTGAAGAAACAAACCAAGATACCACCATAGAACAGATTCAAGAACTTGAAGAAAACCTCCTCACCCTTGATATGGCAAATACTCTCCTTGATGGCTATCTCTATGAAAAAGATGGAAGTATCTTATGATACAAACTTGTCTACAGCAGGGATGATCCCCTTATGGAAAAGACAGCATTGTACCTGCAAGATATTTTTTCATCTCAGAGTATCTCTCTTGAGTTAGAAGCTCTGAGTATAGATCAAATTACGAGCCGTATTCGCAGCAATGATCTCTCCTATGATATACTTCTCTTAGGAATAAATACGGGATATTTTAGCTCAAATATATTTCCCTATTTTCACTCAAGCCAAATTGAAAATGGATATAATCTGTCAAACTTTAAACTCCTCAGTCTTGATATCCTATTAGAAGAATTAAAAAGTCATAATATCTGAATACAAAAGAAAAACGAACTCGAAGAAAAAATGCTTGATATTTTTCAGGAAAATCAGATTATGAAAATACTCTATACTCCAAAGTATACGCTACTTGTGGATCAAAATATACAAAATTTTTCTTTTCCTGGTATGATTGTTGATGATGCTCTGAGATATCATTTCTTTCTTTGAACACACCTTTCTGAAAAAAAGACGATTATCTGGAGAGAAAAGTCTCTCTGATGATTTTTCTCGTATCTTATATCACAGTTATCTTTCTAAGAGATGGACGCTCAAGAAAAGACATACATGAATAACTCTTTGCTCTATCCCAGTTTAGAACTCATTAAACATGATACAAAGATTAAGGGATTTTACTTTATCCCTGGAGTTTTTTCTGTTGCTTTTTTGTCGCTTATCCTCGTATACCAAACACTGTATACTTATATCGTATTACTGGGAAACTCTGAAAGTTTTTCAGAGAAGATACTGGGATTTTTTGACTCTGATTATGGAACTCCTACTCTGATAACTTTATGATGCATTGCCCTATTTTACATCACTTTGATGCCCTTGTTTGAGTGAGCACTCATTCGTTATATAGAAGCTAAAAATGAAGATACTCAGGCAAGTCGTTCTGACGCTCTGGGTTTTGGTATTGTTCGCTTTGCTCCACTGTTTGAATACAACAATATATTTAATATGTTCAAGTTTATTTCTATCGTTAATGGGTATCTCTTTGCACTCCGTTTTCTTGGTTTGGATTATGTTTTTGCTCTTTCTATTGTTTTTGGTGTAGCATTTATTTTTTCAGTGATTCTCAATATACTCACTTCCTATGCTCGGTATGAAATAGTACTGGAAAAAAAATGAGTATTTGAAGCGATTGGTGTTTCTTCACAAATTGCGCTTCTCAATATGAAAACAACTATTCGTCTCTACTTTATGATGTTTATCATGAACTTTAAGGTACTCATTAACTTTATGATATTTTTGATATTTCCCCTGCTTACTGTCTCTATTTTATGATTCATTAGCTCACAAATATTTAGTCTTATTACCTTTATAATTTTGGCTGGAGTATTTGTCCTACTCTTATGTCTTATGGGGTATATGGCAGGAGTTCTTGAGATATTCACAACGGCTATTTGGTATCATGCCTATAAGCAAGGAAAAGAGAAGCTTTTACACAATAAGATGTAAAAAGCTTATTCCCAAAAAAATGGGAAAATAAGAAATATGTAAAAATACCCAAGGGGCATAAACTTTGTAGCTCAAGGAAAAACCAACTTGGCTGAAATAAACGTACTTACTGTACGAGTTTGAAGACAATGTTGAGTTTTGACGATGAAATACGAAGTTTTTCCGCATTTCCTTAGGCAGTATAATTTTGAAAGTGCTTATAATAATAGTTTTTCATATATTCGAGATTTTGTTCCACTCTCTCAGCATTTCATACTCCTATTGCCTTGGGACTCACTCTGAGAGTAATATATCCTCCATAACCTAGCGTCTTGAGTTTCATCAAAAAACTCTCTAAAGGCAGATGAGAAATACCTCCTCATGCTCCTCCAGGCAGAATTCATCTTTGCATTCCATGTTTGTCTGAAAAAAGAACATTTTTTATCGATTTTCCGAGAACTCCATGAGCTTTGACGATATCCATACTGGAAGAGTTATCTATTGCCATGATATCGAGTGTTGTGTCTCCTGTGAGCGTCTTGATTTGGCTCAATGTCGCATTTCGATACTCCGGAATCACAAAAAACAAAAATTTCGCTTCTACATTTTTTACCGCAATAGAGATATGTGTATCTCTTTTTATTTTTACCAGTGATGTTCAAAACCATTTTGTATCTTTGTCAGTAAAATGTGGAGGCGAAAATGTTACTACTTGAACAGATAGTTTTTTTGCGATGATCATTATTTTCTCAAGTTTTTTACTACTCATATCTTTTGATGGAGCTGTCAGAGAAAGAACCGGAAGATCAAATTCTTCTGCAAGTTCTGCAATATAATCTTCATCCCAAAGATCATAGTTCAGCATTCAAAGAGCAATATCAAGACCTGTATAGCCTGCATTTTTTGCAAACTGAAAAATACGATGAAGTCCATATCCTGTAAGGCTTGAAGTAGAAAGAAGTAGCATTGTTTTTCGTAAAAATAATAATTTCATTATTCCTTTCTGTCTCGCTATGCTCGACATATTTCCCTTTCGACGAAGGAGAGAAATAATATATAACATTATATTACTATAAACCGGCTCTATTTTCAAAAATATGAGCCTATTTCTTTCTTGCCAAAAGTATGTTTGAGTATATAGAGAAACTTTCACACTACTCTACCACTGTCTTTCCTCCCATATAAGGCCTCAGAACCTCTGGAATAAGAAATTTTCCATCCTCCGTTTGAAACTGCTCCATAATAGCAAGACCTGTACGAAATGTTACTGCTGTACAATTCAGTGACCAAGCAAATGCCTTATTTCCATCTCGAGTGTATGTTGTCTTTAAACCTCGAGTTTGATAGTCAGACGCTGAGCCATTTGAGCACACTTCTCGAAACTTATCCTCTCCAGGAAACCACGCTTCATAATCAACCTGTCGACGGTGCTTTGCTGGCATATCTCCACTACATACCTCCACAGAGCGAAAATGAAGACCAAGTTTTGTATATATTTCTTCATTGATTTTTGCATTGAGCGCAAAAACCTTTTCATCATCTTCAGGTCTACAAAGTGCATCAATCTCTATTTTTTCAAACTGATGAACTCTTAAAATACCTTGTTGATCTTTCCCATATGAGCCAGATTCCTTGCGAAAACATGTGGTATTTGCCATCACCAGAATAGGACTATCAAGACTTCCAACATTTTTTTGGGCGTAGTAGCTCATGAGTGGTTGTTCAGAAGACGGTATCAGATAATAATTGGTATCTTCT
Source organism: Patescibacteria group bacterium (assembly GCA_965229705.1). Classification (GTDB taxonomy): domain Bacteria; phylum Patescibacteriota; class Gracilibacteria; order BD1-5; family UBA6164; genus JAACSU01. Next base: position 671,450 of record OZ245922.1, read on the forward strand.
GTGATAGGAACTTCATAGAGTTGTCCATCAAAGTCTGGAAGATTTCCTATATCTGTCATCGTTTTTTCATTGAGCATGAGAGGAACATACATTGGTTCAAAGCCATTTTCCCATATAAGCTGTTCTACCCAATTAAATAACACTTTTTGAAAACGTGCTATTTCTCATCTCATATAGTATCATCGAGCTCCCATCACTTGGGCGCCTGCTTTTTGGTCCACATATTTTTTATATACTTCTAGTTCATAGTAGGGTTTTGGATCAAAGGAAAATGTTGGTTTTGTGCCCCAAATATTTGTTACAGGATTATCTTCATCACTGTTTCATAGAGGAATATTGTCCCAAGTAAGATTTGGTACTTTTGCAACTGCTGAAATAAGTATTTTATGATGTTCTCTCACAAGGGATTCTGTATTTTTTATCTCATCGCTGAGACTCTTCATTTCTTTGAGAGCGGCTTCTCTCTCATCGGTACTCAAAGATGCTATTTTTTTATTAAAGTCATTTTTCTTTTCTAACAGGCTATCAAGCTGACTTTTTCACTGCTTCCATGTTTCGTACGCATCATATGCTTGCGTTGCAAAATCTGGGTTTCCTCCGCGTATTTCAAGCTCTTTTTTATAGCGTTCTAGGTTCTCGCTTAGGTGTTTAATATCAATCATAGTTATTATAAATAATATAAGTAATTTTTCTCCCTTAGGAACATCTGAGAAACAAAAATTTTCCAATCCACTTTATCTCTATCGAGACATCTCTCTTTTGGAAAAGGAGAGAAAAAAATACCTTCTCAAATCCTCCTTAGAGGACTCTCAACTTTTTAGTAAGATTTTTTCATAACTTTCTGCGCCTCCCTTTCAAGACTTCGTTCTTTGAGGATTTGGCGTTTTTGGTGTTTTTTCTTTCCTCTTGCAAGTCATACTTCTACCTTCACAAGACTTCCCTTAAAATACATCTGAAGGGCTAACAGGGTATATCATCCTTCCTTAAGTTTCGAGCCATAATATATAATCTTTTTTCGTGGAAGAAATATTTTTCGAGGTCGAGAAGTATCTACTATCTTATTGTTCGGTAGGGCTTTCCATGCTCATATATGAGCTTGCAGAAGAAATAATTCATTATTTTTGAGACTGATATATGAACCTTTGAGATTCACATTTTTTTCTCTGAGAGACTTGAGTTCATGCCCTAAAAGTTCTATTCATGCCTCAAGCGTCTCAAGCACTTCATAGTCAAAATAGGCTTTTTTGTTTCTTGTGATTTCCATACTGTGTTTCTTACCTCCTATTATGGCTGAGAGGAAAAGCTAGGGGGTGCTTGGCTCAAATATTTCTTTTTGTTTCCTCAAAGTCTCCTCATAGCTCATACCCTTTGTGAGCCAATCCCAAAGCATATATGTTATAAAATCATATGTTCCTGCAGTATCTTTATTGTAGGGATTTTTCATAATAGCAAAATGCAAATGATAATCCTCATAATTCTCTCATGGAACTCCTGTGATTCATACCGTCCCTATAAAATCTCAGCGCTGCACAAACATGCCTTGCTGAAGTTCTGGATTAACACTTCCAAGATGGCTATAAAATACGACTTCTCCCTTCATAGTTTTGAGCCATACTTGATTTCCTCTGAGGATATCGAGATTTTCTGCCTCCTGCTGTTCCGTCAAATACGGTCCGTATTTTATCCTCTCAAAATCTTTCTCATTTTCAAAACCATCTACCACTCTGATAATGTATCCATCATCAAGAGCAACTGCCTCATCTCATAGATGCGTATCTATATCCCAACCATGATGTATTCCATCAGTGTACGCCTCTCTATAAGGTCTGCCAGAGTTTGGCATTTTTGTAAATCTTTCAGGAATCATTTTTCACTCTATCGGAGAGCTATATAGATACTCACGCTTTTCGAGAATATTTTCTAGGAGTTTTTTCTTTTCTTTTGCAAGAAAATATTTTCTTTGTTTTTGAAAGTATGAATAATACTGTCCAACGCGTTTCCCTTGGTATTTTGCATAGAGAGAATATCGCTGAATATCTTTTTCAATATCTTGTATAAAACTTTGTATATCCTCAGAACTATAGTCAAGAAATATTGGTATTTCTTCTTGAATTGAGGAGAGAGAAATATCTTTTCATGAACCTTCGACAACTCTTCACTGATATGCAAGGTATATTTTTGTGTCTTCACACTGGGATATTTGTGCAAACGAAAGATGAAAAAAATAGAGTCCCTTGCGAGCATCTAAAAACCGAGAATCAATATCACAGGACTGAGAAAAGAGCTCATATCCCTCTATATCGGTAGATGACTGATACACCATAATTGTAGAGTTTAAAGACTCTACATCACTATATATTGGAGCTATCGCTCAGCTCTCTCAAATCTTTGGAGGAAAAACATAGCTATAAGCACTTACAAGACCAATACCTAAAAGGCAAAAAAACAATATGCTTATGCCTATATATATTTTGAACATAAAAAAATCGCTAAAAAACTGCGTGGAATTGTATAGAAGAAAGGCAGAAAATCAAAAGAGAAAGTAGGATTTTTCTGTTGGATTTTTACTTTCTATGGATAATTTTTTGCAAAAAATTTTGAAAGATATTTTTTCCTTTTTTGAGGAGTATCACAAAATAATACTTCCAAGCAGATGCTATAAATAGGTATGCTGATGATACCTGCATCTTGTTTGGAGCAAGCTTCATCTTAAAGTCTGTCACTCATCTCAAAGATGAATGTTTATCATCGTCATTGGCAATACCAAGAAAATCATAATATTTATAATTTTCATTTTTAGCATCTGTGATAGCCGTCCATTGGAGCAGGTAGGGAGACATAAGATTTCGTTTATTATTTGATGAAGCTCCGTAATAATAGTAGCAAACATCCCCAGCCCCAATACATATAGCTCCTGCAAGTATATCTCCTTCGTGCTGAGCAAAATAGAGTTTTGTATTAGGGACTCTTTCTAAGAGCTTTGTATAATACTCCAGAGTATTCCCTGAAAAATTATCTCTCTGCGTTGTTTCTTGCATGAGTGTGTAAAATATTTCTCTGTTTTTTTGGGTGTTATCTTTTTTATAAATTTTTACTCATTTTTTTTCTGCAAGACGAATATTGTATCTCCCTTTTTGTTTCATTTCTGCAAGTATTTCCTCCTGTGATTTTTGTAAATCAATAAGAGTCGTAAAGGGAGGAATAAATTTTTTATAGTATCAGCTTCTATGGTATCTTCTATCATTTTTTCTCGAATCGATTGGTTTTCATGGAGTGTTTCTTTCAGACTCTGGATAGCTCAAAGTTTCTATCTGACTAAAAAGACATCTTTCTTTTTTACAAAGTCTTATGAGCGATTTTTCATACTGGAGTGTCAGCTTCGCAGGATCTACTCCTATCACGAAAAGTCCGCACTGCCCAAAAGCTATTTTTCTTTTTTCTACAAAAGTTTCTTTGAGCATGAAAAAGTCTTCTGTTTGACCAGAAGATTTGAGAAACTCTTGCCATATTTGTGTTTGCCAGAGGGACATATATAAAAAATTAACGAATATCTACATAAGTAATAATGCGAGTATCGTCATCTTGTTCAAATGAAATAAAAAGTACGTTCGCCAAGGAATTATAGCTTTGTTATGAGGGTATGACGGAATATCCTCAGAAAGTCGTTGTTTTATAATATTTCGTATTTCATCATAACGATTTTCTGACTCATTAACATATCAAGATATTATTAGATTCTCATTCCATATTCATGAATCTAGATAAAGATCTTGGTAATATTCTCGATATCGAGAAATATACGCTTGAATCTGATGAAAAGCCTTTTGAGAAAAAGTAATATTAAACATATTCTATCTCATTATTTTTTCTCTTCTCTCTTAAGTTTTTTCTCAACACTTCGGCTTCTTCTCGAATATGCTCTTTCATCATAATATCCATTTCTTTAATAGAATAGGTTTTTTCATATTTTTTTAGCATTGTCTCTTATTATAAATATAATAAAATGATTATAGTAATTTTATGATTTTTCCAAAACAACACTCTACTCTAAATGACTCAGTCCAGCTCCTGTGATCTTTCTCCCTCTCGGAGTTCTCTCAATAAAACCGATTTGTAGAAGATATGGCTCTACCACATCTTCGAGTGTTGCCTCTTCTTCTCACAGTGTAGAAGCAAGAGTATTTATTCATACAGGTCCTCCTCAAAAGTTTTTCTGAATACTTTCGAGATATTTCCTATCGAGATAATCAAGTCCTTTTTCATCTATTCCAATATCTTGAAATATATCACTTAACACTTCTGCGTCTTGAATATTTTTTCCTATCGTATGATAATCTCTAAGTATTTTCAAGAGACGATTAGCTATCCTCGGTGTTCCTCGGGATTTTTGAGAAATGATTTCAAGAGCATTTTTTGAGAGATCGAGATTAAGTTTCTCACAATTATTTTTGAGGATCAGCGCAATATCTCCTACTTCATAAAAATCGAGTTTGAGAACATTTCCAAACCTGTCTCTGAGTGGTGAACTCAAAGATGAGAGCCTCGTTGTCGCTCACACAAGGGTAAAAGGTTTTACCGGAAGTTTGACACTTTGCGCCCCAGTACCAGATCCTACTATCACATCTATCTGAAAATCTTCCATAGCTGTATAAAGTATTTCTTCTACCTGTGGTCGAAGTCTATGAATCTCATCAATAAACAAGATATCCCCCTCTTCCAGATTTGAGAGAATACTCACAAGATCTGACTGCTTTTCGATAGCTGGTCCCGAGCTTGTCCTGAGATGAGACTCCATTTCATAGACAAGAATATTTGCCAGCGTTGTTTTTCCAAGTCCTGGAGGTCCATAAAAGAGTATATGCTCGAGAGGTTCTTGGCGAATTTTCGCAGAGTTTATAGATACATTGATATGCTTTTTGAGTTTTTCTTGACCAATATACGAGCTCAGCGTTTTGGGTCGGAGTTGGTTTTGTAGAAATATTTTTTCACTTCATTTCTCTTCGGGAGAAACAATTCTTTGTTGTTGTGTGGCGTCTTTTTGTGATGAAGAAATCATAGTTTTTTCCTAAAATATTAGCGATAATATAGCCATAAAATATAAAAAAACAAAAAAAAGTTTGCATCTTGGGTATAAAGTGTATATACTCAAAGGGTATATGAGATAAATATACATTATTTTATTAGCTTATTACGCAATATTATGGATCTAAATAAGGTACAAATTATTGGGAGAATCACTCAAGATATTGAGCTCAGACAAACTCCTAACGGTCAAAATGTGACAACGCTTTCTATTGCAACTAATAGAACATGGCTTGATGCTCAAGGAGCAAAACAAGAACAAGCCGAATTTCATAATGTCGTTTTGTGGTCAAAACTGGCAGAGATAGCACATCAATATCTGTCAAAGGGACGAAAATGTTATATAGAGTGACGATTGCAGACTCGTAGTTGGGAAGCGCAAGATGGAAGTAAAAGGTATCGTACGGAGATTATTGGGGAAAATATGATCATGCTTGATGGAAACTCAAACACTGAAAATATTCCTGCTCCGGTAAATGATGCTCCTCCCCAAAATGAAACTCCTGCAGTAAAGAAAACAAATCCCAAAAAAGAAGAAGAAATCTCTGTTGAAGATCTCCCATTTTAAGGAATCTCTACGAGTATAAAGCCCCGCGAATGCGGGGCTTTATTTATCAGGAAGACTTAGAGTTTTCAAATGAGCCTAGGACTTCATCTGAAAACCTACGAGTCTTTCTCCGGTAGTTGGGTAGACTGTGTCATAACAGTCCATTTCCTCAAAAATTTCTGGAGTTCCTATTACAAGGATATTTTCTCTTGAACCCTTTTGTGGGTCAATCGTAATACTTCTTACATCTGGAAATTTTTGAGCAGAAAAACTCTTATATAAATCAACTTCTTTGAATCTTACAGAAAATGTAAACTCGTCTTCTGTATAGCCCACAAGCCTTGCCATGCAAGGACTTGTTGGGGCTAGAGAGATGTATTCTTTTATTTTTTTATCTCTTAAATCAGTAAAAGTAATACATTGAATTGCGAGAACAATATATAAAGGCATCATCCTTGAAATCCATTGCATCTCAGAAAAAAAAATACCAACTATAATATGAGAGATACCTAAAGTTATGATTATCATGAACCAGAACATGTATTCTTCCCATATGTATACATCTGGAAAGACTGTGAGATGCAATCCTCCTGCTATTAAAAGATACGAAAAAAAGAAAAATAAAAAAAATTTCCAATCAAAAACTTTGTACATGACACAACTCCCTTATCTGTTTTTGTTTGCGTAAAAACATCATAAGACTTATAGTGTTTTTGTCAAAAAAAAGCTTTTTTCTTTGTATCAGAAATACAAAGAGGCAAATATACGGATCCCTATCTATAATTTTCTAGCTCATACTCCTCACCATCCACAACAACTATTACCTTATCTTGCTGCCAAAATATTCTCTCAGGATATCAATCAACCTGCATCAAAACTTTCCTGTGTTTTGAACGCTGATTATACAGTACCAGTATATGTCCCTTTTCTTCAAAAGAAAAATTTTGCTTCTTTTGTACTTCATCAGCATATACAATCCCTATAACATATTCTCCATCATTCACATAGTCTCGAAACAAATACTGAAACTCAAAATCTCACGAATGAATATGATACAAAAAACTCCCCTCAACACTTACCATATGAAATACCGAAGGATTGTTTGTCTCTTTTATAGAAAGTATTTCAAAAGGAAATATTATATTCTTCAAAGTTCCTTGCTGAGGAAAATACAGAGCCTGTCTCTCTCCATGACGCAAAAAAATATTTCTACCCGGAGATACCTCTTCAGCAACTATCTCAGAGCTGTGAGTATCGTCTCAGAATAGCTCCCTATACTTTTTCTTCTCTCTGAGAAAACGAATAGCCTCCTGCTTGGTATCCGAACTTGTTTGAGTAAGTGGACGAAGAGCTGCATTTTTTTCTAAAACTCATGAAAGATATATTCACGATCGCCCTCGAAACTTTTTCTCAAAACTCTCAGATTTATACCCATCAGCGTGTACTCGTATCGTATATGAGAGTGGAGAAATACCAGGGATGATACAAGGATTTTGTTCACAGAAAAAATCTTGTGTTCTCGCAGACGAGGGAGAAAATAGCTCAACTCTGTACTGCTCTACATTCATATCAAGTTCAAGATGCGCTGTATAATATACAAAAAAATAGAGGTATCAGAGAACAAAAATACCAATGGCTCCTATAAAGAGAAAAAGTGCAAAAAGTTTTCGTAACATAGTATGAGTATATTATGAGAAACTGAATTTGCAAAAGAGCCTGAACAGACTATGCTGAGTTTCATCTATTTTTTCAAAAATATACATGATTCTCGATGGAAAAAAAATCGCAGATGAGATACACGAAGAACTCTCTAAAAATATTTCCCAGCTCTCAGTAAAACCAAAACTTGCGGCTTTTTTGGTAGGAGACAATCCTGCAAGTCTCAAATATATCTGACAAAAACGAAGATTTGCAGAAAAGGTATGAATGAAGTTTGATTTATATCAATATGATACAAATATCAGTGAAAAAGACCTTTCTCTCGAAATAGAGAAATGTAATACTGATCCTCATATTTCCGGATACATTGTTCAACTGCCTCTTCCTGAACATATCGATAGCTCTCGTATTTTCTCAAAAATAGATCCTGCAAAAGATGTTGATGGCTTTCATCCGATAAATCAGTGAAAAGTACTTATTGGTGATACAAGTGGGTTCACTCCCTGTACTCCCGCAGGGATCATGAAGATATTTTCTTATTATAATGTTTCTCTGCGTGGAAAGTGTATAGTCATACTTGGACAAAGTACGCTTGTATGAAAACCTCTTTCTCTTCTTTGTATGAACGCTGGAGCAACGGTCATAAGCTGCAATTCCAAAACGACTGATATTTCACATTATACCAAAAATGCTGATATTATCGTCTGTTCTACGGGTGTAGCTCATTTGCTTACACCAGATATGCTATGAGATACAACATTGATTATTGATGTTGGTTTTTCTATTGTAGATGGGAATATCTTTGGTGACGCTGATACAAAAAATATTCTCAAACATGGTCATGATATCACTCCTGTTCCTGGCTGAGTTGGTCCTATGACAGTTGCAATGCTCTTACTCAATACCTATAAAGCGTATGAATCCTCTTTGTCATAAACTTCTTCTGATATGTGTATTTTCTTTTTGCCTGATACTTGCGTGATGTTTTGGGTATCTTATAGCGGTAGAAACATACACTCAGGTCTCTTCTCCAAATGAATATATTTCTATAGAATATGAAGATAATCAGCTTGAAATTATTGAAATGCCAAAGGATTTACGGATAAAAATAAATGGTGAGTGGCAACCGAAATAAGGAAAGAAAAAATTTTGACTCTCTTTCTATTTTTTATACAATGAGCGAGCTTTAAATTTTCGCGGGTGTAGCTCAATTGGCTAGAGCATCTGCCTTCCAAGCAGAGGGTTGTGGGTTCGAGTCCCATCACCCGCTCCATAAAGCAAAGAGAAGCCTAGAATGGAGAATTGTTTTGAAGATTCTCTATGCTAGGTTTTATTTTTTCGGGGACTGGCGCAATACGGCTATGCCGCACGCTTTGGGAGCGTGGGGTTCGGGAGTTCTCCTCTCGCTACGCGAGACTCTCACAAAAATAAAATTACATCTTCGGGGACTGGCGCAATACGGCTATGCCGCACGCTTTGGGAGCGTGGGGTTCGGGAGTTCTCCTCTCGCTACGCGAGACTCTCACAAAAATAAAATTACATCTTCGGGGACTGGCGCAATTGGCTAGCGCACACGCTTTGGGAGCGTGGGGTTGTGAGTTCGAGTCTCGCGTCCCCGACCAATATTGTAACACAACTTCGAAACTCTGGAATCAAAACTCATTTCGGAGTTTTTTTTGTATTTAGTAGCTTTGTGTAGTACACATTTTATAATGAAGAAAATCGAGTTATATTCACAGTAATGTCCTAAAGCCAAAATATAAAAAAGGCTCTCCTTTAAGATCAGGTATGAAAAATTAGAAAATATAAAATAAAAATTGCAAATATTTTCATAAGGCTTATATTTTGTATTAAACTATATATATATTAAAAGTATACTTACCTATGAGAAATGCAAGAAATGAATGTTTTGCTGGTGTAGAGATTGAGTATCTCTGAGGTATAGAATCCATAGAAAAACAAGAAACCATCACCTGATCATGTACCCTATTCTCAGCTCGTGACCTCAAAGGGAATACTATCAAAATCATCATAGATGCTGGGATGCACCAATGATGAAAAAAAGAAAAAGAAAAAAATGCTGATGTTGATGAGCGAATACTTACTGCTGATCATCTCATTGTTACCCATGCACACATTGACCATATTGGGAAAATACCCTTTCTCGTAAAAAAAGGATTTCGATGAAAAATACATATGTCTCCAACAACCAAGCAAATTGCTATAGAATCTCTCAAAGACAGTGCAAGAGTTATGAAAAGAGAATATGAGGAAACTCTCTGATATAATAAAAAAGTAGGTCCTTTACTCAAAGCTATGGTCAAATTGAAAAAGATAGAAGAAACACTACAAAAAAATGGTATCAATAAAGCAGACCGAAACAAGTTGGAGCAACAGAAACTACAGATTGGTAAAAAATATACCGCTCAAGAGTTAAAAATACATAGAGACAAATACCCACACATACAAGAAAATTCTGATATTGCATGAGTGCTTCGTCCACCTACTCCTCCTCTTTATTCTCTCGAAGATGTTCTTCAGATTGTCCCAATGATAGAGTCTCTTGATATAGGACAAAAAAAATCACTGTCTTTTGAGTCAGGGACTTGAGTATCTGATATTTCTGAAACTCCCACTATAGATGGTTTATCTGTTTGCTTTCACAATGCTGGGCATATAGCAGGATCTGTGCAGGCTGAAATCTCCATACGCATATCACGAATTATTAACGGAGCAAAGCAGCTTCATTCACCACAAGATACCCAAGAAGAAAAAATATATCTCTTCTCCTGAGATCTCTGAAGAATGGATACATGAAATGTATCATGACCCCCAAGTATTACTCAAAGTCATGTTGACTACGCTCAAGTTGAGTCAACCTACGCTTGAAAGAATCATCCAGATAGATGGTCCTCTCACAGCAGGCTTATAGAAATAATCCAAAATGCTCCTTGAAAAATAATTATCCCTTGCTTCGCTGTTCAGCGCAGTCAAGAGATACTGCTGTTACTTCTCAAACATGCTGGAGAACTCGGTATATCTCCATGAAATATTATTCTTGATAGTCCTCTCGCAAGCCTCATGACAGATGTATATATCAACAATATCGGTGAACCCTACTCCCTGCTTGATCCTGCAATACAAAGAGAAAGACTCGGGAAAGTATATGTAAAAAGGCTCACCGAAAAAAATGCTTATAAAAAACTCTATAGCGATAGAGCGAGAAATACCAGACAAATCATCATATCTTCTGGTTGAATGTGTCAATGATGAGCCATCATATCTCACCTTAAACAAAACCTCTCAAACCCCAACTCCACTATTGTATTTATAGGATATACTCCCGAAAATACTCTCTGAAAACAAATAAAGAATGCTACACAAGAAGTCTCTATCGAGTGAAACACATATCCCATAAACTGTCATGTTCATGATATAGCATGATTTTCTGGGCATATATGACATGATGAGATTGTACAATACTGTAGTGAGATACACTTTCGTGCTGGAGCAATTCTTGCCCTGACTCATGGTGGAGAATCAAGATCAAAGCTCAGCTCTGAGATACAATCCCCCAAAAAATGAGGGAAAGTCACTACTCCCCAAGTATGAGATACTGTAAAACTAACATTCTAAAATATGAACATCCAAAAATGAATCAGCCACTGTGATACCATAGGAGATATTTTTAAAAACCCTCTCCTAGTAAAGCTTATTAACAGGTGGCATAAACAGCTGTATAGTAACCAAGGGATACAGCGTAAAAAAAATAAGCGTATTCGCCCAGAGTATTATGAGTTTCTCCGAAGCATATTTCTAGATAGATCAGATATGCATCTTTTTTTGGACTATATCCGCGAACTGATCATCACAGAGGATAGTTTATACCAAAGTATTGAAAAGAGTTATAATATAGAAGACCGCATTGTGACACTGCTTGCTTTCGATGAGATACATACACAACTCTCAAACTACAATAGGTTCACTCTGCAATGAATATTTCAGACTCGTATATATGACATTATTAACGACGCTAAAAATCGTAGTGCTCATGAAGAAGACCCAGAAGAATGAGTCTATCCAGAAATATCTGTATATGACGCTTTAGAAGGTATGCTCGAGAGATGAATTCCTATCAGTCAAGATGGAGAAATCATAGGTTATATAGCTGATACAAATGACCACTACCTTGTGAGTGTTCAATGAGTTTGATCCTTGCGAGAGGCTGATAGAGTGTGAAACTATGTTGATGAAGATGATATACTACAAATATCATGACTTGCTATACCAGCTACAAGAGGTGATATGGTTAAGAGAATTCGTATGATAGAAAATATATTGCAGCATATATGAAGTTGAGATGATGAAGAATCTGTTTTATGAGACGATGAAGAAGCACTTTATAATGCTCTTGAGAGTGATTTTGATAGCCAGAGAGATACGCACCTTGATGAGACCATGATTCAACAACACTTTTATGAATATGTTGATCAATATAAAACAGAGCTATGAGAAAGACTCAAGAAGATGCCCTGGGATACGCAAAAAGAGTTTCAATGACTCAAGCTCGTATGAACTTCTGGAGATCCTCATGAATCTTGAAAAAATGCAAACACTCCTACCCGAAAAAAAAATCTTCATATCGTGAAATAATATCCTTAATCAAAAAAACATGCACTCCTCAAATATAACTCGATCCCAAGTGACTGCTAGTATTCCCCATGAAATTGATTCGTATACGGGGAAAGTCAGAATAGACCCCTCAGCTATTACTCACATAGTCTCTCAAACACGCTGAGAAACTCTTCATCTCTCTGACGTGAGTCCAGAAAAGCAGGGTCTTCTCCAACATTTTCAAAAAAATATTATATGACAAGAGCAGGCATGTGAAGAAGTTGCTGATCGTATCGATATATGACTACATCGTATGCTACAACCAGGCTGACCTCTTGCGATTATTCCTTTATTTTGACCTACAGGAGTATGAAAAACGCAATTTGCTCGTTGTACTGCGGAGTTCTTTTTTGGTGATTCTTGAGACTTCACAAAAATAGCTGGAGAAGAACATCAGCAATCACATACAGATAGAAATATATTTTGAGCTCCAAAATCGTATATAGGATATGGAGATTCAACCCCTCTTTCATCGAAAAATTTATTTCGATATTATGACAAAAAGAAAAACACTCCTCTTTTACAAAATAGACCGAACTTTTCTATTCTTTTGCTTGATGAAATAGAAAAGTTTCATCCAAGTATTATTCAATCTTTTCTCTGAATACTTGATACATGAAAAGTCGAACTGACCAATAATGATTCTGTAGATCTGACGAATACCATTATTTTTATTACTTCAAACGCTGGAGAAGCAGAGGCATCTAATAGAAAACCCATATGATTCTACGCTCATGAAGATCATGATGATGAGGATATTCGTGACAGAGCAATATCTCAAACATTTTCTCCAGAATTTCGATCTCGAATGGGTTCTCCTATACGACTCAAAAATCTTTCACCAAATGACTGTATTGGTATTATTCATAAAAAAATTCAAGATACTAACAAGGTTTTACAAGACTATTATATCTCGTGGAATGTTCATATATGAATTTCTGATTCTGCTGTGGATTTTTTAGTAAAACATTGATTTAACAAAAAACAATGAGCAAGACCAATAGAGCATGTGTATAAAAAGTTTGTTAGTAGGAAAATTGATCGAGTGCTAGGTGAGTTGAAGGACTCTCCCGTACTGTACAGAAGAAACCCAACCATACTTTTCTTTGATTATCATGAACAAAGTGATGATATGACTGTACAATTATTTTCTCCTGAAATACAAAAAGGGTCCCATTTTATACAGGCTACACCCTATCAATATACTCCTACGACTATTGATTTAGTAAACAGAATTCTTTCTCAGTCAGAGAAAGTAACATCATATATCACTGAGCTAACAAAAGACGGATTTGATAAAAATGCCATTGTATTGTTTTCTACCCTAGATCATCAGAAGATTCTCGAAACTATCAGTATTTTTGAGTTATGGGGTAAATGATCTATCAATGTGTATGGAGAACATCCTGATGCTTTTGAAAATTTTCAGCTGAGAGATATAGGGAGGATAATTCTCAATATAGCGCGGCAAATTTTTCAAAATGATAACTACTCCAAGCATATATTTATATTGCGAGTCATTGCTCGGGGTATTCTTGTCATCCAAGAACTCATCTGAAGAGAAACACTAAATGAAATACAAAAAAATATTATAGTACAAATGTCGGTATCTTCTGCCTTAAAAATATGGAAGTAGTTTATGAATTGAGTTTTAAGGAAACTCTGAAAAATAGAAAAATCTTGTGTAAGAGACCGGTCTCAAGCCCTTGAAATAAGTAACTCGAGACCGGTTTCGCGAAAACAAAAAATTTCTCATCCTCTCTGGCTCTATCGAGCTTTCTCTCCTTTGTAAAAGGAGAGAAGAATCTATTTTCCCAAGAAACATAGCCTTCATTGTTTTGAAATACGACATGAAAGCGAAACGAAAAAGTTGACTTGTGTTTTGTTTTTATATAATAGCGTGGCTATGAAAGTTGTAGGGGCGTATAGCTCAGTTGGTTAGAGCGCACGACTGATAATCGTGAGGTCGGAAGTTCAAATCTTCCTATGCCCACCATAAAAGGCGCTTATATACCTTTGAGGAAACTCAGAGGTTTTTTTAGTGCGCTTACTTTCAAGTTTGCTGAGTATTATACCAAACAGATTTTCTCATCTCCTGACTGAAGATGTTTTATTTTGTAACATGATTTCTGACATTCTTCCTCTCCAAAAATAACTACATGAGAAAAATGATGCTTATCTGCATACTTCATAGCTTTTGCGAGTTTTTTCTTTGAAAGTCAAAGTTCTATATTTTTTCACTGCTGGCGTAAACATGATGCAAGACTTTGCACATCGGAAAATAATACTCCTTCCAAAAGAGGAAAGTAATACTTTTCTTCTTGAGTATCTACAAGTTTTTTCAAAAGATTATGCCCCTCTAAAAAGAGCTTCATTGTCTCATCTCCAGGAGCAAATCCTACTGCTGGAATATCCTCTTTTACTCAAAAAATACTTGCTAAACCATTATATCTCCCTCCTCAAAAAAGAGCTCGTGGATTATCTGAGTTTTGATCAAACATTTCAAAGATAATTCCATCATAGTAGTCAAAACCTCGAATCAGATCTCCCGAAAATTGTATCTCAGAGGCATATCAAAGATCTACTAAAAAAGTACTTATTTCTGAAAAATCTTGAAAACTCTGCGTTGTAACAATATCAGGAAAAGACTCTGCCAGATCAGAAATACTTTGAGAGCTCATAAATTTCTCAATAGAAGAAGATATATCGCCTAATCAAAGTTCTCAGAGTCACTGAGTAAAAGCTTCTCACGTCATTTTTTCATATTTATCCAGCAGTCTCATCAATTTTTTTGAGAGTGTTTCATCTGAGATTTTGAGAATATTTTGAAAAAAACTTTCTATGAGTCATCGATGATTGAGTTTGAGCATATAACTGCCACTTGGGGCATCAAAGGCTCTCATGAGTTCCAGAGCGAGTGTCAGTATTTCTCTATCGGCATTCACTCATGATTCTCCAAATATATCTGCGTTGAGTTGCCAAAACTCTCTATTTCTTCATTTCTGTGGTTTTTCGTTTCGATAAAAATTCGCAATACTAAACCATTTCAGAGGCTTATCACATTCTTTCCACTTACGGCTAACCATACGAGTAACTGTTGGGGTCATTTCTGGTCGAATTGCGAGTCCATCAAGATGTCATTCACGGTTTGTAATCTGTGTGAGCTCTGATCAACCTACATCTTCTCATGATTTTGCTTTCCATATATCGATGGGCTCTACGAGTGGTCCAAGATATTCTTGAAAACCATAGCGTAGGCATACCTGTCTCCAGGTATCAAAGATATATTTTCTGAGTTTGTATTCTTCGGGAAACCAGTCTGAGGTTCATTTTGGTGGAGTATTTGGGAGTTGCATAAATTGAAAATAGAAATACTAAAATAGTATAAAGATAAAGCAGAACTTCTCAAAAGACATTGCGAAAAAACAGTGAGATTACATTTTTGAAAATTCACTACTCTTGAGTTTTATCCTAATACCAAAGGCATTATTTCCATATACTTCTTCTGGAAAATGCATTTTTCGACGATAGCTATGAAAGAGCTCTTTCTCTTTATAAGTACAATACGGAGAAACTTCTATATGTTTATGCAAAACTCCATACTTCAAAAGTTGGTGCTCTGCAGTTGCTCGAAGATGAAAAAAATAATTTTTATTTCTCTGTTCTAAAAAAGAAGTGTACTCCTCAGGAATCCGAGAAATAAAATCTTCTCCCACCTCGTAATTTTGTACTCAAATACAGGGACCAACAAATACATATAGGTCTTGAGGTTCAGAAGAAAAGCTCTCATGCATTTTCTGAAATGTCTTTGAGATAATACCAGAAAAAAGTCATCTCCATCCTGCATGAATGGCTCATACACATGTATTTTTCGCATCGTATATAAGAAGTGGGATACAATCTGAGGCTAAGACGCTCATAAAGACTCAAGGAATATTTGTAATAGCTGCATCGCCGTAGTGCTCTTGACTATAATTTTCTGAAGTAATAAGATGAGTAGTATTTCCATGTTTTTGACTCAGAAACACAAGACTATCTTGTGATATTCATAGTTTCTGAGCCAAATATATTTTATTTTTTTCAGCAGCATATGTATCCTCTGATTTATGAATTGAAGAATGGAAAAAATGAGGTTTCGTAGTTATGAAACTCTCCACCTCTGGAAACTTAGAAAAGATGTGAGGATATAATATTTTCACTATGATTCTTCCTTTTTACGATAACTCAATGCCTCTAAAATATGTTCTGAGGAAAGTATATCACTTCCGTCAAGATCTGCAATAGTTCGAGAAAGCTTGAGGATACGATAATAGCTCCGAGCAGAAAGATCAAGATTCTCTACTGCTTGCTGCAAAAGATCTTGAGCCTCTTCTTCAAGAATGCAGTATTCTTTTACCTGCTGAGAACTCATCTCAGCATTTGCTGAAATATTGAGCTGTAAAAAACGGTTTTGCTGAATATCCCGAGCCTTTTGAACTCGAAGCTGTACTTCCTGTGAACTCTCTGGAGTATTGTCTCTTCACTTTTTAAAATCTTCAAGAGGAACTTTGGGAACATCAATATACATATCCACGCGATCAATCAAAGGTCCTGAAAGACGAGCGCGATAATTTGCTATCTGATTTAGACTACAAATACACTGCTTATCTGTATCTGTGAGATACCCACACGGACAAGGATTCATCGCTCAAAGAAGAGAAAACTTTGCCGGATAATTATATGTTGCATTTACCCTCGTTACAGTAATTTCGCCATCTTCCAGTGGCTGACGGAGAACCTCAAGTACCGTTTTTTGAAACTCCAAAATTTCATCAAGAAACAAGACTCCCTTATGAGCAAGTGATATCTCTCACGGTTTTGCATGACTCCCTCCACCAATAATACTCACACTACTTGCAGTATGATGGATACATCGAAACGGTCTTTCGACGACTAAAGGTATATCATTTGATAGTAATCATGATATAGAATATATCTTTGAGATTTCTATAGACTCTTCCAATGTAAGATCCGGGAGAATACCCGAAAACGATTTTGCTAGCATCGTTTTTCCACTCCCTGGAGGTCCTTCCATAAGAATATTATGGGCTCATGCTGCTGCTATCTCCAGAGCTCTTTTTGCCTGAGATTGTCAGACAATATGACAAAAATCATATTTTTGTGAAACATGCTCCTGTCTGAGGGATGAGAGGTCCAAGACTGGTTCTGGTGTATAGGCAAGTTCCTGATTGAGAATAGCGATAAGTTCTTTGAGGTTTTGTATTTTGATCACCTCAATTCCTGGAATGATAGACGCTTCTTTGGTATTAGCTGCAGGAATAAAAATACGAGAAAATCATTTTTCTTTTGCTCCTATTGTTGCTGGAAGTACTGAAGGGATATGCCGTAAACTCCCATCAAGCGACAATTCTCCTAAAAATATTGAGTCCTGTACCAGACTCTCATCTCGAATATATCACTGATCCAGCAATATCCCTACCGCAATTCACAAATCAAAACTTGGTCAGGTCTTTTTGATATTTGCTGGAGCAAGATTTACGGTGATCCGCGTTGTTGGAAGTTTTGCACCACTCGACTTAAGAGCTGAACGCAGACGCTCTTTACTCTCTTGTACTCACTGGTCAGGAAGTCATACGATGGTAAAAGCAGGAAGCCCTTGGTTTATATCTACTTCGATATCAACAAGGGTTGTATCGAGTCCATTGACACTAATAGCGCGAGTTATAGAAATCATCTCATAGAATATTATATGCTAAAATACATGTATATATCTCAAATATATTTTGAGTATATATTGTATATATTTTTATGCAAAAAAAATATGAACTTTTTTGAAGACTTTTATAAATCTCGTGTTTTATTGTATGAAAATATTCTTAAGGAATCTCTGAGAAACTCCTTTTTTCTCTCCTTTTTCAAAGGAGAGATGGCTTGTTAGAACCAGAGAGGATGAGAAACTTTTTGTTTTTCAGAGTCTCCTTAAGGTTTTTAGTTCCCCACTATCTTATCAAGTGTCTGCATCTTCAAGAGAGAGTTTATTCCTCGCTGCAGATGACCTAACGCGTCAGTAGTGTAACAATTATCTTTTTTTTCACAGTATTCATCGCGTGTACACTCAGTAATACCAATCTCTTCTCCAACTGCCAGAAATATATCATAAAGAGAAATCTGTGATGGTGGAACTGCGAGCATCACTCAACCACCTCGACCTTGCTTTGAAAGAATAATCCCTGCCTTATGAAGGTCAGGAATAATACGCCGAAGACACGCCTCGCTCATTCACTGATCTATCACAATATCTTTTATTTGCACAAGCTCATCTCGATCTGCAATATAACAAAGTGCCTTTAGAGCATCATCTCATGTTTGTGAAAGTTTGATCATGGGAAGTTTACTGTTTAGAGATTATAAACTCATAGCTAGAGTGATAACACGCTATCAAATACATCTTTTTTTCCATCTTGTAGATAGTGATGAAGAGCGTTACGAGTAGTAAGAAGCCCCAGAATACTTGCTTTTTTGCGTCTTTCGCTCACGGGCATTTGTATCAACTCCTCGATATAACTGTAGCCATAGTGAAATACTTCTTCTATCTGCATACCAATAATACTTTCTCCAAAGATGCTCGCACAAGCTGTCGTAATAATCGCTGTATCTCACTGGAAAGACCAGTTTTGTATTGTATTATTTTTGATTTTTATATACACTTTGAGGTCATCTCCACAAGTACGATTTTCTTCCCAAAAGGATACATCGTAGTGAGGAAGTATTCCTTTATTTGGTGGTGTTCTCGAATAAAATGTAATAATTTCGTTATGCAAGATAGGGAAAAGTTTAAAGGGAAAAGCTAAAAGTAAGAGAAAAGTTACGAGTTACAGGTTGGAAGTTAGAAAAAAATAACTATTTATGCACGCCTCTTTAAAGACTTAATCAGTCAAGCAAGCATTTTAGATATCTCAATACATACTTGAAACAGTTTCTGAAACATTGTTTGATCTATATATCAAAAATCTAAAGCGATGTATAACATTGAGCGAACTTCTCAACAAGATCATTTAGCAATAAATAGAAATTGTCGTAGCTCTTTATCAGTTTGTCGCTCATATCATTCAGCAATATTATTGGAAATAGATACTGCTGCTCTTTCTATTTGGTTTTTAAATCAAAAATCAGAGTTACTTTGAAAAATCTTATATATTACAACTGATAAATCTTTTGCCTTTTTCCAACAGTCCAAATCTTCAAATTGTTTCATATAATCTCTATCCTTAAATGTTAAACTCTCTCAACTCTTGCTTTCTGATTTTTTCCTCTTACTCCCCACTTCTCACTTACTTTTAGCTTTTCCCTTTAAACTTTCTACTTTCCCCTTTAAACTTTCCCCTTTCCACTTTTCACTCTTAGCTTCCAAGCTCAATAATAGCCTGATTCAAAATATCAAAAAATTTCTCTATATCTTCCCGAGTATTATATACTTGTAAACTCATTCGGCACGTGTGTGTCTGCCCAACATATTCCATGAATGGCTCCGCACAATGCTGACCTGCACGCACGCAGATACTATGATTTGCAAGATAGTCAGAGATATCAAAACTATGAATTCCCTCTACAACAAAGGTAAAAACTCCGACTCTATTAACAGGAGAAGAAGAACCAATGAGTCTGAGTTGTGGTATTTGAGAAAATTTTTCTCAAGCATATTGTACTAAATCTGCCTCTATTATTTCAAGTGTTGTGTATCATCAAATACTCTCAATATACTCAAAAGCTTTGAGTATACTCACTGCTCCTGTAAGGTTTGGTGTTCCTGGTTCAAACTTGTCTGGCAGCTTGCTACTATGCGTAAAATGATGTTGCTTCACTTCTCCTATTGCTCCTCCTCATGAAAATATAGGTTTGAGTTCCGTAAGAAGTTCTTCTTTTGCCCATAAAACTCCTATTCCAGAATCTGCAAAAACTTTATGTCCCGTAAAAAAGAGGGCGTCACAACCAAGTTTTTCTACATCTACCTGAAAGTGTGGAACACTCTGAGAAGCATCTACAATCAGGAGTGGTTTTTGCTGTCTTCCGTATCGAGCCAAGAGCAATGAGTTGATATGAGCAATATCAAATATTTGCCCCGTGGTATTACTCACATGTGTCAGTGAAACAACTTTTACCCTACCACTAAGCTTATCTCGAAAGTCATTATAGTCTACATCAAAATTTTCCGTCACTCATACAAACTCTACATTGATACCATAGTCTTCTTTGAGTATGAGCCATGGAACAACATTGGCGTGATGTTCAACAATCGTGACAAGTACGGTATCTCAGGTTTTGAGTTTATGTGATCGCTG
Source organism: Patescibacteria group bacterium (assembly GCA_965229705.1). Taxonomy (GTDB): domain Bacteria; phylum Patescibacteriota; class Gracilibacteria; order BD1-5; family UBA6164; genus JAACSU01. Next base: position 691,751 of record OZ245922.1, read on the forward strand.
TAAGCTTTGAGCAAGAATATTGAGAGCGTATGTGGAGTTTGCTGTGTAAACTATCTCTCTCCAGGACTCTGCTCAGATATGTTTTGCAACCATTTTTTTTGAGTCTTCATAGAGCTTTTCTGATTGTTCTGAGATATCATAACTTCCTCTATGAATATTTGCGTAGCTTGATCTGAGATACTCACTCATACCTTCTATAACATGTGATGGTTTTTGAGCTGTCGCAGTACTATCGAGATATACAAGATCTGGATGAGTTGCGAATATCGGAAAATCTTTTTTAATGTTTGACATATATTTATGTAATTATATATCCAAATGGTACTCTTAAGAAAACTCTGAGAAAGGCATTTTTTCTCTCCTTTTTCAAAGAAGAAATGGCTCATTAGAACCAGAGAGGATTGGAAAATTTTTGTTTCTTAGAGCTTTCTTACAACTCTGTGGGCGACGCCTTTTTTTATTTGTATATTTCTGCTCTCAAAGCTATTCGATGCACAAGAATGATATTATTTCCCATATCTATCGAATAAATAACTCTGTACTCTCACACTCTGAGACGAAACTTATTCTCTGATTTTGGAGAAAGTTTTTTTATATCCCATTTTTGAGAAAAAGGATTTTCAGAAAATTTTTGTAAGGTACTTTTTATCTTTTTCTTCAATATATAGTCCTTGTTCATTTTTTGCCAATCTTTCTTAAAAGCTCAAGAATTGTCGAGTCGAATACTATACATCTCCAAATACTTCATCAAAAGATAAGAAGGCATCTTTGTTTCTCTGTTTATAATTCTTTTCAGACTCACGAATAGCCGCAATTGTTTCTTCATTGAGTTCGTCAAGACGGATAGCTCTCACATCCCAATCTATTTTTTCTTTTTCTAGTGGCTCTATCACAACTCTCCCTGCTTCAAATTTTGCTCTCACGTGCTGTTTATCTACTCACATTTCTTTTCGCCATTCTTGCGGAATCGTATATTGCCCGTTCCCTATAGGCTTTAAGATAGCTTCTGTAATCATAAGAGTTAAAGTAATTTAATAATTAAATTAATGTAATTATATCGAAGACTCACAAGAAATACAAGTATTTATTCGTGTCTTATTTTTTCTAGTACTTTTGCTTGTAGCTCTGCATATAAGGCTTCATTATACTCTTCCAAACCTCAAAATATCTTATATATATAACTCTCCAACATGAGAAGTGTGGCATCTTGCTTTGGGAGACCACGACTGCGGAGATAAAAAAGCTTTTCGTCCGAAATTTTTTCCATATTACAGGCGTGTGATGCCTTTACATCATTACTGTGTACTAAAAGTGTTGGAAGTCATCGCACTTTTCCGGTACTTCCAAGAAAAATATTCTCTTCAACCAGATACCCTTCTACTCCTGCTATATTTTCTCGAATATCTATGATACCATCAAGATCTATGAGACCATTGTCTGAAACAAAGCTTACAATATTCATATCGAGAAAACTTTTACTTGCAGCAACTTCTCCATGAATTTTTGCTTCTATATTTTCTCATCGAGAACTCAACAGACTATATACTTCGCAGCGACTCTCCTCACTTCCGAGTAGAAAATGTTTGTCATATACCACTCAGCCATTCCGGGAGTTCTCCTTATTAAGGGGAGCATTTTCTTCCTCTCTTGATAAAAGGAGATTGAGGGGGGTCTTTGAGAAATATGAAAAATATTTGAGACTTGCTCAAACTCCAAAAGTGACTTTCCTCAAAATATTTTCTTCATCAAAAATAACAGCAGAAATACCATCTACAATATGTACTTCATCTGCAAGTTCTGATGAGAGATACAGTCTATTTTCTTGTATGTTCATAGTTTATTTTTTACTATTTAAAAAGTTTTGCCTCAGTTGCCTGAGCTTCTCAAGATCAATTTTTGGAATTGGTTTCTCAAAAGCAAAGCTCGTCCCACAACCACACCTATCCTCTACATCATCACTAGCGAAAATATATCGTATTTTTTCTATTCCGGTATGGTCTGCTTTTTTCACTCGAGTAATACTCGCATTCTCTAGGTACTGCGTGTCTGTTTTTGGAACATACAGATGAAACTCATACGCACTTTCGAGTTCATCGAGAGTTTCATCAACCTGAAACTCTGTTTCCATATTGATCTTCGTTCCACTACATCCAGCCTCATAAAAAAACACTTTGAGTTTTTTGACTCAAGCTTCTTGAAATTCGGATACTGTTTTTTTATCGAGTTGGAGCATAGTTACAAAAAATCTTTTTTAGATAATCAACTTTGTCGAATAATACTCATTGTTGTGCGAATATTGAGGGTCTTTTTTCCGTGATCTGGAACAGTGATTCGTATATCTCATTTTTTGAGCTGAACATGACTTCATTTTTGATGGGACACAAAAAATCACTTTTCAAGAAGTATCTCAATAATATCTTTTGAGCATATATTATGAATATTTGGAGACATCCTCTTATACACTTACATAAGTATTCATAGCATTTTTGAGAGATTCATATATTTGGTACTCTTCATCATGTTTTTCAAGGCCTTCTATATGACAAGCAAGGGCCTCCTGTCAATTAGTTATTGCTTCTTCAAGACTATCTCCCTGTGTTACAATATTAAAAATATTTGAGAGAACGGTATATGTTCCGTCTTCATTTTTAATAATTGTTAGTGGTATTTGTGACATAAATATGGAAATACGAAAATATTTTATTTACTATATATATATTTTTAAAAAAGCATTTTCTGTTTTTTATTTTTCCCCTGCTGGACTCACCTCTTTTATAAGGGGGAGTTAGAGCGGGTACAAACTACCCAATAGACCCCTCCATCTCCATTGATATAAGAACATTCATCTCGCTGGCATACTCCAGTGGAAGTTCTTTGACAATAGGAGAAATAAATCCGTTCACGATCATCGCCGCTGCCTCTTCTTCTCCGATACCACGAGACTGCAAATAAAAGAGATCATCTTCATTGATTTTTCCTGCGCTTGCCTCATGGGCAACGATAGAATCAGTATTTGCACAACGAATATCTGGAATCGTATCTGATCATGAAATATCATCAAGCAGTAAGGCATCACACTCAATATGTGTGACACTTCCCGTTGCTCATGGCTTAATATCTATGAGCCCCCTATAAGTTGAGAGTCATCATCCTTTGGAGATAGATTTTGATACCACACTACTAGAAGTATTTTTTCCGATATGGATAATCTTGGCTCCTGTATCCTGATTTTGCCCAGTATTTGCAAAAGCAACACCAAGGTGATCTGCTCGAGAATTATCTCCTTTCAACACACTACAAGGATAGAGCATTGTCGTATTTGAACCCATATTTCCTCATACCCATTCCATATATCCTCACTCTTCCACAATAGCTCTTTTAGTATTAAGATTATATGTATCAAGAGACCAGTTTTCTACCGAGCTATATCTCATGGTAGCATTTTTTCCTACAAATATTTCTACTCATCCAGCGTGTAGTGAGTTTTCATCATACTTTGGAGCACTACACCCCTCTATATAATGAGCTTCTGCATCATCTTCTATGATAATCATAGTATGCTCAAATTGTCCTCATTTTTTCACATTCATTCGAAAATATGACTGCAGTGGTTCTGAGACCTTGACTCACTTTGGAACATAGAGAAATGTCCCCCCTGACCATACAGCATAATGAAGAGCACTAAACTTGTGATCATTGAGAGGAATAGATTTTGCAAAATATTTTTTGATAATTGCCTCGTAGTGAGGGTTTTTGAGAGCGTGAGACAGATCATCAAAGACTACTCCCTCTTTCGCTATTTCTTCTTTGAGGCTATGATACACTGTCTCGCTATCATACTGCGCTCCGACACCTGCAAGGGCTTTTTTCTCTGCTTCCGGAATACCGAGCTTATCAAAAGTACTTTTTATATTTTCTGGAACATCATCCCAAGACTTGTTATTTCCTGCGCCTTCTGGACGACGAAAATAATAAATAGATTGCAAATCTAGCTTTGAAAGATTTGGTCACCATGCTGGCATTGCGCGATCGTTATAGAGTTTGAGAGCCTCTAATCTCAGCTTGAGCATCCACTCAGGTTCTTCATTTTCTCGACTGATCTGCCGTACAACATCTTCATTTATTCCCTGAATTGCATCTCATTTATAGGTAACATTGTCTGAGAAATCCCAGGTATTTTGGACAGTTACTGTTTGTGTACTCATATATTTTTATAATGTTAAATTAGTATTCTGTTACTTGTATCACAGAGAGAACTATACGTCACGAAAACCATTCTCTTGTATGTGCTGCGCCAAGTCTTTTCATCACTGTTTCACTATTTGACCATCTTTGAGAACAAATACTGTATCTACATCAATATATTCTAGTATTGTAAAATAATGCGTAATAATGATAATCGAGTTATGCTCATTACTCAGAGACTGGAGCATACTTGCAACCGTCTTAAACGCATCAAGGTCAAGACCACTATCTATTTCATCAAGAATAATATACTTTGGTCCTATAAGCTTCATTTGCAGTATCTCTATTTTTCTTTTTTCCCCTCCACTAAAACCAACATTGAGATCTCTTTCCAGAAATGCTTCGTCTATGTGCAACTCCTGCAAAAAAGGTTTTACATATCGCTTGAACATAAAAGGAGATATATCTTGAAAATTCTCTTCTTCCCCTTTGAGTTCTGATTTCTTAGAAATATTTAAAATAGTTCTGAGATACTCTCAGAGTTTCACTCATTTGATTTCTGGGATATTTTGAAAAGAGAGAAAAATTCCTGCTGCTGATCTCTCATCTGGCCCCATCTCTGTGAGATATTCATCTTCAATATACACTTCTCATCCTGTTATCTCATAGTGTGGATGACCCATAAGTACACTCGAAAGTGTTGATTTTCCGCTCCCGTTCTTCCCCAGTAAACAGTAATTTTTTCATGTCTCAAACTGGAGAGAGACTCCTTTCAAGATTTCAACATCTCCTGCCGATACCTTGAGATTTTTTATATCTATCATAATTTTGAAAATTTAAATACTTCTGTAAATGTTTTACACATCTTGATAAAACATGAGTATTTTATTCATGTTTTATAACATGCAAGAAAAAATATTCAGAAAATACATCATACACAAAATATATACCTTTGCTTTACAAAGGGAAATGTGAAGAAAATGTGAATAAGTTTTTATTTTTGGCTTAAAATAAACAAAAATAATTTTTCCTTAATGTCTAGCTTATTATATATCTCGCGTTTGACTCAAAAGTCAAAAACCATACAAATAGCTATAAGATTTCTCTATTTTATGAGATTAAAATTAAGAAATCTACATTTTTTTCACAATAGTGTTCCAAGAGACCGGTCTCTTGTGTGCAAATTACTATCCTAAATTGAGACCGGTCTCATACAAACACGAAAGTGATATTGAGAGATCCACATGTTCATACGCCTGTATTGCTTAGGGAACTTGTATGAGCTATAGAGGTATCATCTATCCGCCAAAATATTATTGTTGATGCTACTGTTTGACTTGCATGACATGCAAGCGAAATAATACAAAAAATGCGTCCATGAGATATATTTATAGGTTGTGACACCGATAAGAGAAATCTTAATATTGCCCAGAAAAATTTAGAGAAAACACAAAAAGAACATGATCTACGTGATATAAAAATTGTTCTTATACAAAAAAACTTTGCCTTTCTGAGACAAGAACTGCAAAAAATAGGTATTCATCATATCACAGGAATATACTATGATCTTGGTGTTTCTTCTCTCCACTTTGATGAACCGGAGAGAGGTTTTAGCCTCCGGCTCGATGGTCCTCTTGATATGCGGCTCAATACAGATCTCCCCCGCACAGCCGCTGACGTGCTCAACTATGAAGAAGAAGGAGAAATCCTCAGAATACTAAAAGAATATGGAGAAGAAGTATATGCCCGAAAAATCGCCGCAAAAATCATCGAAGTACGAAAAGAAAAAAAGTTTCATCGGACTCTTGAGTTATGTGACTTTCTTGATAACAAGATCAATAAGCATATCAAGACAAAGATGCGAGTGTTCCAGGCTCTGAGAATCGCAGTAAATAATGAACTCTCCGTACTAGAAACAAGCATCAATGGTGCACTCAAACTCCTAGCGTCTCAGGGAAATATGTTTGTTATCAGTTTTCATTCTCTCGAAGATAGAATCGTAAAACGTATTTTCCAAAGAGAACTGAGAGACTGCATATGCCATGATACGCTCTGCACCTGCCAACATACAAAAACAATACAAAAAATGCATAAAAAAGTTATTACTCCTAGCCAAGAAGAACAGCATAGCAATCCTCGTAGTAGGAGCGCAAAAGCTCGACATATACAAAAAATTTAATTCTTTTCCTCCCCCAATAAGCGTGCCAACAAAAAAAACACTTTTACACAATATACGACCATCATTTTTTTCACTTCGAAAAAAAGAACAGGAAAACTTTAAAATATGATACCAGTCAACCTATTTTATTCTCATAGCGGCTATTTCTTTTCTCCTCATATATTATGTATGGATACTCAACTCCAATGCCACTCAGTGATATACTGTGAGAGATATGGAACAAGCTCAGCAAGAACTCAAAGATGAACTCAATAGAATCGAGTCAAAAATCTCAGAATTTGAAAGTATCAATACTATAGAAAATAGTGAGTCAATTCAAGATATGCAAGAAAGTGACGAACTCAGCTATATCGTCATTCGAGACAATGTACAGTATGTGTACAATAACTAGAGAAAAGTTGAAAGAGGAAAGTTACACGTACGCAATATTATATTTCAAATTGCAAATCATCACTTCTTTTAGATAATGTTTTCTGTAAGTTATTATAACTTTTCCCTTTTAAATTTAGACTTTTTCCTTTCATGCCAGAATCTCTCAAGCGACTGATACATTCTATATCTCTTCTGCCATGAATATGAGAAAATAGAGCTACAAAGCTTGCGTTTTTTTTGCTTTCCAGTAATGAAAACTACATCAAAGACTTCAGTAAAAACCTTTTAGATATCAAGCAAAATACGAGTTTTTGTCATATTTGTCATTCTCTTACTGATAAAGGAAAGGAGAGTTGTAATATTTGCGAAGACTCTCATCGAATACAGCATCAAATATGTATTGTCGAAGAGTATCTCGATCTCTTAACTCTTGAAAACTCTGGATGATATCACTGAGTCTACCATGTACTTTGAGGAGCTATATCTCCAAGTAATGGGATATTTGTGTGAGATCTCAACTTTTCTTCTCTATTTAGTCGCATTGAACATGCAGATGAAAAACTCGAAATCCTTATAGCGACCAATCCTAATCTTGAGTGAGAGGCCACGGCAAATTTTTTTATAGAGGAGATAGAGGCTCGCAAACTTCGTCATAAGTGTAAAATAACTCGACTCTCTCGAGGTCTAAGCTCTTGATATATTGAATATGCTGATAGTCTCAGTCTTGTGAGTGCTATTAAAGAACGTAAAGAAGTATAAAAATAAAATATGAATCTATGACTTCTGAATTTGCTCCAGCCTGATCCAATCCTCGCATGACACAAGCGCAAATACGCAAGTATGTGCGTGATATGAAGGCTGCTCAAGAACAAGCAAAAAAACAACTCGATCCACAAAAAGAACAATCTGAAAAACATCAAGATATGAAACATCTGGAAGACCAGTTAGATGAAGCGTTTTAGAAGTTTTTTTTGCATTTCTTATTTTATCCATCCCCGACAAATATCTATGAGTACCCTCGCAAGCTTCTTTGGATCATGGCGAACATAGTCACTCTCGTTGATAAAATCCCTTTCAATAATCTTAAATCTTCGAGACGAAAACTCCATAGACTCCTTGAGTTTTACCGGTTTTTTTCATTCCTGCTTATACTTATCTACGAGACTCTGAGAAATATCGGCATTATTTACCAGTACATAATCAAGAATATTTCCTGCATACTTTTCGATATTTTCAATAAAGTCTGGGAGCTCATAGGTAGTCGTCTCTCCTTTATCTGCCATGATGTTACAAACATATATGATTTTTGCATCTGTCTGCATAAGAGCCTCACGCATTCACTCAGAAAGCAGATTGGGAATAATAGAAGTATAAAAATCCCCCGGTCACAGGATAATGATATCTGAGTGCAAGATCGCCTCTCGCGCTCGTGGATTGAGACTTCACTCTCCACCTACCAAGAACGCTTCTTGAATATTTTGGTCTGGATTATGAGATTTGGTTTCGGGGTTTTTTTCGGAAACATCAATATTTCTCTCTCCTATCACTCGCGTTCCATCCTCCATCTCAACTCATAGATGTACATCTTCAAGCGTTACAGGTATGACCTTTCACTGCACCTGAAACATATCACAAGCAGCATCCAAACCTGCCTGAAAACTTCCCTTTATATCTCATAGCGCTGTAAGAAGGGTATTTCCTATCTTATTTGCTCCTATACAACCATCTTCATCATGAAACTTGTATTCAAATAACTGTCGAACAAGCCCTGTATCTTTTGCAAGTGCTGCAACTGCTCTACGAATATCTCCAGGAGGAAGGACTCCATACTTGTCTCGTATGTCTCCCGTTGTTCCTCCTGAGTCTGTCATGGCAATAATCGCTGCAAGATTTTTTTTCTCCTGTATGCTATCGTCATGAAACTTCTTGAGTCCATAGAGCACATTATATGTTCCTGAACCTCCTCAAATAACGGTGATATTAAAGGTATTATCCGGCATGAAAAATATAAAAAATAATTCCAAAGATTGTATGGTTTTTCACAGAAATACCAGCCATATTTACTATAATTTTTCTCTCTATGTGAAAAACTTTGCTCTTTTACAAAAAATATATTACTCTATAGATAGAAAAACTCCCTAATATATATTACTTACAGATACACTATGACTTCAAACGTTTCTGAGGGAAACATACTCCCATTTGAAGCAAGAGCCAATACTCAGCCTCAAAGTGAAAATCCCATAATGCAGTACTCTAGCATGGTGCGGGATATACTTGAAGAAAAGGGGGATATCCTCTGAAAAGAGGACATGTTTCAGCTTGCAATGAATATTAAAAACTCTCATTTTCATCTCCCTATTGAAGATATACGAAAACTCTTTTGGGAAATTCTCCTGTTTTGACTCTCTGATATCCATGAAAATATACATCTCCGTAGTGAACAAGTATGCGATCCCATAGAGGCTGCGTGTTATTTGGATAATGCCTTTGCCTACTTAGAAGATTGAGGGCAACAGCAAACCACAGAGTACAAAATACTCCTATTATGGAGAGAGTTATTTCATACACTCGTTGGAAGACCACAAGCTCCATCATTTGAAAACGACGCAAGGTTTATAGAACAGCTCTATTCACAGAAAAATTCTTGAAAAAGTCTTTAAAAAGCTTCAGAGCTTCTGCTATAGAAGCACTGCCTTAATACGCCTCACACCCCTACTTGATGCCTCTTCTTTTTGTATCTGAAACTTCCCCATACCTACGCTCGTCTCGACATGTGGGCCTCCGCATAACTCTACTGAAAAAACCTCTTGTTCACTCTGCATGGTATAAACCTTGACTATATCAGGGTATTTTTCCCAAAAACTCCCAACAACCCCAGCATCCATTGCTGCCTGTTTTGGCATCTCTTCAACTCATACACGCATACCCGATTGTATCGCATGATTTACAAATGCTTCTACTCTATCTAACTGTTCACGACTCACTTTTTCTTCATGTGAAAAATCAAAACGCAAACGCTCTGCCGTAATATTTGATCCTTTTTGAAATACATGATTTCCCAAAACCTTTCTCAGACCTGCAAGCAATAAGTGTGTTGCTGTATGTAACTGCGTTGTTTCCTCTGAAGTATCTGCAAGACCTCACTGAAACTTTTGCTCTGCTCCTGCTCGAGACTTTGCTCTGTGTTCCTCAAAGGCTTTATCAAAGCCTTCTCTATCCAAAGTAAGACCATGTTCCTCAGCAAGATCTTCGGTAATTTCTATAGGAAATCCATAAGTATCATAGAGTGTAAATGCGAGCTTTCACGGTATTTGTCTTTTTCAATCTTCTCTCATTACAAGGGTAAGGAGTTTTTCAAACTCTTTCAGGCCTTTTTCGAGTGTTGTAAGAAACTGTTTTTCTTCCGACGCGATATCTGCAAGGATTTGTTCTCGCTTTTCTCAAAGTTCATGATAGTGATGCTGATACTCATCTATGACTCCCTTTGCCACTTCTTGAGAAAGCCCTGACTGTATCCCCAAACCTCGAGCGTATCTAATAGCTCGTCTGAGCATTCTTCGGGTAAAGTATCACTGATCTTTATTTGATGGTGTTGCTCCATCTGCAATCAAAAATACCACCACTCGCAAATGATCCATGATCACGCGAAACGCCTTTGTTTCTGACTCGTTTTCTCCATATATTTTTCCTGAAAATCTCTCTATTGCTCATCGAGCTGTATCAAATATATCTCCTAAAAATACATCTGGCTGGTCTTGCAAAGCAACCGCAATACGCTCAAGCCCTCCTCAAAAATCTATATTTTTATTTTCGAGTTCTTCAAAACCCTTTTCTGTTCGTATATAACTCATAAAGACATTGTTTCCTATCTCAAGAAATCTCCCACAATCACAGGCTGGATGACATGGCATATCGCACCACTGAGATTGTTCATGAAATCCGTGATGTTCTCCAAAATCCCAAAACATCTCACTATCTGTTCCTCCAGGTTCTCAAACCGGCATCTTTTCTGGAGTTCCTGATCGACTCCACCAGTTTTCAGTCTCATCATATAAAAATATTTTTCCTCCATTTACTCCTTCTTGTTCCGGATTTTCGATCACTTTTGCTTCTATTCCAGCACTTGCAAATTTTTCTTTCCAGTAATCAATCGCTTCTTCATCACGAGGAATACCGAGCTGCGTATTCCCCTTAAATACGGTCACACAAAACTGCTCTGGGTTGAGTCAAAATTCATGGATATAGAGACCCCATGCCCAATCTATTTGTTCTCTTTTAAAATAGTCTCATAGTGACCAGTTTCCGAGCATTTCAAAAAATGTTGTATGACTATTATCACCTACCTCCTCTATATCAGAAGCTCGAAAGCACTTCTGACTATCAACGATACGCGTTCCGAGAGGATGTTTTTCTCCGAGGAGATATGGGACCATAGGCTGCATTCCTGATCCGGTAAAAAGTGTCGTAGGATCATTTTCTGGTAAAAGAGATGCAGAGGGAATGATATGGTGTCCTCTTTTTTGAAAAAATTCGAGGTATTTTGCTCTAAGTTCGTGAGTGGAGTATTGCATATAAAAAAACGGAAAATAAAGGGAAATAAGATGAAAAATATTATATATATATATTCTCTCTTTCAAGCCAATTTTTGTTTTAGTAAATAGTAAAAATCACTATTAAGTTAATGTCTAGTTGCATTCTTAGAAAAAGTCTGAGAAATATGGTATTTTTATAGGGATTATTTCTCTTATAGAACTATACTTTATATGTCAGAAAATACTGATATTTACGACCAACTCGATCAGATAGACTGACAAGAGTGAGAAGATGAAACTCGTGCTCTACTAAAAGAGGCTGAGGTTATTGCTTCGCGCTTTCAAAATGTAGATGCCGTAATGCAAAAATATCAGGATCTTCGGCAAACAACTATAGATGCTCTTGCTGATCTTCGTATTGATACAGCCAATGAGTTAGCAAATATGAGAAAAGAGTTTCAGGATATGAAAAATGTCGCTGGAGTATGAGTAAATGAAGATGGGAATAGTATTCCTGATATGCCCAGTTATTTTCAAGAAAATACACGAAATTGAAATTTATTACAAAATACTCCTTTTATCGAGTTTTCAGATGAAGAAAAAGAATTTGCACTTTCATGGATTACAGAAAACTACTCAGATTTTCGTGGTTCTGGAAGCTGGTGACAAAACGATCGGCTTTCTCGAGTACACAATAAAGAAGAAGCAAGAATATCTCAAGAAAATCTTATAAATCTTTTATACAATAGCAGTGCTATTTCTCACTGATTTTACAATACCTGATCAGAAGTATTATTTTTTACCTTGACGGATAATCATTGATGGGTGCAAGAAAATATACATAGTATAGAAAATGAAATAGAAAATGGGAGTATTTCATCTGAAAAGCTCCAAAAGTATATTCACTATCTTGAACTTTCAAAAATTTCTACAGATTTTGAAATAGCTGAAATACTGATAGAAAAAAATATACACCTAGCTGATACTCTAAGTACTTGAAAGGTTCGTTGAGTGTATCGTGCACTACTTACTATAAAAGATCCTGAGATTCGAAGTCTTGCGACTACGAGTGTTGAGAAACTCTCTCCCGAATCTGCAAAAAAGGTTCTTCATTTTTTACAAAACGATAGTCGAACATGAGATTATAGTGAAGATATTTGACTCAGTTGAATAGGAGCAATGATTGAAGTGCATAACGATAATCAAAGAGACACTTTTCAAAAAGAGCTGATAAAAAGAGCTTTTTGAGAAGCTCTTATAGATAACTGATATGATGCGGGGAAATTGCTCGCATATTCTCGTGAGAAAGGATATAGTGTTCTCACAGAAGCACAATTTAATAATAGTCTCCGAAAAAGAGATAGCTATGCTCTTGTGAACTATGTTGCATCACTCTCACAGAGATATAATGGAGATCTCTCTCAAGTACGACAAATATTGCGAACAGACTCTTTATGATTTATGTCTCCAAACGAAATTGAGGAGCTTCTCAAAGAATCAACAAGAAAAAACTCAATGCATGCAGATACAATGAATAGTCTCATAGGACTGTTTGAGTCACCTGAGGGACTAGAAGATATTTTTTGGAAGCCTATAGATGATCTCTCGTCAGAACAAGCTCGTAAAGCCTTAGAATATACCAATGAATTTTTCTGAGAGAAAAATACACCTGCAAACTGGTTTTGACTTGCAGACTGGGATGCGTGAAGTATCTCGGAGATTTATACCCTTGATGATCGAAATGAATCTCAAAAAAAGCTCATAGATAAGATTTATGGTGACGGAACTTTTGAGACATGATATACTCAAGATGGGAGTATTATTTGATATTCTGACGAAGAATGAGGAAATCATCTATCAACCACAGAAGAATTTGAAGCAAAACTTCAAGGAGGAAAAGAGTTTAATGCTCTTATAGCTGCAAACTATATTAGGTATTTATCATCTCAATATGAATGAGACACTTTATCTTACAAAATCTTAGAAACCTTTGTACCAAGAGCAAAATCTCAAGAGAAAAAATTCGAAGAATACATAAATGATGATTTACTTACCTTTTTAAAAGCAAGTAAAAATGAAGATGTAAAGTCTGCTCTCGAAATACTCAGAAAAGAACGTATACTTATACACGAGTGATGAGTTGAAGTTTGGCTAAAAGATAATCAATGGGAAACTCTCAAAGATGAATACTATCAAGCCAAAGAAGACCTTGAATCACTATGTAATAGTGATATAGGTGGAAATAATAAACTAGTAGACTTAAATGATGCCGTAGTACGTACTCATGAAAGTCAGTGTAGTATTCAAAAAGAGCGTCCTGCATTTTGAAACGAGATAGATACAGAACTCATAGATAATTGTCTACAATCTTGTGACTTCTCTAAATGAGTAGATAGTAGAGCAGATGTGGATATATCAGATTTTGATACTCAAGTTTTGAGCCTTGAGACACAAGCAAGAATACAAAGCTTTTGATGAAAAATATCAGAAAAAACCAACGCATTCACCACACAAATCCTTGCATGACCATATGGGCAAGTACCATGAATCCAAACGCTTCTCAGAGAGTATAATATTAATGGTAGCGAAGATCTTTCTCATCCTTCGGCAAACGGTATACAGTGAGCCTATAACTCTGATGAGTTTCAAAACGCATTCAATACTCTGATACAAAGCTATAACCAAGATACAAGTAATAAGCCTCTTCCAGAACTCTCTGGAGCTACACTAGATATTATCATGGCACAAATCGACGAAGTAGGAGACGAAGATTTTACCACAGAGTTTGCGAGCAAACTCACATGAGTCGAAAGCTTATGAGGACTATTAGATGGAGCTGCAACAGAAATTCAAAATTGATGAAGAGAGATAGATGCAGAGTACAAAAAACTCAATACCGACTGACATACTACTAGCAGTATTATGGAAATACTATGAGCTCTTTCTACCCTTGCACCAAATAGTAATGGATTTCATGCAGCAAGAGAAGTGATTCTTTCACTACCAGAAAATCAAGGAACTTCTACGAATTTTGCAAATAATTCCTTCTATACATGAATTCCAGCTTCTAATAGCTTAGGTGGTCATATAGACAACATTACCGTTGCCGCAAAGTATCAAGAGTTTGGAGAAGAGTTAGAAATAAATATTAATGAACAAGCCTGTAAAGAAAATATTACAAAAATATTTACTGGTATTCCCGAGTGAATCATAGATGTTGACGAAGTGTTTACAGGACTTCTTACAAAAATCTCAGAGTGATCCAATCCTCTACTCGTTGAAAATCTTGATCAGTTGAAGACATTTTTAGAAACATGAGATATAGACTCGCTTGATGATTCTGCTCTTGCTGAACTGATACGAGAGGTATACGCTGAGGCTCTATCTCTTACAGAGTCAATAATCGTAAGCAAAATGAAGCGACAAGAGGAACTCTTAGCAGAGTGATGAGATCCTGATGAATTTAGCCAAATAACATCTGAGCTTGCAAGCCTCTTTGTAATTAGAAAAGAACTGCAGTTAAGCAGTTTTGTTGTATCAGGGAACTTCACGCTCGAAGGAAATAATACTTGAGTAACGGCGCAAGATATTCTCCGTAGTTTTTTAGATTGAGAAATAAGTGAAGAAGCATATAAGCAAACACTTATAGAATTGTATAGTAATAATGAGGCTATAAGGGAAGAAAATGAAAGATTAGAATGAGAGTTAGATGAAAAACTTGATTATATAGCAAAACTGTCACGTGATTTTATTTCGCAAATTAGTGAGTGACTTACTCTAGATGAAATACAACAAAAAAAAGAATTATTTAGATTTTCTAACTACTATGTCCTCAGAGCAGAACAAAACCTAGAAGACAATAATGAAATTGGAAATAAAATAGTTGGTATAAATGAAGCTTTACATAAGGAACTTACGGAAAAATGGAATAACATCATTGAAAGTATACGTACAGATATAAAAACTTCAGCTAATTCTACAACATCTATGAATCTTGCAAATGAAGATTTCTGAAACGAGAGTATTCAAAACGATAATGAAATACAAAGTATGCTAGATCTGGCAAAAGAAACTGAATGGAGAAACAAACTTGAACATAATATAGGGAATATAGAGGTTTTAGATGACTCAAGAGTTGCTATTTTTGAAGCTCTCCAAGGCTTTGGTCTCACAGAAGAAGAAACCCATGAGATATTTTGACAGGTATTATCTAAAATCAAAAAAGATCCAAATCTTGTAAATAATACCCAGCACCTTGCTCAGCTCCTCGAATGAAAAGAGTTTGCATGAGATGAGCTTAGTGCGACCATCCATGCTATATACACGCATACTGCTCAGCAAAATGCTGAGAAACTCAAAATTGCTACAAAAGAATTCTCTCATCTTCAAGACAAAATAGATAGATGAGAGTATCTCACGCCTGATGAATTGGCAGATATAAGAGCTCTTGCACATCTTATATGAGAGTATATAGACTTTAATAATAAGCTTGAGATTGAAAATCATATTTTCACTACTGGTGGAGAGACTCTCATAGAAAAATTCCTAAATGGAGAAATCACTCTTGAAGAAATGCATGATCAAGTAAGGAAAAAAAGACAAGAAAGTATTGCAGTATTAAGGTGAGGGCAAGTAGCAAGAACATGACATATTATAGCAATTGTAGATCAAACCGTTCTTGATGCTAGTTGAGATACTTCTATGATACCAGATATGGAATTCCCTTATCCTCTTACATCTGAAGAAGAATATCTCCTCGAGTCATGAGCATATCATGCACGTTATGAGAATGCGAGTCTCGTAGAAGAGATAGCAACAGATATATCTCACTCTTCAAGCACTCAGTGAGCGGTAGCAACAGTCACATTAGTAGAAACTACCGGAGAAGAAAACTTTTCTTCTGAAACTCTCGAATTTATTGAAGAACAAAAAGAAGTCATCATCGCATATTCTCAAAGTGATAAGTGACAAAAAGATATTATGTTTCAGGCAAGTCTCAAACATATGAAAGAGAGTCTTTGAGAAGAAAACAGTTTCGTGCAATCACTTGAAAAGATAGAGTCTTGAGAGGTAAGGGTTATCCCCCCACTCACAGCTCAAAATATCTCCTCTCCAAACATGAAAACTACCTATAGAGAAATATCTCAAGAACTCACCCTCTCTCCCGAAGAACAAGAAACACTCACAGAGCAAGAACTCACCCTCATCGCCTCCAACGAAAACGCAAAAGAACGCTTTGTAGAGTTTCGTACCACCCTCAAAGAGCTCTGACTCACAGAACTCTGGAGATACAGAAATGAGATTTTTCGCTCCATTGCAGGCATGAGTTTTAGCATCACAGACGGAGACTACATCAGTGAAAATGAACTCAATATCTTCCTGTCAAAAAGCGTCTACGCAACAACACAAGATTCACGACTCAAAACAACTCCTGGAAACATCACAAGCACAAAACAAATCATCAGAGAAGTGAATCGACAAACTGGAGGTTTTGGGGATATAAACGCTGTCAATGTTATCGGAGAACCGCTCACTCTCGTAGAATACCACTTTCGAGAAAAATTTGCGCCTCGAAACGCATGAATGATTAGCTATTATACGCAGGCATTTCGAGATGCACTAAAATCATAGTAAAGGAAATGCAGAAAAACTACTCTTCTTCTTCACTCTCACGAATCACGCTGGCACGAACAATCTCATCTCCTGCATCTTTGAGCTTAGTGAGTATCACTCATTGTGTCACTCGTGATGTGAGTCTCACTCCCTTGAGACTTAAGCGTATTGTTTGTCACGCCTTAGATATGAGGAGGACATCACTATTTTTCTTATCTTCTTCTGTGAGTATTTTTGCCGATACAAGTTTTCCTGTTTTTGCGGTCACTGCCATAGCTTTGACTCCTGCTCATCATCGTTTTTGATTACGGTATTCCTCTATATCTGTGATCTTTCACAGACCATTTTGTGTTGAGATAAATACAAACTTATTTTCTTCTCCCACGACTGCTACCTCGATCACATAGTCATGATTTTTTAGTCCAATACCCTTGACTCATGCAGCAGCTCTTCACATCGGTCGAACATCTTCTTCGTGAAACTGGATAGCTTTTCCTTCACGCGTTGCAATAAAAATACTATCATTTCCTGTTGTAGTTTTGACCCACTTGAGTTCATCTCCCTCTTTTACTCCAACTACCTTGAGACCATTGGCTCTGATATTTCTCACAAGATCCATATTGAGTTTTTTTACTACTCCCATTTCTGAAACAAAGAAGAGGTATGTATTTTTTTCACGAGTGATATCAAGGATTGCTGATATTTCCTCTCCTTTTTGCAGATTGAGCAGATTCACAATTGCCTGTCATTTTGCAATGCGCGAAGTCTCTGGTATCTCGTAGGCTGGGAGAGAAAATACGCGTCACTGACTGGTAAAAAATAGCAGGTCAGCATGGTTGGTTGTTGGGACAACGAGATAGATTTCATCATCTTCTTTTGTGGCTGTAGTAATTCATTTTCCTCATCTTCTTTGTGTACGAAAAGCACTTGACTTGAGACGCTTTACATAGTTATTTTTTGTTAAAACAACAACAACATCTTCGTTTGGTATAGTATCCTTTGCATTAAACTCTCATACTTTTCCTAGTTGTACTTGCGTTCTTCTCTCATCACCATATGACTCTTTGATCACATCAAGTTCTCCGTCAATAATTGCCACAATCCTCTCTGGTTTTGCCAAAATATCTTGAAGATCTGCTATGAGTTCCAGCTTTGCTTTGAGTTCGTCTTCCACTTTTTGCCTTTCAAGACCTGCAAGTTTTTGAAGTCTCATCTCAAGTATTGCATCTGCTTGGAGATCAGAAAGATCAAAATTTGCTATCAGATTTTCTTTTGCTTCCTCCTTTGTTTCACTGGCTCGAATCGTTTTGATAATAGCATCAATATGATCAAGAGCTTTTTTGAGTCCTTCGAGTATATGTGCTCGCGCCTGCGCAATCTTGAGTTCGTACTGGGTGCGACGCGTGACTACCTCTTTTCTGTGCTGGAGAAACTCCAATAACATTTCTTTGAGGTTATAGAGTCGCGGTTGCATTCATCTATCTCCGAGAGCAATCATGTTGTAGCCAAAACTTGTTTGCAGTGATGTGAGCTTGTAGAGCTGGTTCAAAATCTTTTTTGGAAAACTATCTTTTTTGAGTTCCACGATAACTCTTACTCCGTCTTTATTTGATTCATCACGGATATCTGAGATTCCTACTATTTTTTTATCTCGTACGAGCTCTGCCATTTTTTCCACAAATGTGGACTTGTTCATTCCAAAAGGTACTTCAGATATATGAATATATTTTCTTCCTTTCGTATTTTCTTCAATATTTGCAACTCAACGAATAGTGACAGATCCTCTTCCTGTAGAATATGCCGTAAGAAGCGCTTGCTTATCATACACTATTCCTCCTGTTGGAAAATCTGGTCCCTTGATATACTCCATCAGATCTTCTATACTGACTTCATCAACACTTGGATGAAGCAGGAGGTATTTGAGCGCTCATACAAGTTCTGTGAGATTGTGAGGAGGAATATTTGTTGCCATACCAACTGCAATACCCATCACTCCACTCATCAAGAGGTTTGGAATCCTATTTGGAAGGACGGTTGGCTCTACTTCATTGGCATCATAATTTGGTCGAAAATCAACGGTTTCTTTCTCAATATCTGAGAGCATATTTTCGGCAATCTTGGTCATCTTTGCTTCTGTATACCTCATCGAAGCAGCTCCGTCTCCATCCATAGATCCAAAGTTTCCCTGCCCATGAACGAGTGGATAACGCAAAGAAAAATCTTGCGCCATACGAACCATTGCCTCATATACCGAAGTATCTCCGTGTGGATGATATTTTCCGAGTACGTCACCGACAACTTTTGCGGATTTTCGAAACTTTGCGCTACTTCTTAGACCATTTTCATGCATCGCGTAGAGGATACGCCTATGAACAGGCTTGAGTCCATCTCTCACGTCAGGTAAAGCTCGCGAAACAATAACGCTCATCGCATAGTCAATATAACATTCCTGCATCTCATCTCCGATATTTCTCGCCGTATCTCCTTCATATACAATATCTGCTTCTCGTGGTTCTGGCTGGTGTGAGTCTTGATGTTCTTCTGTATCCTTAATATCCATATTTTCGTTTTCTGACATGATTATTAGTAATTCTTAAAGTAAAAAATATACATGCAAAATATATGAATATATTGGCTTTTTACAAGGAAAAAAGAGCCTTTTTTTGGTATTTTTTTATTCTTGTCTACAATACAAAAAATACCTCTTGAAAAATACTCTTACATATGAAAGCTATTATCCTCGCTGCAGGAAAAGGAACCCGACTCCAACCACTCACTCTTGATGTCCCAAAAGCAATGGTAGAAGTTTATGGAAAACCTCTATTAGAACATAATATAAATAAACTCTTCCCCTTTGTAGATGAGTTTATTATTGTGGTAAAGTACAAAAAAGAAGTGATTATCGAGTATTTTTGAGACGAGTATCAGTGAAAAAAAATACACTATCACGAACAAGGAGAAAAGCAAGGTACAGCGTGAGCACTTGAGTGAATACATATATCATGAGACTGCTTTATTATATCATCAGATAGTATATATCATCAGCAAGATATCAATATGATAGCTACATATGATGGTTATGCGGCTCTATGCCAAGAGGTAGAGAACCCTGAAAAGTGGGGAATATTTCAAATATCTCCGCATGATCATACTATCGAAAAAGTTATCGAAAAACCTCACACATATGTCTGAAATCTCGCACATCTTTCCTATCTCAAGTGCCATAGTGAAATGATAACCTTGTGCGACTGAATAGAAGTATCCTCAAGATGAGAATATGAACTCACTGATGTTATCAACATTTTTATCAAAAAATTTCCACTCAAGGCTCTGAAGTTGCAGCAGAGTTTTATTGATATTACTGCTATGCAAGATCTTGAGAAAGCAAATACCATTGAAAAACCTCCTCTATGACACACTCGCTACATAGAAAATATCGGAAGTTATGAAGTACATGTTTGAATTCCCCAAAATGGCATTCAAGAAATCCTAAGCTACTCACAAGATACTCGTGATATAGCGCTCCAAAAATGAACCAGTGATGGGAAAAAACGCTTCACCAGTCATAAAAATATCTCAAAATGGTACCATGACACTGACAGATACCCTTTCACACTTCTTTCAGAAGACGGAACTGTCGCTGGTCTTTGGTGGGGGAGACCAGCAAAAATGCCCATCATTCATGAAGTTCTCAACAATCATCTCTACAAAATGATAAAAGATCATTCTGATAATATCCATACGAGCGCTATTCGTATCTACCCTTTTGCTCGAGGAAAAAAACTCGCAAGCCCCTTTATAGAAGTTTGCGAGAGATGCTACAAGCAAATATTTACAGATATATATATGTGTGATGATATCAGTGAGACAAATATTCCCTCACAAAAAGCCGTTGAGCGCCTTGGCTATCAAAAAGTCTGATACGGGAAAAATATCAATAATTCTCTCTCTTGAGATGAGAGAAGGTTTGTATATACAAAAAAGTGGTAAACCATCATGGAGCCACTAACGAGGCTTGAACTCGTGACCTCTCCCTTACCATGGGAACGCTCTACCAACTGAGCTATAGTGGCAAAAAATCATTCTTTTACAGAATGATTTTTTTTGTTATACCACTGAGACATAGGTTTCTTTGTATACTCTTCCATCGAATCTCACTCGTTTTTTTTCAGAGTATTGTACATGCCCCTGTTTTTCAGCGTAGAGGGTAAAATCAGATCCCTGTCCAACACCTTCTGCTGGCCAGTATTTATTTCCTTTTTGTCGAACAATAATTCCTCCAGCCGCTACTGGTCTTCCTCCATATATTTTTATTCATAGTCGTTTGGCATTACTATCACGACCATTATTGGTGGATCATTGGGCTTTTTTGTGAGCCATAATTATCTTGTTTAAAGTATAAGGTAATCTTTCTATCTGTTTGCAAAGCGAGCAAAAGCTTTGTTTGCCTCAGCCATTTTATACACATCAAGTTTTTTCTTAAAAGCATTTCCTGATTCATTTGCAGCCTCTATAAGCTCTGAGGCAAGAAACTTGGAAAATGCAGCTCATTTTTTACTTCTTGCAGAGTCGATAATCCATTTTGATGCAAGGAATAATTGTCTTTTTGCCTTTACTTCTTGTGGTACCTGAAATATTGATCCTCATACTCTTTTTGGGCGCACCTCTATTCGAGGCATAACGTTTTCAAGAGCTTTAAAAAATATTCCTTTAGGATTCTTTTGTCCTTTTGACTCAATTTCTGCAAAAGTATCTTGCATGATTTTTTTTGCAAGTGCCTTTTTTCCATCGAGCATCACATAATTGATAAACTTATCAATCATGTCATTGTTGTTGTTTTCTTGTGGCATAATACTCCAGTAATAAATAAAATACTTTTTGATTTCAAGAAATTTTTCAGCTACTGCCTAGCTTACTCTTAAATCAAAAGCCATAGTGTGATACTATGAAACTCAAGAAATATATTTGCCATTGATATATATTTCTCAATGCCTCACAGTATTTTTAAGACTTTGGTTTTTTTGCTCCATAGAGTGATCTCCCCTGTTTTCTGTCTTTTACTCCTTCGCAGTCCAAAACTCATCTCACAACATGATACTTCACCCCTGGAAGATCCTTTACTCTTCCTCATCGAATCGCGACAACTGAATGCTCTTGGAGATTATGTCCTTCTCATCCAATATAAGCATTTACCTCATATCCATTTGTCAGTCTTACTTTTGCTACTTTACGCAAGGCTGAGTTTGGTTTTTTTGGCGTCATAGTTGTCACCTTAGTACATACTCCTCGTTTCATCGAACACCCTTTTGGAAGTTCTGTTATTTTTCCTCTCTTGAGGGAGTTTTTGAGTACCTGAAGAGCAGGAGATTTAGATTTTTTTATTTTATCTTTTCTCGGTTTTTTTACGAGTTGACTAATAGTAGGCATTTTAAAAGTATAAGGAAAATATTTGTAATATATAAGATTAACGCTTTGACCATGATGGCGACTTTCTCGCTTTTTTGAGACCTGGTTTCTTTCTCTCTACCTTTCGAGCATCACGAGTGAGCATTCCTGCAGCTTTAAGGAGAGTTCTATGACTACCTTCTTTTTCTGCAAGAGCCCGAGCCAATCCATGAGCGATAGCTCCGGCTTGAGCACTTTCACCAGATCCTTGAACATCTACCGTAAAATACACATCTCTATCAACTTTACACAGCTTGAGTGGAGCGAGAGCAATTTCAAATAGATCTTTTCTATGAATGTACTCTCTCATAGATTTTCCATTGATAACATTTTCTCATTTTCCATCATACAAGCGTACTTGAGCAGATGCTGTTTTTTTTCTTCCTACCTTATAGGTGTATTGAGACATAGATAATAAATTATAAAGTTAAGGTTTCTGGTTTTTGAGCCGTATAATTATGCTCATTTCCAACACATAATTTGAGTCTTTTTTGCATATCTTTTCGTAGCTTGTTTTTTGGAAGCATCCCACTTACTGCTAACTCCAAAGCCTTAGTTGGTTTTTTTGATAACATTTTCTCCAGTGGTGTCGAAACAAGACCTCCAAGATATCCTGTATGTCTATGGTACATTTTATCTCTCATTTTGTTTCCCGAAACTGCAAATTTATCAGCATTGAGAACAATCACATAATCTCCATTATCCATATGTGGAGAAAAATCGACTCTATCCTTTCCTCGTATCTTACGAGCAATAAGGGTTGCAAGACGACCAAGCGTATGGCCTTGCGCGTCAATGACATACCATTTTCTCTCTTGAGATGGAAGTTGTTTTGGTGTAATAGTTTTCATAATTTTATCTCTCTTAAAGGTATTATACAAGCTCTAAAGCAACAAGTTTTGCATTATCTCCGTCTCGATACTTTATCGGAGTTATGCGAGTAAAACCAGAAGTTTTTTTGTCTTTATATTTTGGAGCAACATTTTGAAATAGCTCCTTACTTGATTCCTCAGTAAATAGATACTGCATCACATATCGTATAGCATTCATTTCATCTTTGGTGTTTACCGCATTAATCATCTTATCTACCATCGGAATAAGAGATTTTGCTTTTTTTTCTGTTGTTTTTATCCCTTTATGGAGAAACAATGAGGTCAAAAGATTTCTTTGCATCGCTTTTCGATGCTGAAAACTTTTTCCGTTAAACTTTAGATGTTTTCTGACTTTATGTCTCATGGTTCAATATAAAAATAGTAATAAAGATTCTTTTAGTCGTCTCCAAGGAGCTTGAGTCATCTTTCACTGAGAGAAGATCGTATCTCTGTCATAGCCTTTTTTCCAAATCATTTTATAGAAGAAAGTTTTGTTTCTGTACACTTTGTGAGTTGCTCTATAGAAAGAATATTTCCATTAATTAATGCGTTGAGAGTTCTTGGAGAAAGCCCCATAATCTCAATCGGAGTATAACTCTCTTTTTCCAGTTCTTCTTTTACTTCTTCTTTTTCTTTATTGAGAAGGTCTTTTATGTCTCCTATAAATTCTCATTCTACCTGCAATGCTTCTTCATTAAGAAGAGAGAAGTACGATTGGAGCATATTTCCCGAAAACTTGAAAACATCTACTGGAGAAAGAGCCCCATTTGTTGTAATCGTCATCTCTATTGCATCAAGGTTTGTGAGGTCACCAACACGAGTTGGAGAAACATCATATTTTACATTGAGTACTGGTGAAAAGTTCGCATCCATAAGGAGTACTTGTACGTCTTCTTCTTTTTCTTTGAGTTCTTCTACAGAAATATATCATGCATTTTTTTCTAATCGGATTTCAATATCAAGTTCTAGCTTATCCTGATCTATTTCCGTGATATACATATCAGGGTTGAGGATAGTGATATCTGATGGAAGCGTGATATCAGCAGCTGTAACTGTTCCTTTTTTATTTTTCTTCAGAGATACCCATTGTGGTCCTAATTCTTTTTTGTCTAAAATCAGTCCTTTGAGGTTGAGCATAATATCTAAAACCGTATCTTTCACACCAGGAAGTGAGTCATATTCGTGGCTCACTCATTTTACTCGAACTCCTGTAACACAAGTACCAGGTACTGATGAAAGAGCAACTCTTCGTATAGCATTTGCTAGGGTTACCCCATATCCTCTTGGAAGGGGTGAGAGTGTAAATATAGACGAATTTTTACCGGCACTATTTTGAGTAATTTTTGGAACTCAGATGACATTGTGGAGAATATGCATAATGTTGTATTTTTGGGAGATAAACTAAGAAAGTCTGAGAGAAAATAACAAAATGATTATTTTGAGTAAAACTCAACTATTTTTTGTATATCAATTATCTGTTCAAAGTCTTCCTTCTCAGGAAGTTCATTAACGGTAATTTTCAAGTTCTTAATATCTACATCTATCCACTTGGCGCTAGATATCTTTCCTTTTGCATCTTTTGCAAATTCTTCTAGTTCTTCCAAAAGAGATTTGTATAGTGGTGATTCTTTGAGTTTTGTTCGAAGTTCTATGATGTCTCATTTTTTGAGAGAAATAGAAGGAATCGTTACCTTCACTCCATTGAGAGTAAAATGAGCATGGCTCACAAACTGGCGAGCTTGCATTCGTGTTCTTGCAAATCCTGATCTATACACGACATTATCAAGCCGAAGCTCTAAG
Source organism: Patescibacteria group bacterium (assembly GCA_965229705.1). Lineage (GTDB taxonomy): Bacteria > Patescibacteriota > Gracilibacteria > BD1-5 > UBA6164 > JAACSU01. The sequence continues at coordinate 716,752 of OZ245922.1, forward strand.
AGTTGTAACATCTTTTCTCATGTTGTACCCGCACTATGAGATTTTTGAGCCTTTTTAAAGTATGAAAGAAACTGTTTTTCTGAGAGTCAGAACATTCTTTTTGCTCATTGTTTTTTTCGAAGTTGTACTCCAAACTCTGATGATTTTCGACTTCTGAGCACTCATCGTTTTCCAGTATCAATATCATATTTCTCTGTTCCAAAGAGGTTTATCCCCTCTCTTCGACAAAGTTTTTTCTTTGGTCCGGTATATCTCATGATATATATTGCGTTATAAAGTAATTGATTGTGTTGTGTTTATCCTCCAAGATTTTTACATCCTTCGAGCCTTTTTCTTTCTGCAGCCATTATGTGGAACAGGAGTTACATCATAAATAGCTCTCAGATCAACGCCTGCTGATATGAGTCATCGAATTGCTTGTTCTCTTCCTACCCCAATACCTTTTATGTATACATCTACTACCTCTAGACCATGAAGCGTCTTTGCCTTTTCTACCGCTTGCTCCGAAGTCATTTGTGCAGCATAAGGAGTTGACTCTCTTGCTCCCTTAAAACCAGCAGATCATCCACTCGACCATGTAAGGACATTTCCTTGTTCGTCAGTAATACTCACAATAGTATTATTAAACCCTGCCATGATATGCGCCTGACCTATCTGAACAACTTTTCTTGTTTTTTTACTTTTCGCCATAAATATATCAAAAACTATAAAATATTATTTTTTCTTTCCTGCAATTGCGACACTCTTTCCTTTTCGAGTACGAGCATTTGTTTTTGTATTTTGTCATCTTACTGGAAGTCTTTTTTGGTGTCTGATTCCTCTATAACATCGTATTTCTCTGAGTCTCTTTATATTTCCTGAAAGGAGTCTTCTCAGATCCCCTTCTACAATGTATTTTTTTACCTCATCACGAATCAGATCGAGCTCTGCCTCACTACAATCATCAATCTTTTTTGTTCTCGCAATCTTAACGGTATCAAGAATTTTTTGAGCTGTTGTTCTCCCTACTCCATATATATAGGTAAGTGCAATTTCTGCATGTTTTCCACTTGGAAGAATAATACCAGCAATTCGAACTGCCATAGTTATGTATGGTAAAATAATTAAATTATCAATAAAAATATCTATCCTTGTCTTTGCTTACACTTAGGATTTTCACATATAACTCGAACACATTTCTTTCCCTTAAATGGTCTACTCACAATTTGGCATTTTTGACATATTTTTTTTACTCCTGTTCGTACTTTCATAATGTGTTATTTATAATAATAAATTCGATTCTTAAGAGGCTGTTGAACTACCTTCTTGATGAGTTGATGATGTCGGAAGTCTGTAGGTTATTCTTCACTTTTCTGGATCATAAGGACTCAACTCTATAGTCACTCTATCCCCTTCAATGAGTTTAATATAGTTTTTCCGCATATTTCCACTGAGATGTCATCTCACAGTTCATCATCATAAATTCTCTGGTAATTGTACTTCAAAAACCAGACCGGGTAGAGACTGAGTAATAGTGCCTTCTACCTCTATTTTATCTTCTTTTGACATGTATACTTTGAGTTAAAAGCTCGCGAATTCTATAGAAAACGAAAAGGATTGCAAATTTTTTTGAAACTTTTTTATACCCTCACTCTTTCTTCTATAATTTTTCTCATCTTTGCATGGAGTTTAGGGTATTTTTCAAACATTTGATTCATAGAAAATGATATAATAACGAGCAATTTTGTTGGTCATAGAGAAACAGCGCTCGCATTTCTTTTTTGGTCTTGAAATAAAAAAGCTATTTCTCCAAGTATATCTCACGAAGAAAGAGTGGCGCATTGCTCTCATCACTTCATTATAGCGCATGATCCCTGCAGGATAAGATACATAGCTTGGGCTTCTTCTCCCTCTTCAAAGAGTACTTCACCATCTGAGAGATACTTCTCTTGGCAGAAGCTTGAGAGTATTTCTTGATCTGAAGTTGAGAGATCAGAAAAAAGTAAAAAGTCCTGAAGATGATTCATACTACTCAATAATTATTTTATATACTTCTATCGTATCTTTTTCTTGTACGTCTTGAACTCATGTAAGTTTGATTCAACATTCTGTGACATCTTGTAAACTCTTAACTTCTTCCACTCACTGCTTAAGTCACTCAATCTTTCCTTTTCCGATCATCTTATCTCAGCGTATAACACGAACTGAGGCTCAGAGCTCTATACTCACTTCCTCTGAAGTCATCTGAAGTCCTACAATCAAAAACTTCTTTGATGTATAAAATATTCCTCCAACTCGCGCTTCACACAAAGATATCTCACGCTCTTTGGGATCAAGCATTCCCGTAACTATTTTTTCTATTCTTTCGGTGATATGGTATATGATCTTGCTTTCAATAAATTCTATCCCTGACTCTTCAAGGACTTTTTTTGCATTTGGATCTACCCCTGTTCCAAAAGCAACAAGTATAGCCGAACTTCCTCCACACATAAGGATATCTCCCTCTGTAATATTCCCGACTCATGAGTGAATGACACTTACTGATGTTTCTTCTGTAGAGAGCTTCACAATAGCATTTTTGATCGCCTCAAGACTCCCGTTTGTATCTGCTTTGAGAACGACTTTGAGATGCTTGAGATTCCCCGACTTGATACGTGACATCAAGATATCAAGCTGTGAAGACTGAAGTTTTTTCTGATTTGTAAGGTAGTGTGAGTATTCTATAGATTTTGATCGAGCCTTATCGATACTTGGCATCACCTGAACAATATCTCATCCCTCAATTACCTTATCAAGTCCTACTACAAGTATTGGTTCTCAAGGAAATCATTTTCTTACTGCTTGTCCAGTATAGTCGCGCATAAGTTTGATTTTTCCATATGATGCTCCACACACCATAGCGTCTCCACTATGAATTGTTCCTGTATTAATAAGAAGTGTTGCAACAGGACCAAGTTTTGTATCAAGATGTGACTCTATCACTGTTGCAACCGCATTTCTCTCAGGGTTTGCACTCAGCTCTTGCATATCAGCAACCAGGAGGATAATCTCTAGCAGTTCATCTATACCAAACCCTGTATGAGCTGAAACAGGAACCATAGGGGTTTGTCCTCACCAGTCCTCTGGAGTCAGACCTTGTTCTGCGAGTTGTCCTTTTACATGGTCGGGATTTGCCCCTTGTTTATCCATCTTATTTATTGCGACAATGATGGGGATATCAGCCTCTCTCGCGTGAGAAATAGACTCAAGTGTCTGGGGTTTAACTCATTCATCAGCCGCAACAACAAGTATAGCAATGTCTGTAGATTTTGCTCAACGAGAACGCATGATAGTAAATGCTTCATGACCTGGAGTATCAAGAAAAGTAATTTTTCTCCCTCCTGACTCTACCTGATAAGCCCCAATACTTTGTGTGATTCATCCAGCTTCCCCATCTGCTACCTTTGCCTGGCGGATATAGTCTAAGAGAGAGGTTTTCCCATGATCTACATGACCCATGATAGAGATAACTGGTGGGCGAGACTGGAGCTTGGATGTATCTTCTTCTGCGAGAAGTTCTTTAATATTTCCAGATACTATCTCAGAGGCTGAAATACCTGCAGAAGTGTCTTTTTCAAGTTTTACTTCAAAAGCTTCTGCAATAAGAGAAGCTGTATCAAAATCGATTTTCGAATTGATTGTCATCATCATCCCATTCTTCATAAACTCCGCAATAAGTTTTGGAAGAGTAACTCAAATCTTTTCAGAAAATTCTTTCAGAGAAAGTACCTCATGCACTACCACGGTCTCTCACGTACGAGTCGTAAGATTTTGTTCAATATCATTGATGTTTTTTTCTATCTTTTTTTTGTTCTTTATTTTATTTGACCGAACAAATCACGCGTCTTCATCAATACTATTTTTATGCTTTTGACTCTTTTTTACTGGACTGAGTCGAGATTTTTTTTGCGCCTTTCTTTCATCTTGCCCGGTAGGAGACTTGAGTGATCATTTCTGAGAAAATCAGGGCTTAAACTTTGGCGCTTTTTTTTCTTGAATTTCTTGTGGAGTATACTCAGGTTCTTTTTCTCATAAGACTTTATCTTCATGGTGTTCCTCCTGAGAATGAAGAACTACCTGAAAAGAAGACTTTTTTTCATTTTGTTCTAGTTGCTGATTGAGACTGATAGCCTGACTATCTCATGATGGAGCTTGTTCTTGTAGAGGAGCTTGCTGAGAAGAGTCTTCTTTCGTAACTTCCACCTTTTTGACCTTCAATTTTTTGCGAATTTTCAGCTTTTTATCCTCCTTTGGAGCGTCATCATTCGCTGAAGATATACTGCTATAATAATCATCTTTTTGTACCATATATGCTTGTTTTTGAATTTTTTGAGTGAAATAAAAACATAGATAAAATATCTCTATAGAGCGAATAGTATGGCTTTTTTATATGAAGTCAAAATTTAGTTTCTCTCGAGAGGTTTTGGAGGTTTTCTTCGTATTTCTCAAAGTATAAAAAACTTGTAAATACCGCTTTTTTTATTAGTCTTCTTATACTAAAATATTTCCTAGAAAAACTGTATGAATCCTGAAAGAATAACTGAAATATCTCAAGAGTTTTTTACAAAGCTTGGCGCAGATTTCTCAGAGTTGAGTGTTGCACTTGAAGCTGAAAATATATTTCGGATATCTCTTAAAAGTGAAGACTCTCATATACTGATTGGTCCTCATGGGAAAAATCTTGATGGCATTACACATATACTCAAAATCTTAGTTCAATGAGAATATGAAGAGTATATTACCATTCATCTTGAGATAAATGACTACCTCGAAAAAAAAGAGGAAAAACTCCTAAGATATATTCAAGGAAAAATAGATTATGTACAATCAAGTGGAAAAGAAATCACTCTCCCGTTTTTGAGTGCCTACGAGAGAAAAAAAGTACATTCCTATGTTTCTGAAAAGTGATGAAATGTTTTTACGCAAAGTATATGAGAATGAAAAGAGAGAAGAATACATTTGTGCAAAAAAGATGCAAAAATAACTATAGATATAGACGGAGACGATATTTAGAAAGTAGAGAGACATATGAAAAAATATATTTCTGCTTGCCTATTTTTTGTACTGATAAGTTCCACCTTGGTCTTCTTTTATATCAGTCATGGTTTTGGGTATAAAAAGCACAATGAATACGACGCTGTATATATAGAACATCCAGAGTTTCTTCCCCAGTCAGAACAGGCAAATATTGTCAGTTTTGGTTTTCAGAAACTGAGCGCAGATATGTACTGGATCAAAGCTATACAGTATATTGGCGCGAATGTTATATCAGAAGAGTATAAAAAATATCTTTTTGTGATGATGAATCTGATCACTGATCTTGACCCCTATTTTTCGCAGGTATATGCTATAGGTCAGCTCCTACTACCAGATGATCATCACTCAACATGAGAGAGTACATATAATCTCCAGGCGAAAACTCTGGGGAAAAAATGAATAGAACACAATTGTGACGGAGATGCTGTAGATCGTATTTTTGAGCAAAATGATTTGTATACAATCCTCCATGATCCTCTCTATGCAAACCCATGCCAAGATTACAGGATCCCCTATTATCAATGATTTATAGAATACTTTTATTTTGATAACTACTCTCAAGCAGCCCAATACTACAAGCTGGTAAGCGCTCAGAAAGACGCTCCCGATTGAGCGAAAAACCTTGTTGCTATCATGACGGGAAAGTGAGCCGAAAGAGATATTGCTGTACGAATGTTTCTCTCTCTTGCTCAAGATCTCACTTCTCAGGACGATGCCTGCTCTGACTTAAGCATGAGACTAGAAAATGCTTATGAGTTTCTACAGTCGCGAAGTACTCCTATTCCTTCAAGTCTCATCGAAGAGCTTTGAGTAATTTCAAAAGCATTTATGCCAGTATTCTCTGAAAAAATAGAGGCAGAACTCATGCAAAAAACACAGTGTACCAACTACCTCCTCAGATCTATTCGTGAAATCAATCTCTTATACCTCGAACAGGCATGAGAACGATATCTCTGAGACGCTCCAACAGCAGAAGACATCAGTCCTGATATCCTCCTGAAAAAAGGATATATCGATATCATTCCTCAAGATTTCCAAAAATATACTGACTCTGATAGAGGCATCATATATTTTTATGATCCAAACATCCAGGGATTTGACTATAAGATGTGAAGACCCTAGGGAGGCTCTCAGAAACAAGCTATAAGCCAACAACTCTTTTCAATTCCTCATATTTTTTATCAACGATGTCATTTGCTCTTGCGTTTCCTCTCTCAAGACGAGTCTCTATCTCGTCGAAATGTTCTTCGTAGTACTTTCGTCGTTCTTGAAATGGTTGCAGGTATGTACTCAAGATTTCTAAAAGCTCCTGTTTTGCATGACCATAACCATATCCTCATGCAAGGTATTTTTCTCGAATAGCATTTGCATGCTTAGTGTCAGCAAAAAACTGTATGAGTCGAAACACATGACAGTTATCTGGATTTTTCGTTGATTCAAGGGGAGTATCATCTGTGGGGATAGACATAATCTTTTTTTTCAGGACCTGAGAAGACTCAAAAAGTCCTATAAAGTTATTATAGCTCTTACTCATCTTTCTCCCATCAAGACCAGGAATCAACCCCACCTCTTCGCTAATCTGCGCTTCCGGAAGAGTAAATATATTTGTTTGGTACCTGGTATTGAAAAATCCCGCAATATCACGAGCAAACTCTATATGTTGCTTTTGATCTTTTCCCACAGGGATTTTCAGTGCATCATAAGAAATAATATCTGCCGCCATTAAGAGAGAATAGTTGAAAAGTGCCATATTAATATCTGCATTTTTCTGCTGGGCATCTTTAAACGCGTGAGAACGAAGAATCAGACTATAGGGCGTCACCGAGGACAGGAGCCAAACAATATTCATCAAGTTCTTCACTTTTGACTGCTCAAAAATAATGATACTGTCTCTCTGTTCTTGTGGAATAAGTGAAAAATAATTTAGTAGTACCGATTTTCTATTGTGACGCATCTCATCAGCATTGTGCACAGTTGTCAGAGAGTGCATATCTACTAAGGTAAGAAATGTCTCATGATCTTTTGCGAGCTCAAGCAGAGGCTGAAAAGCTCAAAGATAATTTCCCAAGTGTAGTTGCTCCGCACTACAACGAAGTCATGTTAAAACTCTCATAATATATACATCAAAAATAATATTACTCAAGAGACCGGTCTCAAGTTACTTATTTCAAGGACTTGAGACCGGTCTCGAGAAAACGAAAATGCCTTTCTCAGAGTCTCCTTAAATAATTATAGTGAAAAAAAGAAGAAGCAAAGTTTTTGCTTCTTCTTTTTAAGATTTTTTTATCTTGCAACTCTCTCAACAGAAAGGTATTCTCAAATAAACTCAGAGATGAGTGGTGCTGGTTTTTGGAGCATGCGAGAACCAAAACTGACTATCGTTCCTACTCATAGATTTCATGAAGTTTCTTCTACCTTATATCTATTATCAACGAGCTGATCAATATTTCCATAGAGTGATCACTGTATCGTGAGCTGCGCGTCTGTAAGCTCTGATATGATATTTCATCCTCATGTTTCTCAAGGTATGGTAATATAAGTTCCGGTAATATTTTCTACATTTTCTTGTATATAAATATCTCCTCCTCTCACAACATAGGCAATATTTTCATCTGTCACAATATCATCTCGAATAATCAAATCCGCGTCTTCAATAATATACGTTGTAGCATAAAAGAGATCTGGATCAGCTCTATCAATCTCCAACTGTCTTCACTGTATATAGTATACCGAGCTCAGTCCATTGTAGTTTTCAAACTCACTATAACCTGTTACTGGAAGAGTACTGGTAAAGGTATTTGTCACAACAGCGTTTTGAAGTGCTGCCTCATGAGCGTCAGCTCGAGCTTGTTCTGAGTCAATCGCATCTGTGCTTGTTACTGATGCTGCCTGACTTGAGATACCAGCGCTTCCTACCGATGTTCCTGTAAAGTTAATATCTGTTCCACTTGTAATAGCTCCAGCATCTGCTGTTGTTTGAATACTATTCACAAACGATGTTCCTCCTCATACTGTTTTGACAACTGGTCTTGCAACTCGCACATTAAAATCTGCTGCAAAGTAGGCATCATAATACTCATTTCCTGCATCCTTTAGTGAGGTAGTGAGGACAATGTCTGAGTAACTTTTATTGTCTGGTACTCCATCTTTGTTTCCTTCATAAAAAGGGAAGAGCCCATAAGTATCTTTAAAACTGATTCTCTCATAAGCATATATCATACTGTCTCCAACATCCACACAATACTCCCCCGCTATTCCTGTATTATTTCCCTGGATAAGAGCAAGTTCTCATCCAATAGTATCTGCAGAAGTGATCTTGATACACAGCTCATCAAACGAGAGATCATAATCTGAGTTATTGTAGATAAATGGGCTTTCTCCATCTTCGAGAGGATTTCCTGTATGTCATACAACCTTTGATCCACTTGGTCCAAATATGATTTCTCCCTCATTTGGCCATGTAAGAATTTCAGCATCTTTTAGCTGACATGATGATGAACAAGAAGCATCACTTGCTCCATTTGATGATCATGCATCACACTGCTCTCATGACTCTACTACTCCATTTCCACAGCTCGTAATAGTCGGAGTACATGAGTCACTGGTTCTCCACGATTGCGTATCAAAATCTATTGTATCCACGCTACGATCATATACATAACATGTTGGCGTTGCTCCTGAACAGCTAAAACTCGCGTAGCGTCTTCCGTTGGTATCTTTTTGTTGATCCTCTGGACCGAGATATACGGTATTTCCTTGATCATCGTATCCACAAGTCATCATAAATGAATCTACTTTTGAGTTTCCAATACATCGATACTCTGAAGATGAATCTTGAATAATATCATTACAAGCATAGCTAGATCATCCACTACTACCACTACTTGATACTGTGTTTATCGGTTGACAAGTGTTATCACATCAACCACTTCCCCAACCTTGATTTGTTGTATCATTTGGATCACATGTCTCTCCACCATTTACTTCTCCGTCTCAACAAAAGTTGACCATAACATCTGTACACTCATTGAGTTCTTTAAGATCGTTGAGATTGATATACTTAGTACTTGTTCCAAGGTCTACAACACTTGTTCTCAGACTCACACTTCCATCAGAGTTAAAGGTTTCAGTATAGTCGGTATAGTTCCAGTTTGCTGTTACCGGAGTATTACCACTTGAGCTCGAACGAGGCTTGAGATAATGAGTACTATGCAATATCTGTCCTGCAACTGTGGTATTGTCTTCTGGATGTCATACGACCTCAAATCCTTTATTAACAAATATAATCCCACTCTCAAGTGACGCAGGCATAAATGTCGACGTCATGCTCGTATCATTTGTCCCTGAGTGCGTAATATAGTTTGAGTTGAGGTTGTATACTGTTTGTGACCTCGAAGAACTAAACATAGCATCCGTCTCATTTGGGTAAAACTTTGCCCAATAGTCAAAGCTGTCTCCAGTATATGTGGTATAGGTATAACAGGTGTCACACGTTACTCCCTGAATGCTTTGTCATGGGTCACATGCGACCTCTTGCTGAGAGGCATAACTTCCTGCATATACGAGGCTCATAGCGAGCCCTACAAAGAGAACTAAAATGTCTCTCATCATCCTACGTTTCATATGTTAGACTTAGAAATATAATCTTCACTTGATGGTGATGTTAGTTTTGGTGTTGGTCATGTTTCTTTCGTATAACAAGATGTGAGAAAAAACATAATCAGACACAAAAAGACAATCACTTTTTTCATAATATACTATTAAATATTAAAGTCAATAAAAAAATACTTTTTTCATCTTTGATAAATTCTATACGTATCTTTCAGAAATACAAGAGTGAAAAGAGAGAGGAATCATCCTCTCTTTTTCTATTATCCCTCTTCACCTAGAAAGTATCTCATCCTCCTGTATCTCCATCTTGATCTCATCCATCTCCTCCACCAGATCCATCATCACCTGGTGTTTCTTCTTCTGGTGTTTCTTCTTCTGGTGTTTCTACTTCTGGTGTTTCTTCTTCTGGTGTTTCTACTTCTGGTGTTTCTTCTTCTGGTGTTTCTACTATAGGTTGTCTTCGACTAGAGATTTGTTCAAAATTCATTTTATAGATATCTCTTTGTGTGTCGTCTTCGAGAAGGTCTCTGACATTATGAGAATCTATTCTATTATTTGCTCGAAATCACCATCCAAAGAAGGCTTCAATAATATTTAGTTGTTCTCCATCTGATCACCTTTCTACAGTAAGATCAATTTGCTGATTTTTACCTTGCTTCAACAGTGGAAGATCCTCTTCGTGTATGTAGTAATAATCACTATTAACTTTTACCGCAACATATCATGGATACTCTGAGACTCATCTTAATGCTGCCCTATCTTTATCTCATAAATGCTCTACTGTTATCGAAGGAAGTTCTACCAACTTATCATCTGCTGACATTCCTTCAATACCTTCACTTCATTGTCCATCTCCACGAGCACCTGTATCACTATTGTTATCACGAGTATCTGCTACTGATCCTGTTGCTACTGGATGATCAAATGTCTCTACTGGTATCACTACGAGATTTCCTTCACAACCATTTTGCATCGTTGCATAGATAGCTCCTGAATCTGCATCGTAGTAAGCATTTTCGAGCTGCATTGCTCCTGCAAGCTTCACTGACATATCAACAGAACCATCTGCTCATCGTCCTGTGAGGATATGTACTCTTGTAGTGAGAAGCTCAGCATTGATTCCAAGAAGTTCTTTGATTACTTCTGCTACTCATCCTTCTATTCCACTCTTAGACATCTTCTCATGAAGCGCGTCTCGTTTTGCTGGCTGTTCGACTGTTTGAGCAATCCTATAATACGACCCTTCAAAGTCTTCTCCCAGTGTCCTCATATAATCTGCAAATATTCCTGATCCATGAAACAGAGCATCTGCGAGAGCTGTTTCCTTGTTTTCATAGTGTCCTTTTCCTTCTGCCATAATTGCTTCAAGAAGATCTTGCGCAAATTCATCATTTTCAAACTTCATACCTCTTTGGAGTTTGAGTGCAATATATTGCGCATTTATATTTCTCTCATCGGCGCTCACTCCCTCTCCAGTATATCTTTCGGCTATTGCTTTATAGAGTAATTCTGCAGCCCTTTCGCTTGTAAGAGTTGCAAGAACCGCAAGCTCTTCATCTATTGCTTCTGCATTTTTTGGTGTTTCACTCTCAAGTCTTGCAGTTACGCTTTGATTATCTTGTATTTTTATGTATTTTGCAAGGACTTCCATCGCTTCTTCAGGATTTTCTCTTACTGCGCCCTCTGTTTGTGGTCATACATCCCCATCTACACTGATCTCAAACTCTTCTTGAAGTGCTTTAATAGCTCCTTTGTTCTTTTCTCTTTTCATAAGTTCCAATGCTGCGAGAGCCATCTGGACTTCTGGACTTTCAGATATGTTTTCTATATTATCAGGTCTTGGAAGAGGAAGAGGTACTTCATCTCAAGCATGTTCTCCCATTGCTGCAACCTTTGCTGTAGGATCAACCTGTGGTGTTTGAGTGTTATCTACTGGTGTAGCATCTTCTTCTGATGTATCATCAGTTCATCATCAGAGACCTGCTTGCAAAAATTGTGCTGCTGATGCAATATCAAGGCTTTCACTTCCTTCTGTTCCTCCTGCTATCTCTTCTTCATCTCCTTCTTGAGGAACTTGAGAGTCTCATCATTGATCTGCAGGCAAAGCTGCAGTCAAAGCTGCAATTCAATCTCGTACAAGTCATGAATAAGTTACTGATTGTGCAAGATCATTGTCCAGACTATCTGGTCATTCATTCAAAGGTTTTGCCGATGCAGTGACTGCTGTTGTATCAACTGCTGCACCTGCCGCTGCAGCTGCCTCTGCCGCTGCGTCTGCAAGATTTGCTGCATCTGCCTCTGCTATTGCGCTACCTGCAAGAACTACTGCTTGAGCGTACGCTCAAGCTGTTGTTCCATTTGTAGTCCATATTCCATCGACTCCTCCATTTTTTCCTCTGAGTGTGTATCCAAGTGCCTTGAGCTCTGTTTGAAGTGCTTTTACTTTTTCAGCATCACTTATATCTGCCTCTGCATCAAACGCAGCTACAACTCTATACGCTTCAAGTTTTCGGGCTGCTTCTGCTGCTGCTTCAGCTTCGGCTGCTAATCGCGCTGCTTCAGCTGCTCGGTGAAACTCTTCTGCTTTTTCTATAGAAATTTCTTGCGCTTTATTATTTATAGTATTAAGAATCTCTTGGTCTATCTCATCTCTACTACCAAGATTTAGTCCCGTAAGGTTATTGATATCTGCAAGGGAATTTGTCCCTATGATACCATCAATAGAACCATCTTTCACTCCTTGTCCATTCAGTCTTAGACCCTTAGTAATCACGTACTGAATTGTTTTTTGCTCCATTGGGTTCAAACCATCTGAGAGGTCTATAGTATCCATAAGATCTAGAGCCCCATCAAGAGTCTCTACCTCTGCAAGCTTTGTTGCTTCTTGCGCCTTTGGTTTTTCACTGAGAAGTTTTTCTGCTTCTTGCGCAGAGATATCACCATCACTGTCAGTATCATACCTTGAAGCTCCCTCAAATGAATTGTAAAGAGTAGCAAGGAATACTGTTTTTATAATCTTTATACCAGTAAACATAATATATATGTTAAAAAAATAAGTGTGTTTTTGTCCTTGAACAAAATAACACATATATCGTACCATATATGAAAACAAAAATGCAAAAATAATACATTGACAAATGTATAAAATATTTTTCTTACATAAACTTGTATTTCATTTTTTTATCTTCAGAAAGCTCTGAGAAAGTCCTTTTTGTTTTCTCGAGACCGGTCTCGAGTTACTTATTTCAAAGGATTGAGACCAGTCTCTTACACAAGACTTTTCTATTTTTTAGAGCAGACTGAAGCAAGTTGAAAAATCCCTCTCCCGAATGGGAGAGGGATTTTGTGAGGGCTTTTAAAACGCCTGAAACTATCTCTGAATAGGGATAACAACAAGATTTCCTTCACAGCCATTTTTCATCGTTGCATAGATAGCTCCTGACACTTCATCATAATAGGCATTTTTGAGCTGCATCGCTCCTGCAAGCTCGAGAGACATATCCACAGAACCGTCTGTTCCTTGTCCTGTAAGAATATGCAGTCTCTTTGTCAGTAGAGCTTGATCTGCTCTTACAAGTTCCTCCATCACTTCTACTACTGATCCCTCTATACCTTGAGACATATTCTCCTCAAGTTTTTTTCGTCCATCAGGTGTTTTGAGAGTGTGAGAAATATCTGCGTGTCATCGACCAAAGGTATCTGGAAATGTTGCAAGATGTGTTGCAAATCTTCCTGATCCATGGTACAGAGCATCTGTGAGAGCTTTTTCAGTGTCTGTATAGTCTCCTTTCCCTTCTGCCATAATTGCTTCAAGAAGTTGTTGTGCAAATGGAGTTTTTCCCAGATTCATTTCCTGGAGTTTGAGAACGATATACTGAGCGTTCGCGTTTCGTTCATCGGCACTCACTGTTTCTCCCGTATATGTTTTTGCTATCTCTGATAACTTATTTAGAACTAGTGGTTGAATTCTTCAGTCAATAAGTTCTCTAAGAGTTGCTAAATCAGCATTTATTGCTTCTGCCTTTGCTGGTGCTTCGCTCTCAAGTCTTGCTGTGAGACTTTCGGTATCCTGCGCTGTGACATATGACGAAAGGAGAGAGATAGCCTTTTGAGGATCATTTGCTATAGCATTTCTCATTCGTATTTTTGTGATGCCTGTTTTTGGATCGATATTAAATCCCTCTTGAAGAGCCGTCTTCACTCCCTCATCTGACTGCATATATATCTCTATCATTTTGGAAGCAAGTCGGGCTTTTTCGAGGTTGTTTCTCGCTGCCTCTCTTGCACTATTTGCACTCTCAAACTCGCTTGTTTTAGTAGCAAATTCAGATGCTGCAGCAGTATGTACTTCTCTGAGACGCTCAAGTTCAGCATCATATTCATCTTTCGCTGTTTGTGCAGTTGTAACAGCTGCTTCTGCATCTTCAAGAGCTGTTTGTGCAGCTGTGAGAGCTGCTTCTGCAGTTGTGAGAGCGTCTTCTGCATCTTCAAGAGCTGTTTCTGCATCTGCTAAAACCTCTTCTGCTTCATGAAAACCAGCTCTTATACCATACCTATTCAATATATCGTCTCTATTTTTTTGTGCGCCATTTTTCTCTTGTTGTGCTGCTTCGAAATCTTCTTTTGCTGCTGTAAGAGCTGCTTCTGCATCTGCAAGATTTGCTTCTGCAGTTGCGACAGCTGCTTCTGCATCTGCGAGAGCTGTTTCTACTCCATTTTCATCGTTTTTTGTATTATGCGCAGCTTCTGCAGATTCTACTGCTTGTGTAGCTGCAGCTAAAGCACTGTCTGCAGCTTCGAAAGCCTCTTGCGCTTGACTATATACATCTTCTAATGCTGAAAGATTCGACTCATCTTGTTTTTGTATTTCTGCTAAGAACGCCTCTTGTGTTGATCCACCCATAATTCCATCAACTCCATCATTGTTTCCCTTGAGTTCATACCCAAGTGTTTTTAGAGCTGTTTGAAGCTTTTCTACTTTTTCTTCATTGTCCCAGTTTGCCTCAGCATCAAAAGCAGCTACTACCTCCTGAGCTGCAGTTTTTTCTTCTTCAGCTGCTTTTTCTGCTGCTTCAGCTGCTGCTCTCTCTGCCTGGATTTCTGCTATCTTTGCACTAAGAGCTGCATTAGTTGCGTCAATAAGTTTTGTCATAATTTCGGGAGTAATAACTCCTCCATCATAGTCAGGTACGATAGAGCTTATCGCTGTCTTTGTCTTCCCTCCTATACGACCATCTATTCCTCACTCAAGAGTTCTTCCCTGAGAAAGCTCATGCAAGTGTACTATAAACTGAACCGTTTTTTGCTGTGTCATCTTAGGATTATCTCGCGAAGAGTCTGGAGCTATATCTCAGAGTTCGCTTGCTATGTCAGCTTGAAGAGCGAGTCTCTCACCCATCTTCTCAAAAATGGTTTCCTGTATCTCTGCTGGAAGCTCTGAGAGATCTTGGATTTCTGAGAGATTGAGAGATTCATCTTGTAGAGCGTCAACTACGGTATCTGCTTGATCTGTAGGAGTATCTGGAGCGTTTGCAAGTGTCAAACACATACAAAAGAGTGTTTGCGTATTTTTTATAAAACTGAACATATATATATATGTTTAAAAATTAAGTGTGTTTTTGTCCTTGAACAAAATAACACATATATCGTACCATATCTCAAAACAAAAATGCAAAGATAAAGAATTGACAAATATATAAAATATTTTTTTATCTGAAAGTTGTTTTCGTTTCTGAATTTTTAGAAAATTCTGAGAAAGTCCTTTTTTCTCTATTTTCAAAAAAAAGAGAAGAATCTATTTTCCCCTCCCTTACCAAGGGAGGCCTTAGGGGAGGGTTATATATTTTAGAGATGGCTCGGTAGAGCCAGATTAGATTTGAGAATTTTTGTTTTTCTCAGAGCAGATTGAAGAGAGTTGAAAAAGCCCCTCTCCCGAGTGGGAGAGGGGCTTTGTGAGGATTTATCCTAAAAGTATTTATGTTCCTATAATAGGCTACTTTCTCGCTCGAAACTTGAGAAATCCAAAACCAAGCATCAGCGCGACAACTATGAGTAACACATGTTCTGCTCCTGTATCTGGGAGCTGCTCTGGTGTTTGTGATAACATTTGTTCTGCTCCTGTATTCATTGAACCATCATGAGGTCAGGCAGCATCAAACTTCACACAACTCCTCTGAGATGTTGCATCAAGCTCTACTTCATCATTTTCGACATTATGCACGGCAAGATCATACATCAAGAGACCTATTGGTGTTCCAGCATCTACCGAGCTCGAGCTCAACTGATAGGCACTCCCAAGACTCGACTCTATCCACATCACACTCTCACCTGTAGGAAGAAGATACCCAAGATTGTCTTCATCATACAGATTTTCCAGTGTTTCCGTATATTGCCAAAAATCAATACTATCACTTGCCTTGAGCTCTGTCCATGTTGCTCCTGAGAGAGGCATCATCTGTGGCATATCTTGTTCTTCTTTGAACATAATTTGATCGCGAGTATCAGCATTTTGCCATGTATCACTGAGAA
This sequence comes from Patescibacteria group bacterium, assembly GCA_965229705.1. Lineage (GTDB taxonomy): Bacteria > Patescibacteriota > Gracilibacteria > BD1-5 > UBA6164 > JAACSU01. Next base: position 732,946 of record OZ245922.1, read on the forward strand.
GTCATTTATTGTCTCCTACATGAACACTTCCTCCGTGAAAACACTGACTACAACTGTTTTCTGAAAAAACATTTTCCGTCTCACATGAGACCATATCATAAGCTGCGTAAGAGCTAAAACTTGTAAACATCAAGCAACTCATTGTACAAAAAGAAAGAACTATAGATTTCATAGAAATGTTAATAAAATGTTAAAAGACGCCTTTGATACTATAAAAAGCAAAGACGAAGTCAAAAAAAAGCTCTCAAAGAGAGTCTTTTCTTATTTACCTTTTTACAATTTTATTTACAAATATTTGTTGAACTATGGCGAAAAGTGTGGATATTCCCCAATAGACTCAGACACCTGCAATGAGGGTATAGGTAAATACCATTACCATTGCTGGCATTCCGTAGAGCATAAACTTATTCATCATCTCCGGATCTGGCATAAGAGAGTGGTATTCTTGTTCGTTTTTTTTCTTTTCGAGTACGAGTCAGTCTGACTGAGGAGTGTTTGCTGAATGAAAACTCAAAGAGAGCTTGACCTGAATATATTGTATGAGTCATACTCCAAGAGCTAAGAGAATACCCGTGAGACCCCCAGCTACGAGCAGATCAATACCAAAGAAGTGAAACTCTATTTGGCTGGTATGAAAATCTCCAAGAAGAGGATAGAGATAAAACTCGTTTTGCCGTGAAGTAATATGAAGAATAATATTATACATCACTATAAGTATGGGCATTTGTATGAGGAGGAGACCACACGATCCAAGAGGATTTACTCACTCTTTCTTGTATAACTTCATGAGCTCCATACCCATAGCTTGTTGATCTCACTTATATTTTTCTTGGAGTTTTTTCACTTTTGGCTGAATTGCCTGCATCTTTCTTTGTGAAACCATCATCTTGTGCTGCGGGTAGAGAAGAAGTATACGTATTACGACTGTTACTGCTACTATTGCCCATCCAAGAGAATTTCAAAAAAGCTGTATAAAAAACACCAAAAGGTTGTATGTAGGAGCGTAAAAGAGTCCGACAAATATCTTCCCCAAGGTACTCCTATATCTCACTTCTGTTTGTTCGAGCCACTTTTTTTCTCATAGCTCAAACTCAAAGGTATATGTCCCTGTCTCTTGAAAAAGCGTATAATACGAAGAAAAATTTATCTCTGCTTGTTCCCCCGTTTCAAGGCGATACTCTTGACAGAGATCTTGCGGAAACTCGAGAACCTCTCCCTGAAATCTCACAGAAATATCACGACAACTCTCAAAAATGAGGTCCTCACTCTCAGAGTTTTGTATATTGATCATGACTCCAGCAGGGATCGTATAAGACTTTTGTGAAAGTTCAAAAGAAACTCCCTTTTGTTCTTGCTGTTCTTGTTTTCCACTAAAGTAGGAAAAAAGGAGAAAAAACAAGAGAGTAAAAATGAGTATGTCTAAGTATTTTTTCATAGTTTTGTATCAAATATAAAGTCGACTTCTTTGAGAATGCTTGCTGGAGAAATACCAGGTTTTGAGAGCTTTGTGCGAGACTTGATCAGGCAAACAATATCTCTGCCTCAAGGAAATATGCGTGAACGCATACTGTCATAAAATGCTCTTCTATAAGCATTTCTCTCTACAGCGCTACTCACAGATTTTCCAGAAATCACTATGGCAAAGCGATTGTAGGAAAGTCTGTTTTTTCAGATATTTATCACCAAATTATAAGAAAAAAAAGGTCTCCCTTTATGTAAAACCTTTTTTACTTCTCGCTCTTTGAGTCTGTATTTTTTCCCTATCATATTCTGGAGAGCATCTCTCATTACTTTCTCTTTATATAATTTCCTTTTCCATCAAAAGGTGATTTTCGCGCTGTTCCTCCAGCGATAATGTGCATTTTCGCTTTCCCGTTTATTTCTTGGTATCTTTTTGGATAGCTGACTGTGAGCTGATGTCGCCCTTTTCTTCGTCTATTTTTGAGAATCTTCCGTCCTGAAACACTGGCACTTCTTTTGAGAAATCCATGAACTCTGAGTCTTTTTCGTTTCTTGAGTTTTCCAAGCATAATCTTCCTGTAAAAATCTAATGTGTAAAAAGCTGGCGAATTCTATTGCAAAAAGGGTCTTTGTCAAAAATTTTTATCCTATTTTGTGATTTTTATCCTATTTTGCTTGCCGATGATAAAATATGCTCTATGCCAAGAGAATAATTATGTCCTTCTAGTGAAGTTACATAGATTGGTAGAGTGTTATCTCTTGCCATAATCACGGCTGTTTGATCAAGTATTGTGAGGTTTTGTCTGATTACATCATCGTAGGATATTTGTGCGTACCTTTTTGCTTGAGGATTTTTTAGGGGATCGCTCTCATATACGCCGTCTACCTTTGTGAGCTTGATCATGGCGTCACAGTGCAGCTCAAGAGATCTGAGTACGCCCGTTGTATCTGTCGTAAAAAAAGGACTTCCCGTTCCCGATGTACATATCACGATACTTCATTTTTGCAGATATTCATGAGCCTTATTAGCATTATAAGGTTCAAGAAAATCAATATGAAGCGCATCCATGATATATGTTGTGATGCCCCGTTTTTCGAGGAAGTGTTTCATAGTTGTTCCATTGAAAACTGTAGAAAGCATACTCATATTATGAGAATCTCCCGAAGGAAGTCCGGCGTCAATGAGTTTTGATCCTCTGTATATATTTCCTCATCAAAAGACTATGACTATCTTGACTCCGCTCTGATGAAGATCGTATATATTCTTTGCGAGCACGTCAGCCTTATGAGTATCTATTGATCACATTTCTCCACTGAGAGACTCTCACGAAATTTTTAAAAGAATGGTTTTCATGCCCTACTAAGATGTTATAACGTCTTTCATCAGCGTATCTGCAATATCTGCTGATGGGAACTCTCTCTCTTTGAGCTGAGTATTTTTTTCACGAATATTTTCTGAGCTGACTCCTGTTCCTTTTTCGAGAAAGTATTTTGCATATAGGCTTTTCTTAATATCAACATAATGACGCTCATATATATACGATGTTCCCTCTAGACGCAAAACATTGTAACTCAAGCCTGTTTCTCATACAGGACGACAGGTATTCCAATAATACCAGCTACTGATTCGCTCGGAAAGAAAGTCTGTGAGTCATTCACAACCTGTGAGCTCTATAGTAGTTTCTCTTTGTATCTCTATACCCTTGAGTCCTGTGTAGCTAATCGTTGATTCTCAGAGTTTTATTGGTTCTCCATACACACTCGATTTTGGGAGTTCAAGTGAGATGAGGTTATCTTCTTCTCAGAGGATCATTGCCTCCTCACCTTGTGAGATATTTTCTTGTGGCTTTATAATCGTGATTTTTGCTTTTGAGATTCCGTCTTGGGTCTTTGCAGTAAATATATACTCATTAACTCCATAATCGAGGACTTGGTATTTTGAACTGGCTCTATAGAGGAAGTTTGTGTCTCATTTCTGAAACTTTTGTAGGGTATAGTTATCATCAGGATAATCAGATGTCACATTTGAAAACTCCACACTCACACTCTCTGTCTCTTGAGAGAGGGTTCATCGTATCTCTAACTCATCGCTTGCAAGAATCTTTTCAGCAGAAAGCATAGAAAACGAAAATATATCCTCTCAAGAAAGAAGTTCTACCGTCATGTATTCCTCTTGTTGTATTTCTTGTGGAGTGGTATTAGTAGGTTTTATACCTACTTCTATTTGCTTTTCAGCAGGTTCTTGGTCAGTAGAATTATCTACCTCATCACTTTGTGATACTTCTAGTGTTTCACGAATAACACCAAGGTCTTGTTTTGCTTTTTCTATATCACTTTGTGTATTTTGTGACTGAAAATTGTATATCAAGATCAGTACTCAGAATATTAGTATCATCCATAAAAGATTTTTCATAAGCATATTTTAAAAAATAAAGGTCTGTATGAATTATACTTTGAGTATATTCTGCTTTGCAAAAAAGTAAAAAAAGTCTCAAAATTTGATGTCGTCTAAATACAAAAAGATGAAAAAATGAGTTCCAAATTTGAACGTCATGGAAAGATCCAGAGTTTTAAGCAGGTTCTGAAAAATAGAAAAATCTTGCGAGAGAGACCGGTCTCAATTCCTTGAAATAAGTAACTCGAGACCGGTCTCGAGAAAACAAAAAGGACTTTCAAAAATCCACTCTTACACCTCCACTATAATCGGAATAATCATTGGTTCTCTATTGATTTTCTTGAGAAGATACTGTTCAAGGTCTGTACGGATAATCTTGAGGAGATCTTTTTCTTCCATATCGGGAACATTTTTTACCGTATTTTCAAAACTTTCTCGAGATTTTTTGATAATCGCTCTATGAATAGTTCGCACTTCATCAATATACACGAGTCCTCGCGTTTCTAGCTTGATATGTCACAAAATAGCCTTGGATTTTTTATCCACTTTATATGTTACAACCAAGACTCAGGCATTCATCATCTTTTCACGAGCCTGCAATACATGACTCCCCATCAAACCCATACCATGCCCATCAACCAAATACTCTTGAATGGGAACGCGTATTTTCGAACGAAATACTGAACCATTTGGTGCAAAGTCTATGATATGTCCATTATCCAGGAGAAGGACATTTGTCTCTTTTATTCCCATCGACATAGCCGTTTCAGCATGCCGAGTACGAAAGTAGAGATCTCCATAAATTGGCATAAAGTATTTTGGTTTAAAGAGCTTTATAAATATTTTTTGCTCTTCTTGATAGGCATGCCCTGAGGTATGCACAGGTCTGTCTGATTTTGTAATGATTTTTACTCCGTAGCGAATGAGTTTATTGATAACCATTCCTACCGAACGCTCATTTCCAGGAACAACCGAAGAAGAAAATACTACCGTATCTCCTGCCTGAATACTCATTGCAGGATGTTGCCCCTCAGCCATTCGATGCAGAGCCGAGTATTCTTCTCCCTGACTCCCAGTAGTGATAATAATCTGCTTATCATAAGGAACTGTCTCTGCATTTTTTGCTGTGAGTTTCTTCATGGTTCATGGCTTCATCGTGATATAGCCAAGTTTTTGTGCTATGGCAATATTTTCTACCATAGATCGCCCTGAAAGAAATATGTATTTTTCATACTTTTCGGCAATATCTATGAGCTGCTGTACTCGTGATATCCACGAAGAAAAGGCAGCAATTATCAAACGCCCCTTTGTATGTTCTGAGACGATTTTTTCAAGCTCTTCTCCAACCTGTTTTTCACTCATAGAAAAACCTTTTGTTGTTGAACCTGTAGAGTCTGCAAGAAGCATCGAAATTCCTCTATTTCCTATTTTTTCATAGCGTTCAAAATCTGCTGGCTGATCAAGTCGTGGAGTCATATCTATTTTAAAGTCTCATGTATGCACAAACTTTGCTCCTCCCTGAGACTCAATATATAGTCCTGCACAGTCAGGTATAGAGTGATTGACAGAAAAAAACTCTACCGAAAACTTTCCTATCTGTGTCATGTTTTCTCCCCCTGCATCTATCTCAACAAATGTTGCGTAGGGAAGGAGTCCTGCTTCACTAATCGCTTTTTTTACCAGTCCGATTGTGAGCCGAGTTCCATATAGAGTCGGCATATCCAAAGCTGGTAGAACATCTTTGAGCGCTCCTATATGATCAAGATGAGCATGCGTGATGAGAAACCCTTTGATATTTTTTGTGTATTTCGTGAGAAATGATACATCAGGAACACTATAATCTGCACCGAGCATCTCTGGTTCTGCAAACTGTACTCCACAGTCAATCAGGAGGATATCGTCTTCATACTGGAACATTCACATATTTTTTGCTCCTATTTCATTATTTCCTCCGATAGGAATATAGCGAGTATACTTGTCTCTGAGTGTTGGGAGAAAAAACTTTGTTTCCGGAAACTGTAAAACATTTTTTCCATATTTACTCTGTTTAGGGACATCGTTCTTCTTTCCTGATGAAGCAGGTTTTTTGTCTTGAATTGGGACTGTCGCCTTTTTTTTCTCTTCTCTTCCTGATCTATCTTCGAGAGAAGGAGATATATCTGAACCTGAAAGTTCCATATCAAGTTCGTCATAAAAATCTTGCATAATAAAAATGATTTTTACAAAAATAAAATATTGAAAACTTTTATAAAGTCTGAAAGTCATGTATAAGTGTTTATACGGGCATCTGCCACTATAACTTTATGGGCTCGATAAAAATGGGAGTTATTGAAAAGATCTTTTGAGGGAAGCACGGAAAAATAAGAAATGTGTAAAAACAAGTAGTTCAAGGAAAAACCAACTTGGCTGAAATAAGCGTACTCTATTGTACGAGTTTGAAGACAATGTTGGATTTTGGCGATGAAATACGAAGTTTTTCCGCATTTCCCGAGATATTTCTCTTACCCCTTTATTGTATCTCACTTTGAAAATATTGCAAAAATTTTTCATAATCATACGAAATCTTGGTTATATCCCAAGAATACGAATGATCTGGCGCTGCAAGTGAGATATCTGGAAGTTGGAGAAAATCAATATGTTCTATAAAAAAATCATACTTTTTCTGAAGAATTTCACTGTCCTTTGCCTGCACTTCAAATACACGCTGATGAAGCACAAAAAAGGTATATGACTCTGCAAAATCTTCATACCTATTCGTCATAGCATAACCAGAAACAAAATCTTTGGGAGACTGTTGTGGCTTTCTCTCATAAATTCCATCCCAAGATAGGCTATAAAACTCCTGACTCGTATCACGAAAAAACTGAGAGTCAAAAATATGTATATCATGAAAATGTGCAAACTCATGAATCGCGACCGCAATATATTCCTCAGCACTCAACTCTGATGCGCCATAGAGATGAATATGTCATTTTTTCATCTTTCATCGTGGTCAGCTCAAGTAATGATGATGAAAGACTTTGAGCTCTTGTAACTCTCGCAGAAGATCTTCTTGGCGAAAAAAAGACTGCATTCCCTCTCGATGAAGGCGAGGAAAAACATCAGAAAAACTTGTAGGAATAAACATTTCTAAAAAGCGTTCTCACAGTGTCTTTTGATACTGTTCATATCGATGAGTAAATATTAGTTCTTGTACTCGCTCTTGTCATAGTTCACGATCATCTTCGTTGAAATATTGAAATTCTGTATGTTGTTCTTCTTGAGTCTCGCCTTGAGAAAAAAAGACAAAGACACCCAAGCAAAAACAGATATAGAGCAAGAAATAACAACATATTTCTCGAAAATTCATAAGCAAAAAATGCTAAGAAGAAAATGAAAATACCACCTCAATCACGAGACGAATCAGAGCTCCTGCAGAGATAAGAACCAAGAATCCGAGAAGAGTCCATTTTACAATGTCTTTTCATTTTTTCACTTTTTCATCATCTCATCCACTCAAAGTCATCATAAGTGCTCCATATACCAGTGATCATACCGCAAGAAGACCTAAGAGTCCTCAGAGTTGCATTACCCAATATACGAGCTGGTCTTTCACTCCCGACTCAAGAAGTCCGTCTCATGGATTTACGAGATCAGAGTCCTCTAAACAATTATCAAGAGAGCTGATAATTTCTCCATCAAAATCACAGTCTTGAGCATATCATGACTGGTAGGGAAAGGAAAAAAAACTCCAAACAAGACAAAAAAGTATAAATAGTTGTTTCATAGGGTATTTTATTTTAGATACTGACTCCTGATATAAATCGTACAAGAGCATAAGAAAGAGCCACAACAAAAAGTCCAACCGCAGCGTACACAAAACTCATCATCGCTTTTTTAAACTCTTCCGCGTTTCATCTCGCAAGAGCCAGTCTCGCTCCTATAAAGAGAAACATCCCTACAGCAACAAGTGCCATAAGAGCAAAAATTGAGTCCCGAACAAATGCAAGTATCGCGTCAAGATAGCCCTGTCATGACTCACTTGCGGTTCATGCAGATAAAACATCGTTTGCTGTTGAAGGGATCATTTGATTTTTAATCTCGTCTCCTGACAGTTCTGCAAAAAGAGTAGGAACAAAGCTCAAGTATGCAAAGATCGTGTATGCTATATTTCTCATTTTTATACCATAAAGTTATTAAGTATTGCGATAAGCGTCCAGGCAATAATTGAGAGAAATACTCCCACCAGTGCCCACACGATAATATTTTTTGCTCGTTTTGTTTTTTCTTCTTCTCCGCTCGAGATAAGATACATAATCCCTCCTATCATGATTGCCAGTACCGCAATCACGGCAATATACTGAATCATAGTGGCAATAACATTGGCAATAAAGGTATAGACTCCTGCTCATTCTCCTGATATTTCTTGATCTCCACAACCGGGCAAGTTTCCACAGTTAATCTCAGGAGCAGCAAAACTCATACTCACTATTCATACAAAAAAGCAGAGAAACACGACTACTCTAAAGAGATATTTCATAGTTTTTTAGTATAAAAGATATATTAACAATCTCACCATCAGACCTGCCAAAAGAGCTATTACCAGAGAAATCAGTGAAGCGCTAAACATGGTTTTTCACTTTGTGAGGAGTTCATCTTGTCCGTTATAAATAATCATATATCACGCTGAAAGCGTCATAAAAACGAGCGCAACGACTCCAAACATCACAATAAGTTTTTCCAAAACAGTGAGTAGCACATTTTCTACTGTTTCTTGTGTCGTTTGACCAATAAACTCTGATCCTCAAGGCGCAATAGTATTTACATCTATCATAAACTCTTCGCAGGAAATATTATTTTCACTTGATCCACTACATTTTCGTGCCTCAGCTCAAAAAGTGGAAAAAAGTAAGGAAAAAAGAACACAGGAGAGTATTCCTATTCGTATCAGCATATTTATAGTTTTTTATAATTTATCTATCCAAAACTATATAAAGTTTTTTGTGAAAAACAAATATTGATTACCCTGCTAAAGAAAGTATATCTGAAAACTCCGTGATAAAATATGAAAATCGCCATCGTCCATGAAATGCTGATAAAGCTCTGAGGCGCAGAAAAAGTCGTAGAATGCTGGAAAAACCTCTACCCAAATGCTGATATTTTTACACTTCTCTATGATGAAAAAAAAGTGTGAAATATATTTCCGCCTGAGTGTATTGATAGATCATGTTTTTCTCTTGCTTCTCAAAGATGCTACCAACTCACAAAAAATGCTCGTCTGTCTCTTGTATTTATGCAGCGTTCTATAAAAACTCTCGACCTCAGAGACTATGATATTGTTCTTGTGAGTTCAAGCTCTTTTGCTCATAGATGTGAGGTCTGAAAGCATACAAAAAAAATTGTATATTATCATGCTCCTGCTAGGTATCTCTGGGACTGGACGCATGAATATCGCAGAAGTATCAGAATGAATGTTGGGATTTTAGGTTTTTTTTATGGTCAGTATATGAAACACCTACGCATATGAGACCTCGAGGCGTGAGGGCAATCTCATATAGCTCTCGCTAATAGTCAAACAACTCAGGGTCGTATCAAAAAATATTATCGAAAAGACTCTGATATCGTCTATCCTCCAGTAGATACGCAAAGATTTGCAACAAAGCTTAGGGGTGATCTTTGTACATGAAAAAGGGAGGTAGCAAAGTGAAACTTTTATATTATTCTCTCTGCTCTGACAGAATTTAAGCGCATAGAGATTGCTCTTCATGCGTGGAAGCATATCTCTGATGTTGATCTCTATATCATATGAGAATGAAGCTACCAGAGTGAGCTAGAAAAACTCTCAAGTACCCATACACATTTTCTCTGAGCGAAGTTTTGAGATGAGCTCGTGTTTTTGGTGCAAAAAAGTCTTGGTTTAATTTTCCCATGAGAGGAGGATTTTGGCATTGTTCCTATTGAGATACTAGCAGCAGGAAAACCAGTCTTTGCTCTGAGAGCCTGAGGTCTCACGGAGACGCTCGCAGAGTGAGTGAGTTGAGAGTTTTTTGAAGATGCTAACGGATCAGATTTTGAAACTGCCTTTCATAGGTTTCATAAAAACAATCTTGCAGGAAAATATTTGGCAAAAAACTGTCGAAATCAAGCAAAAAAGTATGATATACAGATTTTTGAGAACTATTTTTCTGAGCTGTTGAAGAGAGAATTGTAAAAAAACGATGAGAAAGTCCTTTTTTCTCTCTTTTCAAAATGTCTCCCTCTCTTTTTTTGTATAAAAAAGCAGATATAGCATATCCAGCTTGCCCTTTGGATATATTTTTCTAAAATACTTTTCGGGAACCTTGAGAGATCTCTGAGAAAGTCCTTTGCTCTCTCCTTTTCCAAAGGAGAGATGGTTCGGTAGAACCAGAGTGGATTGGAAAATTTTTGTTTCTCAGAGTTTTCTTGAAGAAAACATAGTAATACACATACCTCATCATGAAATACCTCATATATCCTCTTCTTATTCTTCTCCCCCTCCACGCTCTCATCATCACTACCCTCAAGTGCAAGTTTTGAATAGATACTGATATTCTTCGGTTTTGGAAAGAAATATTGATCGTGATACTCTTATGATGCGTCTTTTTTCACACACTGAGAAAATATGATTTTTCCCTCAAAAAAATATATCATAAAAATACACTACTCGGACTCACAACTGCCTTTATATTTTCGAGCCTCTTTTTTATTTATTTTCCTTTTATGGAAATAAAAATAGCATCACTACTAGGATTTCGCTATGATGTATTTTTTCTGCTGGCCCTGATTATTGGACTGTATATAGGAACTCAGCAAGAACTTCGAAGATATATCTCTACTCTTTGTATCATCAGTTTTGGTATTCTCAGCATTTTTTTGCCCTGGTATCTCTTCGGTGATATATCCAGCGTGAGCCAGATATTTTGATACTCATCCGAAGTCTCAACATACAAGGCCAATAACTGTATTAGCTTTGCTCAAAATGTTGAGGGAGAACATCGTTTTCAGGGAACATTTGGAGGACCTATTCGATTTTCGGTATTTCTCACGATGATAGTATGTCTGTTTACGGGCGTATTTTTTAGCTCTCAAAATAACCTCTCAAAAACACAAAAAATATGACTCTACTGACTCATACTTCTCCCCTTTGTTGTGGCAATATTTTTCTCTTACTCAAAAACTTCGGTATTGTGACTCCTGTTTGCAGGATGATGTATGTGACTCTTGAGCTATCGTTATATATACCGTAAAAAAATCTCTCAAAAAATATATGCTCTTGCTGCAACTCTTTTTTGCCTCCCACTCTTTGTTATTGCACTTTTCAAGTGGGAACTCTTTCTCCATCTTGGAGCCGTAGTAAACAGAGCCGAAAATCTCGCAAAATCATTTGAAATGTTCCTCTACAATCCTTTTGGGCATGGCCTGGGAATCGCAGGTCCCGCAAGTCAGATAGGAAACTCTATTGAGTCAGCTGGAAACTGGATTATCGCAACAAATACTGTAACAAAAGTACATAAGTTTCTGCCAGAGAACTGGTATGTACAAATACTTCTTGAACAGTGAATTATTGGTTTTGTGATATTTGTTTCTCTCCTCATACTCATCTGATACCGACTCTTCGAGCTCGTGAAGCGCAAACGAGATATTCTCTCTGTGAGTATATTTTCTGCATTTTTATCACTATGTTTTATGGCACTTTTTACGCACGCATTTGAAGAAGCAGCCACAAGTTATATACTCTTTTTCTTCATCGGACTCGTACTTGCTGACAGTATAACAAAAGAACAAAACACATAACCGGCGTATATGAAACATATCAATCTCCTCTTAACTCTCATACTTTTCTTGGGAACGCTCTTCCATATAGGATTTTTGCATCTCAATGAGGTACTCAAAGTTGCTGACAGTTTTGCGTATCTGCAAATGGCATATTTTCTCTGAGAGCTTTCTCCAAACGGTCTTGGGACGGGATGGTTTGGATTTTTGTATTCTTTGCCTATTGCCCTCATAGACACTCTCGTATGAAATGATTTTCAGAGCGCCCAGATAGTCAACCTCATACTTCTCAATATTTCTGCCGTACTTGTCTGGATGATAGCTCGAAAAATTCTTTCTGAGAGTTCTGCGTATTTGGTGGTTATTTTGTTTTTTCTCTCTCCGACACTCCTGCATTTTCATCTCCATATTCTTTCAGAAAATATATATATACCCCTTTTCTTACTCCTATTTCTCCTGGTATGGAACTTTGTAGAAACACTCAGTGAAAAAAATACACTCATGAAAGGTCGAGATATGATGCTCATAGCCTTTGTACTTGCCCTCATGTATTTTACTCGAGCTGAAGCATTTATATATATCCTTTCTCTGTGTACTCTCTGAGTGATACTTCTTATTCAAAAAAAGATCTCATGGATACAAATGTTTTGTCTCTGAATACTATTTTGTATAACATTTTTCCTCTGCATATTTCCTTATCTGTTTCATCTGCACTCCCTGAGTGGGGAATGGTCTCTCACCAATAAATGAGCAAGTAATCTCCGTCAGGCAGAACTCAGAGGAGTAGAAAAAATGGATGATGCTGGTTTTGAAAGAGCTGTTGCAGAACTCACACCTGACAATACCCAACTTATTGCTGGTTTTGCGGGAGGTATGTCATACACTGAGCCACAAATAGATATGTCTCTGAGAGAAATGTTTTGAAAAAATCCAGAAAAATTTATAGGGCGTATTTTCATCAATCAAAAAAAGCTCTACACTCACAATCTTCCCGAGATTTTTCTCTGAAAATCTGTCAAACTCTTCTCCTCTGATGATGCGCGATTTGCAAATATTTTTTTCTTGATATGTCTCTGTATTCCTCTTGTTATTGTCCTATGATGAGCTATTACTTTGTATCAAAAGCAGCGAAACTTTGTGATGATTTTCTTGTGTTTTTTTCTACTGGCAAGTCTTTTTTTCACGCTCTTTTTTACTCTCAATAGATACTTTTTGATATTTTTTCCTGGAATGCTGATATTTTTTGTACATGGAGCTCATATACTCCCAAAAATCTCTGGAAAAAAAATACTTACTTATACGAGCATTGCATGATATATATGACTATGCCTGCTTTCTGTGTCGGTATACTCAAAAACCGAGTCTCCAAAAGATGATTTTTACGCTCTCAAGAAAGAGGCAGGAATGTGGCTCAATAATACTATACAGCAGGGAGAGTGACTGAGTTTTCGGCATGATAATCTACGAATTATGGAACGCTTTCCTGTTGTAACATATTACGCTGGTTCTCGAGAACGCTTTATTACCCCCTATACTGACGATATACAAGATGTATATGAGTACGGGAGGTTCAATGATATTGATTTTCTCGTTGTTGATACTATGGATTTTCAAAGATATAGACCAGACTTAATACATGCGTTGGAAAATACTCCAGAAAACTTTGAGAATGTTCGTGAGTTTCATGGGCTGATGTGAGAAAAAGTTATTTTGTACCGGCTTCGTAAATAGGTATACTAACTAAATGAAGCATCACACAGCATACCATATCCTCTTTGTCGCGGCTCTCCCATGAGAGATGAAGATCCTAAAAATGCTCTATAAAGATCAGTCTTCTCAAAAAATGAAGGCTGATTTTCTAGTGTCTTGAGTCGGATCGCAAAAAACAAGTGTTGCTCTTACAGAGGCTCTTACTCACAAAAAATATGATTTTGTGATAAATATCTGAGTATGTGGGTATAGAGAAAATTCCCGTAGCTGTATTCAGATACTCCGTAGCGTAAAAAAAGAAACCAGCAAAGAAATACTCACTCCTCTCTTCTTTGAGTATGCTCCTCTCAGAAGTATCCTTACATCTGATCTTCCTCACTATGATCTTCCTGTAGAGTTTGAGTATGGTGATATGGAGAGTTATAGTATCGAGCATGTATGTGAATATTTTCGTATTCCTCGGATGATTCTCAAAGTACCTGTTGATAAGGTAGGAGAAGAAACAGAGCATTTTGATATCGTCCGTGCTCAAAAAATGCTTGAGAAAAATATTGATATGAAAAAACTACTCGAAGAGCTAGAAAAATATCTAAAAAGCCTTCCGGAAAAAACTGATATTTCTCGATACTGAGAACACTACCGCTTTACGGCAAGTGAAAAAATAATTTTTGAAAAATACTATCTCACATTTACCAGTCTGTCACATGAATCTTTTGGAGATTTTTTTAAAAAATATCAGCACTTGTGAAAAAAGGATTTTTTCAAAAAATGTGAAGAAGTAAGTATGAAACTTTCGTGTTTATAAGGTGTTACTTTAGAAGAAATATTATGCTCATCTACCTCGAAACATCAGCAAAATCATATCCTCAAACAAAAAAAATTTTGAGCAAGTTTTCACATGCAACCATCATCGAAATAGACAATTATAAAAATATTTTTGACAAACATACTGCGTGAATGAAAGAACAAAAGTCTCTCATCATCGCAAAACTTTGCTCTCCAGCACTCACTCCTGCACCAGTGTGATATGGTCATAGTAAAGATGCTTTTTTCTTTAAAACCTCTCTTGGTTGTATATATGACTGTGATTATTGTTTTCTTAAAGGAGCGTTTCAGACAGAACACATGGTATTTTTTGTGAACTATGATGACATCAAAAAGCAAATCCAAAAAGCTATTACTTCTCTCAATGAAAAATATTCCACAAACACAAAACATCAGCAATTATGGTTTTATAGCTCTGACTATAGTGATATTCAGTGAATGGATGGTATATCTGGGTTTAATACAGAATTTATTGAATTTTTTGAAACATTTCCGTGAGTCAGTATGGAGATACGCACAAAATCATGAAATATCCAAAGTCTTTTAGATATCTGATATGCTCCAAAAAATACCGAAATCGCATTTTCTCTCAATCCTCAAAAACTCATAGAAAAGTATGAGAAGAAAACTGCGAGTCTTGATATGCGACTGAAAGCTATCAACACTCTGACTCATGCAGGCTGGCGAGTAGGGATTCGACTCCTCCCACTCTTACCAGTAAAAAACTATCAAAAAATATATCGTGAGTTTTTTTATGAACTTCACGAAAAGATAGATATTTCTAAACTCTCTTCGAGCTTTGCATCAGGACTACTGTTTACCAAAAGAGACTATAAAGTCATGCTCAAGAAATATCCTCATCTAGATATACTTCACTATCTCTCACTTGAAGATGATGATTTTTATCGAGAATCTCGAGAGGTAAGAGACTGGTTTTATCGGGAAACAAAGAAACTCGATAAAAATTGTTTATTGTGTTTGGAAGGATAATCTCAGAAATATTCCTACCTCAAAATATAACTTCCATCTATACTGTATATCAGCTGAGCAACATTCAAGCCTGTCTCTTTATTCACGAGTATAAGAGATATCTGATCCTCTACATTACGATATAATAGCTCATATTCCTCTGTTCTAGTATGTACTCTCCCATCTTGAAAGACCGTCATTACTGGTTGAGATCTCGTATCGTTTCAACGGAAAATCATCATTGAGCCAGGATTGTATGAAACTCCCAGAGGTACTCGCGCGATAGAGTACTCCTCCTGGTCTAAAAGACGCAGATACATTCATGGATTTTCAGGGATATCTCGGTTTCAGATGAGCTGTGTTTCTCCTTGTGGCTGATAAATATATTGACGAAATACGAGCTCTCCAGCTCTCTGTATCTGCAACTCAGGATATACAGAACTATTTGCCTCATCATTACTAGCAAGTACCCGTATCCTTGCGAGAGGGTCTTGGATATCTATTTGTCCCGTATACTCATCTATCTCTGCAAGAGTTGTTCCTTGATATTCTACATATAGTCATGACCGTTCATCCCCAACATCAAAACTGTAGTTTCCTCCACTCTCACTCACAGAAACCCCTGATCAATCAGCAGAAGAAAGTTGTTGAAGTACTCATCATCTGTATCTGTATAAACTCACAGGATTTCACGAAAGTTCTTCATCTATCACTCACTGGATTTGCGAATCTTCTACCGATTGTATGAGTGGTGTAGGACTATAAACTTCCAGAGTCACTTGCGAAGAAGCCAGATTTCCATTATTATCAAGGGCTAAA
The DNA here is from genome assembly GCA_965229705.1 of Patescibacteria group bacterium. GTDB lineage: Bacteria > Patescibacteriota > Gracilibacteria > BD1-5 > UBA6164 > JAACSU01. The sequence goes on from OZ245922.1 coordinate 748,898, forward strand.
AGTGCTACTTGTTTTTCAAACAGCTCTTCATACGGTCCAAAAGTTATTTCTATCCTTGCTGGCGAGAGGCTCACAGAAATATTTTCCTCATCAAAGTCATTGCGTGGGTCACCATCACCATCAGAGTCTTGTGTCAGATCTGCATCAAGTCAAAACTTTTCTATACCTCACAGACCTCCATCTTCATATATGTATGGTGTCATATTTATGGTATGAGTTTGATACACTGGAACACGAATCGTGTCACTATACCCTATCTGAGGAGCAAAGACATCTGCCTGTTCTTGTGGAGCAAGGAGTATTTGCTGAGAAATAGTTGCTGGCAAGTCTCATGAAAATGCTTCAGCGCGAGCATAGTACATACCATTTTCTTGTGGGACTCTCACAGAGTAGTTTTCTCCCTCTTGTACTCAACCTGCAAGCTCGTAAATCCTATATGATGATACCTCCTGCATATCAAGCGATATATATGATCCATCAGCATGTACAATATCTATCTGCGAAGACGAAGTATATAACGAAGCATCGTTCTCTCGCTTGAGTACTGCTCCTGGGAGGAGAGGAATTCACTGAAGTCGGCTCACATCTGTGATATCTTCGAGGATTTTTGCTCACACATACGCATCTCAAGAAAGCCCCTGTATCTCGATAGATTCTGGAAAACGAATATTTTGATACTTCATCACTTTCTGTTTTTTTCGTGATCCATCGCGTTCAAGATACTCTATCTCAAAACTTCTATTTCCTGCATACAGAGGACTATTTGCGGTCAATACCACCGTGGTATTATTTGCAAGCTCTTGTCTGAGAGATACCAATTTTTCTTGTGTGAGTCGGACTCACTTAGTATTTCATAGTGAGTGTATATATGCAATATTTTGCTGAAGAGCTGCATCACCGTTTTGAGAGAGATCTAGCGCATCGATAATATGAACCTCATTTTTTTCATTTTCTCTATCTCGCATATATGCATCAACGAAACTGTGATAATAAATACGAAACTGTGAAATACGATCATCACTTGGTTTGGCAAAAGAAAAGTTGAGAAAACCATCGCTCGTCGTTTCTGCAGAAAAATAGTTTAAGGCTTCTACATAACTCTCTCCATTGAAAAAAGTATTTTGTGATGACTTTTGTACAAGAGGAGCTCATGAAATATGATTTTCTGATGTTTCTGGCGCTGATGAATAATTATCTTTATAATAGAGCGTCCCTGATGAAAAGTATAAAATATCTTCATCGCCATCATTATCCATATCTTTCATATATGGTTCTTCATCACCATCAAGAAAATCTGTATAGTCAAAGAGCTGATAGTTTTTATCTTCTTCCACCACATATATTCACTCATACTGATAATCTGTCGCAGCATCTGGTCGACAACTGGCTCAGTGTGTTTCTCATCACTGTGTTCAAGATGAGTCTTGCGCAAAGAGTCTTCGCTCATCAATAAATTTTTCTATGGTTCTGGTTTCTTGCTTGAGCTCTGATTCGAGCTGTGTCGTAAAATGGTCTTCACCATCAGCAAGGGCAATAATACTCTCTAAACTTCGGCTATTATATGGAGCAAGCTGATGTTTGTAAATATCGCGTTTGCTGTTCGAAGATTGTGCTCTTATCTGGATAAAACTTTCTGGATTTTCTCTGTTTCTCAGACGCTCCTGAAGTTTTTGTATTTCTTGTATTTCATGAGTGAGAATATTTTGTAAGAGGTCGAATTTTTCTTGATTATGATTTTGGAGGTCTTGTATCAGAGCATCTTCTATCACTGTTTCTCTGTCTCGAACAGATTTCCAGAGATGCTGAAGTTCTTGAGCGCCAGAGTTTGGTTCTCACACACTTGCAATGAGTCCCTGTGATACATGAGTGATAAACTCATCATTATCCATATATATACTGCTGGCATTTGAAAAGTTTTCTAAGAATGAAAGAATTTTTCGGGTAAGTATCCCAGCTATCATCGCTCATACTTCTTCCTTATAAGAGATATCAAACCCTTTTGTATTTATATTAATATCGCTTGGAGTAGCATTTCGCAGGTTAATATCGGAAGCTCTAATATCAAACATCTGAGTAATGTTATTGGTCATAGCATCAAGTGGAGCTGTGACTGATCTCATAATCTCGATAAGAAACTCTGTTTCAAACTCAAAATTTACATAGTTCGTAACTCTGATAGCAGAAATAGTAGAGTAGGAGAAACTTGGAAATTGAATATCAAGAAAGTCTGTAGGAAGATATCCATTTCGTTCGGTGAGAAAGGCAATTTGATCTCATGCTCGCCACTCAGGTACAAAAGGAGATCCTTTGATGAGACACATAGTCTTGATAATCAACTTCATAATATCTAGTACTATCTCCACTGAACCAAAAATCTGCGGTATTTGAGGTGGTGGTGGCAGGTGAGGGAGCTCTATTGCTGGAAGTACTGGGAGGTCTGGTAGCTCTGGAAGTGTATATATTGGAAGTAGAGGCAAAGATGGAAGAGTCGCTCAAAGTTCTGGAAATTCTGGCAAAAAGAGATCTGGAAGAGTTGGCAGAACAATAGGACGCAAACTGATATCAAAGTCTGGGAGATATATCGTCATTCATGCTCTGATATTATGAAAATCGAGAATAATATCTGGCCAAGATGGAAACTCTATAATAGGAGGTGTTGGTAATACCACAGATATGAGCTGAAAAATAAAGTCTTGAAGATCTTGTCTCTCATTTTTACATTCTTGACACTCTGCCTCATAACCAATAAATACATCTATAAATAGTTGCCAAGACTTTAAAATGGCTTTTATCAAAATATAGAGTTCCACCCACGCCTTAAATCGCTGACCATTTTTCTTGAGCCAGTCTCACATGAGGTTTGAAAGGATTTCGATATTATAGAGAATTTGTCATAGCCATACTTCTCGGATATTAATGAGACTCGCAAGACGCTCTGGAAATTTTTTATATTCTTCGAGTATCGCAATATTTTGTTCTAGAGATGATATGAGTGCTCATGACTGGAGATAGAGCTTGTTACGTATATCATTTTCTCTTTCACATCTTTCTTGCTCTGCAGGAGTTTCTTTGTCACATGCCTTTCAAAGACTCCATTGCTCTGCTGCTCTTTGTCGTTCATCTTGCCATGACTGACTCGTTAGTTTCCAGTTCAGTATCGTGCGATTGAGCTCTGTTTCATCAATCCACGGAATATTTACCTGAATTGTTTCTGACTCTATATCAACGAGAGGAATATTTCCAACAAATTCATAAACTTCTTTAATTCCTGAAAGAGTTTCATTACTACTGTTTTTGAGTCCCTGACCTGTCTGAGCAAGAACCTGCAGCTCTATCATAGAGCACTGCAAGGCGTCACTTCCACTACAATCTAAAGAGTTTTTTTGTTCTTGGAGCTCTCTCTTCCGCTGAGCATCTGTCTGTCGCTGATCCTGAACACTTTGTTGTTGTATTTCAAAGACCTCTTGTAGTCCATCTCCAAATCAGGCAAAACTATAGTCAAATATTCCTCAAAAATCTGGAAGTATCACATATATTTTTGGCAGATTTGTGAGCTTTGAAGTAATCTCATCAAGTTGCTGATCTACCCAGTTCATCATAAATCCTGGGAAACCTCCAACAGCTTTATTTTGTACTTGAACAATATCTGAAAAATCTCGATTTCTTATTTTTTCTGTATCGAGGCTCACCGATATTTCAGAAACTCCTTGTGATCATCAAATCTGAATAAAAGGTTTTGTCGGAAGATTGTATGTTCCTGAATTTTGAGAAATAAATTTGAGTTCATCGATATAATCTGCATACATTTCTTCGGAAACTTCGTCAGTGCTCAGATATGTCAGGTAGTCATCCATAAAGTCTGATGAGAGCTCTGTAGGAGAGTCAAGACTCTCAGAGGACGATCCCTGACAGTTTGCATGAAGAACTCAAAAATCTCAAGATCAGGGAAAGCCAAGTCCTCATGGATTTCCAAATCCCTCTTCACATCAAAACAGAGGTTGCGCGGTAACAATACAGTTCCCTCCTGGTACAAGAGGATATACTCACATAGGGTTGCTATTTCACGCGACAATCGCAGGTCATCAAAAACATACTGCGAGACCAAATCCTCCTGTCAGTGTTGGTGTGGCAAACATACGCACAAAGTTTGTTGATGCCCATGTTCATAGCGATCCTCATGCAGACGGAGGTCCACAAAAAGGTCATGGGACATATCACTGTGAATGCGCTGGGTATACTGATGGAAGACAACAAGGAGAAAGTCAGCAACTCGCCTGCATTCCAGTAAGAGCAGAAAAAATAGGAACACCCTCATTAACATGCAAACCATCTCCGATAGGTATTCCAAAAAGAGTTGGATCATTTCCCGGAGCAAGTGGTGCCCAGTTGAGTGGATTTGCAAAACAACTTCCTCCACCAAATCCACAACTCAGTCACTGAATTAGCTCATCTATCCCTGCGCTGACTTCGTCTATTCCCTCATTGAGTTTTTCAAAAGATCAGAGTATTCCTCAAGAGCTACTTGGAGTATTATCCATCGAGTCATCACTATCCATGATACCATCGCCATCGCTATCTTGGAACATATCTACAGAAACTTGCTGGATATATTCGTTCAGCGCTTCTTGATCATCGCTTGGGATAATCGTTCCGTTTTGATCTGTTGTTAGTACTCCTTCGAGATAGTCAGGGATATCATTTTGATTACTATCTTGAAATTGTGAGTATTCTTCTCACATATCATGTCCCTCCTCACAGCTTGTTTGTGACTGAGCAAGTGAATATTCTTTTGATCATTCTGAGCGGTATACTTCGGCATCGTCTCAACAGTTATACTCAGACTGACGTACCCGAACATCTCCATAGTTATCGTCCCCAACTTCTCCTGACTCAAAAAGTCATGCCTCTATATGAGCATAGGATACTGCGAGTACTTCAAGGTCTATTTCTATTGTCAGCTCTTCTCACGCGTCAAGAAAAAACTCATCTATAAGAATATCATAGCTTCATACACCTGTTTTGAGTTTTCGACTCTCACTCTCACGAGAACCATCAGTTCACAAAACATAAAAATCATTCCCTACCACCTGAAAATAGTCTGGGAGAGTATCAGCGTAAGCTATATTATCTTTTCTTTGTGAAGAAGTGTTTGTAAATGATACTTGATAACGAATCACTTCTCCTGTTTGTAATATCTCAGGAGTATCGTCGATAAATGTTTTTGTGATTTCCAGACCTACATTTTCTCCATACTGACTCAATAAAAAGGAACTCTCTTGCGTAGAAGTATTTAATCTTGGCTCGTATATGATATGATCATTGTATGCTTGTGCAAAGTCAGAAAACTCTCCATATCCCTGCTGAACAAACACCTCGTCTCATTGCTGATCCGTCTCCTGAGGCTTAAAGTTTGTCGGAGTATAAGGAAGTGACGCATAGCTGAGCGAAGCAAGAAGAGTATCATCAATACTTTGAATCACTGGAGTATCAATATTTGCGCTCGAACTTTGGAGAGCGTCTATATTTTCTTCTACCTCCTTGAGGTAGTCTTCAGCAAAATTACTAGTGATATTTGAGCTTTTTTTCGGTTGAACGAGTCCATCAAAATACACGGCTCCTCCATGTGAAATCGTCTCTTCTCAGAGACTGAGTTGATGCCCATCTCAAAGAAAAGATTTTTCAAAGCGTGGATTATCGGTATCTCACGCGCCGTAAAATATATATATCTCCCCAGCGTCATCAAGCGTTACAATATCACTTCTACCATCACGATCCATATCAAAAACTGTTGTTTGGATCACTGATCCTTTGAGATCAAAATTTTCTTGAATACTGATTCTTTCTAGTTTTTTCCCATCATTATGAAACATCTCTGGAGTCCCTGTATCGCTCACAAAAAATATATCATCATAACTATCTCCAAAAAAATCTCCCGTTTGTAACATGTTCGATGATCCAGCATCAGCAGCGTAGGCATAATTTCTTTGTGCAAGATATCATCCATCACCCGTATTTTCTATCAAAAAGAGAAACCCCTGTCTATCTATCATGAGTATGTCTTCATGATTATCAGCGTTATAATCAAAGGTTCGATAATCTATAAAATCTTCATCTTTTGCAAGAGTTGTTCACAGTGACCTATCAAAAGATTTTTCTGATCCGTCTTGAAAATACTGCTTTTGTGATGGAAGAGAGATAAGGGGATCTCCAATATTTATAAGAGAAAAACTTGGAAATATTTGAGTTGCCTCTCAAAGAGAACTTCCAGAACTCAACTCCAAGATCATCGCATTTGCTTCATCCCAACCAATAGATTGTTCTTCTATAAATTCTCCTCCGAGATTTGCCTCATTATGAAAAATACTTTGTGTTGATGATGAAAGAGAAAAAGGATCTCGATAAAAGAAGGATACCCCATCTTGACGGTTTTCTCGCTCAGAATAATCTGACGAATACTGCTGGGATTGGAGATGAATGATAACCGTATCTTTTGATATATTGAGCTTTGTTTCGAGTACTCGCTGGTCTCGAGTAACATCATAAGAAACATCATCTTGTAGTTGTATTTGCATAACTTTTTCACCTCCATGTTCTACAAATAGTTGTAGTCACTCTCCTGAAAAACTCTTATCAAGACTCAAGGAAGCGCCATTTTTTCTATACATCTTACCACTTTCATCTATCTCAAAAAGCGTTTTTCATCATGCGCTTTGCAAGAAATATTTCTCTGCTTCTTGGACTATCTCATAGTCTGATGCGAGCAGTGAAATATCTATCTCTGTCTCTTCTGACAAGAGATAGTATACTCGCGCTATTTTTTCTCTGAGAATCGTATTTTGGATATCCAGTATGAGTCTTCCGCTATCATCTGTAAGCAATTGCACATCTATATCTTGAGTGAGGTCTTCAGAGCTATTGAGAGAGAGACCTCCATTTGGCAAAAAGCTCAAAGTTTCCTCTCACTTTTCACTCTCTGAGAGAAGCGTAGTAGCCCCAAGAGACACATTGTCTCTCTCAAAAATCAATGCTCCTGCAAGATAATCTTCCTGGCTAATATCTCCATAAGGACCTCCAAAAAGTATAGAATACACACTATTATAGGACTGCTCCTCGATACTCTGCTTATCCCAAAAGAAGAAAGTTTCTATCTCTCCTGCCCCCTCAGAGATTCACTGAAAATCAATATCTCCAATTTGGAAATCGATATTTTCTAGTCACGCATCTGCTTGAAGTTCAAAAAATCATGTCCCCGAAACAGATCCTCCATACACTCGAAATTGAGAAATTCATTTTTCTACTACCTGGCTGGTATCAGAAAAAGAAATAATATTTTTTGAGTTTTCGTGTACTTGCGCTGATATAGTTGTGGTATTGTCATTGAAAACGGTATTGCCATACTTGTCTTTGAGCGTTGCTTCTACGAGCGAGACTTCTTGACTACTTGCCTGCATTTTTGTTTTCGAAGCAGCAATATCTATATATACCGGTTCTTCTGGAAGCAGGGTAATATTCTTGGTGAATATATCATTTCCTCACTCAAGATGAATTTCTAGAGGGATTTCTTCGCCTGCAGTGAATCCACTGATAAAAGAAATCTCTGCTTTTCCAGCCCTGACCTCTGTATAAGAATCTGTGATTTGGCCATATATACTTGGCAGAGAAGCGTATACTCGCGAATATACATCAGAATATATATTTCCATTTTCGTCCTGAAACTCTAAGCTATAAAGATACTCTTCTCCTCATACTTTTGCTGCTGCTCCTTTTTGAGTAAGAACAGGTTTGATATGTTCTACTGTTCGTATATAGCGAGTTTTTTCATCTATCAATTTCCCTGAGAGATCATAGGCTCGAAACTGTATCGTGTTTTGTCAGGAGGTATCAGTGCTTTTCAAGCCCATAAGTTTGTATCATTCAATTATATGATACTCTATCTCTGCTGTATCATTTTCTTCAAAAACGAGACCTCCTCACTGGAGTGATATCTCAAGTTTATAGACATCACTATTGGCAATATTTCCAAACCCATCTTCCAAAGTCAGAAAGTGTTGAGAAACATTTCCTCCTACCTCCATAATACTCGTTGAAAGACTTGGTTGAATCACGCGCGCTTTCTCTGCTCTTATATCTATATTTTGAGAGGCAACAAATCCATCAGCATCTTCAATAATAAGTTCATATATTCATGACTCTTGCGCGGTAAATATTTCTTTTGGCTGAGAAACATCTGTTTGTGATATACTGACTTCTTCAAAGATCTTCTCATCTCCTTTATAAAGACTGATACTGAGAGGATAGTTTAGTCAATTTTTGGCTCATGTAGGAGATATGTTTTGTACATCTACGAGCAGTTTTTCTGAAGAGTTTGAGAGTTGTGAGAGTTCAGAACCCCATTTCTCAAACTCAGTATCTGAGCTGTGAATCACATAAATATTTGGACTTTCTGATACAAGAGCACTATTTCAAAAATCTGCGCCTTCTTCATCTGTGAAAGTGCGACTGGTAGTAGTAATCCTATCTCCTCGTACCTCTATCTTGAGCTCATTACTCTTGAGATTGAGCAGTGTTTGAGCAGTGCTATCTTTGATATCAAGCTCTGCTATAAAGTATATATTTGCATCTATTGCTGGGGTAGAAATATAGTTTTGTGACTCTCATCTCATATTTCGTTGAGCTGCTGTAGAATAGCTAATATATTCTTGAGCTTGAGCTAGTGCTTGATCTCCGGAAAGATCTCTCTGATCTCTATCAAAAATGATTTTCGTATTGGTACCTGTGAGTTCTTGCGTGATATCTTGGGAGATTTCCAATCTTTGTAGAAGATAGCGTGTAGAAGTCTGATTGTCAAAAAAGGCCTTTTCTCCATTTTTTTGATATATATCTGCCTGCAAAATTCCTGTGGTGTTATAGGAGTACTTTGACTGCCTACTTGAAAGTTTGAGAGAACCCCCCTGAAGTTTTTGCTCATAACAGTCCAAAACACCATTTTTGTTTTCATCTGTACTACATTTGTCTATTTCTCGAGCTTGTTCGGGAGTAAAACTTGATCCTCGAAAATCATTTTTTGCGATCTGAATCGTTGGAGGAAGCATCTCCTCAAGCCAGCATATAATGGCAGAGGGCCACTGAGATATATCCACTCCTTCTGGAGGAGCGCAGGAGAAAACAGCTTCTTCTTGTTTTTGCTGCGGCGCTTCAGGTCTAGAGGCTCTCAGAGCTGTTTGTAAGGTAAGGTTTTTTTCTAAAGTGTTTGTGTATGGATGCGTTGCTTTTTTTTCTGGATCAAAATTGATATACATATTTTGTGCATCTCCTGGAGCTGAAAAATACGCTATTTCATAATTTGTTTTTGCTTTTGGAAGATGAAAATCATAGTCGTTGCCCTCAAACTCATTGCTCATATAATTCTCAAAGAGGAACTGATACTTTGAAGAAACACTGGTGAGATTATTCCAAAATATCGCAAAAACTACTGTATCATAATAAGAAAGTTCTTTGCTTTGACCATTTTGTGAAAAAACTTCTTGGGGTTTGTTTTGGAGAAATTTTGTGAGATCAACATCTGCCTCTGGAAATACGCCACTACTAAGAGACTCATACAGTGCTGTTTCTCACGGCGTGAGTATGGAAGGGTCTGCCTGACGAATATTTTGATTGATACTTTCTGAAACTTGTGAGAGATGCGCTGTGAGAAGTTCTCGGGCAGAGTCAATATCAACACCTTGCTGAGATGTATGTTTGAGAGAAAAAAGTTGGGGAAAATCTATTCTTTGATAACCCCTATTTTCTCCTCTTCCATTTGCTCAGATATAGTCGATATACCGCACACTATCTATCGGAAGAGCCGGCGTAAAACGAGACTGTGACTGAAGAGCAAACTCCTCATCTGTTGGTGATGTATGCAAAATATACGATGGAATAGTCTTATACTGCTTTACTCATTCTACATTTTCACAACTACATACAATTCTCTCATTATCACCTTGTCATGCTGTTCTACAGGTTTTATCGTGTTGTTTTGAAATAGTATTGGTATCTCCATTGATATTGAGCGTATAAGTGTTACATTCTCCACTTGTTCCATAAGCCTCTAAAAATCTTTCTTCATAATCTGGCGTATAGGTAGAAACATTGTTATCTGTTCGACACGACCATGAACCTGACGCCTCATTTCCAAGAACTGGAAGCTGAAAACCCTCAACACAAAAATACTCTTCTCGCTCATTTTCATCTTTTCACACCGTTCGTGACTCTTGATACTGCCTATATGTTTCTACATACACTCCCGCATCATAACAATCGAGAGGAGAAGGTGTTTTTGAGAGATCACTGACAGACTTTGATCCCAGTATATCAAATAGTGGAACTATCGATGAAGAAAGAGAAGCCCCATTGAGTTCAAAATCTCCATAGTTTTCACTCTCTCAAACTTTCAGATTGAGAGGAGTATTTCCTCACCAATATCATTTTGTAACTGGCAAAGCTCAACTATCTCCAGAGACAAATGTATCTCTACATAGTTCGAGGTCAGCTTCGGTATTCTGGACATTATACGCTCTGTTTGCCTCTACGAGATGATTTCCAGAACCTCGATATATACTACAGTCAGCTGCTGACTCTAGTTCGTGAGCGATTTTTCCATAATAAAAAGTATGAGATCGTGAAATACATTTGGCTTGTCAGAGTTGCTGCTGTGTCTTTTCAAGGCGTATAGGAATGTTTCGTGAAAGTCCATTTTTGACTATTTGTGTAATCTCCTCTTCCAGTGCGTCACTGGCATCTTTGAGTATTTGCGTATGTATCTCATCCAACTGAGAAATCAAAAAAGCAGGGCTATCCATGTTTACTCTCCTTCCTCCCTGGTTGTATCTCCCAGCATTGTATACATTTTTTCGCATCTCTCAGAGAGAAGAAGCATTAAATGTTTCGAGAAATCTGTTACTGGTATTATTGGTAATATAACGAGACACCACATCTGATGAAGTGTTGGTATCTGGACCCGTACTAAAGAGTTCTGGAGAAAGATCTATACCCGCTTTTTCTACCAGTCCCGATATATCCTCATCTTGAGTTCATAGAACATGATTTTTGACTTCTTCTGCAAGTTCTTGTGAGTATCTGTTATAGATCATATCATCTTTATGCTCACTATACATCTCGTATCCTGCGTATTTTTGATATTGAAGTGCCTCGTTTTCACGAAATTGATCATAATAAAATACATAAGGTTCATAGTCTTTCCCCATTTCTCAGACTGTGCCATTGATGATATTTTTTTCTTCCGAAAAAAGTCCTTCTCCCGTATAAAAATCATGATTTTTATCAAAATAGTTTTGAATTGCTTCTATATTTCCTTGTCTTGTTCCGGTATTTGGAGAAATAAATCCATGCCATATCTCTGCCTCAAAAGTATTTGTTGCTTGATCCGCTCTTTGGTATTTTTGATTTTCATGATCAAAGATAAACTGTTTTTCTACAAAATCTACATAGGGTAAAACACTCTTTGCCGAAGCTCCGTTATCAAATACGAGAGGAAGGGGAATATCCCCTATAAACACTGTTCCTACCAAACGCGACTCAAAGGAAACATCTTCGTGCACTTTGTATCACTGAAAATATAGCGCCTCACTGAGAGATGCAATATCATATACACTTGCTGTCTTTGGTGTTGGAAATATAGCAACCTTAGTATTTTCTCTATAAGACTGTATATCTCGAGAATAACGAACAATCTCTGTTTTGAGATCAGGATATATATCTTCCTCTACTATAAGGGCCACGAGGTCATGATATGGTTCATCCTCAGCGTAGAGTGAGCTGAAAAATACTTCAAAGGGAACTCGGAAAATCAAGCTCAAAAATATGCTCACTATCAATATGCATGAAAGTGTTTTTTGTAGCAGGGTTTTGGGAAAGAATTTCTTGAGCATCCTCGTGAAAATAAAGGTTTTTGAGAGAATACGCATTCTGTGTCTGAAATCAAGTAAGAAAGTGCTGGAAATATCGAGGAGAAAGAAGTTTTTTGTATAAAAAATGAATGTCTTGAGTATAATGTGAAAAAGGTGTTTTTAAGAGAGTTCTGAGACATAAAAAATCTTGCGAAAGACTCGTCTCACATCCTTAAGGAGGATCTGAAAAACAAAAAATTTCTCATCCTCTCTGTCTCTATCGAGCCATCTCTTCTTTGTAAAAGGAGAGAAAAAATGAGTTTCTCAGAGGTTCCTTAAAATAAGAATAAATTATAACTCTATGCACATAATATCTTTTATAGAAATCTTTTGGTTCTTTTTTCTCTGGATCAATATATATATTGTTTGGAGAGATATAGCGTTTCAAAAGATAGAAAACGCATCTGTATGAATACTTTTTGCGCTATGATGTATATGATTTTTATTTGGAATACTGAGTTTTTCATGGTGAGTATTGCTCTGGTTCCACCTTATCTTCTTGTGTATATTTCTCCTCTTTTACTTTGGTATTTGGTGAGCTGGAGATGCGAAATATATACTTGTACTGAGTATATTTTTACCTGTAGGAAGTGTTTTTACACTTTTTTGAAATATTGCGATTGTTACCCTCCTGTATCTCATAGTTCATAGTATACATCTGTACATCATCAAAAGTCTGTATGATCTCTCTCATGGGAAAAATCTCTTCATGAAAATATATGCCGACCTCAGATCAAAATTTGATGTATTTCTTGGAGGAGACGAAGCTCAAAAATATCAATGGAAAAACCTGATAGAAAAAATATTCCCCTTCCTTATAGGGTTTTTGATATTTTTTATCATCGTGCGGCTTGTACGAATATATGCTCTATGAGAATGGCTCTGAAATGAAGAGGGGTGAAACAAGATCTGACTCCTACTTCAAATCGCAACAGAGTATACAAGTATGATTGTCTTGGGAATTATTATATGAATATATATCATCTATAAAGCATGCAAGAAAATCTTTTCCTCTATTTTTATATATGTATATACGCGTTTTTGAGTCTCTCAAGAAACAGCAAGATATATATGACTTATTGTTTCAAGTATCGGACTTATAGGTTTTATATCATACGAATATATCAGTGGCTCGGAAGTGATATGATGATACCTTGTCATGATATTCAGCGTATATATATTTCTCTATCTTACTGTGCGTCTTCTCATATATCTCCATTATGTTACTTTTCAACTTGCAGAAGTGGTATATAAGCGTATTTGAGAACTACAAGTTTGAGAGAGGGTAGACAAAGATTTTTTGATTCAAATTTTTGGAACACAAAAAGCCCTCTGATACGGAGAGAAAAAATGAAAATATGGTCCTGAACCTCGAAATTTTTTTACAAGTATTGAAAATCCTCTCTCTCAAGAAGCCGTTAAAGAGTTACAAAACATTTATCGACTCACAAATAATTATCATATAAGACAAAAAACACCAGGATTTCAAAAAATAGAAGCTGTAAAAACCATCAAAAGTTTTGCTTTTTCTCCTTATATATTTTTCGGACTTATGCTGACCTTGATATATGATGATGTCCTCAAGAGTATTGTGGAGTTTTTTATCCACCTTATCACATCCTAAAATACACTCCGTATTTCTTCTATCACTTCTTTTTTTCTCTCAGGAGATACCGTTTTAGGGTGCACTTTGATATAGTGGTAGTATTTATCATACTCATATATTCCTGTACATATATCATTCCATCCACAATCTTTGCATTCAGGAAGTTTGGTATGTTCCCAGTCTCTTTGTCTGATAGATTCTCGTTCATCAAGAAAATGTACAATTCTCTCTTCTTCTTTTACTATTTTTCGTGTTTCTGTAGATGACCATTCATAGCCTTCGATGAAGCAAAGAGGGACCTTCTCTGCTCTAAATGTTCTTCCAGTAGATGTGAGAAAGGCCATGGCCTCTCTCAGTGAGTCCGAAAACTCTCAAAAATCAGGAAGTGTACTCCAAGCAGTATCTGTTTTACGCATCATGAGAGGGTCTAGATTGTTCCAAACAAAGTGCTCTATAGGAGGAAAATGACGAACAAGAAACTTCACTGTTGCATCTAAATGATGCTGATTGTAATGGTTCATTACCGTATTGATTTGTACTCGTATACCGAGGTTAAGAGCGTGCGTAATCGACTTCATCAGGCGTTTCCACGATCCTGGTGTATCTGTCAAAAAATCATGTATTTGTTCATAACAGGAAAAAACAGAAAAATGTATAAGTTCCAGTCAAGCATCAGCAAGACGCTTTGTATATTCATAACTTGAACAGAGCATCCCATTGGAAATGATTCTATTGGACATACCAATATCAAGAGCGTACTCTATCCAGGCTGGTAGGTCTTTTGAAAGAGTTGGTTCTCCTCCTGTAAATATCACACCATGATAGCCTCTCTTTTTAAAATCATCTATGAGCTCAATACCTTTTTCATAGCTAATACTCTTCCCATTACTTGGATTACTACAAAAATGACACTGATTGTTACAATGCCTATTTACTTGTATGTATCAAATATTTGCCATGAGTAAAGAAAAAAATACCATTTTAAACAGTTTCAGTATAATTCCTCTTATGAATCATCAAAAAAATATTTGAAAAAAAGCAGAGAGTATATCCTTGCTGATACATCTGGGGTATCAAACCCCTCAAACAATATTTATTGATACAGAAAGAAATCTACAAGATCAAATCCAAGACATATTTGAGTCGGAAAACTACATTGTAAGACCAAGTTTTTATGATGAAGATACTCCTCAAAACTCTCAGGCATGAAAATATAGATCATATTGACCAATAAGTCTCAAGGAACTTCAAATATTTTTTGAGAAAAATCTGAAGGATATATGCTCTATTTTTTGATGAGAAGAACAAGATTTATGAAGTATCATCCTGCAAGAATTTATCAGCACAAATACTTATGGTGTTGGATTTTCTCGAAATCCTGAAAACATACTCTTCTCTTGATGATATGAACTTCATTCATCTTTCAATGGTATTACATCAGGGAAAAAATGAGATCAAAAAGGATCATTGTTTCTCGATTATAAAATTCAAAAAACCATTAAACGCTTAGAAATTTCTTTTTGATATCCTCAAGATGTTGAGTTTGCCGTAAAAAAATGACATATATATATCCTCCAAAGTAGAAATATCACTAGTGGGATAACATCTTTTTCGGAATATGCAAAATTTCAAAAAATGAGCGGAATATTTCAAAACTTGGATAACGGTGAGTTTTGAAGTGTAGCATATTTTTGAGTATCTTTTTTAGAAAACCTATATCATACACTTATCATTTCGTGAAATATCTTCTGAAAAAGAAAAAAAAATGGAAAAAAGTATTTAGAGCAAGATATACAAAAATTTCAAAATCTTTATGGCAAATACCTAAGATGGAAAAAAATACACTCTATAGGAAGCTTTTTTCTCTTTTTTCAAAAATATGATGTAGATGTGCTCTCAACACTTTATAAAAACTGTGCCTATCAATTTTCTCCCACTATAGCAACACGCTTTCCTGAGATACAAAAAATATGAAACAATTATAATCTAAAAACTTCTTTGTTATTGCGAAGTGAGTTCCTTAAATATAAGGCTTTTCAGGCTTTAGAGCCGGTAAAAAAACGTATTCTTCAGGAAAATATATTTTGAGAGGATATAAACTATCTATCATATAAAGAATATCAAGATACATCTATCCATCATGAAGAAATTATCAAGCAGAGAAAAAAATCTCATGCTATTCATAAGACATATAGCTCTTATATAGTGATGATTCAATGAAAAATCCAAAAAAAATATAACACATTTCTATCAGACAATACAGGTAAAATATGGATATATAGATGAAAGCTTACATGAAAAAAAGTCAGAGATATCAAACAGATAGATATAAAATCAAAAAAGAAGTATCTTTTGGAAATACAAAGTCTGGATGGAGATATTTCCAGGTACTTGCCCCGTTTATGATGAGTAATTTTGATAAATGGAAATATGTATTCTCACCACTGCATACTTTTGCGAGAACATAGAATACCAAGTTACCTTATTTCTGAAGACTGTGAAAGATAGGTTCAATAATTTGACGACATTTCCCTGTATCAAGTCAAGTATAAAGTCTTAAATAATCTCATTTCTTGGCAGCTTTAGAGTATGAAATACCAGTGTGGATATAGTATGAGAGAGTGATTCTGCATAGGTGCTTTACATCTTCATCTGCATAGTAGAAATCTTGTGAGGCAAAGATATTATTGAGAATATATGGAGAGGTTTCATTCAAAGTATTATCTACTTTTGTATCAAACTCATTTATAAGCCTCTGAAATTGTATATGAAGTGAGTAAGCTGAAAAAACTAAAGGAACATTAAGTAACAAGATTAAAGCAAGCAAAAAGTAGGTTAAGAGGTATATTCAAAACTTATACACAAACAATAGACTTAGGACAACCCCAATAAGTAGATAAAAACTTATATTTTGATAATCTAACACCGTATCAAAAAACTGTATATTCATAAGTCCCAGTTGATGAGGTCATACGAATAAAATAAGTGCAAGATAGGATAATACAACACTCATACTCAATAATATAAATAAGGTTATTCTCCATCTCAAAAGTAAACATACAAAAGACGAAGCAAAAACTCCTATTGATATATATACAAGTATAGCAATCTCATATATAAATGGTATCACTCAAAGAAAAGGAATAGCATATGTAGTGTTATAGCTAAGAAAAAAAATAAAAATAGAAAGAATAATATATTTCATAGGAGTTTATAAAAAATAATAACATTATAATTTTTCTATCGGTTCAAGTATTTGAAATCCATAGCTTCGCAGAAAGTTTATATGAATTCCTTCACAGTTTTTAAAGTATTTACAAGAGTTGCACCTCAAAGATTTCTTTCGATACAGCGTATCTATATACCTGTAAGTATAATCCGAGAGAGAATCCTCTGCTTTGACATCATGATAGTTTTGATATTTTCCTGATCCTCATAAACATTTTGGAATATTTATGAGTTTGCCATGCTCTTTTTGTTTTTTCTTCAAAAATGCTCGAAACTCCTCCGGGCTTTCTCCATATGACTCATATACCTCACTTGGAAAATTTTTTCATTCTACAATGTAGGCTTTCTCAAAAACTTGCTCCGACTCTTTGAGGTTTTTTAAAAATCAGTGACAAAACTGATGCTGAAAACATACCTCACATGCGTCCCCAAAACAGCCTGGTTTTTCTTGTCATTTCGAAAGGATAAATCTCTCAAACATCCTATAGGCTTCTCCCATGATCTCCGACTTAAACTTGCGGGGGTCTTGTATTAGGTCTTCATATCCTTCAAACGCCTCAGCAGGAAATCTATTAGTCCACATATACATGCCCTCTACTCGTGAAAGACTCCAGGTTCGTATAAGCTCATCCTTATAGTCCGCAATCTCATAAAAAAGTTTTTCTTTATTTTGCCTAAATCCTCTCCCAAAAGGAATAATCTGAAGAATATCAAACTCATATACTCACAATCGCATAAAAAATGAAATAATATCAGGAAGGTAACGAACATTTGGCTTACAAACTACGATATCAATATTGACAATAACTTCGGGAAAAAATTTTCGTATATATATCAATCCTGTAAGAGCTCTCTGAAAAGATCATGGTGCGTCTACGAGATAATCATGGAGTGCAGGGGTATGTCCATGAAAAGAAAATGTTACTTCCTCGAGTCCTGCGTCCACGACTTTTTTACAAAAGTCATAACTACGGAACATATTTCCATTTGTGACCGTTTGTACTCTATCATACCCAAGTTCCTTTGCGTAGCGTATATATTGTGGAAACTTTGGGTTGATACTTGCCTCTCCTCAAGAAATGATGACTCGGTTTTCATAACCTGCCTTGTACCCGTCTTTGATTTCTTTTTTTACTTGTTCTTCTGAAGGAAATGTCCCATTTTGAGCATCGCTATCAAGACAAAAAACACATTTAACATTACAAGCAGAGGCAATGCGTACCCAAATGCGATTTTGTTTTGTTGTGTGTTCTTTGGAGAGAAGATTTTCTTTATAAACCATAGTTTTTCTGTAATAAGAGAACAAATGAGGTATATCATCATTTTTCGTTTTCCAAAAGGCTTTTTACATCTATATTTTCTATGAGGAGTCTATCTATAACTTTTGACTGTAAAGGCAAGATGATATCATTGTCTTGAAGTATTATTTCTCTATGAGGTCCATCATAATATATAAATTTTTTATATCAAATCTCCTCAAAAAAAGAGAGTTCTTCATCAAAGAGTGTATAGTTCTTTTGCACAATTGCGAGGAAAAATCTGGCTTTATGAATAGCAAACTTTATTTCTTTTCATTTTCATAATATGTTTTCACAAAGATAGTATTTTGCTTGCTTATAGTACCCTTTTCTGAAAAAAAATTTTCATATCCATAAATATATAGTTGCCCTCTGCGAATAAAAAAACTCTTTTCTTCGAGAATAATTTTTTAAGAAAAAGCCTACTGCTTTCCAATTATGACAATGCAAATAGAGAGCCAGTTCAAAAATAAAAATCCCTTTATTGTTTGGAAAGTATGTATGAGAGAGTTTGATATTTTCTTGTATTCGTTGGTACACGGCATTTTCTTTCGTCATCATTTCTTTTCGAATATGTGCTTGTTTTTCAACTTGTTCACTATTAAATCAAATGAAATACAGTGATCTCACTTTTAAGGCGTAGATTTGTGAAAAAAAGGGATAGATACTACACGCCGTTACTAAATGCTTATATGAAGATAGATGATCTATATGATAAAAACTTGTATCTACAAATTGTAGCATAGAGCAATAAAATAGATTTTTTTCTGAAAGTTTTTCTCATATGATCGAAATTTTCTCCTGAATCTCTTCAAGATGAATCGTCAAATAAAATAGTTTTTGAAAAAAAGAAAGTTGGTGAAAAATGATTTTTTCCCTACAAAAAAGTATGTCATAAAGTTTTTTTGTGTATATGTTCACAATGGAGGATTGTGATATATGGTTTTTAAACTCTCTTTTGTGTATATCAGTTTGTATCTCAACATATTTCCCCTCTTCACAGTAAGATACAATAGTATAGAAAAATCTATAGAGTTCTCTTTCTACATTATTTCAAAAAGTATGGTATGAAAATGCGTGATGATGATCTCAGTTAAGATACCTTTCTTCTAGAGAACCTTTTTTGTATTTTTTTAGCAAAGGACTATTTATATCCAAAAGTGCAGCTTTATCATCAGAGAGACGAACAAGCCTCGTATTTAAAATATGTATAAAAAAGGTGAAGAAGAGCTCTTCTCATACAAAATCATCTTCACGATTATGAGAAAGCATATCATTCATGAAACATTATAAGTTTAAATTTTTACTTACACTTTTAAAATTTAATTCAGGATTTATCTCAAGAGCTTGATCTATATATTCTTTCGATTTTTTTTCATCACCTAAGTTACGCATAGTAGTTCATAGTAAATAGAGTAAATACTCATCATCTCCTCCTGTATTTTTATTTGCCATTTCAAAATATGTTTTTGCTTCAGAAAAATTCTTTTTATTAAAGTAATATCTCCCAAGTGCTGACAATAATCCAGCATCAGTAGGAAACTTTTCAAGTCCTGAATCAATGAGTTCTTTTGCTTTTGCTAAACTTTTATCCGTATTCTCAGTAATAAGAGGATAAATCTCTGAGAGCCGTTGATCTATCTCTCTTGACTCAGTATTATGCAGAAGAACATTTTGTAAGTTTTGGTTTTTAGGATCTTTTTCTATTGCTTCTTGTAACCACTTTTCTGCTTCGTCATAGCTACTGCGTCATGTGTGCGTAAGATTATGATGTGCAATACCTATACTTTTTATAAGTCGCGGATTCTCCTGTCATCACATCTCGTATGCCTTTTCAAAGTTTTCCAACGCTCACTCATAATCTCTTTCTTTCATCTGTACGATTCAGAGATTTTCATACGACTCTCATGGATATGATTCTCATTGTTCTCCTTTAGCTCTCTCTTGCATATCAAAAGTTAGCGCTTTTTCATGCTTTGGATCAAGTTTCAATATTTTTTGTATATATATTTTTGCATTGTTCATATCTCCTATATTCCTATAAACAACAGCGATATTATAGAGTATGTTTGTATTCTGGTCAAAAACAACATCGCTTGTACGAAGAAAAATATTGAGAGCTTCATCGTATTTCATTTGTTTCATATATAGTTTTCACAAACGAGAAAGGACTCGATGGTTTTGAGGATATTTTTCCGAAAGTGGGAGGAGTATTCCTAGAGCTTTTTCATACTCTTCTTTTTCCATAAATACTTCCACAATACCAAACTTTTTCTCTATATCATTTATTTCTTCTAGAGAAAGTTCTTGAGGTACAATATCAGTTATATTATCTACTTCTTGTAGAGAAGTATTTTCTTCAGGCATAATTTCTTCGCTTTTTTCTGTAAAAATATTACACGAAGACAAGAGAAGTATCAGCAAAAAAAGTGTGGTTTTTTGAAACATATATTGTTTATAAAAAAGTAAAGTTATGGAAGATATGACAAAAAAATCTTCAATCCACTCTGGCTCTATCGAGCCACCTCTCCTTTGAAAAAGGAGAGAAAAAAGGACTTTCTCAGAGCTTCCTTATAATATAATAGGTGTAAATATATCTTGAAACTCTTTTTCTCAAAATTGTTCTACATATCATTTCCATACTCACTGACAGGCATCTCGATATATGCATTTTTTACAGTGTGGAAACTGCGTTTTGAGAATGTCTTTCTTTCGTTTTTTCCAATTAAACTCATCCCCAGCATTGATATGGTCAACCTCTACAATATGATCATGATCTTCTCACAAATATTTTCGCGTGAGTTCTCTCCCATTTTTTTTATCAATAGCATAAAACACACAAGCAGGAATAGTATCAAAAGTGATACGTATATCATATTTTTCAGATATGTATATCAGTTTTTTTATATATGGGATAAAGTCAGAGTAGGTAATAGCCAGATCATCCCAGTACTCTCTCATATCATCATTGAGCCACATAAAGTTATAACGAATATCCCTCACTGATTTCTGAAAAGCGTAAAATATTGCTGCTTCTCCCACAGTCTCGTAGTTCTTTTTATTGACAACATAGTTGATACTCAAGGCATCTTTGAGTAGTCCTTGCCTATGAAGTTCTTGGAGATTATCTATTGCCTGCCACTTTCGTTCAAGTCCTCAGGGAACCTGGATGAGGTATTCTTCTACTTGTGGGATATATGAATGTATAGAGAAATTGACTCGCGTCACTCACGACTCAACAAATTTTCTTGCAAATAGGGGATCATCAAACTTCATGCCATTACTGATAACATTGATACTTGTAAATCCTTCATCTCTTGCACACGAAATAATCTCAAAGATTTTTGGATGTATAGAAATATCTCATCATAAAAATCCTATCGACTCATACCCTTCTGCTGCGTAGCCGGCTATCTTTTCTTGAAGGATTTCGAGTTTGACAAACTTGATATCCCAAAGCTCTGGTTTAGAACTCATACAAAAACGGCATTTATTATTACACGCCTTTCAAATATTTATCTCTATATGCTTGTAGGGATTCATACTTTTTTCACTAAAATATTCCCTATAAGTGTACGAAGTTTACTCTCATCTCTATATTTTTTGAATTTTTTATTTGACAAAATATATCTATATGTATATAAATACTCCTGCAGAATAATTTATTCTTTAAATATTTTTATTATGATGCAAGTAAATAGTCATTTAGGTGTTAACGAAAGTGCAAAAACACAAAGATCTCCTGTATATTGAATTGCTCATGCTGTAATAATAGCTGCTACTGCAATTCTTGCTACTTGATGTTCATCAGCTCCAGCAAACACTGGTCAAGAAACTGTACTATCTGTAATAGAGGAATGACAACAATTTAAAAATTGGCCAACATTAGATAGATTCGGTCAATGTGAGTTCGACGATGAGCCTGAATATTATCAAAGACTGTGAGGAATGAGTACTAGATCAGAGCTAGAAGCTTATTATGAAGAAAATTGATGGGCTTTAAAACCTTGAGGTTACTGACAGCTTGTATTGAAGGTTTTGAAAAATGATCGTTTAACAGAAGCGGATAAGAGATCTCTCAGCTGTATCACTCTTGCGGGTTCAAATTAAAGTGTCACTTAAGGAGACTCTGAGAAACTCATTCTTTCTCTCCTTTTACAAAGGAGAGATGGCTCGTTAGAGACAGAGTGGATTAGAAATTTTTTGTTTTTCAAGGTCTCCTTAAAAAATATTTATCATACCCCTACATTGAGGTGGAGATTTTATATTATCGCTAAAGTCATTGCGTATATATAAAAGAAATCTTGTTATCTACCTCTTGTGTGTTGGTCTTTTCAACTTGATGAACTCCCATGACTCCCGTGTGAACCATGACTTCCGTGTGAACCATGTGATCAGTGAGATCAGTGACTCCCATGACTTCCATGGCTTCCATGTGATCAGTGACTCCCATGACTTCCATGTGATCAGTGACTACAGTGTCCTACAGGTGTCGCTGTTGCCGTAGGCTGAGCATTAAAATGTCCATTCACGATACCGCTTGAATGTGCTATAGAAAGGTTACATCACAGATTATAATTTCGATTTGATCCAGGATAACACACAGGAGTTGCACCTCATCATCTATTTCCACTAAAGTGACCATACACTTCGGGTTCATTTATAGGATTAGCATATGAGTTACACTTTGGAAGCGCCGCATCTGCAAGCTCAATTCATCAAAGTAGCAGTCAGGCAGCTCCTATACCAAAAGCATCTTTTTTTGTGACTTTTCCACTCTCATCGGTGAGAAACTGTGAAAGTTTGAGTTTTATTTTTGGGATTTTATTTTTCATGAGGTATTGTTAAAAAGCATAAGTAATCCATCGAGAAAAAAGTTTTTTTGCAAAATCATCATTTTCCAGTTTATCAAAGATATAGTCTAAAATTCATAACTGAAGCTTCATTTTTTGGTCTTCCATCATCGGAGAAAAGAGTGACTGATTTGTCTGAAAATTATGAATAATATCTACTCCAAGATATGGTTTATAAACATGGTCATTGTATCCAGGAAGTCCATCGAGACAACTCGATTGTACGGCTATCTTTGTAATAGGACTCGACATCATCGCTTTATAACTTTCTGCTCAATTTTCTTTGAGTTCTGTCATCAAAAAGTCTTCTATTCCCATTCGCCCTAACATGCGAGACTCATCACTTGCATAAATTTTCCCATCATAATTGTATGCCACTCACCCCACAGCAATACCACTCGGACTTCGTATATCCATAAATGCAGGATCAATATCATTAAATATCTTCATCAGGTACACAGAAGTGATTTGCTCTCTAAAGTCTTTTCACTGCTTGTTCAACTCTAAAATATAATCCATAGATTTTGTATAAAACTCCAGCCATTCATCTGCGGTATATGCCAATTTTTTCATATCTGCTGCGGCAAAACCATAAGGATTGAGCCATCTCAGAAAAATACCATCAAGTCATATATCCAAATAACTGTTAATAAGTCTTTGATATTCTGGAAGATTCTTCTTGGTTACCGTCATGAGAGCCCCTATCTTTGATCTCCCTTCTTTTTGTTTTCTGGCATTGATATGTTTGATCCAATAAGTAACTTTTTCAAAGCTATTTCCCTGAAAACCCGAACGATTCATATTATGATGTTGTTCATCGCCATCAAGGCTGGTACAGATAGAAATATTTCTCTCTAGGAGCCAATCCAGCTTTTCGTGAGTCATCAGTGTGAGATTACTCACGAGAGCAAAGCTCAGATTTTTTTGGAGATATTGAGCTCGAATGCTGGCATATTCAACAACAAATTGCAAAACTTCCCAATTTACCAGTGGTTCTCCTCACTGAAACTCTATGGTAATATTTTGTGCATTGGTATGAAGTATAGTATCAACGCATCTTTGCGCCGTCTCTTGCGTCATATCCAAGCCCTTTGCCGACATAGGTGCTACCGCTGCATGACAATACTGACAATGATGATTGCAACGAAGCGTCAGCACCATCATATGAAGAGCAGGTCATTGTCCTACAAAATGACTTTTTGCACCATAGGCTCTTGTCATCCATCTCTCATAATCTGGAGTTTTGATAAAGCCTTTTGCAACAAGGTCTTCGTAAGCATCAAGTTTTTCGAGAGTATTTCATGTAAGAAATGTTTCAAAATCTTGAGCAGATAAAAAATGAAATCGTCATGCGTCATTTGTGAGGAGATATGATCATGACATCATTTTTTTAAAGCGAAAAAATCATATTTTTTCGGTATTTATACCTAAAATGCTCTCTTTATTCATACTGTATGCTTATAACATAATTCATAAATTCTTGGAAAATATACGCCTCTTCATAGTCTTTTCCCTTTGAGGTAATAGTAATAAGAAATGTTCCTTCAGAAGAAGTAACAACAATATCAGCAATATCTTTATAGGCCTCTTTAGCACTTTCAAGAGCGTATTTTCAGTATATTTCTGAAGAAATTGAAAAAGAAGGTGTCATATTTTTTTATTGAGTTTTAAACTTTTCTTTCATATCTTTCATCCCTTGAAGGTTTGCGGTAATTTTTGGCTTTTGTATACTTTTCTCTTCTATCTCCTTAAGTACTGACTCTATTTGCTTCGTATCTATATGGAGTTCTCTATCTTCTTCTATTTCTTTGAGTATATCATCTATATCTCTATCAAAATTGATGCTGTTATGAGCATTCTCATTTTGATCGCTATCATACGATACAAAGTGCTCTTGATCAAGAGGTCCTGTGAGAGCCTTATGAATAATGGTTTCTCGAATTTTTTGATTATCTTTTTCAAGTCTGTCTCGGAGATATGTGTCCAAAAGTTGATTGCTATATCTTCCAAAAATCTCCTCAATATCTGTTTCTACTCCATCTTTGAGGCTGATACTGAGAACAAGTCTCTTATCTGCGTCATAGTGAAAGAAAAAATATCCTATATCAAGGAGGTTATATGCCGCCTTAAAAATAATATCTTGAGCATAAATACTGGTATCAAGTATGAGTTCTCATTTTTTTCACTCGGCTTTTATAGAAAAAAAATCATCCATAGTTGTTGTATATAATTTTATCTAAAGTGATTGAGAGGGAGTATATGATGATATGAATGAAAATCAATCCTAAAAACCTCAAAGAACCTTTGAGAAACTCCTTTTTTCTTCTTTTTCAAAGGAGAGATGGCTCGCTAGAGCCAGAGTGGATTGGTGACTTTTTGTTTTTCAGAGCTTGCTTAACTATTATATCCCTTTATATATTTATCCCTAAAGTGTACCCAGTTTACTCCCATCTCTATATTTTTTGAATTTTTTATTTGACATACATTATAAAGTGATTATATATCATAATACGAAATAAAAACAAAGTCATAGGAGTTCTCATGTTTAGATTATTTTGGGTCTTAGCCAGTTCTTCTCTTTTTTTTTCTGCTTGCGACATTTCGCAAGCAACAAAAAAAGAAAGTAATGTATTCAGCGCTATCGCGCCGAGATACAAAGATTTTTCTGGAGTCGACCACAAAAATATTCTTTGTGCCAATCCCGAAACCTATCGTACGGTAGGTCGAATGAAAACGGTTAAGCAAGTTCAGCGTTATTACGCTGAACTCGGATTCACAGGAGATATCCCTCGTGACAGCCCTTATGGGGCTGCAATTACTGCACTGCAAGGCACCAGCTTCACAATGCAAAAGGAAAAAGAGGAAGCATATTGCTTCCATCAAGAGGACACAGGAGAGCTATAACTTGTCATTCCTAGTATCTCCCACACACATAACAAGGCGCCCGTAGGCGCCTTGTTTCTTTGTATTCACTCCATTTTTATTTGACAAACTCCCAGCTTTTTATAACATTTTCCTGCTTTGAAAAACAAGCATTTTTATATCCTTCTACCGTGACTTTCAAAGACTGGTAGATAGTAACCATAGGATTATGACTCAATATGAACTTATGATGATTCTCGACCCTGCTGTAGGAGAAAAAGAAAGAGCAGCAAGCGTTCAGAATGTCGAAACACTCCTCAAGAACGCAAAAGCAAAAGGAGTGAAAAAAGATGAGTGGGGTGAAAAAAAGCTCGCTTATAAAATAAAAGGCTCGCAAACAGGATACTATATCTTGTGGTCTCTTGAGCTTGAAGGTACAGCTATCAAGAAAATGAATAATGAACTAAACCTTGATGGAAATATTTGGAGATACATGTTTGTTAATTTAGATGACTAATACTATACTATGAGAACGATAAATAAAGTAATCTTGATCGGAAATATTACCCGAGATCCTCTTATCAAAACAACCGAATGAGGAAAAAAAATGGCAATGTTTACTACCGCAACAAATAGATATTATAAAACCTCTGATGGAGAAAATAAGTCTGAAGCAGAGTTTCATAACTGTGTCGCGTGGGGAACTCTTGCTGAAAGAGCTGAGCAGTTTCTCACAAAAGGAAAACTCGTTTATATAGAATGAAGACTCAAAACACGAGTCATAGAAAAAGAGGATGGAGAAAAAAACTACAAAACCGAAGTCGTGGTAGCAAATATCATCTTCCTCAATAAAAAAGGCGACTTTGATGACAGTACATCAGAATCTCCCGAAACCCTCGATGCTCTTGAAAGTATTGATGACGATGATATGTTTTAAACTCAACAAATACTCATATCCACTTTCTACTTTTAACTTTCGAACTTTTCCCTTTCAACTTTCAACTTTCTACTTTTAACTTTCCCCTTTTACCTTTATAACACCCTTACTATGAACCAAGAAAAAACTTGTCCACTTGACGGACAAAACATTGACTATAAAAATGTTGAACTTCTCAAAAAATACCTTACAAAATTTGGAAAAATCATCCCAAGATACTACACTTGAGTATCTCTGAAAAACCAAAAGAAACTGGCAAAAGCTATCAAAAGAGCAAGAATCATGGCTCTTATCCCTTTTGTAAAAAGATTTGATCCAAACTTTGGAGCATAAATATACTACTAATAAGCATATGAAACCATACTCTGTACACCTCGAAGACATACTCACAAAATTTCTTGTAGGGTTCTCTAGTGGTTTTTTTTCAGCATTTTTGATTGGAGGTATTCTCTTCTTTGCTGATGCTTTTCCCAGGATTGTAGAAAAGTTTTGAGCAAAAAATGAGTTTGTTGCCTTTTCTATTCATATGCTGGCAGGAATTATCATGGCAACTATTTTTTCGTTCCTATTTTATAGGAAAATTACATCATATACCATGAGCGTTGTATATGCTTCTATTTTTTCTCTTGTTTTCTGGTTATTTGCAACCGTTATTGTGAAACCATTAAAGTTTGGAGGAACTTTTCAAGAAGCTCTTTTAACCGTGTTTCAAAACCTCAATATCTTTTTCTGACATATTCTCTTCGGGATACTTTTAGGATTTGCTTTCTATTATCTCAAAGGAATTATTAGGCTGAAAAAGTAACTTTAAGGAACCTCTGAGAAAGTCCTTTTTTCTCTCCTTTTACAAAGGAGAGATGACTCTGTAGAGCCAGAGTGGATTGGAAGATGGTTAAGTATTCAATTCACTTTCCAATTTTTTATGAGAATTTGGATTCATTTCTGTGTACTATTATTAGGTATTTTATTTTACACAAGCAGCTATGTCATCTATTTTCAGAGCATGATATTGAGGTCCTATTCCCTCACATCTGCGAACTTCGATATTTAAATCATGATTCTCAATCAAGTGCGGTGCTATGAGTTTATCTCTTTCACAGTAAAGGAGTACTCCTGATACTCATGTTTTTAGCGCAGAGATATTGCTCTCAAGTCCATATTTGTCTTGAAATATATCATCTACATCAACTCATACATCAAGATTCTTTACTGCTTCACAAGCTCATTTTTTTACCACTTCTGTATCTTGAGTATCTGCAATTCATAGCCACATTTTTACGGTTTTTTCTGGAGATAATACGGGAGATATGAGTATTACTTTCCCCTGATGTCATGTATCACGACACCACTTGAGTCATGCAGGAGTTGATAAACTGTTGAGAAAAAGTCTCTGCAGTTCTTGCTGCTAGGATATTTCACATAACTCATCATAAATATTTGTCAGACTATATACAGCATCTCGAACACCATCTATGACCGTAAGAGGTTCTCCTATCTGCGCTTGAAGATCACGAGCAAACTCTCCTGTCGACATAAAACCTGTAAGATATACATTTCGCATTTGATAGTATTACTTAAAATATTTATTGGTATTTTATATGAAAGTCAATATTTGCAAAAATTTTATTTGATTTTGCACTTTTTCGCCCTATAATCCTCGCATTTTAGAGAAAAACTACTTTATTATATATACTTATGTCATTTCGAAATATCGCGATTATCGCACACGTAGACCATGGAAAAACTACTCTTGTCGACGAACTCTTAAAAGCTGCTGATGGCTTTGATACGCGTATTGGTATCGAGGAGCGCGCTATGGATCACAATGCTCAAGAACAAGAAAGAGGAATTACTATTTACTCAAAAAACACCTCTATCAGGTACAAAGGTGATAAAATCAATATTGTGGATACTCCAGGTCATGCCGATTTTGGAAGTGAGGTAGAACGAGTACTCAGAACCGTAGATAGTGTATGTCTTGTAGTTGACGCCTATGAAGGTCCAATGCCCCAAACAAAGTTTGTCCTCAAAAAATCTCTCGAACTCGGTCTCAAACCTATTGTGGTCATCAATAAAATGGATAAACCCAGTGCCAGATCTTCATGGGTGGTAGACCAACTTTTTGACCTCTTTGTCCAACTTGGAGCACAAGACGAACAACTTGAAAATCTTTACTCTCCTGTATATGCGGTTGCTCGTGATGGTCTTGCATGGACCGATGAAAATGATAACAGAGAAAATATTACTCCTCTTTTAGATTATATTATCTCCACTGTTCCCGAAGCTCCAAATGATTCACATGCTCCATTTAAAATGCAGATCGCAAATCTGGGGTATGACAATTTTCTTGGTCGTCTCGGTGTTGGTCGTGTGTACGAAGGTGTTGTAAAACAAGGCCAAGATGTATGGGTTGCTGATAATGATGGAAAGAAAAGGAAAGGGAAAATCACCGAAATACTCACAAACGAAGGACTCGAGAAAGTAAAAGTTCCAGAAGCTGAAGCTGGAGATATCGTAACTATTGCCGGAATTGCTGATATATTTGTTGGAGAAACTGTATCAACAAGTGAAGATGCGGAGGCTCTCCCTGCTATCACTATTGATGCGCCCACTCTCAAGATGGATTTTCTCGTCAATAACTCTCCTTTTGCTGGAAGAGAAGGAAAATTTGTAACCAGTAGACAAATACGAGAAAGGCTTGAAAAGGAGCTGGAAACCAATGTTGGACTCAAGATTGATTTTGACTCAGGAGAAAACTATGAAGTTGCCGGTCGAGGAGAACTCCATCTCTCCGTCCTCATAGAAACGATGCGAAGAGAATGATTTGAACTACAGGTATGAGCTCCTGTTGTTATCATGCACGAAGAGGAAGGAATAAAGATGGAACCTATAGAAAATGTTGGTATATCTGTCTCATCATGATCTGAATGAGCTGTTATAGCAGAGCTTGGTAAACGAAAGGGGATGATGAGTCATATGGAAGAAGAAAATGGTGTTGTATCACTAGAATTCAAAGTGCCAACTCGAGGACTCCTTGGTTTTAAGTCAGAGTTTACTACTATGACTAAGGGTGAGGGACTTCTCTCAAGTAGCTTTGAATGTTTTGAAGAATATAAAGGACCCATCGAAAAAAGGAATGTATGATCTATGATCTCTATGGAAAATGGTACAGCTATGGCGTACTCACTCTTTAATCTTCAAGAAAGAGGAACAATATTTATCACTCCTCAAACAGAGCTATATGAGGGAATGATTATTGGTGAATCGAGTAAAGATCAAGATCTCACGGTCAATGCCACAAAAAATAAAAAATTGACGAATGTTCGTGCAAGTGGAACTGATGAAGCTCTCAAGCTTACTCCTCCAAAGATTATGAGTCTCGAAGAAGCGATTGATTACATCTCTTCTGATGAATATGTGGAAATAACTCCTGAAAATATTCGTCTGCGAAAAAAATGGCTCAAAGAACATGAGAGAAAAAAACATAAGAATGGATAAAATAAAAACTCTTGGACTTCCAAGAGTTTTTATTTTACAAGATTAAAGATTAATATTTATACTCTATACACATAAAAATACTTATTATCCCTCACATGAATCTTTTCATAATAATCTACTCCCGGTACTTCAAAAGAGCTGGAATACAATAAAGTTCCCGAACGACATTCTCGACAAACCTTATTATGTACTCGTTTCATATGAAATGGAAGCAGATAGCAATATACAACATCTGCCTCTGAAATATCGGTAGAAAAAAAATTTGCTCTTCGAATATCATAAGAAACATCTGACTCTTTTTGTCTTCTTTTTGCAAGAAAATAGGGATGAAAAGAGTTTTCTATTCAGATACATGTAACTGCTGGAAAGTGCTTTTTTACTGCTTCTACCACTTTTCCATCACCACATCCGATATCATAAAAAATACTTCCCGAACGCAGTTTGAGAGACTCACAGAGCTTTGTGATTTTGTAATCTGGAGTAGGGACATAGGGGACACCGTATCAAAATATTACTGGAAGTAATACTTGAATAGTAAACAAGAATAGGAGTACAAGAACAATAAAACAGGCAAGAAAAATAGCAATAAAAAGCATTAGAGATCAAACTGTGATGTAATATTATTCATAAATGTTGTATCATCTTGCTCTCGTCTTTGTTGCTCATACATCTCAGCATCAGCTCATACAATATATCGCAATGTATCAGTTCCATCTGTTGCTGCCTCATATATTTTTTCTGCTACAAGTGATGCAGGTGAAGCAACTTCAAGGATTCATCACATAGCATTCATCAATTTTCCAAAAATATTTTGATACTCTGTGAGTGACTCATCGTTTTGCATATCAAAAGAACGTGTAGCAAAGTCTGTGATGATTGCCCCTGGTTCAATAATCTTTACTTTTCCTCCAAACTCTGCAAGTTCATATGAGAGTGATTCTGATATTCCTTCTACAGCAAATTTTGTTCCATGATAGAGGGATACTAAAGGAAAGGTCATCTTTCCTCCTATCGAAGAAACATTCATAAGTATTCCTGACTTATTATCTCGAAAGTGTGGAAGAAAAGTCTTTGTTACTTCTAAAAGTCCTATGACATTTACCTCAAACTGACGACGAATAGCATCCATAGAAAAAGCCTCAACAGGACCAGCAGTTCCATATCCTGCGTTATTGAGGAGCACATCTACGATTCCAAACCTTTCTATTGCTGACTGATATGCTGACTGAATACTTGCGGAGTCTTGTACATCAAGTCGCGTTACAAGAACATTATCAAGATCTGTAAGCTCTGTTTCTTTCTCTGGACTTCTCATGCTGGCAACAACATTCCACCCTTTTTCGTGAAATAATTTTGCTGTTGCTTTTCCGATACCACTACTTGATCCCGTAATAAAAATAGTTTTCATAATAAAAAGAATAAAAAATAAAATATTCTACATAGCAGTATACAGATATATGAACAGAGCTAAAATAAATTGTAGCTATTTTACAAATGATTTTGTTCCCATTCTTGAAGAGCCTGTGTACTTTCAAGAACAAATTTTGTGTCTACTTCTCTCCCTCATAAGAGAATAAAAATATGTATTTCTCACTTTTCTTGTACTGAGAGAAAATCTTTGAGATCATGAATTTGATCAAGAGAGGTGCCTTGTGGTATTTCTACAATATATTTTCATGATTCTTGAGAAATCATTTTTTCTACTTTTTCATATTTATTTTCTTCTATTTTGGCTTCGAGTTTTTTTTCAAAAACCTCTTCAGAGTCTCCCTCTCATTTGGCAACTTCACTTTCACGCTCTTTCTCCTCAAAAGAGGAGGACGATAAAAACGCTAAGTCTCTTTTTGAGGTGTCAAAGAGATTCATATCTCGAGCCTGAGCTCTTAGCTGTGTAAGCGTTGCTGTTATGATTTTTCGGGCACGAATATTTTTTCTCCTATACTCAAAATTTATATCCAAACTTCACTCTACAATCACTATTTTTCATACTGTTACTGTATCTTTATACTCGTCATAGTCTCTGTCAAAAATCGTAACTTCAAAATCATATGCATATGACTCACAATAAAGAAACAACATATTTTTTCCTGTTTTTGTCACAACTTTTCTTATGTCCATAACGATTCCTACTGTTTGAAGTTGCTGTTTTTTCAAATCTTGCTCAAATTTTTCCTCATCTTTTTGATAAATCTTTTGAAGCTCTTCCAACCTCATTTGTAGATACTGAGTAGATCGAGATCTTCGAGAAATATATGTTCTTAATCCGTCAAGCGGGTGTCCAGATACCATATAACCAAGTACTTCTCTTTCTCAAAAAAGTCGCTCTTCATAGGTCATGTGCTGTCATTTTCTGAGAGAAAAACTCTCGTCAAAAACCTCTCATCAAAGACCTGAGTCAAATAGTCCCATTTGCATTGAGTCTTTCTTCTTTTCTTCATTTTTACTCATTCGAATCATATCATCGATATTTGCAAAGAGATCTGCTCTTTCGCCAAACTGATCCATTGCTCAGGCAAGTATCATCGCCTCAAGAGACTTTTTGAGCATCACTTCACGTCCTCATCGCTTCACAAAGTCATCAATATGCTCAAAAGGTTTTTCTTTTCGAGCTGCAAGTATCGCGTCAATAGGTCCATCTCAGAGTCATTTTATAGCTTTAAGTCCGAAACGGATATGACTATCATCAATATAGGTAAAATGTTTGAGAGACTCATTTACATCTGGTCTGAGTACCTCAATATTATGAGACTTCGCTTCTGCAACTTCAAGAATAATACGGTCCATATTTTCCTCATCTGAGATCATCATAGAAGTGAGAAACTCTGTTCTATAATGCGCCTTAAGATACGCTGTCTGGTAGGCAATAAGAGCATAACAAGCAGCATGTGATTTGTTAAATGAGTAGTTTGCTGCTGGCTGAATCATCTCTTCATAAATAAAGGTACTCGTTTCTGTCTTATAGTCTCGAAATACGGCTGCCTTTTCAATAAATTCTTTTTTGAGAGCTGCCACGACTTTTGCCTTCTTTTTTCAGACTCATCGCCTAAGTATATCTGCTTCACCAAGTGAGAAACCTGCCATATACTGTACAATAAACATCAATTGTTCTTGGTATACTGCTATCCCATAGGTTACATCCAGAATTTTTTTGAGATCTTCTTCGAGTTTTCTTTTCTCTTCTTGTATTTCTTCTTGGCTGTAGTTTTTTTTCTCTAAAATTTCTCTGAGTTCTGGGAGCATATACTCTATTGCTTCTCTTTCATGTTTTCTCTCAACATAGCTTGGTATATACGCTAGTGGTCATGGTCTATAAAGAGAAACCATTGCAATGAGATCCTCAAAGCTGTCAGGAGAAAGGTCTTTAAGATATTTTCTCATTCCATCAGACTCAAACTGAAATACTCCTGTCGTATCTCCTGCTGAAAAGACTTTATATACCTGTTTGTCATCGAGGGGAATATCTAAAATGTCTACATTTTTCCCCTTGGAGAAAGAGATAATTTCCTGTGTTCTCTTAATAATAGTCAGATTTCTGAGTCACAAAAAGTCCATTTTTAATAAGCCTAAATCTTCAAGGGGATAGGCACTATACTGAGTTACAACTGACTGAGTATCTTTTGGAGGACGAGCAAGAGCGGTGAAGTGTGTCATGGGTTCTGGAGCGATGATTACGGCGCAGGCATGAACTCCAAGTTGACGAACATTTCCTTCTATCTTGAGAGCGTTGTCTATAATAATCTTATATTTTGGATTTGTTTCATAGGCTTCTCGAAACTCTGGGGCTTCTTCTAGAGCACTTGAAAGTTTTGTTCCAGGTTTTTCTGGTATGAGTTTTCCAAGCTTGTTCATCTCTTGAAATGCAACTCCCATCACGCGACCAACATCTTTCACTGCCGCACGAGCAGCAAAAGTCCCAAAAGTACATATCTGTGCCACACGGTCTTCGCCATATTTTTGTCGACAATACTCCACGACTCTGTCTCTATCTGTATCTGAAAAGTCAGTGTCAATATCCGGCATTGAGACTCTTGCAGGATTGAGAAATCTTTCAAAAAGTAAATCATAAGGGAGAGGGTCTATATCGGTAATCCCTGTTAAAAATGCCATCAAGCTTCCTGCAGCTGATCAACGACCAGGACCAACCGGGATATGATTTTTTCTTGCCCATCAAATATAGTCTGCCACTATCAAAAAATATGCATTAAATCACATTTCATGTACTACCACGAGTTCATATTCTAGTCGTTCTATCTTGTCTTGTAAATCCTGAGGATATGCCTGGATAATTTTTTTCTTCTCTTCTGAATAGTAGGTAAGTGATAGTTCTTTGAGTTCTTGAGGGTCAGTCTCCGTTAGAGCTTTTTTGAGTCTTGGGAAGTCAGTTTTTGAAACCAGTGTAAATATTGTTTCTTCTGAAAAATTTGTGTTATATCTCCAGTTGAGACCTTTATATGCAAGATAACGTAGATACCATTCGTCTGAGTCTAAGCTTTGATATTGAAGTTTTGTTTCTTTCTCCATACATCCTTTATTAGCTGAAGATGAAGGAATTGTTGTTTTCTTGTCTTGTCAAAGAGAGACTGAGTGAGCTTGGGCTCTTTCAAAAATCTCTTGGTCTTTTTTCGGAAGAGTAAAAGTTGGTATGAGTACTCCTCACGTTTCTATCTCAATGTCTATCATGTCTGCTACTTTTTGAGTATTTTGAAGCGCTTCAGGAATATATCCGAAAAGTTCCGTCATTTCTTCACTTGTGAGAAAGGAGTAATCTCCATTTATTAGTGTAGGTCGGTCTGGATTTTCTATCTCATGTCCTGTTCATAAGGCCATGATAACATCTTGTGTTTGTGTGTCTTCTTTTTCGATATAGTACGAGTTTTGGCAGGCAATCAGTGGGACATTATACTTTTGTGCGATATCTATGAGTTTTTTTGTAATAAGTTCTTGTTTTGGTATATCTTGATGATATAAAATCTCAAGAAAATAGTTTTCTTTTCCAAATATTTCTTGATAGGTCTGTATTCTCTTGATAGTTTCTGATTCTGATTTTCATGAAAGAATATAGTAGGGGATTTCACCACTAATGGGTCAGCTGAGACAGATAATATCCTGTGAAAATTTTTTCAGGTCCTCAAAGAGTATACGAGCAGTATTTCATGGATTATCGAGAGAGGCCTTTGAACAGAGAGATAGGAGATTCCTATATCCATCTATATTTTTGGCGAGCAATACCAGCTTGTGTAAGAGTTTTTCGTCAAATTCTGATTGTGTATATATCTCTACTCAGAGTAGAGGCTTGATTCATTCTCATTTGCAGGCTTTATAAAACTCATGACAACCATGGAGATTTGCTGTATCAGTGATGGCAACAGCGTTCATTCAAAGTTCCTTTGCTTTTTTAGCGTAGTCTGCTGGCTTTGGAAGTCCCTCCAGGATGGAGTAGTGGGTATGTGTATGGAGGTGAACAAATGACATAGAAGTGAATTCTCAAATATTTGTTAGAGTGTAATTGTTTTTGAAAAAAACTATAGTGAAACTATACTCTTTCTGTTTAAAATCTGTTAATTTATATATGCTCAAAATCCAAATAGAGTCTTCATGGGAAAACCTTCTCAAAGAAGAGTTTGAAAAGGAGTATTTCTGAAATATAAAAGCATTTCTCAAACGTGAGATATCAGCAGGAAAAACTATCTATCCTCATCCAAAAAATATTTTTGCTGCATTTAACGCTACTCCTGTGAAAAATCTCAAAGTTGTTATCCTTGGTCAAGACCCCTACCATGGTCTAGGACAAGCTCATGGACTAAGCTTTTCTGTGCAAGATTGAGTCAAACTCCCACCAAGCCTAAAAAATATCTTCAAAGAGATTGAAGATGAAGGACTCCCCTCTCCTCTAAGGAGAGGGGTTGAGGGTGAGGTATCAGGAAATCTCATCCATTGGTCACAGCAGTGAGTCCTCATGCTCAACAGTATACTCACCGTTGAGTGATGAAAGCCTGCGAGTCATGCAAAAATAGGTTGGGAAAACTTTACCAATGCTGTGATACAAAAGATATCTGAAAACTGTGAGGGGATTATCTTTCTCTTATGGGGAAATTTCGCAAGATGAAAAAAAGTTCTTATTAACACGCGTACTCACTATATTCTCGAATCTCCACATCCATCTCCTTTTTCAGCTCATAGTGGATTTTTTTGAAACGGTCATTTCAAAAAGGTAAACGAGATTTTACAAAAGCAGTCAAAGCAGACAATAACGTGGTAGTATTTTCATATATTACTTCTCCTCCATCGTCCAGACTCCATCCCAATCTTTTGGAGGTGGAGTCTGCATATATGCCCCACAGCGATTCTTATACACCTGAGAGACAGTATCTGTAACATACTTTCAAAAGTATCATCTCGCCTCTTCAAAATCCCTCTTTTGGTATGCATCAAGCCCAGAGAAATAATCCTCATACTTTCGCATATCAACATCCTCTTTCTTTCCGAGAAACTCGTATATCTGTACTGGTGTATCCTTTCATTTTACCCGAATAGTATCAATAAAACGAAATGCAAAATCATCCTTCGTTTTTTCATATACCGTATGACTCACACAAATATAAGTACCATAATATTTGTTCACTCACTCCAGACGAGAAGCCAAATTCACTGTGTCTCACAGAGCGGTAAAATCCATTTTTTTTCACACAGCCCCTATGTTTCCAATAATCGCATCTCCACTATGAAGTCCCACTCGAAACCGGATATTTCATCCAAGTTTCCTCCCCCAACGAGTATGAATATCTTGCAGTATTTTTCTTTGTTCCAAAATACTGAGAAGTACCTGAGAAAAATGTCTATGTTGCAGTTCTTCAAATGCCCCCCATATAGCCATAATAGCATCCCCCTCATATTTATCTATGTGTCATCATCGAGACATAATACTCTCCGTCATGCAGGAGAGATAATCTCGAAGAAATGCTACAAGCACTTCTGGAGAAAGTCTCTCACTCATACTCGTAAATCCCTCAAGATCTGAAAAATAACATAAAAGATTTCGTCTTTCCCCATCCAGCTTTACATGTCCTTTTTCTGCAATAATCTCATCAGCAATAGACGAACTCACATACTGACTCAGAGCGGTATTGAGTTTGTTTTTATGAAGTGACTCTATAGCATACTTCAGACCCTGCGCAAGAGCAAAGCTCAGGATAAGAGTAAAGAAAAGTTCGATGGTATACTGCCAGAGCTCTCAGAGTAATAATACGGAAAGAAGAGGAAGAATTATCATTCCAAAACTCAGCATTAGTGCATGCGACACAATAATCACTCTATAGGAAAAACTCAAATGTATCAAAATACTCAAAAATACGAGAATCACGATAAATGATCACTCCAAAATTTTTGGAAAGTATCTGAGAATATTCTCTGAAAGTAAAGTCGAAAGAATATTAGCATGGACATATACCCCGTACTCTTTACCAAAAGGCGTAAAAAACTCGTCTTTCAGACCATTTGCTGCAGGTCAAATAAGGATAATACTATTTTGAAAACCTATTGTATCTGAGAGCTCTTTGAGTTTTTGTGTATTGAGCAGATCAGAAAACGATATACGAGTATAACTCTTTGATGGAGCGTAGGATATCAAGATATTTTTATCTCCGGGTCTCTTGAGACTAAATCGTCTTTCAGGAGAAAATACATACTCATCTTGATGATATTCTCAAAGTTCCTGGGAAGAGTCTTCAAGATACATGTAGGAGAAAAAACTTCTCAGTATTGCCAGAGTAAAGTGCTCATATACCTCTTTATCTTGAAACTGTGGAGAAAAGCTATAGACAGTATTGGTACTTCGTTCAACACTAGGTGTGAGATACCCGTTTGGCAGAGTAGAAAAATATGCATACGGTTCTAATATATCTCCATCCTGATTTCTCGCTGATCCAAGAACAACTCTGCCTGGATACTTCTTGAGACTCTGAAGAAATAGAACATCTTGATCTTTTTGTGATGGATCAAGAAATAAGATATCAAATGCCACTACTGCCGGATCATAGAAAAAAATATTTTCCAGAGCCTCTCCATACAAACTTCGAGGAAAAGGAAAAGTTCAAATATCATCAAAACTTTTTTCATCTATTTCGACTACTATGACCTGCTGGCTTTGTTGAAACATTCCAAGACTATAGCGAAGTTTTACAATGTTTTCATAGATTCAAAAGTTCAGGGAAGCAAAGAGGGGACTCATCAGAAAGACTATCGCAAATATAAAGAGGCTGATAATACAGCTCAATCATATATGATAGGCTAGAAAGTGTTTCATTACTCAAGGAGATTTCAAAGAGAGTTATCAAGAGATTTTTGTATAAAATCATCAGCTTTTTGAAATGTATTCTCGACTCACTCACGCACATTATCCATATCTTTTGGAATATCAAGGTTGAATGTATCCATATCTCAAAACAATGATTCTAAATTTGTTTTTTGACTTGAGAGAAAATCTCATGAAAAAGAAGAGAGTTTTTCTGTCAGAAACTGCGTATCAAAATCTTCTAAAAGTCATGCATGGGTCTGAAAAAATGCAAAGCTCATCTCAAGGTCTCATCACTGCTGTCCTTTTTCGAGGATTTCTGTAAGATCATAGAGGGTGTTTTGTAGAAGATTTTGCTTTTCCTCTTCATCATCACTCAGTAGCATAAGAAATGTTTTATACTGCATTTTTTGAGAATAATTTTCTGTTCATGGAGCAACAAAATTGAGGTTTTGGTATTTTTGAATCATGGTGGTATAGAGCTCTGCTCTTTTGTTTGGCGAGAGTTGTGAAATATATGTTTCTATATCAGCAAAATCCTGGCTTTTCTCGAGTTTATCAAGTATCTTGTGAGACGAAGACATATATTTGATAAAAGGGTTATTTGTATCAAGAGTCAGAGTATCTTGCAACCTTTCTTGAAGTTTTTTTAGATTTTCTTGATCAGCAAGAATATTGAGATCCGTCCAGACACTATCCTGAAATTTTTCAAGATACATAGCATAATCAATGAAATGTAAAGCTTTTACAGAAAAAGCTTTGCCTTCAGGTATCAAATAGCGTTCACCATTTTGTCATAATACTTCTACCATATGCTCTGTTACATGGAGAAGATTATTATCTACATCTACATCAAATGTTGTTCCTCGAACTCACGCTTCTATATCGTCAAAGCTTTGGATAAAGTATGAGTCTTTCCCAATGTAGGAAGTAACTTGTGACCAAGACTTTCCTGCATCAAGTTGAAATGATATCTTGAGTGTTTCTCGACCAGGTGCAATAAAGTTTTCACGAACCCGCAAGAGAGAATTTCCAGAGAGGCGTGTCACGCTCCCATCTCACCATTCCAATACTCCAATACTCGACTCTCCTATCGTCCTAATAACATCATTTTCTACGATAATATGTTTTTTTCATGGGCTAATTCTCAGTTCATTTATTTTTGCATTTCCTTGTATCAGATGAAAATAGGAATGGATATCTTGTTTCCGAGATGTATATCACCAAGTGAAATATCCTATAAAAATTATAGCAATGAGAAAGAATGCCCCAAAAAATGTATATTTTTTTTGTTTTTCCATAATGAGTTGTAAAGTAAGTCTCCGCTCTTATACTATAGGAAAGATATAAAATTACAATAGTGATGAAGCAATTCACGAGATATATTTTCTTATTCCTGATTTTCTTGCTGATATACATGATTTTTCTTGTTATCCGCTATACGCTTGATGAGTATCGGGTCGAGAAATATATACAAGATATCAAGCAAACCAATCTTGTGCTGCAAGAGCGTATTCGAAGAGCGCATATTCATATAGATATTATTACGAGTGAAAGTTACAAAAATAAAATACTTAAGTCAGAGCTGTGATGGAAGAATACAGGAGAAGAGGTAGTGATCCTCATAGGAGAAGATACCTATAATAAGTATAGTGATGAATATCATACTTCTCAGAGGAGAGACGATCCCCTTCTCTATGCCGTACGGGAAGAACAGAGACTCATATCTACCATGACCATATACCAAAAATGGATATATTTTATATTTCAGAAAGATATACGGTAAAAAATCAATAAAAAATCTTGACAATATATTTTAAGTTATATAATTATTTTGCGTTAACTATTATTGAGAAAGGTTATGTTATGCGCTATATACTCTTAGCAGTATTTGCTGCTACCGCTACTTTAATTACCTCTGCTTATGCAGATGTCATTGGAGAAAACGTGTTTAGCTGCGACAGAGTCGTTATCGAAACTTTAGATGGAGAATCATCTACAGTTTACGAGGAATCATTTTTGATTTTTCAAGAAGTTGAGGAATCATTTTTGATTTTTCAAAAAGAAATATTTGTGAGTAATCGTTTTGGGCTAGCTGTTAACGGCATTGCTCACGCAAATCATTTCCAAAAAATGGAAATGGAATTTGAATCAGATGAAATCGTCTGTACCTTGATCGAGGTCGATAATTAGCGGCGACGAAAACATAATTGTGGGTGGGCATTTGCCCACCCCTTTTTTTGCGATCAAATAAGCATAAAAAAAAGAGGAATATTCCTCTTTTTGAAACTTGTTTACAAGTCTGAAAAATCTGCAGGAAAACTATCTAGCGTATCGGTATTGTAATCTGTATCAAAGTCATAACTCGGACTCACAAATATCCTATCTCCTATCTCCTCAATTTTTTCAAAAATCCTCTGAGGTTTGGCATAACGCTCAACATCAAGACCTAAGAGTCTCCCAAGAACCGGAAAAAGAAAAATTGTCAGTACCGTAACTATCATACCAATCACTGCAAAACGAATCGTGTTAATCGCTGGCTTGATCTTATCATCTTTTCCTCATGAAAGTATCAGGAGTAAACCTCCCCAAAGAATAAATAAGATAGACAAAATACCTGCCGCAAGAACAAAGAGAGAAATAGCCAGTAAGATGAACTCTCCTAAGTCCATCTTTGCCTCAAATATAGAGTTAGAGGCAGCAAAAGCGGTTGCATATATCATAGCATATGTATTACAAAAACTAAGCTGGTATTTCTATAACTCTGAGAGTGATTTTCTTCCCCATTTTCATCCCCTGAAGTCGCAAAATGGACCTCAGAGCGTTTACTGTAGCTCCCTTTTTTCCTATAACAATCCCCATATCACTTTGCGCAACCTGGAGCGTCAATAGTGTTCACATCTCATCATCTTGTTTTTCGATCACTACTTCTTCTGGTTTATCTACAATACTCTCAACAATAAATTTTAAAAATGCTATCTCTTGCATAAACAAAACTCTTATAAAAATAAAATACTACTTGAACTAAAGTAGTACTCCATAAACTAAAATGATATATTGTTTGTTTCCATCAGTTTCTGTACTCGGGGAGAAAACTGTACTCCATGAGAAACATATTTTTTCACTTTTTCTACATCTTTTACCTTAAACTCTTTTGTGAATGGATTAAAGTATCCGAGAACTTCTTTGTAGCCGTGTTTTGCAGCTCTTGTATGTTCTGTAAGAACGAGTCGGTAAAAGGGAGTATTCTTTTTTCCAGATCGTGAAAGTCGTATTTTTAACATAAGTAATATATAAATAATAATCTTTTTTATTGTTTGTTGTTCAAATATTTCAAGTTTTCAGAGAGGAGAATGGTGCCCAGACCGGGAATCGAACCCGGACTCCCGAAGGAACAAGATTTTAAGTCTTGCGTGTCTACCAATTCCACCATCTGGGCTCACGAGAATCTCAAAAAATGCTCTTATATCACTCCTTTTTTCTTCAATGTCTTCAATCCCTTTGCACTTACTCGTATTCTATATACTAGCCCCGTAAGAGGATCAGTAATATTTTTATAAAAGAGATTTGGATAAAACTTTCTCTTCGTAGCCCTCATAGAATGACTTCTATTGTTTCCTGTTGAAGTTCTTTTTCAGGTAACATCACATATTCTTGACATGCTTGCCTAACTTAAAGTGTAAAATGTATTTGTTATGCTTTTATCTCGACTCCTACCCCACTTGGTATAGATACTCCTTGAAGCATTTCCAAAGTCTTTGCTGTAGGATCTTGTATCTCTACCAGTCTTTTATGTCTTCGAATCTCAAACTGTTCTCGAGCATCTTTATGGATGAAAGTAGATCTATTTACTGTTATTTTTTCGACTTTTGTTGGAAGAGGAATAGGACCTACAACATGTGCTCATGAATCACGAGCAATTCCAACAATTTTTGCTACAGCATCATCTAAAAGACGATGATCAAATGCTTTTATACTGATTCGTATCTTTTGTTCTCCTTTTTTTGCAGCCATAGAGGGCGAAAAATAAATAATAATAAAATATCGTTTCATTACTTTTCTCAAGGTTTCTTGAGAAAAGTGTATCAAATGATATTAGGCAAGAATTTTTGCTACAACTCCTGAGCCAACGGTTCTTCCACCTTCACGAATCGCAAATCTGAGACCTTCGTCCATTGCGATAGGTACTTGAAGATCAACAGTCATTTGGATATTGTCTCCAGGCATAACCATTTCAACTCCTGCAGGAAGCTCAATATCTCCAGTAACATCTGTTGTTCGGAAGTAAAATTGTGGCTTGTATCCTTTAAAGAATGGAGTATGACGACCACCCTCATCTTTTGTGAGAACATATACTTCACACTCAAATTTTGTATGTGGAGTAATAGAACCTGGTTTTGCAAGTACTTGTCCTCTTTCTACATCATCTCTTTCTACACCTCGGAGAAGCAGACCTGCATTATCCCCAGCTTCACCTCTTTCAAGTTGTTTATGGAACATTTCTACTCCCGTACATGTTGTTTTACTTGTTTCTTTTACTCCAACGATCTCAATCTCATCACCAACAGTGATAACTCATTGTTCAATTTTCCCTGTTACTACCGTTCATCGTCCTTTGATAGAGAATACATCCTCAACTGGCATGAGGAAAGATTTATCAAGGTCTCTCTTCGGAACTGGAACAAATTCTTCAATAGCCTTAAAGAGTTCTACAATAGTTTTTGCTCCCCACTCTTTATCCATATCAGTAGGATTTTCAAGTGCAACCAGACCAGATCCTCGAATAACTGGAGTATCATCTCCTGGAAAATCATATTTTGAGAGTAACTCACGAATTTCCATTTCAACAAGGTCGAGCATTTCAGCATCATCAACCATGTCACACTTATTGAGGAATACCACAATATATGGAACACCTACCTGTCTTGAGAGCAGGATATGTTCTCGAGTTTGTGCCATTGGTCCGTCAGTTGCAGCACAAATAAGAATAGCTGCATCCATCTGAGCCGCACCAGTAATCATGTTTTTTACATAATCGGCATGTCCTGGACAATCTACATGAGCGTAGTGTCGTGACTCTGTTTCATATTCAACATGTGAAGTATTGATCGTAATACCTCGCTCTCTCTCTTCTGGAGCGTTATCAATAGAAGCAAAATCTCTTACTCCTTCACCACCTCCATAAAGAGCGTTAAGTACAGCTGAAATACCAGCTGTTGTCGTTGTTTTCCCATGGTCTACATGACCAATGGTACCAATGTTCATGTGTGCCTTAGATCTATCAAAAGCCATAATAATAAAAATAAAAAATTAAAAATAACGCGTGTAAGAATATATAAAAAAACTCTCTAAAATCAATGTTAACTTCTCGCTTTTTTTACCTTTTTCTCAATTATCCTCAGTGCTCTTCTCAGTTTTCTATGAGCATGTCCTGTCAGTCTTGGCATACTATATTTTGTTAGGATGTATTCCGTATTTTTTGAGCTTTGCAAAAACTACTGTAAGAGCGTTTTTGAGCCATTTTGTTTCTCCCTCAAACTTTAGGCGTTCTTGGAGTTTTTTGTAGTGGGAAATTGCTTTTCCTACTTTTGACCCTGTAATAGGACCTTTTTTGTTTACCGAATAATTCAGTCTTCTTGGTCTCTTATTTGCTGGCATACCTTTACAAGTTTA
This sequence comes from Patescibacteria group bacterium, assembly GCA_965229705.1. Classification (GTDB taxonomy): domain Bacteria; phylum Patescibacteriota; class Gracilibacteria; order BD1-5; family UBA6164; genus JAACSU01. Next base: position 793,091 of record OZ245922.1, read on the forward strand.
AAGTTAAAAGCTGAAAGTTAAAAGCAGGAAAGTAAGAAGCTGAAAGTTTCAATGTCTTCTGATCTTTCACTTTTTCCTTTTTTTAGAAATTGCGAAGCAATTTTTATGGTGGAGAATACGAGAGTCGAACTCGTGACCTCTCGCGTGCAAGGCGAGCGCTCTAGCCAACTGAGCTAATTCCCCTTAAATGGCGGGAACAACGGGACTCGGCAACCTACGGGTCGGCCACTTGTTTTTATTGCTCTTATTCATCGCAATAAAATTTTTCTCTTTGAGAAAAACCCTCTATTCGAGTCCTAGATTAGCAAAGATTATTCCTCGCTTCTATTACCCTACTCACTTAGCAAGTTTTCATGGCGGGAACGACGGGACTCGAACCCGCGACCTCCGCAGTGACAGTGCGGCGCTCTAACCAAAACTGAGCTACGCCCCCATTTCAAGCCAAAAACTACGCCTTATTTGAGAATAAAGCGAGGGAATTATATAAAAAAAGTGGTGTATTGCAAATAATTTTTTCACAAGCTTTTTTGAACACTTATAATTCCTTCAAATTCCCAATAATCTGGTCTATATCTGTATATCATTTTTTTTCTATATATTCATAAAACTCTTTTTGGATTCTCTGAAAACACTGGGTATCTTCTTTTCCAAGAACCGTCCCAAGTTGTACGAGAGAAGCTCCTGCTAAAAGATGTTCAAATACATCTACTCCATTTTTAATTCCTCCACAACCGATAATCTTCATTTTATCCCCCAAGAGTTTGTAAAACATGCGCACATTCGCGAGTGCTACGGGTTTGATATAGTCTCCTCCAAGTCCTCCAAGTCAACCTTTTGGTTTTATAAGAGGAGACTCTGTTTTTGGATCAATAATCAGCGTATTTCACACTGAGTTTATGCAAGTGATAAATGAGATGGAATATTTTTTAAGTATGTCTGCCATCATTTGTGTATGCACTGGATCAAAGTAAGGAGGAAGCTTCAGCCCTATAGGCTTATTACCGGAAATTGCAAATATCTTTGTGAGAAGTTCATCGGAAGCTTCAAAGTCATAGGCTATCTGTGGTTTTCACACAACATTTGGACATGAGAGGTTGACTTCAAGCACATCAACATAGTGGTCGTCTTGAAAATCTTGTACCAGTTGTAAAAAATCCTCATGACAAAATCCTACTATCGAAGCAATAATTGGTTTATGGGGAAATTGCTGTTTCAGCTCTGCAGCATATTCTCTATATTTCTGATAGCCATGATTGGCAAGACCGATGGAGTTGATACTCCCAAGTTCTACCTCCTTGTATCGAGGTTCAGGATTTCCTTCTCTTGGTTCTGGAGAGCAAGATTTCATCATAATAGCAGAAGACGATGAGTCTCAAAGGGCTTGGAGTTCTTCAAGAGTTGTACAGCGGGGACCAGATGAGTTATAAATTATATCTGGAAAGATGATGTTTCCGATGGTTTGAGTAAAAGTTTGCATAGTTGTCAGTTATTTATAAAGCTCAGCGTGAGTTTTTATGTCGATGAGTTACATTTTTTTAAAAATAAATAAATGCTCGTGCATAATCAGTAAAAAATTATTTAATTCAATGTTTCTATTTCTAAAGTTGGAACTACCATATACTCGATGTTTGATGTACTTATACCATACTCTTCTGACAAAATAGTTTCAATTTCTTCACACTGTATATTATTTTCTAAATTAACTATTTTGACTTTGCAGTCAGTAAAATCTAAAATAACTATCTTCATATTATTATTTTCAAACGGTTAAAAAACTCTATACTTACCTCTTTCCAAAAATTCTAAATATCACTTATCTCTTAATCTTTGTAACTGCTGTCTAATCTTATCTTTTACAAAATTATTACTTGGATATCTATCTTTTAACTCATTTTCAAACTTATAAATATCTTGAAGAATAAATTCTTTTTTATCCAATCTTTCAATACATTTCATTATATCAAAAATCCATCATTTTGATTCTTGTTTTTCTTTTTCTAAAAACTTTATTCTCTCCCATTCATGTAAAACTTCAGTTTTTGTCTTGTAATATCAATCTTTTATATAGTGTATTTTTCAACTTTCAGGAATTTTGTCAAACATAATATTTCATCAAGTCCATAGTCTTGTCTTTCAATTTTTCTGCTTCACTTTTGAAGTGTTTCTTTTTTGAATAATTTCAGGTATAAAAAAATATTTAGGTACTACTAAAAAGTTTTTAATTGTGTAATCTTCTGAGTATTTTAATACAAATAAATGCATAGGATCCTTTGTCATCTGTTTTATCATAATATCATATGCTCATCAAGGAATAGTTTTTCATAAACTTCCTTTTGAACTTTTTAACTCAAAGTTATCTTTACAGTCTCTACAAAACAAGTCATTTACAGGTTTATCTATTTCGTGTTGAATTAGAGCACTTCAACAAGCAGGACAAAAGATATTGTTTGCCGTCCAATACTCTGTTAATATTTTTATTGCCTGTGTTCATCATATTTTTTTTCAATCAGCAATAGGATGATTTTGTGATAGATAAGGCATATATTTTATTGATTATGTTTGTTATTATTATTTATTTCAACAGTATATAGAATCACATCATAAATGTATACCTCCTTAGTATACTCCTAACAATGATTTTTCAAACTCAATAAAATACCATAAACACCTTGTATTTTCCGCTGACAAAAATACACTTGCAACAAGTATATTCTCTCACTCCCTCACTCTTATGAAATTTCCTCACAAAAACATCCTCCATACAAAACAATTTTCCAGAAGAGATATAGAACTCATCTGCAATACTGCAAAAGAAATGGAGAAAATACTCTTATGAGAGAAGTCAGGTCAGTTACTCAACTGAAAAATAATGGCTTCTCTTTTTTATGAACCATCAACCCGAACACGGCTCAGTTTTGAAACAGCTATGAAACGACTCTGAGGAGAAGTTATCAGCGTCAGTGATAGTACATGAACCAGTCTCTCAAAAGGCGAGTCGCTCGAAGATAACGCACTCATTAACTCGATGTATAGTGATATACTCGTTATGCGTCATAGCGAAGCAAGAAGCGTGATGAGAAGCGCTGAAGTAGCAACGGTCCCAGTGATCAATGCAGGCGATGGTGCAAATCAGCACCCTACACAAGCACTTCTTGATGTGTACACCATACTGAAAGAAAAAAGAACTCTTGATAACCTTCATATAGTATTTGTATGAGATCTCAAATACGGACGAACAACCCACTCGCTCGTATTTCTCATGGGGCTATTTAAAAATATCTCATTTACCTTTATATCTCCCGAAGAACTCAAAATGCCAAAGAAAGTAAGAGATTTTGTAAATGAAAAAAATATTCCCTACAGCGAAACTGATAGCTATAAAGAAGGAATACAAGATGCTGATGTGCTTTATGTTACAAGAGTACAAAGAGAAAGATTTACAGATATGAGTGAGTATGACCGCCTGAAAGATGATTTCATCCTCACGCTAGATATTCTCAAAAATGCAAAAAAAGATATCAGTATCCTTCACCCTCTCCCGAGGGTCAATGAAGTAGATTACCAAGTTGATGAGCTACCAAATGCTGCATTTTTTCGACAAGCATGCAATGGTGTTCCTATACGAATGGCGCTCTTATACCTCCTCTTGAAAGACTAATCAATCTTTACGATACTCCAGGCGAGTGTTTCTCCTGCCTTATATGGAACAACATTTCCATATTTTTCTGGCACTATAAAATCTTTTTTTTCCAAGACTACTGTCTTGGTATTTGGTATCAGTCCGTAGTTTGTTACTGCCGTATCTGAAATAAACTTTTGTAGGTTTTCTAGTTTGCCATTTTTTTCAAATATCTCTACTAATACCTGAAGAATAATAGGAGCCGTAAACACTCCAGCTGCACATCAGCAACACTCTTTTGCATGTTGAGGATGAGGAGCACTATCTGAACCAAAACTCACTTTTGGATGTGCGTTCAATGCCAAATCAAGTAGCGCATCTCTATCCTCGTACCTCTTCGCAATAGGCTTACAAAATAGATGAGGTCTCAAAGCTCCTCATGCAAGATCATCAAGCGTGATTTCCAGATGTTGGAGCGTAATAGTAGCATAAAGATTTGGATACTTATCGAGCGTTTCTGCTGCTGCCTTTGTAGTGATATGTTCCATTACGATTTTGAGTTTTGGAAATTCTCGAGCAATGAGCTCGTAGTTTGGCATAAAATTTGCCTCTCGATCCATGACAAAATCATTGGTTTCTCCATGTATTGACAGCATCATTCACAAATCCTGCATATCAGAGAAAATCCGCTTGTTTGTTTCTGAAAGAATATTTGTCACTCATCACTGTGAGTTTGTGGTAATTCCTGCAGGATAAAGCTTTATAGTGGTAACATACTCACGCAATTCTTCTAATACTTCTCGTGTAAGTCACTCATGAAAAAATACCGTCATCAGTGGCAAGAAATTATCTTTTCCCGTGACTTCCTCTATTCTTTTTTTGTAGGCAAGAAGATCCCTAATATTCATAACTGGCGGAACAAGGTTTGGCATCACGAGAGCTCCGGAAAAACTTTCGCTTGTAAGTGGGGCAACAAGATCTTTCATATCTCCGTCACGGAAATGAATGTGCATATCAAGAGGATTATAAATCTGAAACTGCATAGTAAAAAATGATATATTATACTCTCATACTCTTAACCAGACTCTCCCACTCATTTTTTGGTTTTGGAGATATCTGTGCTCCCTCTGGAAGACGAGGAAGAGTTCATCTCTCTGCCTTGGGAGTTTCATCATCCCAAAAAAGCTCAAAAGCCTCTGGGGTATAACAAGAAATGAGCGGAACACCCTCAAACTCATTTTTTCCATACCTATTTCCAACACAAACAATTGCCACGACTTCACCACCCTGAGACTCTACAAGTTGTTTCATTTTCTTGAGTGTTGATCATTTTGTTACTATATCTTCATCAATAATCACCTTTTTTCACGCCAGAGAAATATCATGACGCTTGAGAGACATATCATCCCCTTCTTTTTCTGTATATACTGATTCTTCTACAGAGAGTTTTTCTGCAAGCATGAGAGAGAGTCTCACACTTCACATTTGTGCTCACATAACTAGATCTGCCTCTATTTTCTTTTCCTGTAAGAGACTCGCAAGTTCTCGACAAGCTCTTTCTACAACAGCATAATTTCTCTCTATAGTTCAAATATTGATGTAAGCATTACTCAAAGTACCACTTGCAAGACGACAGTATTTTCCTCATTCTGGACGAAAATAAAATACTCCAATATACGAAAGAAGTTCTTTCCATGTTCCCGTATATAATAATCGCTCAAATTCGTATTTTTTCTGATTTCCACGATACCTTGCATGGCTCACTTCATCAAAAAATCTTTCTACCTGCCTCTGCATATCTTCTGCCTCTAAAATAGGTCTCCCCATTACTATATCCGTCGAACCATTTTTTAGCGTTTCTGCTGGAGTCAAGACTCGTTGCTGATCATGTGTATCTTCTCACACAAATCGTACTCCAGGATTTACGATGATCATATCTTCTCCGTATACTTCTCTGAGAACCTCAACTTCAAGAGGGGAACATACGATTCCATCGGCTCCTGCGTCGAGAGCTATTTTTGCAAGTTTGAGTACTGCATGTTTCGCGCTTTCATCAAACACATTTTGCACCTCCTGCTCTCAGAGAGATGTGAGCGCTGTAACTGCTAAAATCTTCGTTGTAAGTCAGAGCTTATTTCTTGCTGCAACTCCGGCGCGAATCGCCTCTCACCCACTACTGGCATGAAGCGTCACATACTCCGTATCTGCTCAAAGTCATGAGTCTGAAAGTTGCTGAAAGTTATTTACAAGAGTATTCGGGATATCATGCCATTTTGGATCAAGCATCAGTCTCACACCTGTCCCTTCTATCATATTTTTTATTCCCTCAAGTCCTTTCAAAGTCAGAAGATCATTCACCTTGAATAATATGTTCTCCATATAATTCGTACATGTTTGTGAGACTTTTGAAATAATATTCTGAGCCTCTCTCGGTCATAAATTATCTAGGGCAATAATCAGTTTATGTTTCATATTCCATGTTTATGGGAGTAAATAGTAGTTTTTATAATACATTTCTTATTTTTCTGTGCTTCCATAGTATAATAACTCTCTTATAATAAGAGTCAAACTATAGAGAAAAAGGTATTTGAATATCTTTTTTATGTTCCGTAAAAATACTCTTTCCTTCAAGTGCTTGTATATCTCAAATATGCAGTTTTCCCAGATAGAGATCCTCGATGGATCATCCGTTCAAAATATACTCTTCTACGGCATGATATCCATTCACATACACCACATCTTTCATACATGCTCCATCTTTACTCGGATCTTCAAAACCTCTCTTTACGCGAAGCATATAACGAAATACTTTTTCATAATCATGATGATAATACTCTGCAAGATGAGATATAAATTTTTTATATGAATGCTTGAGACCATAATAGAGAAAATAATACCTCTCATAGAGTGAATAGTATTTTGCATCTTCCGAAGAAAGAAACCTATTTTGGTTATAAATAGCAATTCCTTCATCTGTTTCAATATAATAGGCTCCTCCTTTATGCATAATAGAGAGATCACTTTTTTTTCCATTAAGTTTTCTGAGATAATGCCCCTCTATCTCATGAGCAATAACTGCGCGTATCTCTTTTTTTCCAACCTTTGCGTCTTCTCTCATAATGAGTGTATCTCCTTTCATGGTAAAACGAGCTGGTATATCTCAGGACTTAAGGCGTATTTTTGTGTGATAGATATGTGCAAATTTTTTGAGATACTCTTGAACATCTGCAAAAGATAAAAAGTCTTTTTCTGGAACTATATGATGTCTTGCTGCGATACGTTCTTTGGAAGTGAGAAAATACTCATCATGAATTTTCCCAAATATTTTTTCGCTATAGAGAGTCATATCTGCCGTATTTTGTTCCTGAAACGCGATAAAAAACTGGAGTTTGTAGAACATTTCCTCTTTTTTTCTTGCATATATTTCACTATAGGGAATATCTGGCACTTGTATTTTTTCGAGTTCTGCGAGTGTTTTTCGAGGATCAAAAGAGAGTTCGTTGTATTCAAAACGAGGAATATAATCTCCTTTTTTTTCTATAAATATATGTTTTTCTGTGGCAATATTCACGGGACGAATATACTTGAGTATTAGCAGTTTTTTCTCAATATTCATCAGTTTTTTATCCAAATCTTGTAGTTGTTTTGTATACACTCAAACGATAGCTGTATTTTTACTTTTGCCGATTTCTAGCTCGGTAATTCTTGGTCATTCTGATTTCTTGTATTTAAAAGGATCAATGAGAAATCCCTTCAGAGCATTTCTTCATAAGACGATTTTTTCTTCTCCGAGATGGTCTATCTTGAAAGAAATATGTTTTTCTACTGCGAGAAGTTCTCCGTCGAGTTTGATACGCGTTTTTTCTCCAAAAGGGATTTTGAGTACTTCTGATAAAAATTTTCTATCTATAAAACTCTCTGTTTCTGAAAGTCTCAATGAAGCAATATACTGATGTTCTCTATCATTATGAAAAATCTTAAAATACTCTTTTGTTCCTACTATCTTCTTTCATGAGATTTGTTCTATTCGACCTTCTAGTTCTCCAGAAAACAGATCTCTCCCAAGTCGCACTCCCTTCTCAACACTATTCACCTCAATACCCGCAACTTTCTCAAGTCTGACTTTGAGTGGAGCATGATTGACATTTTGTATTTCAAGCCCTGGTCTCACATTGATTTCTAAAAGAAGTGGTCAGAGATCCTTATCAAGCACCACATCACATCACAAAAATACTATTCCTGTTGATTTTTGTACGGTTACGGCAAGTGAGAGTATTTTTTCCCACTGAGGAATGACAATTCCCCGAATATCTCAAATACCTGGTATAGAGTGTATGGTTTCGCCTCTGTGAGAAATAAAAGTGATTTTTCACGAGCCAATATCAATACCTGCGGCGCAGGCTCCTGCGTGTAGGTTTGCTTTTCCATCAGAGGCTTTGGTGGGAATACGGATCATTGCCATCACCGGAACCATATTATAGGAAACGATTCTGATATCGGGAAGTCCATAGCTTCACAAGAGGTCTATTTCTTCGGAGAGGATAATCTTTTTTTCTATGATGACCTTATCTTTTTTCCCTGAAAGAGAAAAAAATCCATCAATAATAAACTCTAAATGACGCTGAAAATCTTTTAAAGAAAATACTTCTCCTGAAGAGCTAACAAAACTTCCATCAGCTAAAGAACTATCAATAATCAAAATTCCTTTTCAGCCATACCCGTTATTTGGTTTTACCACAAAGGGGGGTACAAGCTGTGATAGAGCCTCTTGTGAGATATCGGTTTCTCTAGAAAATATACACAAGGTCTCTGGAACTGAGACTCCTTGAGAGAGGAGGTATTTTTTGGTAGCAAGTTTTGAGTCAGCTATCTTTTTTGCCGCAAGAAAGTCTTCTCCCTTAATATAGAGAAGATTTCGAGCATTTTGCCCGAGAATACCTTTTCGAGAAAAAAACATATTAAGAAGGATTGCGAATATACTTTCGAGATGAGACAAAACCACTGAGAGCTCCTATAGAGAGGAAGATACATGCCTCCAGTATAAAGATGAGAAGCATATTTCCCTCATAAATTCCCGAGAGTGATGAGGCTCCGAGTATGAGCTGGAGATTAGAAAGAAAGAGCAGATACAAGAGTGTCGCTGCGATAAATGCTGCTAGTACATATATACATCATTGCAGAGCAAAAGGTCCATAGATAAACATTTTACTCCCTCATACCAGTCGAGTGATATATATCTCGTCTCGGTAATGATAAATAAAGTTTCCAATAATAGAGTAGATAATAATAGATATTGATAACAAAAATGTGAGAATGATGATATAGAGACCTCCTTGCAAGATATGTAACACCGATATGACTTTGTCTATTCGTTCAAATTGGCGAGTATAACTCGAGAAGTGCTCTTGTTTTTCTGTTTGGAAATCTCATTCTGATAAAATAAAGAGTTTGTTTTCTATGATCTTGTTGAGACTTTCATAGTCACTGAGAGGAATGTCTTCTATACTGATTGTTTCTGGAAGTGGATTTTGCCTCTCTAGTATTTGTACCAGATCTGGGTCTCGCTGCCGAAGCTCTTCGAGAAGTTCTTCTTTGGTCTTGTAAGTCACGCGTATACTTGGATGTGCTGCTGCAATATCTTCTTGAAGGTCAATGACTTCTAGAGAGTTTTGGTCATACTGTTCATCGAGGTACAGAGAGAGTGTGAGTCTCTCTCCAACACTTTCTATAATACGAACACTGACATTGTGTAAGAGCAGGAGTACATGAATAAAAAATATAAGCAGGGCAATAATACACACAGAAGAAACACTCAAAAATGTATTACTCGCAATATTTTTAAAAGCGTAGCGTATGAGCCGATACATCATAGTCTTTTTCTGTGAATGAAATATTTGGTATATTCTAATTTTTTGTAGAAAATTCGCAATTTAAAAAATGCAAATAGTCAAGGTATATATTTTGTCTTTTCATACAATAATATGATAGCATAGAAGAGAATTTATTTTTTATACATATTTTTATGGCACTTGAAACACTTCGAAACATTACACAATGAGGAATTGATACGACAGAACTCTCAAGAATTGACGATATTCGACAAGAACTTGAAGATCTCGATGAGCCAGAAAAAACCGAGGCGATTCGTATTCTCGATGAGGCAATAGACTCTGCTGACGCAGACGTACGAGACAACCTACAACTTCTCAAAGCTTCTCTTGAGGGAAACGCGATAGATATTTCTGATCATTTTACAGACGAAGCATCTGTGAGAAAAGCTCTAGAACTTCTTGAGTTAGATGGAGTCGAAATTATTGGTGGTCATCTTGTATGAATTGATAGTATTTCTATATCTGATAAGATGAAGAAACTCGAAACATTTATGGATCTTGCAAACTATATCGATGATCAAAACGCAAATGTCGATGGAAAAATACAAAGACTTCTCACGCTCATGAATCCTGAAACAGAATTTATAGAAGAACGACGCTTCCTCGCCTATGAGTATATGATGTCTCTTTATGGAGATGCACTTGAAAGATGAGTTCAGTTCATTTTCGATAATAATACCCAATCATATACCCTTGAAGCTCCTCAAGGTGTAGATACATCAGAGTTTGACTCTCTTCTCAGTATAGATACTCAGTATATCGACTTTGCGAAACTCAACTATATTATCTCTCGCAATAACGCTCTTGAAGAGTCTATTGTCGATCGAGAATCATATACACTTTTTCTGATGGAAAACAATGCAAATATTCGATCTATCATGCAAAGTTTATGAATAGAAGATATTGATGGGTCGAGCTGACTTCTTGCTCAAAGAGAAAGTGTTATTATACAATTACAAAGTATAATAGATACCTGAAATCTCGATCAAAAATCACGAGAATATCTCGAAGTACAATGGCTCTATGAGTACCTTGCTTACGAACGCTATGAGTCACATTTTGAGGATAAAGATCTTTTTAGAAATATCAGTGCCTATAATACTGTTTTTGCTGAAAAAGAGAGTTTTATAGAAGCCGTAGATATGCAGTGAATAGATCTTGATAACTTTGATCCCAATGCTGATAAACCAGCATGGTATAGAGCAATGAAAGAGTTTGGTTTTAAAGGACTCATTATGGGAGTACTTCTCGCAATATTTTGAAGAGGACAACTACGAACATGATGATTTGCAGCTATTGCCGGTATTCTTGGAGCTGATGCAATACTCGAGTTTACTGATACCGCAACTGGAAATGATGTGAAGCGTGATGCTTTTGAAAAATTCGACGCTAAAAAAGTCATCCCCCCAATAAATTATGGATCACTTGATCACCTTAAATACTCTCCAACACTTACACAGCTTACCAATGCTATGGAAGTGAAGAGAACAGCATGAGTACAGTCCTTGAGTAATATTAAGACTGCTGCTATTTTTCAACAAGTTTTAGCAAATAATAATCTTTTACAAACAAATATTACTAATGTTTGACCAGCAGAACTCACTACCATGTATGCAAGTATAGGAAATACTAGTATCGATAATCAAACATTTTGACAGCCAATTCCATGAAGTGAACATGGTGAGATTACGCAAAATGATTTTGATATCTTTCTCGGAGTACTTGAGTCTATACAAGATGATTCAGATATCACTCTCAATGATGCTTTACAAGTAAATAATGAGGTCGATCTCCAGCTGAGTTATCCAAATAATCCTGCAGATGCTCAAGAATTTACGAGGTTTGCATGAGATTTAGAAGCAAAACTCACAGAGATAGATACAAAGATCTCTGAAGCCACAGAAAAAGATGCTCTCAAAAATACAATACTCACAAATTTTCATAACTGGTTTACTCAGAGTTATATCCCAAGTATGAATATCTCCTCTGCCAAGAATTTTTATCTCCTCCCAGAAGCATTTTACACTCCTATGGATAATGGTTCTATCGCTGAATGATATGACCGTATAAATGAAGCATTTTACAATGCTATTTATGAAGAGCGTTTTCATACAAGCATATTAAGTGCCGTAAAAGATAGTGATATAGACCTTATACAAGCAGCGAACGACCCAAGAATCAACAAGCAAATACAAAGTATACGTAGCCTACTCAATGGTAATTGACAAGCACAGGTGCAAAGTAGTACTATACAGGATATCTTTAACAACGATGCATCAACTCTTCATGATCTCTTAGAGGCAGTACATAGTATGACAGATAGCGCACATCAATCTGGTCTCAGTCCTCAAATACAGTCTATGCTCCGAGGAATAGATGCAGGTCTTGTAGGTGCAAGTTTAACACTAATACCGTAAAACCATGGCTCCAGGTAATAATATAAATATTGGTCCTCAACTGGATCAGTCTATAAGTACTCCATCAAGTTCTACGGACTATTGAGCGCTCAATACAAAGATACAAGCGCTCCCACAAGGTCATCCCGCTCTACTGTCTTGGCAAGAACATGTTGTACCTCTCAGTACGAGCATAGCATCTCTGAGTCAACAAACTCGAAATGAACTCGAAAAAAACTTTGGTGTGATTTCCGCTCATATAGATGCTGGGAAGTATGGTGATGCGATATTTATGATTGAACAAATACAAAATCTTCACGATAAGTTTACTCAGGCTCAAGACCTGATTAGTGCATCAACTCATACAAGAGAGGCTCTTACACAATGAGATGATATATATAGAGTAGATCGAAACAGAGACGGAACTATCACTCAAAACGAGCTTGATTTTCATAGAAGAAGATTTGAAGATACCAACTTTGTCTGATGAGTCTCTCTTGCAGAGTTCAATAGAGAGGTTTCTGCTCTCGCTGAAGATGTCGCACAAAATAATCCAAACATCACAGCTCAGGAGTATCAGGCCTATCTGCAAGCACTCTTTTGAGAGCAGGGGATAGATATAGTAAATAGAGAAGAAAGTGAGGTAAATGCTATTATCAGAGAGTCACTCACTCAAACAGAAGATCTCCTAAACAATGAATACAATACAATATTTCAACAAACTACTGGACCATATGAGATAACTTTTTGAAGTCAGTTAGACATATGAGACTTTGACTTTACGGGGGATTTTCCAGAAGGGAATCTCACTTTTGAAACTCAAGGCGAAGCCCTCGAATTTCTGCTCTTTATGAAAGAAACTCTCAACAATATGGAGCCAGGGAGCTGGATCCGAATGTGGGCACATATGACTGAATGGTATCGCTGGTGAGCATCAGGTCTCACATCAGAGGCAGGTCGTGAAGGAGTTCAAAGTGCAGGGATAGGAATAGCAGCTCTCTTTGCAGTATATTTTTTGAAAATGGCTGGAGTTGCTATATGGTCATCTCTGCGATGAGACTCTGGAAACTCATCAGACTCCTGATCTTCTCGAGCTAGGCGTTGAACACGCTGAGACACATCAGGAGAAAGTACTTCTTCTCAGTGACCAAGTGAGAGATGATGATCAGCTGAAATGCGAGAAACCTTCCGTAATGATAGCCGTATACTAAACGATATTTTTACTCGAAATGGTATAGAGCACCCTATGAGTCTTACATCAGATGAGTTTGATAGAATATCTGCAAGTCAAAACGCTTCTGATATAGCCCTTAATAATACTATTCGTGAGTGATTACAGGCAAGAAGTTTCCCATGAGGACAAGCCCTTCATAACATTCTGCGTCTAGAGAGACCATCACTCACATGATCTCTTATTGATAATCATCGTCGAATTACCAATATATTTGCCTACATTGATAGTATCGACTGGAACAGTCTTCCTGACAATGCCCACCGCCCTACAAAAGCAGATTTTATGAGAGAAATCTCTACAAGAGTCTTCACAGAAAATGGAAAACCAAGAACCATCAGCATATGAAAATCCCTTTATAATGATATCACAGGACGAATGATCAATCTTGGTATTACCAATAGTGAAGGTATCGCGTCTCTTAAGAACAATATCAATGGAAACCCTACTCAGTTTACACCTGCTAATGATACTCCTGCAGTAGCTTCTGTCGATGAATGAAGGACGACAGATTGATCGTCTGGATGACCATCAGAAAGAGTGTCAACAAGTAGTGAAAAAGAAGCAATGAAAACCTATGGTTATAGTATCGTTGATAGAGTAAGACTTGAAGCGTTCTTGATTGATCCTGAAAGTATCAATACCCTCAGTAAGATACAAGTACGATCTATGATAGATGACATTGTAAGAGATATGCCTGTGGATGAGCTCACTCAGGAAGCAGTAAGAGGAAAACTATTTCAGCGCTTAGGAGAATTTCAACCAGGTATGGAAATCCATTCTCTTAAAAGCATAAACGAACTAGGAGAAATATTTAACAGCATACTTTTGAGTCTCCCTGAAGAAGAGAGAAACACACTCATCAACTCTCGAGAATGAAGAGCTTTCGGTGAAGTATGAAACCTAGATGACTTCAGATTTGACAAGCATAAAATATATTTAAGAAGACTTTTCAGAGCTGCGTCTCGAGCAATATAAGATAAGCATTATGTGTAGCGGTATAGAACACCTTTATGAAAACTCTCCTGAGTCAAAAAGCGAGAGTTTTATATGATTTGAGAGCTCCAGCTTTGAGTTTTTTCAGCAAGAGCTCGAGACAGGTCTCTATCATTACTATAGTCAATATTATATCAGTGAGATTCCTACGTGATCAGCGGAAAAACTACTTTGAGATCTCAAAGCTCGGATAAGTACACAGTATAATAACTATGAAGTAGATGATGTGAAACCCGAACATTTTGCTGGTTTTTCTATACTCTCAGGTCTTTTAGTGGTTCAAGATACATGAGGTGTAGAGTATACCTATGACTTTAATATTGATGGAAAACTGCGATTTCTCTGATATGCTCCTCATGATATTCTTTGTGAGCGAAGAGATGTTATACGAGAACAGACTGAAGGTCTTGAAACAGTATTAAATGCGATGGATGAAGTATTTCAAAAAAATGAAAGAGAGTGGTTTGATAGGCTCGGAGAAAATGATATCTACAGTTGAGATTTGAAAGTACAAAGTATTGAGGGAGAGTCTCTCAAACTCCAATGAAAAAATATTATAGAGCTCTATAATCTTGCCCGAGAACATCTTCTCGCATTGCGTCTTGCTCGGTCAAGTATTCAGTGATGAGATCCCGTAGATATCAAAATGTATCATGTGGAAAAAAGATTTGCAGATATGGCGCTTGGAATATGAGATGTATATGAAGGCTGAGCAAAACTTTTTGATCTCAGTCCCGATGAACTCAACTATCTCGTATCTCGTCAGATTGAGTCATTTGTTGACAATGATGATTTGCTATCATTTCTCTCTTCTCAGCATGAAAAAATGTACAGAAACACTCATAGGTCTGAGAGTGTTAATACAGCAAATACCATCTATTCTCAGGCTATACACAATGCTATATATCAACGCTTTACAAAGCAGTTAGAAATATCGGAGACAAATGGAGATATACAAAATCATGAAAAAATACAGTCCTCTTTTCTCAGACTTATAAAAATCATCACAGGAAGAGAGTGAAATGTATTGAAAATCCTGCATAATCCTGATCTTGCAGCGCATATAAGCTCCTATCTACTTACTCGTCCATGAGGAATCATAGAAAGACTCAATGAGCATAATAACACTGATATTCTCCAAGAAGATCCTGAGATGAATGGAAGAACACCGAACCAAACAATAGACAGATTTATTTCTGTGTGTCAAAAACGATTGTTTGAGTGAGAAACAAAAAAGTCAGTAAAAATATTCATCGCTGTAAAATACGGTATCCCTATGAAGCTCCTCTCATGAGCAAATGATCTATGAGATTATTGAGAACTCAGTTTTCAAGAGAAATGATATGTCTCCCTAATGGAAAGAATGGCTGATCGATTGTCCACGCAAAAAAAGCTCTGATACACATACAGTTTTGAAAAGTTTGATGCTCTACTGCGAGATATCTCACAGGAAACTCAAAATGATCTGCGAAAATATCTCAGTCGTGAATTTGATTCAAAGTTCTTTGATTGGAATGGTTTTTGAAGTGATGACTTACTCAATATCTCATGAGAGTCTGGACAACCACTTTTTTCTCAAGCTGATGGAGAACTCCTTGATCTATTTAATGATATTGAGTGAAATGGCTTGTTTGATTTTTCTGATGTGACAAATAGCTATATATATGAGTGAACTAAAATCGCTATTATTATTTGAGCTGCTGTTGTCCTATTTGTCGCAACATGATGAACATGAGCGGCTCTTGTTTGATGAAGTATTATCGCGCAGTGAGCGGTCGTATGAGCTTGAGCTACAATGGCTTCTTGGGCTACCCATCCTCTATGACATGACACACATCTTGAAATGCTAACGGATTTGTGATCTGATCTTGCTATCTGAACGGCTTTGTGAGCATGATGATGAGCACTAGGAAAACTCGCAATAGGCTGAGCAGGTATTACTTCTGTAAATGGTTTTAAAACAGCGGCTCGAAACTTTTCTTTTATTCAAGCACCTGATTTGACGAGTGGTATTGCGATAGAAATGTTTGCAAGATATCCCACAATATCACGTATTTTCCATGCTTGAGAGATTATTACATGAAATGATGAGTTTGAACTGACAGATATAGAAAAACTTCCTGATTTTTCATAGTATAAAAGAGCTTATTTTTTGTCAGAAAACAAAAAGTATGATATCCTCAAAGTATATAATATTTTTTTATTATCACTATGACAGCACCAAAACTCGAGACACTTGTCTCTCCATGAACACCAGAGACTCCTGAAACCATGAGTCCTGACCCGATGAGTGATGAAGCAGTAAACAAGCAACTTTTACGAATAGGTATTTCTCCTGAAAATCTTGATGCTGATATGAGGGAAAGGTTTCGTGAAGCTCTCACGCTCTATACCACCTCTCCTGATAGTAACCTCGCACTTCTCGAAGAACGTGTTGGACAAGGATTTACAACAGAAGATGAAAAAGTCGTAGAGCTCACTCGCTGGATAAACGAACATCATCCTGATTGAGGGACTTCTCAAGGTATACAGTGAGAGTTTGAACAGCTCTGAACCATCTTTCAGTGAGGAATATTTTCTCATATTCAAAACTTTTTTTCTGATACATTCAAAAATATATTTTCGTCATTTTCTACCGGAAATGAAGCTCAAGATCAAGCTGTTGAATGAATTTTTTGAAGAATTTTTAAAGGAATTTTTGGATTTGATGTGTCAGCCACTGATGAAACTCAGCCCGAAGATAATAAGACGTGAGAAGAAGGAATATGACAAGAGAGATGATCAGAGACCAGCATCGAAACTGCTGAAAATCTCACTATATCACCCGAAGTCATTCCACCTCATATACAATGATTTTATAATACTGGACTGCGAACTATTCTCTTTCTTGGTGGGTATGAGTGAGGAAATGTTGGTGAGAGTGAAACATTTTTAAAAAATTATTTTTATACTGAAAATCTCGCTCTTACAGACATGTCAGCTCTCGAAGTCTCTGAAAGTCAAAACGAAACAACTCAAGAGGTATGAGAAAGTATGTATGAAGCATTTGAGCATCAAAGGGTTCGTGATATTCTTTCTGTGAGTCTTTCATCTGAAAACCTCAAAAATATTATCAAACCTGCAGGAATGACAAATACCATACTTGCATCTAAAATGTGAATCGATACAGAGTCTGGTATACAACGTTTAGAAGAAATATATGAAATATCACAAAAAAACGGTTTTGACTACCGAGAGCTCCCTATTCATGAAATATCTCTTTTATATGCTTTTTCGGCGCTTTGACCTGCTGCAGGGCTCAGTGAGACTCTCGCATGATGGGTATGAAACAGCGAATCATCTATAAATGAAGATGAGATTATCACGGCTCTTGCTAATAGTACCTACATAGACAACGACTTGAGCCGAGCTTTTTTAGAAACTGAAATAGCTCAAGGATGAAGATGACTTCTTGAATCCAGTGAAGATGCAAGAGTCAAAGAACTTCTGATAGAGTATTTACAGCAAGAACAACTCAGTCAAGATCACCCAGCATTTCAGCAGATAGAGGAACTGATTTCATATAAAGATTTTGTATTAGAAGATCTGATAGAACAAGATATTTTTCAGCTCAATGAAGAAGAAAAAACTGCTATAAAGCAAGGTCTCAATTATGGGAAAATCACACTTCTCTATGAGTCTCTTCATGGAAAAAAAGAAGTATGAGATGCGCAAATATTTAGTATCATTGCTCTTTTTGCCTCTATTTTACGATCACAAATAAATAATGAGGCAGCAACAGAGTATTTTTGAAGATTTAGCAATATTAACTCTGCGTCAAATGTATTTACTGATAACCAGATACAGCTCATCTCCGCATATACAGAGTCTGTAAGTTTAGAGGCTTGGTCTCTACTTATCGATCAGGCTTTTGGGTGAGCGCGCATGATAAATGGCTATGTACAATGAGCAACGGGAGTTGACTCTACTATTGTTGGTGCTGGTTTAATGGGTAGTGCTGTTGCCTTATGAAGCGCGACAACAACGAGAAATTTTCAATGACAATTAGTTCCTAGGGCGTGAATATTGCCATCCGCCATTCGAACAATAGCGCGTAAGGCATGATGAGTATGACTCGTACTTATAGGCCTTGATGCAATCACATACGCATCAGAGGAATAAACAAACTTTCAGGAAGCTCTGAGAAAGTCCTTTTTTCTCTCCTTTTACAAATGAGAGATGGCTCGATAGAGCCAGAGAGGATTAGAAAATCTACGAATACTATTGAGATAATTTTAAAGCAGTATACTATAATTATCTTTACTCACTCTCACTATACATGCACCTCTCAAACTTTGACTACCATCTCCCACCCGAACTCATAGCCCAATCAGCAGCTGAACCCCGAGACAGTTCACGACTCCTCTGTCTTGAGAGAACATCTTGAGAGATACAAGATGCTATTTTTTCTGATATTGCGGATAAACTCTCTGAAAATGATGTCCTCGTAGTCAACGAAACTCGCGTCATCAAAGCTCGCCTAAAATGAAAAATATGATGAACAGGAAAAGATTGTGAAGTATTTCTCCATAAACAAATCTCTGATAACTCCTGGGACTGTCTTGTGTATCCCGGAAAAAAACTCAAACCAGGAACGCAAGTAATTTTTCCTTTTTCGAGACTCACTCCCTCCAATTCCACCTTATGAAGTAGGGAAGAAATCATCAGCGAACAGGATGGATTTACTGCGAAAATAGAAAGTGTATCTGAAAAATGAAGAATCGTTTCCTTCTCCAAATCATGAACAGATTTCTTTGATACTGTGGAAGAAATGGGAGAAGTTCCACTTCCTCCCTATATCCAAAACTCTTGATCTCCTGGAGAACGCTACCAAACAGTCTATCATGACAAGACAAAATCCTGAAGTGTTGCCGCGCCAACCGCAGGACTTCACTTTACCAAAAACCTTTTGGAAAAACTCAAAAAAAAATGAGTCAAAATAGAAAACGTCTGTCTACATGTATGACTCGGAACCTTTGCAAATGTAGAAGTCGAAAATATCCACGAACACCATATGCACTCTGAACAAGCATATATTGAAAAAGACGTTGCTCAAAGACTCAATCAGTACAAGCAACAATGACAACGCATCGTTGCCGTTGGAACGACTTCCGTGCGTACGCTCGAGAGTTTTGCTAATGCAGACGGATATCTTGAATATGGACAAAAAGAGACAGATATATTTATTTATCCTGGTTATGAGTGGAAATTTGTTCAGAGTATTATCACGAATTTTCATCTTCCCAAATCGACACTCCTAATGCTCGTATCAAGTTTTGCTGGAGACGAGAATAGAAAAAGAGCCTACAAACATGCCGTAGACTCAGAGTATAGATTTTTTAGTTTTGGTGATGCGATGTGGATATATTAACTATACTGCTCACTCACTCGTATCATTTCCCGCAAGAGTGAAACGCTTTTCTTTATATCTATCTGCCAGATTATTGAGATGACGAGACTTTTCCATAGGATGAGGAGAAAAAGTCATATCAAAATTATTTGTTGAACCCGCTGTTTCAATAGTAATTGTTCCATAATCAAAAATATTTGCCAATATCCCCTTTGTCTCCACTCCCACCTCCTGTATCTTATCGAGGGTACATTCTCCGACTGTCCTATTGAGAAAAGATTTTTGCTCGACACATACCACACGATTATTAGTAACCACTATCAGATCAAGCTCATGATTGAGCCAATTGATATACAAAAACATCGAATAATACATCCAAAATATCACATTGAGAAGCACGATAGGCGTAGTAAAACCAAAAATCCAAAGCAGAAACATACTCATCATCAAACCTCACAGAGCATATACTCCTAACATTACAAAGACAATCCAATGCCGTCTGAGAACGGTATCAACTGTTTCTCCTGTTCGGAGATTTCGAAGTTTTACTGCCATAAAAATGCGCTTAGTGAATATTTGGTTTTTTTATATAGAGAGGACTGAGTCTCTTATCCTGTTTTGATTGAGCATTTCGCATATAATATTGAGCATCAATCTTACGGTGAAGAGTATATTTCTTTGTCCACCTCTCAACATCTATATCTCAAAAAATATCTTTCTCCTGAAAGTTTTGTTCAAAAACATCATTCTGCACTATCTCTATAGTATTATTTTTTCCATATTTTACAAATAAGTCTCGCTTTGAACTCGATTTTACGATCGGATACTCATCAAAAAGATCAAAGAAATTTACCGGTGTCAAAAAGATATTTGGGTATATATAAGCAAGAGTATTCACGATGAGAGAGACGGTTCGCACTCAGGTAAAACTCCCCGGTCACACCACACAAAAGATATTTTCTATCTGTTCATAGGAAACATTATTTTGAGAAAGAAACTGATGAATGATAGGTAAGAGCTGGCTACTCTCGTTTCCGAGAACAGCAAAAGTCTCCTCGCTTAACATATCTCGACTCGACGCGTCATAGAGTCATATATAGCCCTGAGAAGCAACTCCCTGTAAAAAAATATAATACATCTTGCGATATCAAAAATCTATACTAGTATGCTTGTGAAAATTATATATATATTCTCACAGAAACATACTTCTTTTTTCTTATGATTTCTCTTTGACTTGGCGTGCATTATACACATACGGGAAAATATCTTTCTCATTTGATGCTCTTAAAAGACCAGCGACATGGAAATATCCTACATGTTGTTGCTGATACCAAAGAACAAAAAAAATACGTCGCTCTCGCTGCCGACCTCAACATCGACTATATTCCTCTCCAGAGATATTCTGAGCTGCTTTCACTACATCACGGTACTGATAAAAATTGTATTTTTTCTCTTGAGATAGATTTCTTACAAAAATATGTTGATTCTAAAAATCTCGAAAACTCTCTACATATAAGTCTTTGAGACGAACAAGATCCACAAATATATATAGAAACACTTCTCACGCTTGGTTATGAGTTTCATGAATACGGAAAAGCATGCTCCTATAGGAAAATATGAGACCACATACGCATTATCCATGCTGATGGTCAGGAAAGCGAAATACATTTTTGGGGAAATACGGTTGAGAGTCTCTCTCATCATGGTAGCAGTGTTAGCGAGATATCGATATCTTCTTGTTTGTATCTCGATTTTTGTGAGAAAGGTATTTCACTCTTTGAATACATACACAGCCATAATATCGTCTTTGTCTTGGACTCACTACAGTTTCACGAATCTTACAATGACTCTTGTCAGGCAGATCACTGTATCAGTTTTGATATTCTCTCTTCACCCAAATACGCATCTCAAAAACTTGATATTGCATGAATCTCTTGTAATTCTCTGGAAGAGCTGAAAAGTATTCTCTCACACAAAAAACCCAGCGTCATCTACACTCGTCTCGGAAAAACACTCAGCTCGTTTCTCGAAAACAACAATTTTCAGCATATTCCTATTTTTCATATTCACTCAGGAGTTGCAGAGAGTTTTGCTACAGAGTTTCAGAACTATATTTGTGATGATATACTAGCTCGCATCTTCGTCAAAAAACGCAGTAAGAAAAAACTCTCTTGAGATATTGATCTCTTACTCAAAATCCAAAAAGGTGACTACATTGTCCATATTGATCATGGTATTGGCGTGTTTGTCTGAATCACGCAAAGAGACCTCTCTGGAATAAAAAAAGACTATCTCGAGCTCTCCTACAAAAACGAGGATAAGCTCTTTGTTCCGATTCATGAGGTGGGTCGGGTCACCAAATATGTGGGAAATGAACATCCCACTCTTAGTCCTCTTTCATGAAAAATATGGGAACGAAAAATGCAAAAAGTACATGAAGATATTCAGTATATTGCTCAAAATATTCTCGAAAATTTTGCAGAAAGAAAGATCAGAAAAGGAGCTGCCTGTATATATAATAGTGAGAAAATACACGCGTTTCAGTCTCTCTTTCCCTATAAATACACGCTCGATCAAGAACAATGTATCTGAGAAGTATTTCAGAATATGCAGAGTGAAAATAATATGGACAGGTTATTGGTAGGTGATGTAGGGTTTTGAAAAACAGAGATCGCATTCAACGCGGCATATCTCGCGATGGAAAACCATAAACAAGTATTTTTTCTCTCTCCTCTCGTCGTTCTTGCTCACGAACACTATGAAAAAGCTCTTGAGAGATTTGAGGGTTCAGGCTATAAAATAGCTCTTTTGACTCGTTTGCAGTCTCACAGAGAATGTTCTGAAATCATCAAAGATCTCGAAGAGGGAAATATACACATGTTGATTGGTACGCATCGTCTCTTATCTGAGAAAATACGCATGAAGAATCTTGGCTTGTTAATCGTCGATGAAGAACATAAATTTGGAGTCTGAGATAAAGAGAAGATCAAGTCTATAAAATCCGAGATAGATATCCTCTCACTATCAGCGACTCCTATACCTCGCAGTCTCCATCTCGCACTCTCTGGAGTGAGAGATATCTCACTGCTTAAGACTCCTCCAAGTGGCAGAAAGAGTATTGAGACGAGTGTCCTCGAGTACAATGAGCAGGTTATTTTTGAGGCAGGGAAGAGAGAGTTTGCGAGATGAGGACAGATATTTTTTGTCCATAATCGTGTCCAAAATATAGAAGTAATACAAAAACGTTTGGAATCTATTTTTCCAAAAAAATCAATTGTCATCACGCACGGGCAACTCCCAGGAGAAGAACTTGAGATGAGAATACTCGATTTTAAAGAGCAAAAGTATGATATACTCTTATCAACAACGGTCATCGAAAATGGAATAGACTTTCCCAATGTGAATACTATTTTTATTCATGAGTGTGAACGGTTTTGAATCTCACAAATTCATCAGCTTCGTTGAAGGGTATGACGATCTGACAGACAGGGATACTGTTACATGCTCTATAAAAACAATGCTCTCGATATTGATGCAGGAAAGAGGTTGCAAACACTGGTTGATTATAGTTATCTTTGAGCAGGGTTTGAGCTGGCAATGAAAGATTTAGAAGTTCGTTGAGGAGGAGATATACTCTGAATTCGTCAGAGTGGAAAAGCTCAAGAAATAGGTATTTCTCTCTTTTTAAAAATGCTTGAGGAAAAGATCGAAGAACTCCAACAGAAAAAAAGTACTCCCCAAAATACTCCAAAAACTCCGCTCGTATCTCTGCAAAAGGTTCGTATTTTACTGGATATTGAGACGCTATGAGGAGCTGATGTGTTTTACTCGGATACTGATAAACTTCAATTTTACAGAGAACTCGAGCTGATATCTACAAAAGAAGATATTGACTACCTGGAGCTCAAAACCATCTGAGAATCAGAAAATTGATCAGAGTCGAGTTCTCTCAAAAATATTTTTCGTCTCCTGCGTCTCAAGTACGATGTTTCACTTTTTCATATCCTGCAAATCAAAAAGGTATGAGACTCTTATCAAATAGATTTTCATCCTGAGAGTACTCTGGAGGACCTCAGAGACTTTCTCATGCATGATACACAGACATATTTTCGTGTTATCACTCCTCATCGTATACGAGCATGCAAGAAAGACTTTGCAAATGACCAATTATTTATAGAATACTTGTCGTCTTTTTCGAGAAGACCAAGTAGGTGTTCGACCCGGGAGTAACATGCTACCATATTATTTTTCCCGGAAAGTGAAACATTTGTACATGAAAAACATACATATTATTCTGTGTCTTCTCTGCATCGCTGCTCTGACGAGTTGTAGTAGTGTAGATACAAAGACATGAGCAGAAAATCTTTCTGCGTGAGTTTCAGAAAACAATATATCTCCTAATACAACACAAACTATGGCAAAAGAAGTAGTCAGTAGTGGCGACCAAGTAGAGGTTCATTATGTGGGAACACTGGAAAATGGTGAAGTATTTGATAGTTCTCGAGACAGAGGACAAACACTTGGGTTTACTGTAGGAGCAGGTCAAATGATCTCTGGTTTTGATGCTGGAGTTGTGGGGATGAAGCTCTGAGAAACAAAGACGCTCACACTGAGTCCAAGTGAGGCGTATGGTGAGCGTGCTGATACAGCTCAGCAAACCGTCCCAAAAGCAGATCTTGCGAGTTTTACTGCTGCAGGGTTTACTCTGGAGGTATGAGAGGAGCTTCCAACGCAGATGGGAAATTTCCCTATTATTGCTGCTGATGAAGAAACAATAACACTTGATATGAATCATCCTCTTGCAGGAAAAACACTGATATTTGAGGTAGAGATTATAAAAATTCAATAACTCAAATATCTTCTCTCTGGTTCAGATATACCCCCTCTCATTAGCTAGAGGGGGTTTTCTATTGTGTAGAGTATAGCTATTTTGAAGAAGACTCTGAGAAACTCATTCTTTCTCTCCTTTTACAAAAGAGAGATGGCTCGATAGAGAGAGAGAGGATTAGAAATTTTTTGTTTTTCAGAGCTTCCTGAAAGTAGGATATATACCCCGGGGTTGAATTCAAGACACAAAAAAATACCCTTATGAAAAATCATAAGGGTATTTTTTATGTGAAAGGAAGAGTATCCTAAAGACTAGTCTTTATAATATTCTCCAAAATCGATAACATTCTCATTTGTTGAAGTGAATTCTTCACCAGTATCCACTGAACCATTACCATTCATATCAACAAAGAATGTAAATCCATTCTTTTTCACTCGTAACTCTTCATCAACTGCACCTACCTTAAAGGTAAAAGAGTCACTGTTATTTATTTTTGCAAGAGCAAGATTAGCTGTAGTACTAATATCTACTGTTATGATATTATCACCCGTATCTGTAGTAGTTGTTACTGTATCATCATCATCGTTTCTTACATCCACAGAAGCTGTAAGTGCCTCTGCTGATACACTTGAGAGATATAGGTCATCGTCATCAAGTTCGTTTGATCCGAAGTTAACAGAGAATCTCGCTGTTGCATATTCATCATTTTCTCCGAGACTATCTGTGTTAGATACCGTAACGATAACTGGAACAATTTTGATGGTTTCACTTGTTGTAGCAGCAACCGTAAGATTGTTATCTGCTGAGCTATAAGTGTCATCAGAGTCTGCTCCCTCTACATCAAGAGTTGCATCATCAATAGAGATAGTAACATCTCCGAGTTGAGCTGTTACCTCATCTCCCTCAGTTGTATACTTTGCAAGATCTGCAACAAGGTTTGCCTCAATGAGATCGTCATCATCAGAAACTGTGAAGTCTTCAAACTTGATCACTGTATTGTTTCCATCATATGTTACTACTCCTCCACTTGCGAGAGTTTTAGAACCACTCATGATTTTTACATCACTGAAAGTATCAGAGAAATCTTCTCCACCAGATGATGTAACAATAGCGTTTGAGATAGTAAAATCAACACCTGCCTCAGCAGCAGTAATTTCGATAACTCTTCATGATACTGTTGCAGTAGTAATACTATCAACAGCAGCAATAGCAGTAGCAAAAGCTGCAAGAGTTGTGTCATTATCTGTATCAAATGCTTGAGTGATACGAGTATCATCAATAGTCGCAGCTATTGTATGACCGTCTACAAGATCAGCATCAGTTGTAATAGTTTTTACTGCAGCAACTGTACCGCTAGCATCAACTCCTGCTTGATTTGGAGTAACAGTACTTACTTCAATAGAAGATTCTTGACTTCCATTAAATGTTGGATTATTAAGAGTGAATCCTGTACCTTCTACAGCAGCTGTTACCGTAATCTCTTCACCATCAACCTCTGCAGTAGCGATTCCAGCTTCACTCGCTATAGCTGTAGCAAAGTTTTCAAGACTTGATCCTGAAACAGCATTTCCATCTACATCTATACCAAGTGTTCCTCCACTATGGAGATTGCTTGGAACAGTGATTTGCATTACTTGAGTTTGCCCCGCAGCTTCAGAAACATTTTCAGTTGTTGTAGCAACTGTAACATTTACTGTACCTGCTGAAGCTCCACTTGGGATATTAAACTTGAGTGTTTTTACATCAGCATCTTCGTATTCTGCTTCCATCTCAAGTTGTGCAAGCACTACTGAGTTAGAACCTGCGAGAACAGTTGTTTCGAGGTCATCATCTGTATCATCTGCACCAAGAAGTTCTATACTAAATTTTCCGTTTCCTCTAAGAGTTGTTGTAGTATTTTTTCCTCCAGAGATGTTATCAGTACTTACTGCTTCTCCATCAGAGTCTTCAAGAGTGATGTTTGATGAGATAAGTTGCATAATGAGAGTCTCGTTATCTCCAACACTATCATCATCTTGGAGTACTGCTGTTACGAGTAACTCTACATTATCAGATCCTGCAGCAACTACATGGTTGATAGAAGTAAAGTCTACAGAGTCTGCATCAATATCAGCGTCATATGTTTTTCCACCAATATTGAGTGTTGCAGAGTCAATCACATCATCAAGGTCTACAGAAATAGTTGCGTCACCACTTTCAGTAAGGCTGAAGTCTTCGATAGTGACACTATCAGAGTCTCCTGTAGAAACTTTACCCTTATAAAGCACTGTTTCCACACCATTTCCAAGAACAAGCTCTCTATCGTTGATAGATGTTTGAGAAAGCTCAAAAGAAGCTGTTTGTACATCTATAGATACATCATCAAATGAATTTGTAGAAAGGATATCATCTACATCATTTGTTCCTCCGTCTGAGTAAGTGATGTTATTTTCATCATCTTCGATTTCAGTTACCTTTACTTGAAAAGTTACTGTTTTTCCATTGAGATCAACATCATTTACAACATCAAACTCAAGAGGAAGGACTTTTGTCACTCATTTTGCAAGAGCGATGTCCTCAAATACATAGTCTGATCCGTCATTAGAGTCAAATGACTGACCACCAAGATGAAGGTCATCAACAGCATCAGTACCAGCAGTACCTCCAACTGTAACGGTAATCTTTGTTACTTCATAGTCATTTGAGTTTGCTGTAAGTTCTAATGTTCCTACAAGTACATCACTCACGTCTACTTTTGTATCATCAATATCTGAGTGGTCAAATACTGCGTCGATTTCAGCTCCTTCAATAGTTTCAGGATCAGCAACATCAGCGTCTTCAGGAGAGTTACCATCAGTAAATCCAACATTAAATCCTGTAGAAAGACCTGTAGCATATACATCATCTATTCCTTCAAACTCAAAGTGAACATCTTCAGTAACATCACCAGAGATAACACCGTGAAGCTCAAACTCAACATCTTCGTCAGCTTCAAGTACATAGTCAATATTCATTACGAGTTCATCGTCAGAGTTGACCATCATACCTCTTTTAATAGTTTTTCCATCAGCTAAAAGAACAAGGTCTTCTATGTATTCAGCATCTACTGAACCATTTTGATGAAGAGTAATAGATCGGACAAGAACATCCTCATTATCATTTTTCTCTTCTATAGAGAACCCTGCAAGTTTTACTTCTTCTCCTATAGTAACAGTATCAGAAGCAGTGTCTGCATCTATTTCAAGTTTTGCAGAGTTAGCAACTTCTGTAGGAGTAAGAGCAGCACCTATGATACCACCACCTTCTACATCAGTACTTGCCTCAAGAGCTACAAGCTCGATTTGGTAAGTTGTATTTGTACTTCCAGTATCACTGATAGTTGCAGAAACAGTAAATGTTTGTGTTTCTCCAGCTTGAACAACTACATCTCTATCAAAAGAAAGATCAAGATCGTTGTCTGAGAAATTTTTTGTTTTTGATACAGACTCATTTGATGAGTTATATATAGTAACATCATCAACATTGTCTTTATCACCAAGACCTACATGAAGGAATGTTGCTTCCTCAAGAGTGACATCTTCGCTTCCAGCAGTAACATCAAACGCGAGCATCGCAACACGAGGAGTGTTTACTGCAGCAAGTCCATTTGATGGAGACTGTGGAGAAAGAGAAACCATTGCGTTAGAACTTCCGAAGATTTGAGCAGCTTGTTCAGCTATCTCTTCAGCTACTTCTTCAGTAGCTTCTTCTTCATCCTCCATTTCTTCCTCAGCTACTTCTTCAGATCCGTCATCACAGATACCAAGAAGTTCACAAAGAGGGTCTTCAGCAACAGTGCTTGTTTCTTCTTCTTGAGCAACATTGAGAGCTTCAGCAGCCCAAATGAATACTTGCCCACGAGTAACATCAGTGTTATAATCAGAGAAAGAAGAAGTGATGCCAGCAGCAACTGCCCCATCAACTCTTGCAGCCATCCAATCAGAACCCTGTCCTGTAGCTATATCCTGTGCTTCCATAACCCATTTTAACGCTTCTATCTTAGAAGTGTTACTTTTTGGGTTGAAGTAGGTATTTGATGCAGCATATCCTGCACCATTAAGCGCTGCAGCATATTTTTCCGCCCAAGAAGCGAAATCAGCGTCAGCGTACACACTTTCAACATTGCTTACTGCAAGACCTCCAAGGTTTGCAATAACCTTTGAGAGCTCTTCTCTCGATATAGTGTCTCCAAGTCTGTAATCCGCAGGATTCGCAGAGTTGTCGACAATAAACCCGAGAACAGCGAGCTCGTTTGCTGCTTGCAAAGAAGTGTAAGCAGCTGATACTCCAGCTATTGGTGTAAACATAGAAAATACTATGGCTAAACCAGCAATAGCAGAAGTAACTTTTTTAGAAAAAGTACTCATAACTATATACGAGTTACAAAAATAAAAACAATTCACCACAACAATGGACGGTTAAAGCCTTAACCCTAAGCTGTTATGCGCACAACTAGGGAAGATGAGGGACAAGTATCTCTTATTCCTCCTCTCCCATAGTTCTACGATATATCAGCTTGAGTTGCGACCTCTATTGAAACATAAGCAAGGAAGATATTTCTTGCCTACTCATATATTTTCGAATAGATGTTAAAGATCGGCATATCGCGCAAAACATCAACATCATATAAAAAGAATATCTGAAATCAAGCAGGAGTATGGCTATTTCACAGAGTCTTCACATAGATTTTTCTTCCTTCATACAATCTTCACATTATCATCCGCGTCATATAACTATGGATTAGAGGTCTTTCTTGGGTCTTGAGCAGGCTCTGAGAAACTCTTTTTCTCTCTCCTTTTGCAAAGAAAAGATAGCTCGATAGAGCCAGAGAGGTTGAGAAATTTTTCTCTTTTTCAGAGTCTTCTTAATTATGTGAAGATTGAGTGAAGAGAAAGACTATCGTTCGATAATATCTCCGTTAGCAAATTGATGAAGTACTGAGCTTACAAGTGTTTGATATGGAATACCTTTCTTTTGCGCGAGAGTCTTGAGACGGGAAATATCCCTGCGTTGAAGACGAAATGTCACTGATTTTCTCTGCTGGCTTAGTTGTAAATCTTGTTGCCATTGTTTATTGAGATGGACAACCTCATCTTTTGTAGGAATTATGACGTCGCCTTTTGTTATTGCCATATCCATAGTCTCCATAATTTCACGCTCCTCATCATCAAGATAAGGGGCATCATAACGTATTTTTGTTCTATCCATGATAATTTTTATTACAATATAACTTCATCGATTTGCGACTCGCATACAAGGTTTTTAAGAAAATTCCTTGTTCACTTTTTACATAGGGAACATTGAATACATAGCCCTCAATCAAAACTATCAACATTCTTTGATGAGGATATTTCTCATGTAAGTGATGAGGCACATCTGCTATGACATTTCCCTGTAATATTGCAGATTCTACATCTTCAAAGCATACACCCCTCTCTCTTTGGAGAACCCTATTCTTGTTCGCACTCCATGTAATCTCTCCATAATTCATACGCTAAAGTATATATATTGTATTCACAATAGCAAAATTGAAAACTACGAATTCGTCACACTATCAGCAAGATTCATAATTGGTTGCATGATTGCCATAGCGATAAATCCCACTACCACCGCTAAAAATATGATAATAAAAGGTTCTAAAAGCTTGTTCATCGTACTAGCAAGAGTATCCACCTGATCATCATAAAAATCCGCTACCTTGGTAATCGTCATATCGAGTTTTGCCGACTGTTCTCCAACCTGCACCATTTGTATCATGATATTAGGAAAGAGGGGATCTCCCTCGAGTGATTCCCATATCTTCATTCCGCGTCGAACATCCTCTAGTAAGAGCAAGATTCTTTGGCGATAAACCTCATTTCATACAGCATCAGCAACAATCCTCAAAGACTCTACTACCGAAACTCCCGAACCCATGAGTCCCGCAAATACGCGAGAAAATTTTGAGAGTGTTACCTTTTGTACTACTCCTCAAAACACTGGAAGTTTTAAAAGTATGAGATCAAAATTGTATTTTCATGAAGGTGTTTTTTTCCAAAATATCACGGCAAAATACAGAAGAAAAAGAAATATCAAGATAAAATGCCAATAATTCACAAATATATTTGAAGCTCCTATAAGAAACTGTGTTGTCGCTGGAAGTTCCGAAGCATCATCAAATATTTCTAAAAGTTTTGGTACCACCATAGTCATCATCACAAAAATCACTCCTGTTACCACTACCATAATCATGAGAGGATAAATCAGTGCTGCCTTGAGTTTTCCTGTAACAGAAGAAACTTTTTCTACCTGATCAGCGAGAGAGATCATCACTTCATTGAGTCTTCCTGTTTTTTCTCCTGCTCGAATCACTCACAGTTCCGCATCACTAAAACTTCCCGCATATACCTCCATACACTCTGAAAGCGTTTTTCCCTCTTTGATTCCCGCAAGCATCTCTCACAGCATTCTCTGAAATACTGGATTTTTTTCTTGATCTTCCAGGACAGAAAGACTTTTCATAATACTCATTCAGGCATTGAGCATGGTTGCCATGAGTCGATAAAATAACAGTTTTTCTTTGGTCTTGATTTTTTGAAAAGAATAAAGGAGCTCATTGAGTCTCGCATAAAGACTGGGAGCGTTTTCTTGAGATTTTTCATCTTTTGTGTGAAGACTTTGTGAAGACTTTTTTTCATCTTCGGCAAGTATGATCAGATCTTCCATGATTCTCAGAGTTAAAAATTATTCTTCGTTTTGTGTTTTTGACACTCGATATACTTCTTCGAGTGTAGTGACTCATTGCAGTGCTTTGATGATTCCGTCTTGTTCGAGAGATATCATACCATCTTTGATTGCCTGTCTATTAATATTGAATGCTGAGTCTCATCGCAATATCATTTCTTTGACTCCTGGAGTTATCTCAAGAACTTCGTATAGCCCTAGACGCCCTTTGTATCCGATATTATCACACTTTTCGCAGCCCGTTGCGCGGAAAAGTTCTGGAGACTTGAGCTTGTCGACTCATACCCGAGACTCTAGCTCTTTTTTTGGGGTCAGTCCGAGAGAATTTTTCATATTTTTGAGCGTCTCTGGATCAATATCTGATAAAGGCAAAGGAGCCTTACAGTCTTCACATAGTCGCTTAATAAGTCTCTGAGCTATCACGACATTGAGTGAAGCAGGTATCAAAAACGCCTGCACTCACATATTGAGTATTCTCGTAATAGTCTCTGAGGCGTTATTGGTATGTATAGTAGACAGTACAAGATGCCCTGTCAACGATGCCTCAATCGCGATATCAACCGTCTCCTTATCACGCATTTCTCATACCATGATAATATCAGGGTCTTGTCTGAGAGCTGTTCTCAGACCATAAGCAAAACTGTATCCTATATCTGGTTTTACCTGGCTCTGCACAATTCCGTCTACCTGATTTTCGACAGGATCTTCGAGCGTCATGATGTTCACTCTTGGATTATTTAGCAGGGTCAAGACTGAGTAGAGCGTCGTTGATTTTCCTGAACCTGTTGGACCACTGGTGAGTATGACTCCATTTGGGAGAGCGATAGCTTTTTTGAGGAGTTCGAGATTTCTTCACTCTATCCCGAGATTTGCGAGCTCTGGGATCTTTTTACTCTTATCTACGATACGCATTACCATCTTTTCACCGTGTACCGTTGGCAGTGAAGAGACGCGCAGATCAAGGGGTTTTCCGTCTATATTTTGGCTGATTCTTCCGTCTTGAGGAATACGAGACTCGTCTATCTTTAGCTCCGAAAGGATCTTAAAACGCGCAACTACACCGGGATGAATAAATGACTGGTACTCAAGTATTTCTCTCAGTTCTCCGTCAATACGATAACGCAAACGCACATAGTTTGTAAGAGGCTCTACATGTATGTCTGACGCGTCACCTAAAACTGCTGCGAGAATAATGAGATCACAAATCTTTTGTATATTATCTCATTTATATACGAGATTTTTTAGCTCTTCGAGAGTGGTGTTATAGTCCATAGAGTGTTGTTATTGGAGTAAGAGTTGTATTTCTTCAAGAGCCGTTCTCTGACGATCAAGAACTCCTTGTAAGTCAAAAGCTGTATCAAACGTTGATTCTATATCTTCTTTCTTCACAAAGTTTTTACGCAAGGCTTTCATGTCTCCCTCCAAAGCTTCTATCAAACTTTCTAAAGAAGCCAGTTTTCATACTGCTCGAAGTTGTTCACCGTTGGTGTATTGTGAAAGGTTTTTTTGATATGTATTATGAGCTATTTTTATATCTTTTCGAAGCTTCTCAAAATCCGTGAGAGACTTGAGTATTAGCTCTTCCATCTGATATCCAGGGATACCAGAAACATAAAAAATCAGAGATACATCTATACTCATCCTCTCGCTTGCCTGTGATCTTTTTAGTACAGATACGAGAGGAAGGTTTTGTGAAACACTTGAAGAGTCTGGGTATTTGAGCATTCATAGGGAAGTGATTTCTCAAAAATGCCCTTTATATACATTCTCAGAGTTTTCTCATATCTTTTTTCTGTTTAAAAATGCGTCCTCATGCAATACTAGATCTTCTCAGAGTACATTGATACTTCAAACATTTTCAAAATAATGGAGAAAGTCGATGATGTCTGTTTTTCTTCCGGAGAGAGAAAATTTTAAAGGAATCTGAAATATATTTTCTGAGAGACTTGAACTATTTTGAAATCCTTCTCTGTCTATATTTTCTATATTTCCTACTCCTATTTCTCCGTCAAAATTGAGATTAAAACTGTAGAGGATTTGCTCTATATAATTGGTAAAATCAAAGTTACTCAACTGCGTTTTTTCTCTTTGTGAAGATACAGAATAATATGGGAGAATCTTGTTAAGTGTCGTATTTTTTTGTGTATACTCATAAGAATTTTTTGTTTCCTGAACACTGCGAGACACGCCATCAAGAAACTCTTCATAGCTGCCTGATCCAGTGTTGCTAAAGTGCTCATGAAAAAAGTCTTTTTCCAGAACTGATACAAGCTTTTTCTCATATACATCTTGCGTATTTTGCTGCATAAAAGACAGATACGCGTCATAGTCTATTCACTGTTTTTTCAGATCTTGAGAGTATGTATAGAGTTCTTGAAAATCTGTTTTGTGCGACTCTATCTCTGATATTTTTGGAAAAACAAGTATGAAAAACATTCCTAAAAATACGATACATATCACTGTATTGATAGCCATTGACTGTATAAGAGAGGATTTCGTTTGTGGAGAGAGTTTCATCTTTTTGTAAAGGTTACAATGCTAAATCGTGAGAAATATACTCCAGCTCCAGCTGGAAACTTGTCTTTTGTGTATAGGGCGATTTTTGACTCTGGCTATAGCTAAGGTTTTCTGTTTTTGAAAGAAGAATAAATGGTGAATCATCTGCATTTTCAATATAATCCATAAAAGCGCTCGCTCTTGTAATAGAGCTTCCCTCAAAGTTATAGAGTAATACCCCATTTTTTAGTCCAGCAATGGCCGTATCCCAGTCTGAAGAATAGGCATCACAGCTGATACGCATCTTAGTACTGTCAAAAAACTCTATGTCATAGCATTGGAGCTCGCTTTTATCAACCGGTGAATAGGTGTTTTTTAAGGTATCAAACTCCTGAAGTATTGTGAGTGGGCGCATTCTTTCTGCTGATCGTTCGAGGAGAAAGAGTACTTTTTTTGAAGAGTGAAAGTTTTCTAAGCCATATAGTTCTGAAAGGATGGGAGTAATGTTTGATCCCTGAGTATTTTTTTGTATTTCTATATTGTTCAAAACTTCTTGGCGTGATCCATAGAGGTTATGACATGATCATCCTGCATACTTTTCATATACATCTCATAGAAATACCTGGCAAAAAGGAGAGAGAAAGTTATAGGTCTTTTTTTCTTCTTGGGTTTGAATGAATATATATGTATACGCAAAGAGAAGTGTGAGAAGTAATATAATATTCAGTGAAGTAAAAAATCTGCTACTATAACTGAGATAGTCATACAGTTTTTCTTCTTTTGAGGGGTTTTGTATATCTTCTTCTCACTGATCTTGCTGAAAATCATCAAATATATTTTCCGCATGAATATCATTTTTTGGAGAATTTTCTTCTGAAAGCATAAAACTATAAAAATAAGGAAGTATTTTTTGGTGTTTCTTTAAGCAGGCTCTGAAAAATAGAAATTTTCTAATCCTCTCTGGCTCTAACGAGCCATCTCTCCTTTGAAAAAGGAGTTTCTCAAAGGTTCCTTAAGGAGTTTCTTAGTGTATCATATCAGAAAAACAACGCTCTGCCAATATATCAATCTTTACAAAATTATGAGCCATCTCCTCATAAAACTCACAGTAAACTTTCAGCAGCTCCAGAGCGTATCTTGATACCTTTAGGAAAGGCGTCATAAAAGGCTCTTCACCAGTCTGAGTGCAATATTCTACTATCCAGAAAAATAATAACCCCTGTATCTTCTGGTGTTCGAACCAGTCGTCAAAATCACTGCTTGAGTTTCAAAATTGCTTTAGGAATAGAATAGTCATAAAAAGCGTTTTTATACAGTGTTGATCGCGCCTGAAAAATAGGATCTGTTGGTACAGGAAAAGGGATTTTATGTACCACGAGATAACGCAAATCAGATCAAGGAATATCTACTCACTCCCAAAAAGTATCTGTTCCAAGAAGAATAGAGTTATGTGAAGATTTTCTAAAAATTTGAATTTGTTTATGCTTACTCCCACTAATACTTTGAGCAAGTAGGTGTATATCTTCGTCTTGCATTTTTCGCTTGAGCTGCGAGTAGATGTCTTGTATTGCCGAGAAAGCCGTAAACAACACGAGCATATTTCCCTTCGTAGCGAGGAAAAGTTTTTCTAAGAATACGGTAATTTGTGGAAGATTATTTTTGATACTTCACAAATCATTAGGGATATATAAAAGTGCTTGTTTTTCATAATCAAATACTCCATCAAGAGCAAATTCTTGAAACCCATCGAGCGCCAAAGTCTTTCGAATATAATCAAAACTTCCCTGCATCTGAAGCGTGGCACTTGTAAGAGCCACGCTTTCACACTCCTTCCACAGATATTCTTTGAGAAAATCTCATGGATGTAGAAGTGTGAAAACCAGCTCTGTTCATCGGGTATCGTTGTGCTGAAGGATGTAAATATATTTTTCTGGATTCCAAGATGGAAAAAAGAGTTGTAAAAAATCGGATATATACTGAATATCTTGAAAAAAATTATAGAGTTTCTTCACATATTCTTCACCTAAATCTTCACATACAGAACAAAGTTCCTGCAATTTGGTAATCATATTTTTTGCAAGAAGTGTGAGTTTTTCTTCCTTTTGGAAAAAATCTTCCTGAAGCAGGAGGTTCTTATATTTTGCATCAAGAGAGAACTTCTCAAATATTTTTCCTTCACAAAAAGAAAATATCTCAGCGCTTTGGAAGAGAATTTGCGACTTGAGTATTCAAAAGTTAGTATCTGTCTGCTTGGCAGCGAGTAAGATATTTTCTCATTTTTCTAGTGTTTTTTGTATATACTCATGACTGAGTACTTTCTTCATTGCGGAAGTGATCACGTCTTCGAGATTATGGGCCTCATCTATCACTATATTTTTTACTCATCATAGTAAACTCCCTTCTGAAACAATATCCTGAAAAAGGATACTATTATTTGTTACAACGATATTTGCATTTTTGGCGCTATTTCTTACCCATAGAGCATACTCCCAGTGTCGGTATATATTGTCATTGTCATATATATCTATATTTCCTGCATGTATCTGCGAGAGAAAACTATACTCTTCTCCATAAAACTCCAGCTCATCGAGCTCTCCGTACCGTGTTTCCAAAGACCAGAACAATATCTTCATAATAAAAGAGATTTTGCTATCTTGCAGGTCTTGAAGAAAGACGGTAAAGGCTGTGAGAGAGAAATAGTTTCTCTTCCCTTTGAGCTTACTGTAGGAAAAATCATAGCCGCTGTTTTCTTGGAGATAGCTCAAATCTTTATAAAATACCTGATCTTGTAAGGCTTTGGTATTGGTTGAAATGTGCACTGTTTCTCACATATTGAGACTCCATACGATTGAGGGGATGAGATAGGCGTAGGTCTTTCCTATTCCTGTTGGAGCTTCGATCAGCACTTGCTCTCATTTTGAGAGATTTTTGTCTACTATGTCAAGCATCGTTTTTTGCCCATATCTGAGGGAAAAAGACGCAATACTTTCTACAAATTCTTTCGCGTTTACTCACTCTTTATGCAGGAAAGTGTCTATTTTTTCAGGAAAGTTTTGCTGATAATCTTGTATATATTTTTTTAAAAAATCTTCGGTTCACCAGGTCTGTGTTTTCTCTGATTTGAGATAGGTATCATAAAAAATTTGCATCCCAGTATTATTTGCCTGTTGCAAAAAATAAGAAAGATATTGCTGGTGTTCTTGTGGAAGATTTTGTATAATATTCACAAGTTTCATAAAAA
Source organism: Patescibacteria group bacterium (assembly GCA_965229705.1). Taxonomy (GTDB): domain Bacteria; phylum Patescibacteriota; class Gracilibacteria; order BD1-5; family UBA6164; genus JAACSU01. The sequence continues at coordinate 829,919 of OZ245922.1, forward strand.
GTTCTGCCGTTGCGAGTGTATCGTCTATCGCTCTGTGAGCATCTGCAAGGTGTATCTCCAAGTATTCACATAAATACCCGAGGTTCAGTGATCATTTTCCTCTGATTAAAAAATTTGCCAGAAAAAAAGTATCTATCACGGCATTTTTTGAGGTATTGATTCCGTGTGATTCTAAAAAACTGATATCAAAAGGAATATTGTGCCCGATAAGAGGAGCGTTTTCGATAAAATCTTGTATATCATCTCGCATATCAGTAAAGCGTGGTGCTCAGGCAAGATCACTATCAAATATTCCTGTAATCTGAGATATGAGGGATGGTACTTCTCTTTCGGGGTTGATATAACTATGTAGTCTCCCTATCTCTTTTCATGATTGTGGATCTATCTTGATAAAGGCGCATTCTATAATCGCATCTTTTCGAGGTGAGAGTCCCGTCGTTTCGAGATCAAGTACAATAAACATATGGCAAAAAAATTACAAAGCTTTAAGGAAGTTCTGAAAAACTCCTTTTTTCTCTCCTTTTGCAAAGGAGAGATGGCTCAATAGAGCCAGAGTGGATTGGAAAATTTTCGTTTCTCAGAGGTTCCTTAAGAAATCTCTGAGAAAGCTTGTGTATAAGCTCTTGAAGTGATACTTCTTCCTTATAGGAAAGCTTCTGATATACTCCACTCTCAAGGTTTTCTATAAAAATATTTCCTATCCGAGTCCGATGCAGTCTTTTTACTTTTCATCATACTGCCTCAACCATTCTGCGTATCTGCCTGTTTCTTCACTCTTTGAGAATAATGGAAAATTTTCATGAAGCTATTCTCGTTATTTTACACTTCTTTGTCCATCTTCATAAAATATATACTCAGCGACTCATATGCCTGAGAGCCTCATCAGATATAGGACCAAAAGTTTCTACTCGATATTCTTTCTCGTGTTCATAGCGAGGATGTGTGAGATAATTTGTTAGACGTCCGTCATTTGTCAGTAATATAAGCCCCGTAGAGTCTTTATCAAGTCTCCCTATAGGAAAAACACGCTCTGGTATATCAACTATATCGAGCAAAGACTTTCATCATCTTTGCGCGCAGGTTGTCTCAATTCATCGAGGTTTATACATCTTATAGTATACAAGGTTTTGCTGAGATACTATCGCCGTTTTTCAAAGCTCTACAGTATCAACACCCTCTATAACTGACATACCGAGCTCTGCTTTTTTTCCATTGACAAAAACCTCTCCATTTTGAATATACTCCTCAGCCTTTCTTCGGGAGCATATTCCCTTCATACTCATATATTTTTGCAGACGCATTGTTTGTGCTTGAGTCATAGTTTTCAAAACTGGGTTTATATTATTTGTACCTCTCTATCAAGGCGTATTGCAAAAGTATCAAACACCTTCTTCTCAGCGAGATGTATGAGATCGAGCATATCTTTGTAACTTCCTGTTCCGTCATTCATGAGAAAATTTGCATGCTTTTCTGAAAAATATGCTCCTCAGATTTTGTATCACTTAAGTCATACTGCCTCTATCAAAAATCCTGCTGAGAGTTTTTTGAGTGCATATCATTGTGAACGAAATAAGGCGTACTGCTTCTCATGTATAATCTCATCACCGTCTTGTTTTTGCGCAATGTATCACGGTGGATTTTTAAAAAAACTCCCACAACTATTTCCGTTTGGTTGTTTATTTTTACGAAAATTTATGTTATCAATATCACTATGGTATTTTTCTTTTTTTTCACTGAGATCAAATTGTGCGGAAATCAAAAAGTATTTTTGTTCTTTTTTGAGTTTTGAGTTTCTGTACGAGAAATCCATATCTTTTTTTTCGAGAGTAAATACCTGTCCATTTTGTGTATCTAGAACTTGGCATGAGACAAAGTTGTTTTCTATTTCTAGTCAAAAACAGCCAGCATTTCCATACACTGCTCCAGCAATACTTCCTGGAAGTCCGATAAATCTATGCCAGAGGATTTGTTGGTATTTTTGCTCGAGATTTTCTGCTATATCCCATATATTCTCTGCTCAGAAGCTGGTAAGAAGGTGTGTTGGCACATCATAACTCCAGCCAAAAAGACTATTTTTGATGATAAGTCACTCATAGATATCAAAGGCAAAAAGAATATTTGTTCCTCCACTGATCCAGAGTATGGGAAGCGCATTTTGTCTTGCCCAAGAAATGTTTTCATACAACTCGTGTATCTGCTTTTCAGAGTATATCTCATAAAAATACCTCGTTTTTGCTGGAGTTTTATAATTTGAAAATTCTGTAATATCCCTGTTTTCTTGTATATTGTGTCAGTATTTCATAAAGTTTTTCTCTCACGAAATTATTTTCCAAATCTTGCTTCATATTTTTGTATTGCCTGCCCTGTATAACTCTTTTGGCATTTTTTTACCACCTCTATATCTCACTGTACCATAAGATCTCACCCAGCATCTCCTCACTCAGGACCTATATCTACGATATAGTCTGCATTGAGAATAATATTCATATTATGCTCTATGACTATTACCGTATTTCACTTATCCACTAATCCATGAAGAATATGCAGAAGTTTTTCTATATCTTGAAAGTGTAGACCTGTTGTAGGTTCATCAAGAATATACACTGTTTTTGATGTTGAACGCTTAGAAAGTTCTGTTGCGAGCTTGATTCGCTGCGCCTCTCATCATGAAAGAGTAGTTGAAGATTGACCGAGCTTTATATACCCCAGACCTACCCTACTGAGTACTTCGAGTGTTTTTATAATTCTTGGATGTGCATGAAAAAAATCAAGCGCCTCTTCTACTGTCATTTCCAGAATATCTGAAATATCTTTTCCTTTATACTTAATCTCGAGCGTCTCTGCATTAAATCTCTTCCCCTCACATTCTTCACACACCGTATACACAGGAGGGAGGAAGTGCATTTCTATTTTTTTCACTCCATCACCGTCACACTCATTACAACGACCATGCTTCGTATTAAATGAAAACCTTCCTGGAACGTATCCTCTGAGCTTTGCATCATAACTCATCGCAAATACTTCTCGAATAAAGGTAAATACCCCCGTATAAGTTGCAGGATTTGATCGTGGCGTCTTTCCGATAGGAGACTGATCAATTACCAAAGCTTTATCAAAGTTTTCTGCTCCTGTGATTTTTTGATGTTTTCAGACGGTTCTATTTGCCTTATTCAGCGTATTAAGGAGATATGATGCAAGAATATCATTTATCAAAGAAGATTTTCCTGATCATGAAACACCGGTCACGATACTGAGATTTCCTATAGGGAAGTGTACATCTATATTTTTGAGATTATGTTGTTTTGCTCCATGAATAGTGAGGTATTTTTCTTGTTTTCTCTTCTTTTTGTCTACAATCACAGATTTTTGTCCACTCAGATATGGTCCTGTAAGAGATGTTGTATTTTTACAGATTGTAGCAAAGTCTCACTCTGCTATGACTTGTCATCCGTGTATACCTGCTCCAGGTCAAATATCTATAATATGATCTGATTCTCGCATAATGTCTTCGTCATGTTCAACAACGATAAGAGTGTTTCAGAGATCTCTGAGCTTTTTGAGGTTATGTATCAGCATATCATTATCTCGAGGATGAAGCCCAATAGAAGGCTCATCTAAGATATAGATAATCCCTTCCAGTTTTACTCCTATTTGTGTTGCGAGGCGAATTCGTTGTGCCTCTCATCATGAAAGAGTGTTTGATTTTCGAGAGAGTGTCATATATGAGAGTCAAACTCACGAGAGAAACTCTAACCTGTCAGAGATATTTTTGACGACTTTTTCTGCAACTTTTTTTTCTTCTTGAGAGAGCTTAAGTTTTTGTATCCATTTTTGGGTATCTACGACATTCATAGCTGTGAGTTCTCCTATATTTTTTCATCATATATTTTTTCATCATACTTTCACGCTCAATGCCTCTTGTGTGAGACGATACCCTGAGCAAGAAGGACACTCTATATTCGTCACATAGTCATCATAGTGTCCATGCTCTACTCCTCCATCATAGTATCTACGCGTGAGTGTTGGTATCACTCCTTCAAAGCGAGAATTATAGGTATTACTTCTTCATTGCTCATTGACAAAGCTCACCGAATAGAGCTCTTGTCCTGTTCACTGCATGATGCATTCTCTCTCTCGATGAGAGAGTTTTCCATAGGGAATATGCGTATTGATCGCATGTTTTTTTCCAACCTCTTCTATTAGAGCCAAGAAGTAGTTTCCAAATCATGGTGGCAATACTGCTCACTCGGCAAGTGTGAGCTTTGGATTGATAAGTGACTCTTCCAAAAATACCATTTTTTCTCATAATCCATGACACTCAGGACATGCTCATGAATGTGAGTTAAAACTCAAAGAAGATATAGTGAGTTTTTCTGGAATATGACCACAGCTACTACATACAAAAATCTGAGAAAAGCTTTTTTTTTCTTTTCCAAGTATCTGTATAGATAACTGTCAGAGTCAAAATTTGTAGGCAATTTCCAAAGAATCTTTTAGGCGTTTTGTATCACTTGAATCACTTTGAGAAAAGTCTTTTACCACAAGTCTGTCTACTATTATTTCAACAAGTGGATTGCTCTCTGTAAAGGTAAAATCATCATTGACATTTTTTTCTTCTCCATTTATCAGAAAGCGTATAAATCCTGCATCAAGGACTTCTTTTTTTATTTTTTCTGCGCTGAGGTCTTGGTGCTTTCGAAGAAATGGGCAAGTCAGATAAAACTTCGTTCAAAGTTCATGAGAGGAAATATAAGAAATGATATCTTTTGTGCTATCTTTTTGAATATGATCTCCACACTCAATACAGTATCGTTTTCATATATGAAGATAGAGAAGTTTATAGTAGTCATATATTTCTGTAATCGTTCATACGGTACTTCGTGGATTTCTATTTGTCGTTTTTTGATCTATAGAAATAGTCGGAGAGAGTCATGATATTTCCTCATAGAGTGCCTCGTCTTTGTTGTTTCCCACAAACATTCGTGCATAACTTGAAAGACTCTCAAGGTATTTTTGCTGACCAATCGAATATATCGTTGCAAAGGCAAGTGATGATTTCCCCGATCATGAAAGTCCCGTAATAACGGTAAGAGTATTTTTTGGTATTTTTACATCAATATTTTTGAGATTATGTGTTTTTGCTCCGCGAACTTCGAGAAATTTTGACATAAAAAGACATAAAAAAAGTATGAAGTAGTATCTTAATCGAAAAAGAGATTATTCAAGTTTTTGATGGAGAGAGTATTGAATATATCGAGTTTCTGAGTATCTTAAGAAGCCTCTGAGAAACGTAAATAATAGTCGCGCATATTTTCTTGAAAAATTCTTTCAGGAATCCAAACTTGTGAACCAATGAGATAATACGCTTTTTCATCTGGTCGTATTTCTCTTGCTTTGCTTGTCTTTCATGCAAATAAATGAAATCACTGCTGTGAAAAAGTACATGAAAATGATTGAGAAATTCTTTTTCCTTTTCAAAGGTATCTTTGTCTTTTTTTTGATGTTTTACAGGTATTATCTCGTACTTGACAGTGATGTTGAAAACAAAAAACTACATGTGTTCATTCCTCTACTTGTTTCAATGACTCTACCATCACATCTATATATTTTTTCTGCATTCAGTCTCATCCGTTTCGAGGGTCAAAAATACTATACCATCACTCAATATTAAAATCTCGGCGAAAAACTTTTGTATTTTTTTGTTGTTTTTGTGAAGCTCTATCAGAGAAAAGTGCTTCTTGAAGAGAAGTATTATGAAAAAACTCTTGATCTGCAAATCATGGTATCGTATGTCAGCAACTTCCACAACTCCCTCTTATATAATCATCTTCTTTACCACAGATTGGGCATGAGTCTTCTTTATAGTCTAAAACACTACTTGCACAAAAAGCGTACGCATCTCTTGGTGATGTAAGCGCGGAAGATACTCATCAAAGAATTTGAGAGTTTACACCATGTTTTTCCATAAGATATACTTTATCAGCTAATCACTTGCGATAGCAACAACCCGAATATCTTGGTATCATACACCTTGTAAAAGTACACATATCTCTTTTACAGTCGAAGCTGTAGATAGTATATCATCAATAATGTAAATTGTCGAATTTTGGTCTATTTTTTTTGTATTTCTGAGCGCAAATGTTCATAAAACATTCTTTTTTCTCTCTTTTGCGGTTAAATGACTTTGCGATTTTGTCATTGATCTTTTGTAGATCATATCATGTAGCACTACTCCTCCACATATATCTGCAAGAGTCTGCGCGATGATCTCGGACTGATTATATCATCGTTTCCACTTTTTGAGAAAAAAGAGTGGGACAGGAATAAATACAATATTCTTTTCTTGAGAATATATATAACGCCGAAAAAAATCGCTGTGTACCTCTATAAGCTCTTTGTATAAAAATGGCTTATGATAGTATTTTCCATGCTGTAAAAGCTTTTTGAGAGTTACATCTCTATATCGACCCAAGACGACTGCCTGCTGGAAAGGAAAGTCTTTTTTGTATTGTGGATATGTATAAAACGCATCTGAATATTTCTTTGAAGCGTAACAATAAGGAGTATTCACCGGAATATCTCGGAGACATCGAGGACAAAAAAAGTGTCAGGGCTGAGAGCACACATAACACTTTTTTTCTCAAAATAACGAAGTAATAAAAGAGTAAAACTTCATTGTTTAGAAATTTTTTATAATCTCTGAAAGACTCTCTACACCAAAACCTGTCATTCATTTTGGCATTTTCCCATAGGCATCTCCCTCATTGATATACGCTCCTGCGATATCAATATGTGTATATTTTTCATTATTTTCTAAAAAATTTGAAAGAAATGCCGCTCACATAGAAGATCCGGCATAAACTGATCTATCAAGATTTTTATAATCTGCTATTTCTGATTGTGTCTTTTCGATAAAGTGATCATCAAAAGGAAGTTCTATATATTTTTCTGTGTGGTTTTGAGAATATTTCAGCAGAGCATCTAAGAGTTTTCTATCCGTCCCCATCATCCCCGCATAACGAAAACCAAGAGCCACCATCACTGCGCCGGTAAGTGTCGCAAGAGTGATAAGTCTTTCGGTGTGATAGTGTTTCCCGAGATAACTCATACCATCAGCAAGAACTAGTCGTCATTCAGCGTCTGTGTGTATCACTTCTACAGTTTTTCCATTATACGCCTTGAGTATATCTGAGGGTTTATACGATGATGATGAAACACTATTTTCTGCAAGACAAAGACAGGCAACAATATTTTTGTCTATATTGTGTCTATCAAGTTCTTTCATCACTGCGTAGGTTACAGCCGCTCATCACATATCTCCTTTCATATCATACATGGCGTCTCCTGGCTTTATTTGGTTTCCTCCTGTATCAAAAGTCACTCCTTTTCCCACAAGAGCTAGGCAAGGCTTTTTCTTGTCTACTATATGCTCTAAAATTACCATACAGGGAGCATTTTTACTCCCCTTTCCTACAGCCTCTATCAGTCATAGTCCTTTCTTTTGGATATCTTTATAGGAGAGGATTTTTACCTTTGTATGCTGAAACTTTGTTTTTTTCACTTTTTTTGCAAATACCTCTGGCGTGAGATCACAAGCCGGTGTTTCTCAAAGATTTCTTGCAAGGATAATATTTTCAAGAGTTTGAAGGTGATCTGCAAAATCTTTTTTCCATTTTATATCTCAAAGAATTTCTAGTACATATTCCTTCTTCTGACTTTTATATTCCTGAAACACATACCCAGAAAGATAGGTTGTTTCAAAGAGAGTTTTGAGTTGCTCTTTTTTTTCTGCGTAGAGAGCTATTTTTTCGGTTTTTTTTGAGAGATATTTTCCATAAAAAAGGACTTTTTTTTCATAACTTGTTTCTGGCGTGTAGAGAAAGAGTACTTCTTGACACTGTTTTTTTCATATAAAGTACTTTTGTGCACAGGCTTGTTTTTTTGTTATTTTTTTTGAGAAGTCTTGGAGAATTTCTTGAGAAAATCAAAATTTTTTCCAAGACGCAATATCTTTTTTTGATTCTCAAACGAGCACAAAAAGTGACGATCTCAGTTGTGAAAAAGAGTCTCTATAGTGATATTTCATAGTTCTTTTTTGATACAAGATAACAAGGAAATAGAGAAAAACTTCCTATTTTTCCATATTTCTCACAGATAAAAAGAGTATAAAAGAGATACTCTAAAAAAGAAAAGTTTTTCTCAAACTATAAATTTACCTGAAAAAACACCCAAACAATAACAAAAAATGAAAGAGAACCTATACAAGAAAAGTAATTCTTACATGAAGAAAACACATAATACAAAACAATAGAAAAAAGAATATAACGAAACATTTCTCCAGATATATCAAAGTGTACCAGCTCAAACACTTCTAGGGTGTGTATGGTGAGAAAAAACATGCAAAATATACATAGAGCCATGTAGAGAACTTTCGCGGTAAAAAAAGAACTTTGCTGTATATTTTCTCTTACTTTTATTATTCATTTTTTCGCGCTGGTATAAGAAGACACTCTTCCCATTTTTTTTGCTGAAAGAAGCGAAATATTTTGCTGCAGAACCTTTCTCTTAATAAAAAACTTTTCTTTTTCCTCTGTTTTTATAAAAGGAGAAAAATATACGAAAGGATTTCTATATATTTGCTTTGTATTTTCTTTGAGTTTTTTCTTATAGGTATTGAGAAGAAGGACGGTTTTGAGATAGCTGTAAGAGTGTGTATCTATCTTTTCTCCAGCTTTTTTCTGCTGAGCTGCATCTTGCCTTGAAGCGTCTTTTTTTTGAGAGAAGCTTTGAAAAAACTGAGAAATAGTATCTATAAATATCTTTTTATAATCTTTTGAAGGATCGAGAAAATACTTTGAAGAACCAAATTCTTTTAGGAGATTATTGGTTTCTGAAAGAAAATCTTTTGCGTGGCGTATTTTTTGATCTTGAAGCATCTGGACTTCTATTTCTCCTATTTTTGAGAGTGCAAGCTCGCTTATTTCTTGAAGTTTTATAATATTTGAGGATCACTTCATGTGAATAAGTTTTTCATAAACCTGCTCAAGCTTTTCTCTCTTGGTTTGAGAAATATTATTGGTATTTGCAAGAAGAGATTCTATTTTTTTTATAACCTTCTCTACTCACTGAGAGGTTTTTTGAAGTTGTTTTTGAGCATAAAACTGTTCAGAAGCTTGTTGTTCTTGTTTTTTTGAGACTTGTTTCTCTTGTTGGAGTTTGTATCCTATTTCGAGTTTTGAGAGTATTTCTTCTCGTTTTTTTGCGTCCAGTTTTTCACTGTCTTTTTCTGGATAGAGAGACAGAACTCTGTATTCGAGTTCTCTACGGAGTTTAATATATACTTTTAAAATATCATCTCAAAATATTGCTCCTGACTGAATTACTCCATCCTTTTCTACCTGAAATAAAAACTTTTTTCACGATATCTGTGAGTCATCTACCCCACTAATACTCAAGACACTATAACCGTCTTTATGAAGTTTTTCTTTTGCTTCATACTCTGAAGTAGTAGAAACGATAATAGTATACTTTTTCTGAGACTTTGTAGCGCTGATTTTGTATTTTTGTATTGGCATAATTACAAGGGCAAAACGGTATATTTCTTATTTTTGGAGTGGAAGATATGTATTTAAAATACCACATAACTGTTTTGATTGATCTTCATCCAAAGCACTAACAAATCACTCTATGGAGATTTCTGGAGTATCTGCAAGTGTATCATTTCCCGTATCACACAGTATATTTGTAGGTACTTCTCCTGACATTGCTTTATAAATTATGGATTAAAAATGAGGCATTGTTCATTTCTTCTATATGTTCTTGTGCTTCTCTTTTTTTCATTCCTTTTACCTGGTACTTGGTATTTTTTTGGAGACTTTCAAGATTTTTTAATTCTACAGTTTCTACAAAATTTTCTATATTTTTATAGAGTTTTTTGAGATCTTCTTCACTCGTAACTTGCAGAGCTTCTATATACAATGTTTTCTGCTCTGGAGAAATACGAAGAGCCTGTATTATTTTTTTGGTTATCTCTTTTTGGTTCTGGAGATTTTGTTGTTTATGTAAAAAAGAGAAGAGCATAGTTTTCTACAATATGTATATGTATTTACAGTGTATCATATATTTATTAAGAGAACAAATATTTAAATATAGTAGTAGTAATAATAGTTCTTGTGAAAAACCTGAGTCCCATAATAAAGCGAAAAAAATAAGACTTTTTTTCCATTTTTTCAGAGAAATATTTCTCTATATTGTGTATTTTGCAAAGGATATTAAGAGATATTATAGAGTTTTTTACAAAAGTTTTCTTCTTTCTTTGACTTGCTTTTACTTTCATAAAAGTATGATAAAAATGTGTAAGATAATTTTTAAAGTGTTTTGTATATGCAAGAGTGAAAAAATAGAGTTTTTCTGAATTTTATCATTGTTTTGACATCTTTTTTGCTGGGATTGTGAATTTCTCATATATTCTATACACAGAAACTGGCACATAAAGATATCGAGACTCGATTTTTAGGAACTTCCTACAATCTTGATATGCAAGAGTTTTGGGATGTATATCAGCTGATATGAGATGAGTTTTTTTCTCAAGATGGCGTGAAGAAACAAGACCTTGTATATGGCGCAATAGAGTGAATGGTTGCAGCTCTATGAGATGAACATAGTGAGTTTTTTTCTCCAAGTGCGACAGAAAAGTTTCATACTTCGCTCTCATGAGATTTTGAGGGAATAGGAGCCGTAGTAGAGAAAGTTCCTCTTTGAGTAAAAATTGAAAGAATTTTCAAAGGTTCTCCCGCAAAAAAATATGGACTCTTTTCCGGAGACATCCTGATCTCTGCAAATGGTGAGAGTCTGGTAGGCCTCGATATATTTGATGCGGTTGAAAAGATCAAAGGACCTGCAGGAAGTGAGGTGATTTTAGAGATACTGAGAGTATGAGAAAGTGATATTATAGAGCGAACGGTTGTGCGGGATAAGATACATATTCCTTCGGTAGAAATAGAAGAAATATGAGAAGATGTTCTCTATATTTCTCTTAATATGTTTGGTGACTCAAGTGTGGAAGAGTTTTGAGAAGCAATTTCTTTGGCAATATCTTCACAAAAACAAGGACTTATTATTGATCTTAGAGATAATGGCTGATGATATCTCGACAGCGCTGTAAGTATTTTGTCATATTTTATAGATACTGGAGAAGTACTGGTAGAGACAAGATATAGAAAATCTTTTCTTGGAAAGACCTATACTTCACAAAAGAATGATCAAAAATATACCGGAAAAATAGTTGTACTCATCAATAGAAACTCTGCGAGTGCTTCTGAAATAGTTGCTTGAGCACTCAGAGAGTATCACAAGGCAATTCTTGTAGGAGAAAAAAGTTTTGGAAAAGGGTCAGTCCAAGAGGCATACAATCTCGTTTCTCAGAGTCTGTTAAAACTTACGGTTGCTCAGTGGTTCACTCCTCAAGGGAAAAACATCGAAGATGAGGGAATACAGCCAGATATAGAAGTATTTTTTGAGTGAGAGGATTTTGAAAATGACTATGATAGACAGCTAGAGGAGGCAAAAAAAGTTCTTCGTATGTTTCAGGTAGAAAACACTCTTTGACTTACTTTGGAGAAATATCATGAGGAGAATAGTAAAGAAGAGTAATTTTTGAGGGGTAAGAAAGTTCTGAGTATGAACACCGGGCTGTAGCCCGGTGTTGTTTTTTGCGTGTTTGGAGGAAATCATAAGAAAAAAGATTCAAAATATCAGTCACAAAAAATTGCATCCTTTATCTATTCCTATACAATACACGGAGTTATACATTATGGAAAAAATATGAACTACCTCTATACAACAAAGCTTGTACTCTTAGGATAATACCATACTCCCTTTCTCTATCCTGTTAGAAATACTGCTATCAGGATGGAGATTTTTTATATATTATTTTTTTATATTTTCCCTATGAACTATTATAATCAATTCCAACATCTCCAAAAAACAGACCCCGAACTCTTCTGACTCATACAACAAGAAACCGAGAGGCAAGAAAGCTCTCTCGAACTCATACCCAGCGAATGCGTTGCGAGTCTCGCAACCATAGAATGTTTATGAAGTCCTTTTACCAATAAGTACTCTGAATGATACGCAGGAAAGAGATACTATGGAGGAAACGATGTAGTAGATAAGGTTGAAACTCTTGCTATTGAAAGAGCAAAAAAACTTTTTGGAGTTGCGTATGTCAATGTGCAACCCTATTCTGGAAGTCCCGCAAATTTTGCAGTATATAATGCTCTATGTCAAGCGTGAGATACTACCATGTGACTCTCTCTTACTCAGTGAGGACACCTCACACATGGCTGGAACGCATCGGCAACGGGAAAGTTCTTTACTCCCGTTTTATATGGACTCAATGAGGAAGGATATATCGATATGGATGAGGTAGAAAAACTTGCGAAAGAACATCAACCAAAACTTATTTGGTGTGGAACAACAGCGTATTCACGAGAAGTAGATTTTGAGAGATTTGGAAAAATAGCTGACAGTATCGGAGCATATCTCGTAGCAGATATATCACATATTTCATGACTTGTTGCCGCGAGAGCTCATAAGAGTCCTGTCGATTATGTACATCTCATCACTACTACCACACATAAAACTCTGAGAGGACCACGAGGAGGAATGATCATGACCACACAAAAAGGAATAGATAAAAATCCTGATCTCGCAAAAATGATAGATAAGTCTGTCTTTCCTGGACTTCAGGGCTGACCACACAATCACCAGACCCTCGCTATTGCCTGTGCTCTTGGAGAAGCACTTAAACCGGCGTTTTGAGAAATGGCTCATCAAATTGTAAAAAATGCAAAAACTCTTGCAGCAGAACTTCTTTCCTATGGTTACGAGTTGGCAGCTGGAGGAACTGACAATCATCTTATATTGATGTCTGTGGGGAAAGGGCGTGGTCAGTTTGCTCAGGATGCCCTTGATATTGCTGGTATTACCCTCAACAAAAACACTATTCCCAATGAACCATGTTCTCCATTTTTTCCATCAGGGATTCGCATGGGAACACCTATTATGACGATGAGGGGAATGAAAGAAGATGATATGAAGCAGGTAGCTTCATGGATGAAAAGAGTCTTTGATGAGATTATTGGTTTTGATCATCTTGAAGACAAAGAATCTCGAAAACAGCAAAAAGCAGAGTTTCAAGAATTTATCAAAAACAATGATGAGTTGAAAAAAATACGATGAGAAATAGGAGAATTTTGTAAGAATTTTCCTATTTATTCGTAGGATTTTTTTCAATATACGAATACTTCCAAAATATATTTCTCGTCTTCACAGCTAATGGAATTATGGACATACATACTTAGCTTTGCTCTTTCACTTATACTCTCGTATACTATGGTACAAGCTCTTTCATGTCTATTTCATCACTATAACATAGTAGACAATCCAGAAAAGTACAAAAAAAAGAGACCCCCCATTCCATATAGTATGGGAATCGTATTTATTTTGTGTTTTCTTCCTTTAAGTTATTTTTTTGTTGATTTTTCCTATAAACTCTTTTTATTATGGGTATTTTGAATCATTATTAGTCTTGTGAGTTTTGGAGATGATATGCTCGGTCTATCCCCTAAAATACGTCTCTGTATTCAAGTACTTATAGGGCTTACTATAGGACTGACTTCTATAAAAATTGGTTATGTAAGCAATATATTTGGGGGCATTATCGATTTGGATACATGGGCCTTTAATATTTTAGGAAAGGATATTTTTCTTATACCTGTTTTTTTTACGGTTGCCTGGTATGTTTTTGTATTTAATGCGCTGAATTGGTCAGATGGAATAGGAGGAAACACCTCGGGATTATCACTTATTTGCTTTCTCGTTATTTTTCTCCTTGGACTTAAACTGTATCTGACAGATGATCAGTCCGCTCTCAAAAATAATGCTGAATTTATCATGCAAATATCCCTTATTCTTGCTGGAATACTTATTCCTTTTTTCTTCTTTGATTATAAAGAAAAGATCCTTATGTGAGACTCGGGGACAATGTTTCTTGCGTTTATGTTGGCAAGTTTAGCCATCATTTCCTGAGGAAAAATAGCAACAGTATTAGCAGTCTTTGGGATATATGCGGTTGATGCGGTATATGTGATTGTGAGGAGAATTATCAGGTGAGACAATCCTATGAAAGGAGATTTTACACATTTTCATCATCGTCTACAGGAAATAGGGTTTTCTCATTTACATATCTTGATGCTGATATTTTTTCTTTCATTTTTCTTTGGAGTATCTTCACTATTTTTAGAGAAAGGAGGAAAAATAATAGTATTGTGCATTATTGCTATATGTGTCGTATCTCTCTCACATTTTGGGAAATATATAGCATCCTACAAAAACCCAAGAGATATATAAATATATTGTTTACATTGTTATATGAAAATCGCATTTTTTTGAACTCCGGAGTTTGCTGCAAATATCCTTGAATGAATAGTATGTTTTTCTCAGATAGATTGCGCTCTCGTAGTTTCTCAGGCAGATAAAAAAGTATGACGAAACAGGTATCTCGAAAAAACAGCTGTAAAATGCATGGCTGAAAATCATGATATTGTTATAGTTCAACCAGACAAAATCAAAAAAAATAAGGATTTTCATGATATGCTTCGTGAGCAAGATTTGGACTTCATTGTGGTGGTTGCGTATGGAAAAATGATTCCTCAAGATATACTAGATATTCCAAAATATGGTTGTATCAATCTTCATGGAAGTATACTTCCTCGTTATCGTTGAGCAAGTCCTGTTCAAGCAGCTATAAAATCATGAGACACAGAAACCTGACTCACGACGATGTATATGTCCTCAGCAATGGATGAGTGAGATATTTTAAAAACAGTAAAGATTTCCATAGGATCAGCAGATACGCCCGAAGATATTTTTCGTGCATTTGTAGAATACGGACCGCAACTTTTATATGATACACTTCAAGAAATTGTTTCTGGTAATCTGCGAGGAGTTGCTCAAGACACTGAAAAAGCGACATATTGTTCTCAGATATCTCGAGAAGATGGGGAGGTGTTTTTTACTCGTCAGTCTTCTCGAGATATATATAATACTTTGCGGGCCTATACTCCCTGGCCATGAATATATACCTCTTATCAGGGAAAGAGACTCATTTTAGAGAAGTGCTGTGTTGTCGAACGAATTGATCTACGAACAGACCAGTGAGATATAGAGGGAGGTTTATGTGTAGGAAAATGTATCAAGATTGCTAAAAATCGTTATGGGATTATGTGTCTTGATGGGAGTATTCTTGAGCTTTTACAAGTGAAGCTTGAGGGGAAAAAATCTCTGGATATACAGAGTTTTGTTAATGGAAATAGAGAAGTGGAAGGATATATTTTTTCCTAAAATAAAAGCCGGCAATTGCCGGCTTTTATACAGTTCTGAGTTATGAAAACAAAAATTCAGAAATGAAATGCAACTTTTAGATAAGAGTATATTTTATAAAATAGGAGAATATTATGTCAAATATTTTTTTCCTACAAGAAATGCAATCTGCACCAATTTCTCTACACTACTCTTTAAGGAACCTCTGAGAAACTCATTTTTTCTCTCCTTTTACAAAGGAGAGATGGCTCGTGAGAGCTAGAGCGGATTGAAGATTTTTTGTTTTTCAAAGCCTCCTTAAAACTTATACACTTAGGATATTTCCTATGCTCAATATCGCCATAAATACCTTTAAAGAAATTGCGAGAAACAGGCTCCTCTACCTCATAGTATTTTTTGCCTTTGTATTTATCATATTTTCCCTTATTCTCGGACAATTCACGATAGCAGAATCAGAGAAGATCATTGTCGACTTTGGGCTCGCTATGATAGAAACATTTGGTATCATCTCTGTACTCTTTGTTGGAAGTCAGCTCCTATTTAAAGAAATAGAGGGAAAAACTATTTTTCTGATCCTCTCAAAACCTATAGCGCGCTCAGAATTTATTATGTGAAAATTTCTCGGTTTTTCGGCTATCATTGCCAGCATTATTTTCCTACAATCACTTGTATATATAACTATGCTCTTTGCCTCATCTGTTGAGATATCCGCAATAATCGTATGGGCATTACTCTTTACCTTCCTCAAACTCCAAATACTTCTCGGAATCGTATTTTTATTTTCCACCTTTATGAGTCATATACTCACGATTGTTTGCTGAATGATGATATACTTTATCAGCCACAGCTACAGTTTGATACTCGATATATTTTGAAGAATGGAAAATGTATCTGCTCTTGTAAGTGCAAAAGTTTTACACATATTCTTCCCTCCACTCGAAGCCATGAATATCAAGAACTTCATTTGAAGCACTCTTTCTCTTGAAATATCATATTTTTTGAGCAATATGCTCCATGGATGACTCTATATTGCGTGTTTGATGACATGCACCATCATCATATTTTCTCGTAAAATGTTTGAAGAATAATTACCAAATTTCATCACTACTAAGGGGCTACTAACAGTATATCAATATATGAAAAAGCAGGAATACATAGACTTTGGACTTCATTTTTGACTGAGTCCTGACACTATAGAAAGGACACTGTGTAAGATTTTTGGTATGACTCCGGAAGATTTTTTTTGTAAAAAAGAGTTTTCCAGTATGCATATATATGAAACGGCAAAAATGTTTTTTTCACTGAAAAATGGAAAACCAGAATCATATTTGCTTCAAAGTGCAGAGTTTTATGGTCATACATTTCATATACATGATACCGTTCTCATTCCGAGAAATGATACAGAAGTTTTAGTAAAAGTATGCCTGGAAACACTTTTGAAAAAAGGAGATACAAAAAATACTTTTTATGTTGATGTATGAACCGGAAGTGCTTGTATTGCTATTAGTGTGATAAAAGAGTTAGAGCCTTTGAGATTTACATGATCTTACGCTCTTGATATCTCAGATTCTGCTTTGGAAATCGCAAGAAAAAATATTGAAAGTCACGAGATTGAGTCATTACACCTACAAAAAAGCAATCTCCTTGAATCACTCTATAACGAAACAGATATACAAGGAAAAAAGCTCTGCATTACTGCAAATCTCCCATATATCAAAGAAGGAGATTATGAAAACATGGACCAAAGCGTCAGAGACCATGAACCAGATATTGCTCTGTATGGAGGAGCTGAAACAGGTTTTGAGCTCTATCAAAAACTGATTAAACAGTGTTTTCAGATACAGCAGATTCATGCATTGGAGAGTATCGATCTTTTTATAGAAATAGGTTTTGACCAAAAAGAATATTCTGAAAAATACCTGCAAGAACTCGGACTCTCGTTTACATATTTTCCTGATAATGCTGGAAAATCAAGGGTTATATATATTTATGGATTTTAAGAGTTTTACGCTAAGTTATGAGTATAGAATCCTACATTCCTGATGAGTCGGCTGAGTCGTGAAGTAATTCGGCAGAGATATCAGAAAAATACAAGCAAGCAGCCAAGAAGGCACGATCTGGTATTCGGCGAACACAAAAAGATGAAAAAAAGGCAAAAAAATATGATTTTCTCTTGGCAAAGTTTTTGGTAGAGATGATTCTTAAGAAAAAATATGATGAGCTTTTAGATGAGCTTTTTTCTTGCTTAGACGCTGGATATGGAACAAATTTTTTGTTGTGAATTTTGTCGCTCATTTATCTGCCTATCAGCCAAGAAATTCGTCAGCATGCAGGCAAGAAGGAGCTCGAGTTTTCTTATCAACCTTCTCAAGAAATGCTTCCTTTTGATGACCACCATCTTCCAGGAGAAGTGCGTGATAGGGTAAATGCGTGGATAGAAGATATGGAAATAGTGACACATATGGAGGCCTCAACAGAGATCACGCGGCGAACTCTGAGTCTTATTTTGTATGATGAAAAAATACGTGAGTTTACCGCAAAAGTTTTTTCGTTTTTCTTTCGAGAGATTCGTATACATATCTCTGCCTCAAAGTCTCGAAGTTATAGTGACTTTATCCTCGAAGAACTTCAAAAAAAGACCAAAAAACTTTTGCCTCTAATAGAAGCAGAGCTAGAGGAAAGTGTGGATGATAGTTCTGAAAAGTAAGTTTTTATGAGAAAAAAACAAAGGAAATATACTATAATGGCTCTTTTTACTAGCCTCAAAAAAATCACAATTTGACACACACTCTCTTTTCTATAGAATCTCCGAGCAAAAATATCAAGCTAAAATACAAAAAAATAAGAATTCTAAGCCAAAAACTCAAGAATTCTCACTTTTATTTTTAATCATATGATTATGAGTCAAACGCCCTTAGAGCGAGTAAGAAATATAGGGATTATTGCCCATATTGATGCTGGAAAAACAACTTGTACAGAACGAATTCTCTACTATACAGGAAAAATACATAAAATAGGTGAAACCCATGATGGTGAATGAACCATGGATTGGATGGAACAAGAGCAAGAAAGAGGTATTACTATCACTTCTGCTGCAACAACATGTTTTTGGAAAGATCACCAAATCAACATTATCGATACTCCAGGTCATGTGGACTTTACGATAGAAGTAGAACGGTCACTTCGTGTTCTTGATGGAGGAGTTGCCGTGTTTGATTGATCTCAAGGTGTAGAACCACAGTCAGAAACAGTATGGAAACAGGCTGATAAATACAATGTTCCACGAATCTGTTTTGTGAATAAAATGGATAAAATGGGTGGGGATTTTGATATGTCGATTGACACTATCAAAAAGCGCCTTGCCGGAAACAAAGTTGTTGCTATTCAGTACCCTATTGGTGCGGCAGAAACTTTTGAAGGGATTGTGGACATCATTGAGATGAAGGCATATCATTTTGAGTGAGATAGTGGAGAAAAGGTAACAGAAATAGAAATCCCTGCAGATGTGAAAGACACAGTAGAGGCGCTCAGACTCGAACTTGTAGAAAAAGTTGCAGAACAAGATGAGGCTCTTATGGAAAAATATTTTTCTGAGGGTGATCTCAGCGTTGAAGAAATAAAGGTAGGACTTCGAAAAGGAGTATGTGCAAATGAACTTTATGCAGTAACATGTGGTTCAGCGCTACAAAATATCGGAGTACAAATGGTCATTGATGCTGCTGTTGCATACCTACCAGGACCACTTGATGTGAATGGAGGAATGCTCACGGTTTCAGATATCGATGATGCTGAAAAAACAGAAGATATTCAGGTAAGCTCTAGCTCACCACTAGCGGCTCTCGCCTTTAAGATTGCTACGGATCCATTTGTTGGAAAACTGGCATTTGTGAGGGTATACGCCGGAACACTCAAATCAGGTTCATATGTATACAATGCTACTAGTGGAGAAAAAGAAAGAGTTGGACGACTTGTACAAATGCACTCAAATTCAAGAGAAGAAGTGAGTGAGATACAGGCAGGGCATATTGGCGCCGTAATCGGTCTCAAAAATACAAAGACGGGAGACACTCTCTGTGATGTGAATAAAAAATTTCTTGTAGAATCAATGGAGTTTCCAGAACCAGTGATTTCTATATCAGTAGAGCCAAAGACAAAAGCAGATCAAGAAAAAATGTGACTCGCACTCTCAAAACTTGCAGAAGAAGATCCATCTTTTCGTGTCAGAACTGATGAAGAAACAGCGCAAACCATTATCTCTGGTATGTGAGAGTTGCACTTAGATATTATCGTTGATCGTATGAAGAGAGAGTTCAAGGTGGAGTGTAATGTTGGAGCTCCTCAAGTGGCATACAGAGAAACTATCAAGGCAACAGCAACAGATGTAGAACACAAATACTCAAAACAAACTGGTGGACGCGGTCAATACGGTCATGTCGTTATTACTTTTGAGCCATATACTCAGGCAGATGAAGATGATGAAAATGGAGTAAAACAAACTAATAAGTTTATTAACAAGATTGTTTGAGGAGTAATACCAAAAGAGTATATTCCTGGAGTACAAAAAGGTCTCAATGAGGCATATGCTCGAGGATTTCTTGCAGGATATCCAATGGTGGATATCAAGGCAACTCTGACTTTTGGATCATTTCATGATGTGGATTCTTCGGAGCTCGCGTTTAAGATTGCTGCATCAAAGGCATTCCAAGATGCGTGTAGAAAAGCTCAGGCAGTATTGCTTGAACCAGTGATGAAGGTCGAGGTAAATACGCCAGAGGAGTATATGGGAGATGTTATTGGTCAGATTAACTCAAAGCGTGGACGAATTGAAGAAATGGGAGATAGAGGACAAGCAAAAATTATTAGTTGTTATGTACCACTCTCAGAAATGTTTGGATATGCAACAGAGCTTCGTTCGGCTTCACAAGGTCGTGCAACCTACGCAATGGAGTTTGATCATTATGAAGAAGTTCCTAGTGGAATTGCTACAAAAATCCGAGAAGAAAGAGGGTTTCAGCTTCCTGATGATGAATAATTAGTGTGATATTTGTAAATCTCAAGGAAAAATCCTTGAGATTTTTTTGTCATTTAAAGAAAATAAAATAAAATATTTCTTGTATACAGGAAATATTTTATTTTATTAAAGATATTATGGTTATAGAAAAAATATTACAAGAACCCCTTCGAGAGAGAAACGCATATTTAGATCGTATACAAAGCTATATTTGAAGTCCTTTGATAAAAGTACTCATTGGGCAAAGACGTGTTGGAAAGAGTAGTATCATCAAATCCCTGATACAAAATTTTGTGAAATCATGAATACCAAAAGAAAATATTTTTTATATCAATAAAGAATTGTCACACTTTGATTTCATTGAGAACTACGACGATTTGAAACAGTCTTTTTTTCATTTCTTGGATACGGGAATACAAGGAAAAATTATTATTGCCATCGATGAGATTCAAGAAATTCAATGATGGGAAAAGTTTATCAACGGAACTCTTGCAGAGTATGGTACGCAGGCTGAGATATTTATTACAGGAAGTAATAGTTTTCTTGTATCAGGAGACTTGGCAACATACCTTACTGGAAGATATATAGAGTTTCCTATATTTCCATTGTCTTTCACAGAATTTTGTGACTTTAAAAATATTATCCCTTCAAAAAATGAATTTTATGAGTATCTCCAATATGGTGGTCTTCCTGCCATTTTTACCATGCATTACTCGCAAGAAGTAATTTTTCCATATTTATATGGAGTATATAATACGATTGTTATGAAGGATATACTGCAATATCGAGAGATACGCAATATTGATTTTTTTCAAAATTTGTACAAATATACTCTTGCAAATATTTGATCTCTTGTGAGTGCTAGCAGTATCCAAAAATACCTTCGTTCACAGCAGATAAAAATAGGAAATGACACGATATTAAATTTTTTATATTACGCATGTGAAGCCTTTGTTCTCTATAAGGTATGATCTGTAAATCCAAATACCAAAAAATCTTTTGAAATATACAACAAATACTATGTTGGAGATCTATGACTTCGAAATGCATTAGTCGGATATGATTTCTCAAGGGATATTTGAAAACTCCTTGAAAATTACGTTTTTCTTGAACTGAAGAGGCAGGGGTATGATATTCAGATATGAAGATTAGATGGAGAGAGAGAGGTAGATTTTATTGCTTCAAAGCAATGAATAATAAAATATTTTCAGGTTGCCTATACCTTGAACGGGGAAGAAACTCTTCACAGAGAGTATGCTTCTTTGCAAGATATTTGAGATAATTGGGAGAAATATATTATCAGTATGGATGAACATAATATTTCCGAACATGAAGGAATAAAACACATAAATATCTTAGAACTAGAAAGTATTCTATAACTATATTTAAAAATAAATCAAATAAAAAATCTCAGAGTCGTTGGAAAGATTCGTAAATTATAGAAAAATTTGTACAATCATACTTACTAATAGAAATATTAGTCCAAAAGTTATTCAAACATGTTATCCTTCAGGTTATCTTATAGCCAAAAACTTCAATAATTCCGATATCAAAAAATCGTATATCAGAAAGTACTTGAATACTTTTTTAGTTTTGATAAGTATATTACTATGCATATTTCAATGATTATAATGTGAGTCATATTTGGTATGTCTCTCTCTGTCGTGATATTTTTCCTCTGGGAAAATAGAAAAACCAGTCTTGCCGAGTCACGATCTGAAAAAATTGTCTCAAAGGCAGAAAAAAAACGTGAACACATGCTTTCTGATGCGCGAAAAGAGTCAGAAGAAATGATTCACGAAGCAAAAAATGAGGCACGGAGCATCATGCAAAAAGCTCAAAATACCGAGGACCGCGTTGCAAAAACAGAAGCGCGAGTAATAGAACGAGAAGAAAAAATAGAACAAAAACTTGACCATATCAGCGCAAAGCAAGACGAGCTTGTTCTCGAAGAAGAAAAAATAAAAAAATCTCAAGAACTCCTCGAGAAAAAAACAAAAGAACTTGATGGAAAACTCTGAGAAATAGCAAAACTTTCAAAAGAGCAGGCTCGTGAACTTTTTCTAGCACAGATTGCTAATCAGTATGAAGATGAGGCAAAAAACCTCATTGAAAAGCATAAAAAAAAGATAGAAAAACAAAAAACAGAAGCTGCCAGAGAAATACTTCTCAAGTCTATTCAACAATACGCAGGTGATGTCACCAGTGAAGTAACAACAACTCTTATTGAAATTCCGAGTGATGATATAAAGGGAAAACTCATCGGAAAAGAAGGAAGAAATATCACTACTTTTGAGCGATACGCTGGAGTTTCTCTTATCATAGACGATACTCCTGATACAGTTTTCATTTCTGCTTTTGATCTCTATAGAAGATATATTGCAAAAAAATCTCTTGAGAAACTTATAGAAGATGGTCGTATCCAGCCTGCTCGTATTGAAGAAGTGATTGAGGCGACCCAAGCAGAGGGAGAAATACTCCTCAGAGAACTTTGAGGAAAAGTCATCGAAGAGCTGAACCTGCACAATATCCCTGATGAAATAGTTCCTATTATTGGTCGTCTACGCTTTCGAACGAGTTACGGACAAAATATGCTCAAGCATTCAAAAGAAGTAGCCATTATTGCTGAAGCAATAGCGCGGGAACTCTGAGTTGATCAAAAACTTGTACGTATGTGAGGATTACTCCATGATATAGGGAAGGCGCTTGATCACGATATTGAAGGAACTCATCCAGAAATATGAGCAAAAATATGACGAAAGTATGGTCTTCCTGAAGAAGTCATAGATATGATAGAAAACCACCACGGAGAACAATTTAGTATTTCTATTTATGCCGCAATAGTACAAGTGGCTGATGCTATTAGTTCAGTACGCCCATGAGCGCGAAGAGAAGCAATAGAACAATACCTCAAGCGTGTTCAAGAGATAGAAGCTCTTGTACAAAGTTTTGCAGGAGTAGAAAAAGCCTATGCCCTCTCTGCTGGTCGAGAAGTACGCGTCTTTGTCAATGCAGAAACACTTTCAGATATAGATGCTCAGAAAACAGCAAGTGAAATAGCAGGAAATATAGAAGCAAATCTCCAATATCCATGAGAAGTCAAAGTCTCGGTAATTCGTGAAACAAGAGTCGTCGAATATGCAAAATAAAGGAGAAATATAAACCTGTTTCGATTTTAATTTTTAAATATTATCTCATGTATAATGGGAATGATCTCAAAGTAGGAAAAAAATTTGTTATGGATGATATGCCATTTGAAGTTGTCTCTTACGCACAAAAAGTGATGGGACGATGAGGAAGTATCATTAATATCAAGGCAAAGAATCTTCTCAATGGAGGAACTATTGCAAAAACACTCTCAGATACTGATAAATTTCCTCCCGCAGATATTGCCACAAAGAGTTATGACTATCTCTACAATGATGGAGAGAATTATTTTTTTATGTCTCAAGAGAGCTATGAGCAAGTCGAGCTCCCAAAATCAGCTCTTGATGGAGCTGAACTTTTTCTCAATGATGGAGATAAGGTGATGCTCCAGGAGTTTAATGGAAATCCTATTAACGTGAGTCTCGAACCGAGTTGTACTCTCGAAGTACAAGATACTCCTCCTGGTGAAAAATGAGATACCGCAACATGAGGAAAAAAACCAGCAACACTCTCTACAGGACTCGTAGTACAAGTTCCGCTCTTTATCAATGCTGGAGACTGTATCAAAATAGATACGCGAACAAAAGAATATATCTCAAGAGCATAACTTTCTCTTTGTGTGGAGATTGCATTTTTGAGACGCAAGAATATAGTGGGAGTATTATATATGTAAAAACTGGGGTGTGTTTCCATTTATAGAAATAGGTTCATTATGAGTACAGGTTTATAGCTTTGGCGTAACTTTGGCACTCTGTTTTTTCTTATTTTTATGGAATCTCGAAAGGCTCTCTCAGAGATTCGGTTATAGTTTTTCCTTCTTTTCGGGAAATATTTTTTTCTTATTTTTTTCTACATTTTTCTTCTCTCGACTTTTCTATATTATTTCAAAGTGGAGTGATATGAGATTTATTAAAAATCCTTTTGAGTTTTTTTTCATGGGAGATTTTCATCTGTCTCTTTTTTGAGCAATTTTTGGTTTTCTTCTTATGTTATCACTTCTTGCCTATAGAGAAAAATCGAGCATGGTGCGTTATATAGACGGTGTAGTGCTTTCATTTTTTTTAGTGCTGGTCTTTTGATACATCGGAGCATTTTTGTGATGACAGGTCTATGGAAGAGAAACACTTTTTGGTATAGAAATAATGTATACACACCCTTATAGTCCTGTACCATTTCAGGTACCTATATTTCCTCTGGCTATTGTCTACGCCATAATGAGCTTTATGGTTTTGAGTATATTATATATCCTCTCGCTTTTTATCAGAGTAAAGGGCTTTATATGATATTTTTGACTTATAGCACTGAGCGCTATGATTTTGATATTTGAGTTTTTTAGTGGTAAGCAGGATATTCTTTCATTGATGACATTTTTTAATGTTCCGCAATTTTGTGCTCTGATACTCTGTCTGTGGAGCTTTTACCAACTTTCCCTTCTTTTTCAAAGAGATAGTGGAGAGGTGTTTCATCATATAGATTAAAAATGAGAGTTCCTCTGCATATATATTTTGCAGGATTTTTGGGCGGTATTCTTGCCTGAATATTACTTGCAAATATTTTTGTGTTTTCTCTTTTGGGACTTGTTTTTTTGCTGTGTTTTTTTTGTCTCTTCGTCCTCATATCATACTTTTTGGAAAAATATTTTTGTTCTTTGTTCTGCGTATTGCTCGTGGGATTTTCTCTCGGGCTTGGTATATCATATGTTTCTTTTGTCTCATACACAGAGCAACTTCAAGATCTGAGTATTTATACAGATGAATATTATACCTATACATCAAAAGTGCTTTCGGTACATAAGAGAGATACGTATGAAGATACCTATCTTATGGCACTCTATTCTATCGAGAATACACGATATACCTGAGTAAGACATCTACTTACCGTTCCAAAAAACTTTTCTCTTCAATATGGAGACAAGGTTTCACTGAGAGGAAAGATGTATTTTTTTGAAGATTTTGATGGTGTTTCATATCAGAAATATATGCTTTCTCAGCGGATATATTTTTCTCTCAGAGCTTCTCATATACATACGCAAGAAAACATAGGAAATTATTTTTTTGGTCAGCTGTTCTCTTTGAGAGATACCATGCTATTACAAATTCACTCGCTCTTTCCGAGAAAGGAAGCCATATTTCTCGCAGGAATCCTCATAGGAGCAAGAGAGGATATTCCTGATGAGCTATCAGAGGATTTCAATAAATCTTGACTGACACACTTTATTGCGGTAAGTGGTTTTAATATTAGTTTGTGTGTGATCTTTATCGTATTCTTGGTGCAGTATTTTCCCCCGTGGATTCAAAGGATATCCGTAACTCTATGTGTCACTGTTTTTACAATATTTGTATGAATGTGAGCACCTGTTGTTCGAGCAGGGATTATGGGAGTACTTGGATATATATTTTTACAAAGTGGAAATAAAGTTAATAGTCTGGTTCTTCTCTTGTTTGCCGCAGTATGTATGAGTATATACTCGCCTTTGAGTTTGAACTATGATGTAAGTATGCATCTGAGTTTTTTGGCAGTTTTAGGTATCATCCTCACGCAAGGTTTTTTTATGAAGATTTTTTCATTTGTTCCACAGAGTTTTGCCCTCAGAGAAGCGCTGGTACTGACATGTAGCGCTTTTGTTCTGACATTGCCGATTATGCTGTTTCAGTTTGGGCAATTTACAGCCCTTGCTCCTATCAGCAATGTTCTTGTTGCTTGGACGATTCCTCTCGCTATGCTCCTGTGAGCATGCACACTTATTGCTGACGCTATTTGGTGACCACTGGGTTTTTTGTTTGCCTACACGACTTGGCTTTTACTACACTATGATATGATCATCGTAGAGTTTTTTGGAAATCTTGAGTGGGCAGTGTGGCAAAGAGATTTTTGACTCTATAAAAGCTATTTTCAGGCCCTGTATTTTATAGTGATATGATGGGGTATTGCATATTTTTATTTGCAGGAACATTTGCGTAATAAGACCTAGGATTCCTATTTTCCGTGTTCCCCTAAGATATAGCAAATGAGGTCTTGGTTCTTTCACCCAAACTATCAGCCTCTCATCCTGCTAAAGCGCTTACATCACCAGATACAGGAAGAGGATTTTCATTTCATAGACCTTCTTGTTGGGAGTCGTATGGGGCAGCAAGATTAGGGTTCTGAGTCTGTGCTCGTTGTTGGGTATAAAAGAGAGTATTTTTTGCATATGCTTGGGCTTGTCGCGCTTTCATATTTTTATATTCTTGCGCCTGTTTTTTTCCTCCTCTTCCAACACTAGTTTCTACGAGGGTATGAATCTCTCCAAAAATTCGGAGTTTTTCATAGGGAGGGGTATGTATATCTTGTATATCAGATATGAGGGTCTGTATATGTTCTTCAGGATAATTTACTCGTCACGTAAGTGTATGTTCATATATCTCTAACAAAAAGCCATCAACGAGGGCATCATGTACTATTTTGGCGTCTCGGGGATGAGTGTTCCATATATCACTGAGGCTTTTACCTCTAATATGTTCAGGGAGCATGCAGTGCTCCATAATTCTCTCAAATGATGTATGTAATGGACCGTCAGGTCATGTATTTGCCTCAAACCATTCTTGGTTCTGGGCTCTCTTTTCTCCAGTGTGGTCTTCATATGCAATATACTGTTTTTCAAGATGTTGAGGTGCAAAAAAGAGTTTAAGAGTGGTATCTTTATTTTCTTTCTTTTGATAGGAGCTTAGTGCTTCTTGTCATTTTTCAGGTACTTGTCATCTATGTCTTTTCCATATCCTCGCGCGAATATCTGGTGACGGATTGCTCGTATCAGAAACTACTGCTACTGTTTCTATATTTTTTGCTGGAGTAAATGTTCAGTAGAGAGATTTTCGTAACTCTTCGGCGCTTTGTGAAAAATCTGCAGTTTCTCAGCGTCTTGCAAAGTCTTTATCAAGCTCTGCGTTTCTTGCTGCTATCTCGGGGGATTCTGCAAGAGGATTCCAATCTCATGTTATAGGTACAGAAGGGTTCATAGGAAAAAAATAAAAATATCTCTCATATTGTAACATATGAGAGATATTTTTTGCAAGAAAAAGAGACTCTTTTTACTTTTTTCTCCTTTTCTCCTTTGTCTCAAACTCTAAGAGATACTCTCTCACACCCTCAAAATTTCATTCTTGGATAAGTGTTTCAAGATCTCATTTTTCGGTCCTTTCTCTAAACACCCAAAAAACAACCCCGGGGTATCATACCCCGGGGTTAAACAGGCTCTGAGAAACTCCTTTTCTCTCTCCTTTTGCAAAGGAGAGATGGCTCGTGAGAGCCAGAGAGGATGAGAAATTTTTTGTTTTTCAGAGCTTTCTCTAGAGTACAGAGCAATCCCCAAAAACAACCCCGGAGTATCATACCCCGGGGTTGAAACCACGCCCTAATCCTTGATACATCTGACTGAATATCAATACGATTGTGAAGAATCGCTACTACCAACAGTAGTATAATTATACAAAAAAAATCTTCTATAAGCCTTAGATCCATTTACCGTACTAGACCATAGATACCCATAGTACCCACGACGATAGAATTCTTTATTACTATTACTCCAACCACTCAGAGGAATCTGGAGGACTGAGGCAATACTTGTATCACTATTAGTCGTTGAGTGGTACGTCCATCACTGTCATTTACACTGGAAACTATCACTGTCTGAAGTTCTACAATTTGATCCATTCAAGTATTCTTCGAGTGTTTCCCATTCTGCTCTACTTGGTACATGGTATCCCACTCAACATACAAGGTTCGTATCATTTGCGTCTATATCATTATCATTATCCGTATCGAGAGAATCCCAAGTGTAGAACTTTCCCCATATATTATCTACGGCAGTATCTCCATATATATTCGTTCCAGTAAACCAATCATTGGCTTTAGAGGTACTCGCCATCGTTATATCTCAAGCAGTACAGTTACTTGTATCTATGTAGTTTCCACTATAATTATAACAACCATAAGAAGAATGTACCTCTCCACTATAATTATTCGTCCCTATATCCGCATCTGTTTGTCACCACTCAAGTCATGCTCCTAGCGTCGAGTTACATCATGCCCACGTCTGTGTTCAGATAGTCACATCTGCTCTGTCACAGTTTGGGTCTTGATCTCTCCAGTCTGTAGGAGCAGTAGAAGCAGTCGTTGAACTACTCGAAACACTCGAAGTACTCGTCCCTTCCTCTCTCTCCTCCTCTATCGTCTCTCATAGATTTTCTCCTGTATCCGTTGCGGTATCATCATTTTTAAAGTAGGCAGTATAACTCTCCGTGCTTCCATCTAAATCTAACGCTCCAGCCGTCTTGACTGCCTCTATCTCATGAACGGGAGTCTTCGTTGTCTCATCAAGGAGTATTCCTAACTTTTCTCCAAATACGACTGGATAAAGATTACTATAGTCTTTATCGGCATATGCCTGAGGAAAAAATACCGTTGGAACATTTTGTTCTTCCTCGAGAAATGCCATAAGCTGAAAATCACTTTTATCTGCAGAGAGATAATACACAAAATATGAATCATCTTTTGGATCAACACCTCCTCGACTAAAGTCGAGGATATCGAGGATATTTGCTCCAATATTTCCTTGGTATCCTAAGAGACTCGATCCGTCTTGTATCTCTACAGCGTCATCAGGCATAGGCAGATCATACTTTGTCGCGTAGAGCTCTAAACCGTCATAGATAGATGTAAGTTGAGAAAGCCTATTGGTATCTCGTACTCCTGCGAGATACCCAGAAAAAGAGACAAATCCTATAGCAGAGAGTACAGCGAGGATTGTTACTACCGTGATCAGTTCTACCAGAGTAAAACCCTGAGTTTTTTTTAAGAAAGATGGCTTCATAAAGAAATAATTAAGAAAGTATTTTCCAAGAGAAAAATACTTCTTTTTCACGAAAATACAATAGAGCAAGAGTTTTTTCGTTGACTCAAGAAAGAATCTTGTGTGTGGATATAGTTCTTCTTAAAAAAACAACCCCGGGGTTGCTACTCAGGGTTCTCTTACCCCTCAAAACCTTTTGGTATGAGTTGATCCCGAATACCTAAACGCTTCTCGAGAACATGAGCAATTTCAAAAAGGCGTTCTTCTTGGAGTCTTGGGCAGAGTATCTGCACTCATACAGGTAGAAGTTCTTGATCATCATCCTCACTTTTCGCAAATCCACATGGGAGAGAGAGTCCTGGAAGGCCAGCAAGAGAGGCAGGAATAGTATATGAATCAGCAAGATACATCTTGAGAGGATCTTCAGATTTTTCTCCTATCTTCCATGCAACAGAAGGAGCTGTTGGTCAGACAATGATATCCACATCTTGAAAAGCTTTTTCAAAATCTTGAATAATCTTTGTGCGTACTTGAGCTGCTTTTTTAAAGTAGGCGTCATAAAATCCTGCAGAAAGAACATAACTTCCGAGAATAGATCGCCTCTGAGGTTCTGCTCCAAGTCCCTCACCTCTGTTGTGAAGATATATTTCTTCGAGATTCTCATTTGGCGCGCTGGAGTTATATCCATAACGAATACCATCAAGACGAGCAAGATTGGTTGAAACTTCAGCAGGACATATCACATAATATGCTGCTACTGCGTAGCGCGTCATAGGGAGTGAGATATCCACTCTTTCGGCTCAGAGCTCCTGCATAGCGTTGATAGTTTTTTCTATTTGTTCACGCACACCTGCATCAAGACCTTCTTCAAAATACTCTTTTGGAACTCCTATTTTGACTCACTTTAGATCTTCTGTAGACCAGATACTTTCATTGATTACATCTTTTCCTGGAAGAGAAGAGCTTTCATGTTCATCATAACCGTTCATGATTTCATACAAGAGCGCTGCATCACGCACGGTATAGGTCAGTGTTCCTGGGCTGTCGAGACTAGATGTCATAGGCATGATTCCGTAGCGAGAGTTTCTTCCATAAGTGGGCTTAAACCCCACAACTCCACACATACTTGCGGGCTGACGAATAGATCATCCGGTATCTGTTCAGAGACTTGCAGGAACAAGTCATGCAGCAACTGCAGCAGCTGATCCTGAGCTTGATCCACCAGGAATTCTACCAGTCCCCCAAGGATTGATGGTGTTTCAAAAGGCAGAGTTTTCTCCAGAGCTTCCCATCGCAAACTCATCCATATTACATTTTCCAAAACTATTCATACCTGCCTGTTTGAGTTTTGTAATAACGCTGGCATCATAAGGAGGCTGAAAGTCTTTGAGCATCTTACTTGCTCCAGATGTTGGGATAGCATTCTCGCAAAAGATATCTTTTATTCACAGGGGGAGTCCTCACAGTAGTGTGTCTGGCTTTTCTTCAAATTTTCAGAGAATATGTAAAAAGGCATTGAGTTTTTTATTGTATTTTTCATTTCTTTTGAGGAAATAATTCCAAACTTCTTTCGCGCTTATTTCTCCGGAGTCGATAAGCTGTTTGAGTTCTGTAAGGCTTTTATAGGCGAGGTTCATAGCGAGTGATAGTATATGAAAATATGATACAGGGAGTATAGGAATAAAATACAACATCTCAAGAGAGATAGCAGTATTTTTCTGTGTTTTTCAAAATTGAAATTCTTTCACATCATAGTATACTTCGTGGATAAATAATTTCACCACATGAATATTCTCCTACTACAGCCTTATATCCCCATTTTGAGAATAGTCGTTCTTCACTATAGCAATTTTCGACTTATTGATATGGGTTATGAAGACTATGGATATATTTTTTCAAAAGAACTGACACAGATACAATCTCTCGTTGGTCATAAAAATATTTTTTTCTACGAAAATACGGCAAAGAGTGAAGAGAGGTTTTTTTCCAAGAGCATGAAGATATTTCCATAGAGCTCCGAGTATGCCTATGATTACTCCCTCTAAAAAAAGATGCTAGAGCGACTCTCGAAGAGAAGAAAAGAAATATTGAAAATCAAAAATACTTGTGAAAAAAATTTTCAAGAAGCACTCTGTATAGCTTTTTATATAGCTGAGAGTATACAGACGAGTACTATCACTACGCAGGAGTATATACTCCTACATAAGTGATATAAACAAGACTATAGGGATATAAATATTCCTCTTGATGATCTCTCAAATTTTCAGTTTCAAAAGCTCATAAATGACTATGAAGTCTCACAAGATATTCGAGGGTTTTTTCCTTATATGAGGCGTAACTTTCATAGATATTTTTTAGATCAGGCTGAGCATGCTATAATACTCAAATTTCAAGAGTAACTGTTTTTTTGAAAATACGGAAAAATTTTGAGAGAAGTCTTTTAAAAATACGCTTTCAAATTATACTCAAGACATTAATTTTTTATACAAAACCCATGCAAGAGATGTATAGCGTCCTATGATACAAAAATAATCCTCTTCTGGATACCTATCGAGAAAAACAAATAGTAACACTTCAACAAAAACTCTGAGAAGTAGTGTGAGATACAGGTCTTTTACAGCAGTTTTCCAAGCTCTGAGAAGATATACAAAGAGATTTTCTCACACATCCAGATCAGTCATCTATACTTTTGAGTGACAGTTTTATAGAGAAGAGAGAACTCCACAGAAGTAGGCTGATATGAGAAATGCGCAAACTCATTTCGTGAGATGAAAAAGCGCTCATCATGAACTCTGGATATCTCATAAGCGGAACAAATATACGCCTCAGCGTTGATGATCACAATCCGTGTAACTCCTACGATGCACATCCTGATAGTTCTTGAGATGAGAGTGGATGAAAACTCTGATGGTGATCACAAAGTCCCGAAGAGTGGAAGAAAGTCTATGACAACACCTTTCATATTCTCAGACAAGCAGATGAGTGATGTTTTTTCGAGCTATGTTCCATGATACAAAAGATAGTTCCTTTTGGAACAGCAAAAAATATTCATTACTCAGCATCATACAAAGAATGTATCGGGACGCTCTATATGGGGTTTACTCTTGATACAGATATCCCTGAACTTCATGTACTTGAGGGACTCATTCACGAATCAAGTCATAACAAACTCAACCTCATTATGCAATATGAAGATATAACACTTAATGATTTTCAGGAAAAATATTATTCTCCATACAGACCAGATGCAAGGCATATATATGGTGTGTTTCTGGGAATACATGCACTTATACCGACCGTATATGTCTTACTGAAAGCTATAGAAAAAGGACTTATTAGTGATAAAAGATGGCAAGAGAAGATCATTATGTATCACATCAAAAATAAGCTCTGAATTGCGACAATAAAAAAGTTTGGGATACTCTCCCCTATGTGACAACGAGTATTTTCAGAGCTGATTTCGGTAGCACAAGTGTCAGATATCCTTGCAAAAGACTGCATCAAAAAATATTCTCTTCCCTTGTGAGATATTCAAAAAAGGGTAAAAGAACATTTTTCACAGGTGAGTCAAAACTATCCTCACATGATATATTAAGGAGGATCTGAAAAATAGAAAAATCTTGTGTAAGAGACCAGTCTCAAGGCCTTGAAACTGAGTAACTTGAGACCGGCCTCAGGAGAAAAAACGGCTACTTTTCTTCTTGTTTTCGAGTTTCTGCAGAAGTTTCTACAGATGTCTCTTCTGCTACAGGAGGTGTTACTTCTGGAGCTTGTTCTGGAGTATCTGCGACTTCTTGTTTTTTTACTTCAGGATACTCTATAACAGGAAGAGCTTTTTCAGCGTTGAGAGTTTGCTTATCCATGCGCACTTCTTTGAGTCGAGCAGCTTTACCAGTGAGATCACGGATAAATTTGATAGATTTTCTTCTGACTTTAAACTGGCGAAGGACCTCTATTTTTTCAATAGTACTTGAGTGTACAGCAAATATTTTTTCTACACCAAACGCTCCTATTTTTCTTCGAACGGTGATAGTTTTTTCTAACTCAGATTTCCCCGCTGTTTTGATGATAATTCCTTTAAATCTTTGTATTCTTTCTTTATTTCCTTCTGTGATTTTTTGATACACTTCGACTTCCATTCCTGTTTTGAGGTCAGGTCGACCAGATTGCAAAAACTCATTTTGAGCTTTTCTGACGATATCTACATTTGTCATATTGATGATAATTAGTCGGTAAAACGGGGCATATCATAAAAAAAAGAAAGGCTTTTGCAAATTTTTTTTATCTCAATATACTTCAAGAGACATAGGTCTTGTAAAAAAAGTGCCAATAGATATAAATACAGAAATATTTTTTAGAAACATTTTATGATTGAACTGAGTATTGCAGAGCTATTATATCTCGTCCTAACATTTTTTTGTATTGTCTTAGGAACACTTCTGACGATCATTTTGATACGCATTTTAAAAATACTCCATGTAGCTGTTGAGCTTACGGAGTACTATTATGTTCTCAAGTGATATATGCAGCGAGGTTTAGAGATTCCTCAGATGATTCAGGAAAAAATATCAGCCTATATGCAAGAACAGGCAGAAAAAAATCATAAAGAGTAAAAGAAATCTCTATATATATGAAAGATCACAAAATCATCACACTCCCCGTAGAACTCAGTAACCAAATAGCAGCAGGAGAAGTAGTTGAACGACCTCTTTCGGTGGTAAAAGAACTTTTGGAAAACGCTCTTGATGCAGAAGCTCATCATATAGAGATCGAGGTAGAAAATGGTGGGATTGATCTGATACGCGTAAAAGATAATGGAGTTGGTATTCCAAAAGAAGAAATACCCAAAGCGCTCTTAAAGTATTCTACATCCAAGATATCCTCTCTCGAAGACCTTTATCGCGTCATGACTTTTGGTTTTCGAGGAGAGGCTCTTGCGAGTATTAGCTCTGTAAGCGAGTTTTCTCTCTGCTCAAAAACGCAGTGAGAGACAGCAGGAACTATAGTGCAAACAAGCTCAGGTCATCAAGAAATATCAGAAACAGCGCACAATGTAGGAACCAGCGTAGTAGTCAAAAACCTCTTTTATAACACTCCTGCGCGCAAAGCCTATCTCAAGACTCCCCGAACAGAATACCAAAAGATAGCTGATTTTGTTCAAAAAACAGCTCTGTGTTTTCCTCATATATCTTTTCAGCTCAGACATGATGGAAAAAATACTTTTTCTTACCCAAAAGCTAGCTCTCTCAAAGAAAGAATTCGCAGTATATATGACAGAGAGTATGCCGAGAGTATGCTCGATATTCACTATGAGTTTGCGTGAATAACTCTTAGAGGGTACATTAGTGATCCAAAAATATTTTATACCAATAAACAAAAACAGGTACTATTTGTGAACAATCGTTATATACATTCCCCTATGATATCCAAGGCTATTATAGATGCATATAATAGATTTATTCCTCCTGGGAAATACCCTGGCTATGTGCTCTTTCTCGATATTGACCCTACACAGATAGATGCAAATGTGCATCCAAGAAAAATGGAGATTCGCTTTGCGGCAGAACAACAAATATATAGAGCCTTTTATCACGCACTGAAAGACCGACTCGAAAAAGTGAGTCTTTCTTCATCATTTCATACTGAAACTACCATACAGGATACTTCCCTTTGAGAGAAAATTTCTCATAAAAAAAATACTCCTCTCAAGTATCATACCGGTTCGGGGACACGCTTTAAAAACTATTCTCCATACACCAATACACTTCCTCATCCTACCCAGAATGCAATAGAATTTACAAAAAATATTCTTCAAGATTCGAAAAGTTCCGAAGCAATTTTCCCAAAGAATCCAAAAATAGGAAGAGTCCTCTGACAGCTGCATCACTCTTATATCGTGGTAGAAACAGATACAGGACTCAAAATACTCGACCAGCATGCACTGGCAGAAAGAGTTATCTATGAAAAACTCTCACATTCGTCCTATACACCAAATACGCAAAAACTTCTCTTTCCTACAGAAGTTCATCTCGAAGGCGCTGAGCAAGAACAGTTAGAGCAATATAGTGATATGTTTGTCTCTATGTGATTTCAGATACACTGGCAGTGAGATATCTTGGAAGTAACAGAAATTCCTGACTTTGTTTCAAAAAATAATATAGAGCAACTGATAAAAAATATTCTGTGAGATATGACGAGCGTGGGATCAAAGTCTCTGGAAGAAATTCGACATAAGATGTGGGCATATACTGCCTGCCGAAGTGCGATCAAGTTTGGTGATCCTCTCACACATTTTGAGATGGAAAAACTTTTAGAAGATGCGAGTATACATTATTCTTCTACTTGTCCTCATGGCAGACCAGTAGTGTATGAAGTCAGTCTTGATGAGCTAGCGAAAAAGTATGAAAGAGAGTAAAAAAATATCTATCTATATATCCATGGAGCTATAGC
The DNA here is from genome assembly GCA_965229705.1 of Patescibacteria group bacterium. Lineage (GTDB taxonomy): Bacteria > Patescibacteriota > Gracilibacteria > BD1-5 > UBA6164 > JAACSU01. The sequence goes on from OZ245922.1 coordinate 865,738, forward strand.
ATTGAGAATTACTCATGAAAGCATAAGTATTACCAGTCCTATGAGCGTTTTGGTAATTCTGTCCTTGGCGCTTGTTTTCAGACCATCATTTAGCCCAGCCATAGAATACAATATTCCGTTTATTACAATAAATAGCACACAGGCAAGAGATGTAATATAGGTAAAATACTTTATCACTTCTCCAGCTACGAGCATCACGCTCTCAAATCCTGGTTGTATATTACAGGTATAGATACCCTTACTATCAGGCTCCTCATAACAATTTGCTCCAGGGATAGGCTCGGTTACCTGTACCTCTACTGCTCATACCTGAAATGCAAAACAGAGGCAAAGACAATATACAGAGAAAAGAAGAATATTTTTCATAATGATTTTTTAGTATTAAATAGTTGCCAAATCAAGTAAAAATGTGTATGCCGCAAGCAAAATCAGCGTTGCAAGTATCGTACTCACAACAATACTCTTTGCTTTTTTGACTTGCTCTTCTTCACCGTTTGATCCAACATAATAGTATCCTGCAAGTGTCAGAAAAAATATGGCAACAGGAGCGGCAAAAAAGAGAGCAAGGTTTGCAAGAGACTCAAAAAGGTTGATACCAGACTCTATACTTCCTCAAAAAGCGACTCATTTCCATGCTTCTATGATCCCGACAAATACGAGAGCAAGAATCGTGTATATCAGTTTTTCTTTTGCTTCTTTCATGCGGTCTTCTCGTCATCTTGAAGTTACGAGAGTTACTCCTGCGAGTGTCAGAAAAAATACAGCACCTGCAAATATCGCAACCTCAAGAAAAAGGACAATCTGATCATTAAGCGTATTTTCAAATACAAAAAAATCAAAAAGGATATTTCCCGAACTTTCAGTAGACTCTTCTCAGAAAGCGTCATCTGATATTCGTGATCCAACACGGGTTGTTCCATCTTTATAAAAAGCTTCATAGAGGGTTCCTGGTATATTGATAAATATGAGTGCTATAAGAGCATACCAGAGTTGTCTTTTGGATCCCGAGAGTTGTTCTTCATCAGACCCCATAGACATAACCATCATTGCTCAGGCATATACGATATAGATGATCATCACTGCCATGAGTATCCATTTTACAAAAGCGAGAATAGAAAACCCTGTATTACTTACATCTTGTAAAGTGTTTCCTGATGTAGGGATATCTAGAGAGGCATCGCGTATTTCACTTGATCCTGGGATATTAACGACTCCAGCGTTTGCAAGCTCTCCTCCAAGCACTAAGAGTGAGAGGCTGAGGAGTATGAGGAGGATTATTTTTTTCATAGTTTGGAAAATATTTTGAAATATTTGTCTCATTATAGCATAACTTTTCTCAATACACGAAAGGATACAAAAAAAACCTGAAAATAAAAATTGACATATAAAAATAAAAATATATACATCCTTTCAAACAAAAACACAACAACTCAAAAATGAAAGGGACTCAAGAATGGGGATTATTTTGATTCTAGTAGGAGGAGCGATAGGATTTTTTATCCTAGGATTTGCGCTAGCGTATATAGGATATAATTTTTTTTCGAAAGCTTCTATAGGGCTTTCAGCTATTGCAAGCGTAATTTCGTTTGCGATGAGTTTATATTTTCTTCCTTATGAAAATAAGGAGTCACCCGGTTATGAAACCTTTCCATCATATAATGATAATGGTGGTTACTACAACCATCAGGGAAATGGTTATTACCATTTGGGTAGACACCGCTATATGATAGTGGGACCGTATATCAAAGAGTAATTACATTAATTATCTTTTTGATACACTCAACATAGGAAGGGGCCTTTAGGTCCCTTTTTTATATCACTCCTTCAGGACGCAAGAAAAATGTGAGTATGAGATAGTTGAGAGCCAGGATTACCAGTCATACAGCAATATAGATAATAGACTGTTTTCACTTTTTGATTTTTTCCTCGTCTCCACCAGAGAGTAGTATCTGAGACCCTGCATACATGATCATCAACAGCACTACAAGAGCCACAAAACCATTAAACCAATTTATTAACATTATTACGATATTGATTCATTCTGATACATCAGCCTGATTGACACATTTTCCTCCATCAACCACAATAAACCCGTTTCCGTAATCTTCACAGTTTATCTTTCCATAAAATGCTTCTACCACCTCTTGCGCAAAACGCACGATAAGAAAACCTATCAGTGCATAAACAATAGAATTCTTAGAGTTTTTGATAGCTTCCTCATTTCCATTTGCAGTAACAAGAGTATAAAAGGCAAAGACCGCAATCGCGATAAAGAAAAGAGATACCAGCGTTTGCAAGAGAGCTATCAAGGGCATCACAATATAATCCATAAATCCAACAGCGGTATACGCTGAAACCCCCTTATCATATCATACCGTGACAAAGGCGTAGGCAACCTGCATAATGATGAGTCATACACTGATCCATATGATCCCTTTTTTAAAGTTTCCTAGCTCTTCTTCGCTATTGTTTGAAAAAATAAGCTTGAGAGTAATAATCAAAAAATACACACTCGCAATCATATAAAATAGATTTTTTATATCTCGAGCAAGTCGGATAAGCGTATTATAGAGTCATTCTCATCATCATTTACTTACACTGATAAATTGATCATTTTCATCAAAGTCCTTGAGCTTATCATTTTTTCGAGCACTACTCGATTCACTCCCATCAACACTTCCGATAGAAAGATTATTTGCCTGAGAAAACAGACGATTATCAGCGCTTGCTTCTCAGACAAAAGAAACATATACCAACATCGTGCATATGACAAACAAAAGAGTGATAAGTATTTTTTTCATAGGTATTATATCTCTAAACATATATACTGAGTATAACATAAGGTGTTTTTATAAGCGAGTATTGAGAATTGACTTATGATTTTTCATCTTCACTCATAATTCCAAGTCGCGCTTCTATCTCTATATCGACATATTTTTTCTTTCGTCCATATTTTTTTCGTGAGTACTCTTTGATGATAGCAGCTGCCTTTGGATTTTTATAGGTATTGTCCCAAATAGTCTTGAGATCAAACGGTCGAGTAGTAGCGTTGTCTATATTGAGCTTACAGTAGGTAGTGAAGTTGGCAATTCCTATGATGTCCTGCTGAGAAAGCAGAGGAGCGTATTCTTTTTCCATATACTCAGCATCATCAGCACCAACCTTAAAAGATTGTATGGTTCCAGCATTTCCAAATACGGCATCTTTGATAGAGGGCTTATCCCCTGTTCGTGCACCATTTCCTCAGATTTGCGCAATAAACTGATGAGCCATGATCAGAGCCAGTCGATATTTTCGGGCTTCTGAGAGTATTTCTCCAAAAGTTTCTGTGGCAAAGTTTTGGAACTCATCTACATAGAGATAAAAATCTTTACGCTCAGACTCATCAATATCAGCTCGACTCATAGCTGCCATATTGATTTTTGATACAAATATCAGACCAAGGAGCTGAGCATTGAGAGCCCCTATTTTTCCTTTTGAGAGATTTACGAGCAGGATTTTTCGGTTATCCATGACTTCGCGAAGATTAAAAGCAGATTTTGGTTGACCGATAATGTTACGAATCGTTGAATTGGTGATAAATGGTCAAAATTTTGCAGAAAAGTAGGGAATCATTTCTTGTTTTTCTCTATCACCCGTATTGGCATATTCATGGTCCCAAAAGGACTTAACGACAGGATTTTTGAGATTACGAGTTTTGTATTTCATAAACGCTTCATCAACGAAGAGTCGTGGAACATCGATGAGTGTTCCTCCATCTTCTTCATCTTCCATAAGTGTCAAACATCCGTTACGAAAGTAGTGTTGTATACGAGGTCCAAATATTTCATCACCAAATATTTTGATAAATATTTCTGTTGCATCAAGCGCGGCTCTATCCATTTCTCTTTTGCGAATTTCAGGATCAGAAGAGATGATATCGAGCATGTTCATTCCCATAGGTCTTTCGGTATCAGAAGGATCAAAGATGATAACATCTTTTGCTCTTTCTTTTGGGACAAAGTCGAGCACATCTTCGACGAGGTCTCCGTGTGGGTCGATAACGCAGAGTCCATCACCATTCCAAACATCTTGCCGTGCAAGGTATCCGATGTAGACAGATTTTCCTCATCCAGATTTTCCAATGATATATTGGTGTCTCCCTCTATCTTTTCGTGAGAAGTATATTGGTGTTTTTTTATTGCGGTACTCATTCCATCCAAGAAGTACTCCATCTTTGTAGACAGGAAACCCTCAGAGGTGTCGATGAACAAGCTCAGTTTTTCCAGTTTTTTCATTTTTTTCTTCGAGCATTGTTGCCTGCGACGGAGATTTGAGATTGTGAGGAACAGGGAGTTTTTTGTACTCGAGCCAGCTGATAATAGGAGACTTATTATAGTTAATATCTGGCAGATGATAGAGCGTTGATGCTTCATCAGCTGAAAAAATAGATATATTTTGAAAAAATCCTACGAGTTTATGGCGAAAGGCAAAATGTCGACAAGGAGTAAATATCCATGGCATAGAGTCTTCGTATATTTGAGGATTATCAAGAGCATTGTTGTACTCATCAGTAAAGATACTTGCAGCTGCTACAACAGCATGGACAGCATTTTCAGATTGCTTATGAGTTTGAGATGAAACAATAATACGAATAGAGCTCTCAAAAGATGGCTGAGCAGCGGACTCTCCCATGATTTTATGAGCTTCTGTCTCTGCCTGATTAAATATTTTATACGCGTCTCACTCACTGGCTCATGGAGCGTTGTTTCATCAGACCATATCTTCGGGCCCTTCTATCATCGCAACAATAGGATTCCACAGAAAACTCAGAGGCTTAAAAAATACTCATAAAAGTCACATTTTTCGTCATTTTTTATATTTTCCTTTTGCGACTTGTCGAGCAGCGCGAAGAGCTTTTTTATTCCATCAAGAGTTAGTGGGTTTTATCACAACTTGGTATACGGCTTTATCTGCTTTATCGAGTCCTCCAAAAACATTGGTAAAGTTATTGATAGGATCATCTTCGAGGTACTTAAATGCTTTTATCGGAAATACATCGTCATGCTCTTTTCAGAGAGATGCTGCTCGCATATGATAGCCTTTTTGTGCAAGATTGATATAGTCTACTTTATCAACTTTTTCAATTTCGGCATCATTATAGATAGAGGTAATATGTTGAGAGACAAGATTGACATAGTTTTCGTAGGTAACAATAAAAAAACTTACTTCGCCATTTTCATATACGAGCTCGAGGGCGATTTTTGAGTGTCCAAAGAAAAAGTTGAGGAGTGTGTCACGCAGTCCTGCCTCGGAGAGTTTATGGATCGCTTTGTAAAACATCGACATTTGTCAGATCTTTTCCTTAAAATCTTTTTTTGTTTCTTTTTCTTTATCGAGTTTTGAGTCTGCTCTCGGAACAGTGATCTTGAGGTAACGGAGATTTTTAGAGTACCAGAGCTCAAAACCAAGTCTGATAGACTTGTAGAGTATGAAGAGTAGCAGAGCCCAAAACAGGAGCTGCAGGATGAGATATCCTACCTCATTCATCAGACCTCAAAAATCCATGGAAAAGAGTCAGTCTCACCCCTCAGAACTGTCTGCTTGTTTTGGTTCACTACTGCCCACTTGTTGCTCGATACTTCGACCAAGAGCAGCCTGAGCTTTGGTGTATCATATACAAAATAGAGCGATACAAATGGCAAAATACTTCAATTTCATGAATATTCCTAAAAAGTTATGTTAGCTTTAGGATATCAGAAAAAGAAGATATTTTCCAAGATTGAGACTTGACGAAGAAGGGGAAAATAATATAGTATCTATAAAATATATTTTTAAGTGAAAATCTATATAAGTCACTTAAGGAGACTCTGAAAAATAGAAAAATCATCTTCTCCAAAATCTCTCAAGTACTCGAGAGAGTTTTTTTATTGTAAAAATAGGTTTTTGTATACAATGTAAACATTAGTGTATAATTTTTAATGAAATGAACCCAGCAAAAGACACCGTTGTATCTTTTCGTATTCCTGCAGAAAAAAAGCAATTTCTTACAAAAATAGCAAAAGAGTATAAAAGAACCCCAGCTTCACTTATGCAGCAAGGACTGGACTATGTATTTGAAAATTATGAGATGGAAAACTCTATAACTCTTGCGAAAAGAGTAGAAGAATCACGAAAAAGTAAGACTATTCCTGCTCAGCAAGTATATGAAGAACTCGGGTTGTTATAGCGATGTGGAAATTGCAGTATACAGATAAGTCAAAAGACGATTTTAGGAGAATTGATTTTTTGACTCAGAAGCGCATCATGAAGAAATTGTGATTTTTCATTGAATCATGAAATACTCTTTATTTTGCAGAAAAACTCACAAACTCTCTATATGGAGAATATCGTTTTCGAGTATGAGATTACAGAATTTTATTTGATGTAAATATAGAAGGACAAATAATTATTATTGTAGTAATTGGACATAGAAAGGAAATTTATAAATAAGCTTCTTTCAAGTACTTGAGAGATTTTTTTATTGTAAAAATAGGTTTTTGTATACAATGTAAACATTAATATTTAATACATGAGAAAGATGAGTACCACCGAAACACGGCCACATGTGATTTCGATACGCGTTTCTGACACAGAAAAACGAGAGCTTGATGCATTGGCTGAGAAAAAAAAACGAAAACCGACAGCTATAGTATGAAAATATTTCCGTTCAAGTCTCAAAAAAGATATGACAAATCAAGGGAGTTTCTATAAAAAAATGTTAGAGTTGAGAAAAAAATCAGAAGCTATAGGAACAACTAATAGACACCCCAATGATATAGATATACAAATTCGTGAGTTTCGAGGTGATGAGTAAAAAATATAATATCCCAAAAAATGCAAGAATATATATAGATGCAAATATATGTATTTATTGGTTAGAAGATAATATGAAATACTCTGAAAGAATACAGCATCTCTTTCAGGCTATAGAAGTATCACATGCTCAAATATATACTAGTAAAATAACTATTTCAGAATGTCTTTTTTGAATATATAAGAATAATAGAGAGGTTCTGAAAGATATATATGATACCTTCTTTGAATCCTGTGAACTTATAAATATAGATGATGATATTGTAAAAAATGCACCTCGAGTCTGAGTGAAGTATTCTCTGAAACTCATAGATGCTATTCATATGACGAGCGCTGAAAAATATAATTGCAATATTTTCATCACAAACGATAAAAAAATCTCGTCTCATACCATCCAAATTTTACAACTTAGCGAACTATAATAATATGACTTACTCAAAAGAATCACAAGATCGCATAAAAAAAATCCAAGACCTAAAAGATGCAGGAGTTATTCCTTATGCCCATAGCCTTCAAGGAAAAATAGATATTTCTCAAATACAGGAGTATTGCTGAACAGAGAAAGTGAGAGATATTGATACGCTGATGGCGTGAAAGTGTGAAAATACATTTACTACTGCCGGAAGAATTATCTCATCAAAATCACATGGAAAACTCACTTTTGCAAAGATCCGAGATAACTCAGGAGATATCCAAATATGTTTCATGCGTGATATGGTATCTTTTCATTCGGGGATGCCTCAGAGCCCAAAACTCCCATCTCTAGAAATCGCTGGAGAAATGAAGTCAGCTTATAAGATAGCGGAAAAATTTTGCCAAGTAGGAGATTATATTGCGGTAAAGTGAGACCTTTTTGAAACAAAGCATGGCGAGCTGACGATCTTTGTAAGTGAGTTTCAGATCATGTCAAAAGCCGTGAGACCTCTCCCAGAAAAATGGCATGGGATAAAAGATCAAGAAAGCATACAAAGACAACGATATCTTGATATGATTATGAATGATGACACCTATCAAAAGTTTCGAAAACGAGCATTATTTTTAAAGTCTATACGAAAATTTCTTGATGATCATGGTTTTATAGAGATTGATTGTCCCGTGCTTGATAATGCAGCATCCGGAGCTGCAGCACAACCGTTTACTACCCACCATAATGCTCTTGATATAGATGTATATCTCAGAATTTGTGATGAAATACCTCTCAAAAAAGCAACAGCTGGAAGATTTGAAAAAGTCTATGAGATGTCAAAAGTCTTTCGAAATGAATGAATTGATCCCAGTCACTTGCAAGAGTTTACGATGCTAGAGTTTCAGGCAGCATATTGGACACTAGAACAGAATATGGATTTTGCTGAAGCATTTGCTAAGTATCTTGTAGAAAGTCTCTGAATTGATCCAAAAGTTCCCGTAAAAGATACACAAGGGAACGAAAAGATAGTAGATTTTTCACAAGATTGGGAGCGTATAAACTATTCAGATGCAGTAATGCAGGCATCGTGAGTCGATGTTTCGAGGTTTTCAGCAGAAGATGAAGAAGAACTCCGGCAGGAGATACGAGCAAAAGGATATGATTGGGAGTGACTCGATATTCAGGGAACGGCAACGATGATAGACTATCTCTATAAAAAGGTTCTCAGACCAAAGATTGTTGGACCAGCATTTATATATAACTATCCCAAGACAATGCAGCCACTTGCTCGACAGAGTGATACAAACCCTAAAATAGTCGAACAGTATCAGGTAGTGGTAAATGGTTGGGAAATCATGAAGTGTTATAGTGAGTTGATTGATCCAACAATCCAAAAAGCAAATTTTGCTGCTCAGAGTGACGCGCTTCATCGAGGAGATGAGGAAGCAACATCAGGAGATGAGGACTATCTACTGGCTATGGAGCACGGTTTTCCTCCACAATCAGGTTTTGGTATGGGGATAGAGAGGATATTTGCGATTCTCATGCAAGAGGAAAATCTCAGAGATGTGGTGATGTTTCCTATTATGAAGCCTCTTACAGCAGAAGAAAAGACTTCATCTCAAACACAACTTGCAGTATCAGTTCTATGCAAGGACTGTCATCTTGAGAAGTGGCAGGAGCTCAATACGGTCTCTCATCTTGCAGCTTCACTTGCTGGGAGAGAGTGAAAACACCTATTTCTCTATGAGAGTGTGAAGTCTCAAGATAGTCAGGATATTCCGATGAATATGCAAAGTGCTATTATGATACAAGAGATCGGGACACAAAAAGAAATTCATGATCTTTATCAGGAGGCTCAACATCAAGGTCTGTCAGTTGTTCCATTTACTCGAGAAATGCTAGAGACGAGTAACGATACACTGGTACAAGAAAAAACAAGCAGTCAAAAGTTTGATGAGTTAGAATTTCTTGGAATTATGATTTTTGGAGCAAAAAAGACTGTAGAGAGTCTGACACGCGATCTTCCACTATATGGTTCTTAAAGAGTTTTTGAGGAAAACAACCATGAGTTTCAGCCCGGGGTTCATACTCAGGACTTTCTTGAAAAGCTCTGAAGAACATCACAAGTTTTTACTGTCAAAAAGGGAGGTCTCCTCAAAATATTTCTTGAAAGTAGGCTTTTCTTTCTTCCATAGACATACTTTGTATCATATCCCTGTCTTCCTCTGACGCATTATCTCGAATATTTTTAATGGTGTTTATATCTATATCTTGTGGAATACCAGCTCCTTGTTCAGCAGGAACATTTTCGGGTATTTGCATAGGGATTTCCTCTGGGATGACTTCTGGAACAGGAGTCTCTACTTGAGGTAGCTCTGCTTGAGGAGTTTCTTGTTGCTGCCATTCAGGAGCAGTGACTTCAGGAATATTTTTTATTTGTTCTCCCTCTTGAGGTGGAGTATACTCGACTTTTTTTTGAAGAGCCTCTTGAGGAGAGGCGTCTCGCATCCCTCATGTACTAGGCAGCTCTGGAAGAACTTCGAGGAGTATTTCTTCTATCATATCCTCATCTGGCTTTTGGATTTCTTTTGGAGGAATACTTTTTGAGAAATCTTCTCAGGTATCTTCCGGCGAATTTGATATATTTTGCTGAGTCACTACAAATCCTATAATAGCCATTAATAGCAGTCCGATGTATACGGCTCAAAGTACTTTTTGTGTGTTCATTTATGCGAATATTAAAATTAAGGAAACTCTGAGAAAGTTCTTTTCTCTCTCCTTTTCAAAGGAGAGATTGCTCGGTAGAGCTAGAGTAGATTGGAAGATGTCTGTCTTTCAGAGCTTCCTTAAAAGAAGCACCGAAAGAATGGAACAATGTATAAAAATACCCAAAGGGCATAAACTTTGTAGTTCAAGGAAAATGCAACTTGTCTGAAATAAGCGTACTTACTTGTACGAGTTTGAAGACAATGTTGCACTTTGACGATGAAATACGAAGTTTTTATACATTTTCTAATTATCCATCTCTTCTTCAACGAGCTCTCGGAGAGCCTCAAGTTGGAGGATAATATCTTCTTGTTTTTCTTCAGATATATCATCATTGTCCTCGTATTTTTCGATGAGATCATCTATTTTATCTATCACACTTTCGAGCGTATCATCAGAGTATTTATTGAGACTCTTACCGAGTTTTCCACTAAAGCTAGATTTGTATCATGATCTTTTTTTGTCTCTTTTTGATCGCTTTTCAGAAGAGTATTTATCCTCAGAAAATGTTTCTCGAGAGAATTTTTTTGTATTTTGTCACATTTTTTCTTCCATATCTTCTCTGATATTTTCAAGCTCTTCCAGTGCTTCTGTCTCATTATTGTCTTCAAGGAGCTCCTCAATCTCATCATACATATCTTCCTGCATACTTTGCATATCTTCTTTGATACTTTCTGCCTGAGAACTCGAAAAACCTCCACTTCTCATTTCTTCCATGAGTTCTGATCGAAGATCTTGGTATTTCTCATAAATATCCTCAAGTTCTTCTTGAGTATCATCACTCAGATCAATATCCTCAAACAAATCTTTCATATTTCATCATCCGTATTGTCACATCTTTTGGCTAAAACCTGAACTTCAAGACTGTCATCAAAAAAATGATGAAACAGGGAGAGTACTTCCAAGGGACAGTCAAACTACTATGAGTAAGGCAATACATTTTTTCGCATTCATAAGAAAAAAATTACATATATAAAAGAGCGTAAAAGAGTGTTTTACATGCGGAAGTATATGGAGTTTTGTAGAGAAGTAAAGAGTATGAAACGAAAAACCTAAAATTTTTTATTTCTCAGAAATCTCCTGGCAAAAACCTTGTTCTTCTAGAACTCTCCCATCCCAGTTTTTGAGCTGACTTTTTTCAATAAATAGCGTAACTTCTCCCGGGAGAAAAGAAATCTTTGCCTTGAGATGTTCCGAGAGAGTTTTGATACTTCTTCCGTCGGCATATATTTCTATAATACTCTTTCTTCCTTGAGTTTCTAGCTCTATTTTTTGAGAAGAAGAGAGAATGATAGGAGGCAGTCTTTTTGGTTTCCAGGGAGCCTTTGGAGTGAGAATATATGAGTTTGAACTATGTGCGAGAATCGGACCTCCAAAAGATGAGCTATATCCTGTTGATCATGCAGGAGAGGAGAGGAGTATACCGTCTCCGAGTATTTCGTGACGATATCATCAACCAACATGCACGACTATGTCGAGCATTTTTCACTCTCCAGCCTTGATATCAAACTCATTAAACGCAAAGAAAGTTTCTGTTCCTATTTGGCAGGCGAGTAAAGGATATTCACGCTTTTCAAACGAAAAGTTTTTTTGGAGCGTGATACTCTTTGGGTGCATGAGGAATCCTTTGTTTCAAAAGTTGATACCGATAAAGTTTTTATACTCACAAGAATATGTGGCAATTGCTTCTAGGAGACTTCCGTCTCATCAGAGAACAATAATGGTATGCGCTGCAAGATTTTTTATAAAAAACTCTAGTTCTCACAACAAAACAAACGCTTCTATTTCAGCGTTTTCTTGAGATTTATACTCGCTGTAGACAACTTTGCATCAGTGGATGTTTCTCTCTTTCATAAGTATCTGCTATAAAATATTAGTATTATATTCTATCGGCAGGAGAAAACAAATTTGAAAAATACCGTGAAATACAAATAATACTACGCATTATTTCTCAAAAAATATTATGCCAAATTGGTCACATATACAGTTTGAAGGAAAACATGTAGATGAAAAGGTCTTACACTTTGCTCGTCCTGCAAAGGCGCAGACTATTTTGGAGGTATCAAAAATGTTGATAGCCTTGCTACTAATAGAAGGGGTTATTTTGGGTATTTTTTGGCTCGGAATATCTTCGCTCATGTTTACTCTTTGGTCACTTATAGTGATAGCTGTGATAGCGGGGATATCGATATTTTATAAGCTCTATCGCATACGGCATAATTTTCTCTATATTACTTCAAAGAGAATTATGTTCCATGGAATAGAAGGACTCTTTGGAGACCATATGAGGAAGATAACGCTCAATAATGTTAGAAATGTAGATTATAAAACAGAGTCTCTTATAGGGAAGATTTGTGGATATGGAACACTGGTAGTACAAACGGCAAATGATACAGGAGGAGAGAATCATATTTGGCATATACACGATGCACGAATGCTCACACACTATATCGATAAACTTATCTCTTTATCACCTGAAGAGCGTTCTGAGTTCAGTGAATTTGATGCGTCATATTTTAAGAATTGGAACAAATAATGAAAGAGCTTTCTCTACAAGATATTTTAGAAAATACCTCCGATCTCGGCGAAAAAATAGTAGGATATGTTGCTATTATTGGTCGACCAAATGCTGGAAAATCCACATTTATAAATACTCTTATCGGAGAAAAAATAGCTATTACCAGTAATATTCCTCAGACAACCAGAAATAAGATTCTTGCAATATATAATGATGAGGATGCCCAAATTATCTTCTTTGATACTCCAGGGCTTCATGAGTCGCAAAAACTCTTCAATGCGCAGATTAACAAATCAGCCATGAAGAGTATGGCAGACGCAGAGATAGTACTCTATTTTATTGATAGCTCTCGTCCAAGAGGAGCAGAAGAAGAGTATATAGAAAACCTTTTATCATCAATGGATATTCCGGTATTTTCTGTATATAGCAAAAGAGATTTACCGCAGGTACAAAATATCTCAAAAGGGAAAAATGTTTTTGAGATTTCTAGTATGGATCAGTTAGGCTTTTCTGATCTTCTTTGAGCCATCAAGTGACAACTCTCTTCGTGACAGATATTGTTTCCACAAGACTATTACACGCAGCAAAGTGTTTTTTTTCGTGTATCTGAGATTATCCGAGAAAAACTATTTTGAGAACTCAAACAAGAGCTTCCACATAGTATTTTTGTGAGTGTTGAAGAAATAGTTGAAGCAAGCGATGAGACAAATAATGTTATGAAGATCATCGCTTATGTTTATAGTGAGACGGATTCTCAAAAATATATTGTTATTGGGAAAAATGGCTCACTCATATCTCGCGTTTGAAAAATGGCTCGATGTGAGCTTGAAGATATTTTTGGAAAAAAAGTCTTTTTGCAACTTAGGGCAAAGGTATGGAAGAACTGGAGAAAAGATGAAAAGTTTATCAAAAATATGTTGAGGAGTGTGTCACAGAAGTAGGAAAATCCAAATACAAAAAAGACGTTCCAACGGAACGTCTTTTTTGTAAGAAGCTCAAAGGCTTCTGAGATATATTTTTTATAGAGAGAAGAGTCTTAGTTTCCAAGAAGTCTGTTGATACTGGTCTCAAAAGTAGCAACTTGCGCAGCTCATCGTACTTGCGTATACTCTCCAGTCTCAAGGTTGATGATGATGTTACTTGGAGTAGAGTTAACACCAAAGTTTTGCGTTCCAAAATCCATATGATCTTGAACTCGTTTCTTATATTGTCCTTCTTCAATACAGTCTTCTATATCACTTCGAGAGAGTCATGCCTCCTCTGCTGCAGAGATAAAACTCTCTACCGTTTCATTTCCGGCATAGTTTTTCTCAACCATATCATAGAAAACATCACTACCTGCAAGACTTCCGATACATTCGAGTGCTTCAGCCTTTCCTCGAGCAAGAGGGTGAATGCTATCAAGCGGAAAGTGTAGGAGGGACTTTGCCATTGTATCTCCAAAAGTTTCACGAAGTTTTGTATCTGTTTTTTGTGTATAGAGTGCTCGACAAGCTGGACAATCGAGATCAGAAAACTCTAGCCAGAGTATTTTTGCATCTGCAGATCATTTTCTATATCAGAGTTCACGACTCTTTTCTACAATATCTTTTTCGAGTATCAAAAATCCGTTTTCACTTCTATTGGCAAAAGGGTCAAAGTCAGCTCCAATGGAGAGAGAGTATTCACCACTGGGAAGCGCTGAAAGATACGGACTGATTTGCCCACTATCATACAAGATATTGCTACTAAAGATAATCGCAGGAAGAGCGTTAATATTATTTTCTTTGAGGTAGGATTCTACGCCGCTATCACGAAAGTCTTGGAAGAAAAATTCAGCCTGGCTAAGAAAAGGAAGATTCTGAAGTTGCGAGCTAATACCTTCCGTCGCACAGTCTAAACATCGCTCATCATCTATGACGGTGATAACGATTTTTTCAGCCGATGGAGGAGTTGGAGTATTTACAGTATTATATTCTGCACCTTCGGGGTTTCAGAGTATTTGTCATACATAAAAAGCGAGACAAGTAATAATCATAAGCAGTATGATAATCACCCCGTACAGTAGATGTATCATGTAGCTATTGTGATGAATGATTTTAGCGTTTTTCTCAATATTTGCGGTATTTTTTGCTATTTGAGATTGCGCTGTAGACTTGCTGTTGGTACTACTTTTTTGTCTGGGAGTAGTTGTTTTTTTCGCAGCTGTTTTTGCTGTGGTAGTGACTGTTTTTTTTGGAGGCATAAAAAAATGTATATAAAAAATAAATTACCAAGAGATTGTATAGCTTTTTAGCGAAATAAAAATAGAAGAAAAAAAGATACATTAAAAAAATGCAGTTTTCTTGTAAAATATAGTTTTAAAAAAATATTTGGTTATACTATAAAAGTGTATAGTGTATAAAACACTTTTACTATTTTTGTTAAAAATGTATGGTAGAAATAATAGATAAATCTAAAAATATAATTAAAAGAAATATATTTTCTCGACCTCATTATCTTCAAAAAATGAGCAGTATAGTGAGTGATAAAAATATACTTGTTATTTCATGACAAAGAAGGGTTTGAAAAAGTTATATTATTCTCGATTATCTCAAATCAAATAACATAGATTTAGAAGAAGTTTTTTATATCAATAAAGAACTGGATTCAAATGATGAATTACAAACAAACATAGATTTAGAAGATCTGTTTACAGCTTTTGAAAAAGATAATAAAATAAGATATATTATTATTGATGAAATTCAGGATATAGAGTGATGGGAGAATTTTATACGAGCCAAATGCAGTGAAAAAAAATATAATATCATTATTACCTGAAGTAACTCAAAACTTTTATCGAGTGAATTATCTAGTTATCTTACATGAAGGTATATAAATCTTGATGTTTACCCCCTTACTTATTTTGAAGTATTAGATGTCAAAAAATTAGAAAATTCGAAAGAAACTTTTTTACATTATCTAGAGTTTGGATGACTCCCAGAAATAATTTTAGAAACAAATGAAGATTTAAAAAGAAACTATATTAAAAATCTAAAAGATTCTATTGTACTCAGAGATATTGTAAATAGATATAAAATAAAAGATTATAGTTTTTTTGAGAAAATCCTATGATTTGTTTCACAAAATATTTGAAATATAACATCTCTCAGAAAAGTAGAAGATTATCTCAAAAAAGATAAAATAAAGGTAAGTCTATCAACTATATCGAATTATATAAAATATCTTGAAAATACCTATCTGATTAACAATTGTGAAAAATATGACTTAGCATGAAAAAAAATTTTAGAATATAACTCAAAATATTATTTTAATGATCTATGAATACGAAATAGCATTTACTATAATTTCAACTTTGATATTTGAAAGCTTCTAGAAAACTATGTTTTTAATATTTTACTCAGTAGAGGATATAAAATCTATATATGAGATAAAAAATGACGAGAAATAGATTTCATAGCTCAAAAATGAAATGAAAAAAAATATTTTCAAGTGAGTTACCTTATTTCAAGTGAAGAGGTGTATGAGAGAGAATTTTGAAATTTACAACTCATAAAAGATAATTTTGAGAAAATAGTTCTCAGTATGGATGATGTAAAATTCAAGGATGAATCATGAATCAAACATTATAAAATCTGGGAATTAGAAGGTATTATTTAAAAATTTTCTGCACGAATGAAAAAATATATCTCTCAGGAGAAAGTGAAGCTTAGGATTTTTAGCAAATAAAATATTGTATACACTTTATGAAAATTACAGATATAAAACAGATTTACAAAAATTTATCAGAAAAGCAGCAGTGAGATCTCTTTATAGAGATTTGTAAGTCATTTCCTGAAGTCAAGGAATTTCTTTGAATAAAATATGGGGATAAAGAAATCCAAGAAAAACTGTTTAACAACGTGAAACAGAAGATGCAGAAAGAATTTGATTTCAAGTATGTGAATTCAAGATGGCGATCTTCAGTCGTGAAAAAACAGATATCTGAATATAAGAAAATTACCCAAGATATAAAAGGAGAGATAGATTTATATATTTTATATTTGAATATTCTCACTTCTTGTATAAATGAATTTTGAGGCTGGGAAGAAATCATAGATGCTTATTATAATAATTTTTGATATACTGCGAGACTTATTCATAAATCAGGACTCCAAAAAAAATACAAAGAAGAACTCGAAAATATTGCTGAAAAAAGTCAGTATTATTGATATGGAGCAGATGCTGTATATGACTTCCTTCATGAATTTATCTACTAATCTAAATGATTATGAAAAAATATATATTTCTCGCATGTTACGCAGAAGATGTAGAGCATAATTTTATAGACCTTGAGAGAGCATCATCAACGGGTATTGCTATTGTAGAGTGAGAAAATCCAGAAGATGCATTTCAACAGCTGCGAAAATTAGAGAGATTTGAGCATTTAGGATATAGTTGAGATAAAGAAAATTATATATGCTACGAATTAGTCGATGGAAAAATGACACAATTTACTCTTGGTTAGAACTAAAACAATCCCTATTTCTAGAGATTATTTCATAAAAAATTGAGTTTGGTATCCCCAGCTGGAATCGAACCAACATCTACCCCTTAGGAGGGGGTTATTCTATCCATTGAACTATGAGGACGAAAAAAGACGACAAGTATTATACTCCAAGAAACCATATAAATCAAATAGCAATAAAGCAGATAACACAAAATATCATCAGTATGATACTCGTGCGTTTTTCATATTTGATCTGTTCCTCCAGCGTACTGAGATGTTCTTTGAGTCATGTATTTTCAACGGCAATATGTCACTTAGATTCCTCCAGAAGAAACTGAGATTTTTTAAATTCAACGATGCTTACAGAGTTTTTTGCTATTTCTTGAGCTCTTCAAAGTTTGAGAGAAAGGTCTTGGATCACGGCATCTTTTTGTTGTATTTCACTTCTCAGATCAAGATATATTTTTTCGAGAGAGCCATTATGAGATATAGTAGATGTCTCTGATGTTTGAAAAGATTCTTTTTCTTTTGTTTGTGTATAGGAAGGATTTTGAGAAATAATAACCTTTGCTTTTTTCTCTTTTTGCGGAGAGAGATTATTGACATCATCGGCATGAAGATAGATAATCTTCCCCATTTTTTTACTTCGTATTTTTCATCATTTTGCGTATCTATCTATGCTACGAGTAGATATTCACAAAAAATCGGCAGCTTCTTGACGAGTGTAAGTATACATAAGAATAATTCATAAAATACTGTCTATAATACTATAAAAAGAACCATTTACTCGCAAAAGTTTTTGTCTACTTTATGATTGACACTTATTTTTTTCTTTTTAAAAAACTTGACTCAGAATGCTTCTATATATAATACCCGAGCTCTCAGTGAGCTTTGTCCTAGTTTGTGCGGCTATCGTCTAGTGGTTAGGACTCATGGTTTTCATCCATGCAACCGGGGTTCGATTCCCCGTAGCCGTACCATTTTTTGCTTATATATACCGCGGAGTGGAGAAGTGGTATCTCGCCAGGCTCATAACCTGGAGGTCATAGGTTCGATTCCTATCTCCGCAACCAATTTTTTGTTTATCATCTTCGGGTCTCATCCTTTTAGCTTATCGCAAGAAAAAACTCCTTGAACTGCTCGATTTTAAACAAAAATTATAATAAACTTTTTTAAAAGGCTGAGATGCTGATTTCAGCACTTCAGCCTTTTTATGTCACTATAGCTCAGTTGGTTAGAGCGCAGGATTCATATCCCTGAGGTCGGTGGTTCAACTCCACCTAGTGACACCAATTTTATACAAAAAGCTAGTGGGAGTTGAGTGGAGGCACTGATTTCCAGTCTGCGCGAAGCGCAAAGATGGAAATTGATTGCGAGGAATACGAGCAATCACCGACGGTCTGAGAGCTACTGCTTGTGAAGCAAGTTGTAGCGAAAGACAACTCCACCTAGTGACACCAATTTTATACAAAAAGCTAGTGGGAGTTGAGTGGAGGCACTGATTTCCAGTCTGCGCGAAGCGCAAAGATGGAAATTGATTGCGAGGAATACGAGCAATCACCGACGGTCTGAGAGCTACTGCTTGTGAAGCAAGTTGTAGCGAAAGACAACTCCACCTAGTGACACCAATTTTATACAAAAAGCTAGTGGGAGTTGAGTGGAGGCACTGATTTCCAGTCTGCGCGAAGCGCAAAGATGGAAATTGATTGCGAGGAATACGAGCAATCACCGACGGTCTGAGAGCTACTACTTGTGAAGCAAGTTGTAGCGAAAGACAACTCCATCTAGTGACACCAATTTATACAAAAAATAGTTCTTAGTTACTACTAACCAAGAACTATTTTTTTGTCAGTAATGACAGTCTTTGATAAGCTGCTTGAAGAGGAGGAAATTGAGAGCACCTTTCCATGCTCAGTCTAATACTCTGTAGGTTGACATTGGTAGCATCCAAATTTCATCCTCTTACTTCTCTTACAATATCGTTAAGTATCGTTTCTCGAGCAAAATTTCCTTTTGTGTCACCTTCTTCTTTATTTGCTATTATATCAAATAGTCTTATAGCCTCATCAACATTTAATGGTTGTATAAGTGTATATCTTCCTCAATAAGTTAAGGAGTCTATTATATCTTTTACAGGCTTCTTTATAAACTCTTCAAATGATATTTTTTGTACATGGTTATGTACTTCTGTTTTTACTTCTTCAGTGGTTTTTTCGACTTTATCTGCGCCATATGTCTCGTATAAAAATATGAGAAAATCATAACGTCTCTTATACGCGAGCTGCAGTTTATTTCAGTCTTCATGTTTAGTGAAAGGTAGGAGGTGAGCAAAAAAACTGTATCATTGTCAAAAAAGTCATCAATCTATTTTACACTCTTCTAAAATAATTTTGGACCAATTATTATTGATATCTTCTTGAGTCAGATTCTTTAACCATTTTGCATATTTTTGTAGATTTTCAGAAAGTTTTTTCATAGCATCACGTCATCATTTGAATTCATCTTGATAGCTTTTTTGTTGTTTTGCAAGGTTAGTATTTAATAACTGTAGTGCTGTATCTAACTTTCATTTGTACCAGGTGATTCAGAGGTCCATTTTTGGTATTCAATACCCCATTTTTGCTGCGAAATCTCCATGTACCTCGATATGATAGTTTATATCAAAAGAGTGAGAATTGCCTTCTTTAGAGTAAGAACATGTATCAGTGATAAACTCTGGTCATCACGTAGTTCCTTCCCGAATACATGATACTATATATGTTATAATTTCATCATTTATATCCTCATGAAAGAAACTCCGTATCTCTTCATTAATTTCAAAGTGTAGTATACGTTTCTTTAGTGATGATTTTTGTAGTTTTTTTTCTCAAGAATTCTCGTGTACTTTGGGTTTTTCCATTTTATACATTATTTAATCATAATGTAAATTATTATATCATGCACTAGTAGTTATGTCAAATTTATTGATTATTTTAACATCTCTTATACACTCTATTTTTAAGTATTTTTCAAAAGTTAGAAAATGTTCATCGACGAAGTTTCCATTCATGTAATTGCAGGGAAAGGCTGAAATGGTCTTGTATCTTGGCGTCGAGAAAAATATATTCCCAAATGAGGACCATGGTGATGAGATGGATGAAATGGTGGAAATGTGATACTTCAGGCAGATGAAAATATCAATACTCTCAGTGAATACCGACACAAAAAAGTTGTGCGAGCACCAGACGGAGAGTGAGGAATGCCAAATCTTTGTCATGGAGCAAATGGAGAAGATAGAGTCTTGAAAATCCCCGTATGAACACTCGTTCGGGATGAACAAACCCGAGAAATCCTCAAAGATTTTCAGCAACATGGAGAACAATATTGTATTGCTCGAGGCTGACGAGGATGATATGGAAATGCGCACTTCACAAGCTCAACCAGACAAGCCCCTGCCTTTGCGGAGCTTTGAGATATTCCTGAAGAAAAGCATATATATCTTGAACTCAAGCTCGTGGCTGACGTCGGAATTATTGGTATCCCGAGCGCTGGAAAATCAACACTTATTTCAAAACTTTCAAACGTAAAACCCAAGATAGGAGACTACCCTTTTACAACTCTTACACCAAACCTTGGAGTACTGGAACATAAATGAAAATCTCTCGTGCTCGAAGACGTTCCTGGACTCATTCCTGGTGCAAGTGAGGGAAAGGGGCTTTGAATAGAGTTTTTGAAGCATATTGAACGCACATGAGTTCTCTTACATCTCATAGATTTATACAGATTAGATCAGGTTTTTACTGATTATAGTGATATTCGACATGAGCTTGAACAATTCTCTGAGGATCTTACATGAAAACAAGAAATATTTGTCTTTTCAAAAGCAGATTTGTTGGACAGTGAAATGAAAGAGCACATCATCTCTGAATTTCGAAAAAAATACCCAGAAAGGGAGTACTTTGTTATTTCAGCTGCGACAGGAGAATGAATTGAAGAACTCAAAGATTATCTCGCATGAAATATCTCTCCGATACAAAATGAAATCTCAGATGAGAAGAGAGAAGATATAAAAGTCTATGATCTTGAACACCTCTCAGAAGATCCTAAGAAAGTAAAAATTACATATGAATGAGATATGGTTTTCCGTGCAAAGTGAGCAAGACTAGAACAAATTGTGCGTATGACAGACTTTGAGAATAGAGAAGCTATTATGAGAGTATATGATGTGCTTGAGAAAATGTGAGTGATAAGGGAGATAGAGAAGAAGCTCGCAAGTATTCTCGAAGATCAAGATATAGATAATAGTTTCTTTTTTGAGGGTTCAGAGGAGAATAATATATTACCAAAAATTTGTATTTGAAACAGGGAAATTCCTCTTGAGAAGTTGAAGTATAATTTGTAGAGGATTTTTCTATTTGTCAGAGACTTCTAAATTATTGCCTTACATACTAAACAAGATATACTCTATCTTGAGGAAATTCTGAGAAACTTCTTTTTTCTCTCCTTTTTCAAAGGAGAAATGGCTCGATAGAACCAGAGAGGATTAGAAATTTTCTATTTTTCAGAACCTACCTGAAGTACATGAAGCTACAATATGTTTCTGAACTTATATAAACTTTTACACTCTTTGTTAGCATGAAATTTAACCTTGATTCTCTTGTAGAAGAATTTTCTTCACTCGAACAAGAACTTTCCAATCCAGATATTTTTAAAGATCAAAAAAAGGTCAAAGAAGTATCTTCTCGAAAAAAATCCCTTGAAGAAGCAGTAGGGTTATATAAAGAATATAAGAATCTCTATACTACACTGTGAGAAAATAAAGAAATGCTCTCTGAGGAAAAAGATGAAGAGATGAAAGAACTTCTAAAACTCGAGATCATACAGATAGAAGAACAAATTCCCAAATATGAAGAAAAACTCAAAATGGCACTTCTTCCAAAAGACCCCAATGACGAAAAAAATATTATTGTAGAAATCAGAGCCGGAACCTGAGGCGATGAAGCGGCACTCTTTGCCGGAGAGCTCGCAAGAAGCTATCTCATGTTTGCCGATGAAGAAGGTTATAGAACAGAAATCACAGAAAAAGCAGAAGGAGATTCATGATGAGTCAAAGAAATGGTATTTGAGGTTCGAGGAGAATGAGCTTATAGCCGATTTAAATATGAGTCAGGAGTACACCGAGTCCAGCGTATTCCTGAGACAGAAAGTAAGGGGCGTGTTCATACTAGTGCTATTACTGTTGCCATTCTCCCAGAAGCAGAAGAATTTGATGTTGAGCTCAAAGAAGAAGACCTTGATATCAAGGCAACTAAGTCCTCATGAGCAGGAGGTCAACATGTAAATACCACAGACTCAGCAATACATATGGTACACAAACCAACAGGGATATCTGTTTTTTGTCAGGAGTGAAGATCACAGCACAAAAATCGAGAAAAAGCCTATCAAATACTTAGAGCAAAGATTTATGCACTTGAGGAGGAAAAACGAGCAAAAGAACTCGGTGAAGAACGACTCTCTCAGGTAGGTTCAGGAGATAGATCAGAAAAGATACGAACATACAACTATCCTCAAGATCGTGTCACAGACCATAGAATAGGACAAAACTTTTCTGGTATTCCCCAAGTAATGAGTGGAAAACTTGCTCCAATTATTGATGCCTGCGCTCTCGCAGATCAGCAAATGAAGCTTGAACAGGCGGGGAAATAGATAAATATTTTGTTTTTCAGTAAAAATACTTATAATTCTTAGGTATTTTTACCTATAAAATAATAACCATGATAACAGAAGATCAATATGTTTCTATCTCTGAAGTACGTGACCAAACAACGCGTGTTATAAAGTCTTTAGGACAGGTAGGAAAAAAAATAATCCTCTCACAAAATAAACCAGTAGGAATTTTCTTAAGTATCCAGGAGTATAATACTCTGAAAAAGCTTTCTTTTTTACAAGAAAATGCGACATGAGAGGATATTCAAGCATACCAGAAAAGCTCACACGGAAGAGATGGAGTAGAAGCATTTTCTTTTTTGGAATCACTAAAGTAACTATGTATAATGTTATTATTGAAAAGCCGGTTGCAAAGTTTCTTGAAAAACACAAGTGAGAGAAGCTTATTACTCAGTTTGAATATGCTCTTACAATTCTTTCACAAGATCCGTATGAAAATAATCTTGATATTCGAATAGTACAATGACTCCCTGATTCTTATGCCCTTAGGATAGGAAAGTATAGGTTTCTCTATGAGGTTATAGAAGATACTATCTCTATATCTTTTTTTAAGGCTGAAAGCCGAGGAAGCGTTTATAAAAAATTGTAGTATATATTATTTCCTACATACTTCAAGAAGTCATACGAAAAGTGGAGCTGGGTCTTCGAGTTTGCTCGTGAGCTCTGCATGAGACTGTGTTCATACATAGAAAGGATGAACTTTTTTTCGTAATTCAACAAATTGAACAATATGTTTATTTTGACTGACTCATGTGACTTTGAGATCACTTCCTGCAAGTCCATCAGCAAATGTTGGATGTACCTCAAAGCGATGACGAAAACGTTCACGAACCACTCATCGTGAGTTCATTCGTTCAGAGTTTTTATAGAGGTCTTTGATAATTCCAGAACGCAGAAGGGATTTTTGTGCTCAGAGTCGCATAGTTCCTCAGAGATTGACGATATTTTTTTGACTATCAAGGAGCGTGATAATATCATAGGGGAAACAATCTTTTTCAAACTCTAAACTATTTGCTTTTTCGATTCCAAGAACATTTCTCGCAAACTCAAGCGTCATTAACTGCATTCAGAGGCATATTCCAAGACAGGGGATTTTATGTTCTCGTATATACTTGAGAGTAGAAATCATATTTTCTACGGCAGTATCTCAAAAACCTCCAGGGATAATACATCCATCACACTTTTTGACTCATTCAATACCATTTTTTTTCCGAGTATTGATAAAGGATATTTCCACACTAACACCAAGAGCAAAGGCTGCGTGATTAAGAGCTTCAACCACGCTAGAATAACTGTCTTCAAGAGTCGTATATTTTCAGATGATTCCTATACGTAATTGTTTCTCACTTTGATTATTTGTTTTTAAAATATTATTCCACTGTTCTAGTCGAGAATTTTCTGCGTAAGGGATACAGAGTTTTCCATGAACAAGTTGAGGAAAGTTTTGAGCTGTAAGTATAGAGGGAAGAGAATAAATAGTGTTTACATCAGGAATAGAAATGATTCTTTCGTCTCGCAGGTGTGAAAAAAGAGCAATCTTATCTCTGCTTTCTTTGGTCAGTTTTTCTTTACTTCGTACAGCAATAATATCAGGGAAAAGTCATCGAGATTGCAGGAGGTTAATAGATTGTTGCGTAGGTTTTGTTTTTTGCTCGAGAACACCTCAAGGGATAGGAACATAGCTGAGATGAATATGAAGAAAGTCTTCTGTTTTTTTCTTTCTTTTCATTTGGCGAAGAGCCTCGAGATAGAGCTCTACTTCTATATCTCATACCGTTCACCCCACCTCTATGATACATATTTCTCAGCGAGAGAGAGAAAATACTTCTTCGATTCTTTCACAAATATGGTCTGTCACATGAGGGATCATTTGCACGGTCTTTCACAGAAAATTTCATCGGCGCTCTTTTTCTAATACTCCTGCATATATCTTTCACATAGAAATACTCTGCATTCAAGAGCACTGCACATTTAAAAATCTCTCATAGTGCCCAAAATCCATATCAACTTCGGCTCCATCATCGAGCACAAACACTTCTCCGTGTTCCCGAGGATTCATGGTTCCAGGATCAATATTGAGATATCCATCAAGCTTTATCGGGCAAACTTTATACTTTTCCGAAAAGAAAAAACCGGCAGAGGCAGTGGTAACTCACTTTCCTATACCGGATATAACTCAACCAGTAATGATAATGTATTTTTTTCTCATATTTTTTAAAGGGAGAAACTAAGCATAAGTATAAGCACGAAAAGTAAATGAGGAAATTTTATTTTTTGATTTTTATAGGGATTTATACATTATAATTACATATTTTTTTACATCTAATGAGTATTATGTATGTCCTTTAATACAAGCATGGATTTTATCGTTACTGATGCTGAATATCAAACTTTTGGAGATACAAGAGAGACGGGTTGGATAGAGCCCCATCATCACAAAGAAATTTTTCAGATATGAGCAGCAAAGGTTATTTCAGGAGAAGTGATAGAAAGAATAAATATTTTCGTGAAACCTCGAATCAATAGGATTCTTACTCCCCAGAGCATTGATTTAACAGGAGTATCTCAAGATACTATAGATCAACAAGGAGTGAGCTATGAGCAATGACTCGCTGATTTTGTTTCATTTTCATAAGGTTTAGAGGTTTATACTTTTGATAATGACTATAATGTGCATCTAGAAAATGCTCGAATTAACAATATACAACTTACAATCCCAGAATTTACTAAGGTGAAAGAAAAGCTAAGAGAGTATGGTATCAATCCAAATGAATACTCTAGTGGTTCTCTCTATAAAGCTCTATGACTTGATATATCTGGTCATGTTCATGATGCATATCACGATACATATAGCTTGGCGTTATCTTTGATAGAATTAAAAAAAACAATCTCGCTTTAGAAAAAAAGAAGAAAGAATATTTTAAAATAAGAGTATTATTCTGTATAATTTCTTAGTGTAATAGTATATTCTTAATGTTATATATATGACTCTCCCAACCGAAAAACAAGCTCTCGATCTCGTAGAAAAATACGCTACTTCAACAAAACAGCATCTCCTACAGGTTGGCTGTATTATGAAATATTTTGCCGAAAAACTATGAGAAGATACTCATTACTGGTGGCTTGTGTGAGTCCTGCATGATATAGACTGGGACTATATTGAAAAAGACGAAACAAAACATATGGCAGATGATTTTGAAAAAATACTTTCCCAGATAAATGCTCCTGTAGAACTTTTATGAGATATCAGATCCCATGGTCCTCATCTCTCACATATTTCAGAAATACCAGATACTCTCGTAAGAAAATATATTAATGCTGTCGATGAACTTTCGGGCTTTGTTTGGGCATATTTTCGTATGATTCCTTCTAACGATGTGATGGATATCAAAGCCAAGTCGATCAAAAAACGTCTCAAAGATAAGAGTTTTGCTGCAGGAGTTGACAGAGAACATGCGAGGGCTTGTGAAAATCTCTTGAATATTCCTCTTGAAGAATTTGTAGAAGATATGAAAAAAGCTCTCAATAATCCTTCTATTGAGTGGGAGAAGTAGAAAATTTGTCTTTTTTGTATTTATAGATATATTTTTACAAATTGACAATTAATTCTCTCAATTATGAATTGACTGAAATTAGACAATGGAAACATTGCGTTATGAGCATTTGATTTTGATGGAAATATTTTACATATGCCCACTCTACTCTATCTGAAAAATAAAACTACAGGAAATATGGAGGGCTTTCCATGATGGATGATTGATCAGGGGAAAGTAGATTTCCATCAGTACGAAGATATAAGCTGATATTTTGAAGATTTTCGTGCTCATTTTGTTTGCCCTTCTCCGAAAAATAAAAAAGGTTTTGATGGATTAGTCAGTGATATTGACGAGGCAATAGAACGCAAAATGTTTTCTCCAAGCTTCCCTGTATTTAAAGAGGTATTTTTGGTTCAGGCAAGAATATGGTCTTTGATCACATCTCGATCAAATAGTCCTGATAACTTTATTCGTGGACTGATGAGTATGAATGAAAAGATACTGACACAGGAAGAAAAAGAGATACAAGAATCTGCTATAAAAGAAAATTATGGATATAAAGGAACCCGTGAAGAAGTAATGTTTGAATATTTTCAGAGAATTGTTGATTATTATTTTTGTTGAAATATCCAAACGCAAAAAATGATTGGGTTAGGCATTTCTGAAAATTCTCAGAGAAAATCTCAGGCAATGCATCACTGGTCAACAACTTCTCTTCCACGAAAATTTGAACAACTAGGACTTTCACAAGATATACCTCTTTCGTTTGGTTTCAGTGATGATGGTAAAAAACATATCATATCTATGACACAATATTTTACAGAGATGATACAGCAGTGAGCATTTGATAAGAATAAAGTGAGATTATTTTTTACAGGACCTCAAGATCAGAGAGAAGATGTAATAGGAGAAGTACATACTATTATATGAGATACACCTTATGCTATTCGACAATCTGATCAGCAGTTAGAGATAAGACTTGATTGAAGATAAAACTCTCAAAACAATAAAAAACTCGTCTTCTCGCGAGTTTTTTATTTTTTGCGTCTAGGAAGTTGTGTAAAAAAGAACTATGAAATCTGAAAAATAGTGAAATTTCATCAAAAATAGCCTCTCAGAATGTTTATAAAAAATTCCTCGCCCTCCAAGAAATATATATTTGCAATAACTTTTTGCCTCTTTATAGTGGGACTCGTATTACTTGATAAAAAATATCTCTATGAGTACTACAACAATAGAAGAAGATGTTACTTCGTTTACACTGAGAAATGAAGAGTTTGTTGTTATTCCAAAAAAAGAATTTCAAAGACTTCAAGATTTAGAAGAATACCCAAAAATCTATACACAAACAGATGAAGAAGGGAGCTGGGAAACTTTAGATTTTTGACCTGAATGAATTGATCCAAAGCAGTTGATAAATCATTTACGCTCTTAGAAAATGGTACAAAAATGGGAAAAGCTTGTAGATAAAGTTGTGCAATCATGATCTCGTTGAGACCTGGCAGGCTTTATTGATGAGATTTGCATATGAAATATTTTGTGAAAAGATATTAGACCTCTCTCATGATACAAAAATAGATTTCGAGCAAGATTATGAGACTACCGAATTATCTTCTTAAAAACACCGTCTTGAAATAAGATTCTGCAAGTCAACAAACGATGAGATATACATTAACATAAAAAAATATGAGTACAGAAAACCAACAAAACTACTGAGCTGAAAACATCCAAGTCCTCGAATGACTGGAACCAGTTCGAAAACGTCCCTGAATGTATATTGGTTCAACTGATGAAAGAGGACTTCACCATCTTGTGTGGGAAATTGTGGATAACTCTATCGATGAAGCGATGGCTGGACATTGCGATAAGATAACGGTTACTCTTCATAGTGATGGAGCATGTAGCGTTGAAGATAACGGTCGTGGTATTCCTGTTGAAAAACATGCCAAGACAGGGAAATCTACTCTCGAAACGATTTTAACTGTTTTGCATGCAGGATGAAAGTTCGGTTGAGGAGGATATAAAGTATCTGGAGGTCTTCATGGAGTAGGGTCTTCGGTAGTAAATGCTCTTTCTACCAAGATGGAGGCTTGGGTTCACCGAGATAAAAAGATATATTATCAGTCTTTTTCTCTTGGGAAGACAGATGCAGATATAGAAGTTGTCGGAAAAGCAGAAAAAACAGGGACTATTATCAAGTTTTATCCTGATGCTGATATATTTAAGATTACCACACAGTTTGACTATGATCTTATCAAAAATAGACTCCGACAGCAAGCCTATCTGACAAAATGAATTACGCTTCTCCTAAAAGATGAAAGAACAGATGAGTCATATACATTTTATTTTGAGGGATGAGTAAAATCATATGTAAACTTTCTCAATAAAAATGAGTCAACTATTGGAGCTATTTTTTATACAGAAAAAGAAAAGAACGATATTCTCGTAGAAGCATCTGTTCAATACAATAAAGATTATTCCAACAATATTATTTCTTTTGTGAATAATATTCATACTCCAGAGTGAGGAACACATCTTACAGGTATGCGAACGGCTCTCACGCGAACTATCAATAAATATGCTCGAGATAAAGGAATCCTCAAAGAAAAAGATCAAAACCTTACCAATGAAGATGTGGTAGAATGAGTAGTTATTGTACTGTCAGTAAAAGTGGTTGATCCACAGTTTGAATGACAAACAAAAGGAAAACTTTGAACACCCGAAGCCCGTTGAGCTGTTGACAGTGTTTTTTCAGAAGCATTTACGGAGTTTCTCGAAGAAAATCCAAAAACAGCAAAATTGATTGTTGAGAAAGTGAATCTTGCGGCAAAAGCTCGACTCGCGGCTCGCGCTGCGAGAGATACGGTAATTCGTAAATGAGCTCTGGAGGGTATGACTCTTCCAGGAAAGCTTGCAGACTGTTCGAGTAAAGATCCCAGTGTATCAGAGTTGTATATTGTTGAGGGAGACTCAGCTGGTGGTTCTGCAAAGCAAGGAAGAGAACGAGAGATACAAGCAATTCTTCCACTACGAGGAAAAATTTTGAATACCGAACAAGCTCGTATTGATAAGATATTTGCAAATGAGCAAATCAAGAACTTGATTATTGCTCTCGGAACATCTATAGGAGAGACATTTGACGCTTCGAAACTTCGCTATCATCGTATTGTAATCATGACGGACGCTGATGTTGATGGGGCTCATATTCGTACGCTCTTACTGACTTTCTTTTTCCGTTATATGCGAGAAATCATTGACGGAGGATATCTCTATATTGCTCAACCTCCTTTGTATAAACTGACGAAAGGAAAGCAGTCTTGGTATGTGTATAATGACGAACAAAAAGACAAAATTATTGCAGAGCATACTATCACAGGAGAAAATATACAAAGATACAAAGGTCTAGGGGAAATGAATCCTGAACAACTCTGGGAAACAACCATGGATCCCGAGGCTCGAAAGATGTATCAGGTAACTATAGATGATGCACAGAAGGCAGATGAACTTTTCAAAATTCTTATGTGAGGCGAAGTATGACCTCGTAGAAAATTTATCCAGTCAAAGGCAAAGAGTGTAAAAAACTTAGATGTGTAATAATATCATAAGAAAGAAAAAATATGAGGAGTCTTGTTGTTTTTTTTGAAAACTTTCCATATATCAATATAAAGATTCTTAAAATACAAATACAAGAAGAACGGAGTATTTTATTTTTCTAGATACATAACTTATGAATAAGTTTTTATCGCAGTATTGAGTACTTGAGGATTTGAAAAATCCAAATATGCTTATAGGTCTTATTGCTTATGGATGACTGACTCTTGTTTTAGCACTGTTTATTGGGAACTTTTGGGCAGCTCTGTGTTTTGCTCTTGCTGCATATGCCGTTATAGGAAATGATGCAGTACAAACACTTATGACATATATCCACTCAAACAATGATATTCCGAAAAAATATCTTTTTACAGGTGTAGCTGCTGTTCTTCTTACGGTAATTTGGTATGGATTTTTGACAGCAGGAGATATTACTTATGGTCGTCTTGATGCAAAATGATATGCTGACTTTGATATACAATGGTATATTGCGATTTTTCCTTTATTACTCGTATTTTTAACGCGTTTTCGAGGAATACCGGTTTCTACATCACTTCTTATGCTTTCTATTTTTTCGACAACGCTCTTATTTGAAAAAATAGTGATGAAGTCTGCTCTTGGATATCTCGTTGCATTTCTTGCAGCTTTTGTTATGTGGTGTGGCGTAGAATATATTTTAAAAAGAGTGAGTAAGGCAAAGAAAACAGCTGTCGTGCAGTTGTGATGAATACTTCTGCAAGCATGAATTGCATCTGCAGTCATTATTACAGCGATAAAGTATGCTCTTTTACCTCTACTTATCAATCTTCTTCCAGGTATTTCTTTTCCAGAAATAAGTAACTTTCAATTCATTTTATACGGATCAGTGATACTACTATTTATAGCAGGAGTGATGTACGAGTCTCAGGCTGATGATAGTTCTTCGAGGAGTTCGGTTTTTTGGAGGGTAGCACAGACATTTACAACATGACTTCTTTTTGCAACATGGCTTATGCATGATATGGTAAATATTGCTGTTTTTCTCCCTTCAGATTTTGGTTTTTATATCATGCTCATAATCTCGGCTCTTTTTATTATTGGACTTGCTTATACATTTTCTATCAATGGTTGACCTGTCGGAAATGTTGTTACACAAAAAACATCAACAAATGAGATTATTGCGGCAACGATGATCGATCTTGTGTATTTTGTGATACTTCTCATTTTTAAAGAATGGTCAAATATTCCGATGAGTACTACTTGGGTATTTATCTGACTTCTTGCATGAAGACAGTTTGCGATCCGAGCGATAAATAGAATTGATGTTCAGTGAAAATGAAGGATGAAGGTTGCTTTTACAGAGTCTTGGAAAGATTTTTCAAAAATTATGGTAGGACTTGGAATTTCTGTATTTGCCCTTATTATTGTTCGCTATTTTACCGGAACGTAAGATTTCCTTATCTCAAAAATTTCATCACAAACTCTGATTTTCACCTATAGATGAGATCGATATGCCTCACGGTAGAGAGATATTTTATGAGAAAAGTATATAAAAAAACACAAAAAACTTCGTACTTCATCATCACGCCCGAATATTTTCTTTCTCCTTCTCCTCACGAATACTACACTTGTTTCAGGAAATTTGTGTTTCCTTTCAACTACAGAGTGTGTTAAGTATTTTTCACCTGCTATTTTTCTATAGAAATATATTTTTTATGTAATTTATTTCTTATAAAATGAGTCATTGATTTTTTAAAAAATATATATGTCAGGGAAAAACAAATGATACCAAAGTCCATTTTTATATGATCTTACTGATGGTGTTGAGTTGATAGAGGTGTCTCCTCAAGCCGAAGACCTTGCAATGTATGCTGTTGGGGGAAAGATCTTTCCAGTTCATACGGCGTGAGATACTCCAATTACTTCTAACGATCGTCCAGAATATCAAGAACTCAAAATAGTTGATGATTTCCAAATTCATCCAGAGACAGGAGA
The DNA here is from genome assembly GCA_965229705.1 of Patescibacteria group bacterium. GTDB lineage: Bacteria > Patescibacteriota > Gracilibacteria > BD1-5 > UBA6164 > JAACSU01. The sequence goes on from OZ245922.1 coordinate 897,540, forward strand.
GGTAATGATTGACCAACAAAAGCTGATAGCAAATGCTTTTAATCTTGTTAAAAAAGCAGTAAAAAGTTATGTAGGATATCGTTTTCAAAGGGAATTTGATCTTGGTAAACCCATAAAATGGGATATGAGAGCCCTACAATGAGAATCAGAGGGAGATGAGATTTTATTAAAGCTCTACTGGTCTCTTGGTCAAGATGTGAGGAAAGCTATGAAGGATTCACAAGACAAGGTTTTAAGAATACTTCAGCTTACACAATATACAGATTACGAGGAGGCTCTTCCAATTATCCACAATGCTATTTTTGATTATGTAGCATTTGGAGTACATGTGACTTTATTCCAGAGTGATGACAACAAAAAACTCCTTGAAAAATTACAAGCTTTATCACTGCGACTTGAGAGAGGTCAAAAAGATAGTTTAGAGGCAAGGCAAAAAAAGATGAGTCAACTTCTGAAGGCAACTACAAGAGAGGCAAATAATATCAGAAGAGATGGAAAGAATGCAAAAAGAGAAACAGAAAGGAGGCGTCATTATAGATTAGGGAAGCATTGAGAAAAGATGCGTAATACACAAGAAGATCGTATTACGCACACGAATTCTCTTACGCCATCTGATATTGATCTTCCATCACCAGATATTACCATTTCTCCCAATATAGGACAAGACTATATTTGAGAGCTTGAAGAACTGATATGAAATCTTTTTTCTTTACCAGAAATAGAGTCGAAGCTTCAAGAAGGGGATATATATAGTTGAAATGTTCATCCGGTAAAAACAATTGCCCCCAAAAAAAGAGTGCAAATTCTCAAAATCATGGACAAATATATATCTTTTCTTACTTATCATAGTTCAGATAAAGATGATGTATATCCAAGAGAATTTTTATTTCAGAATATAGAAATGCAATTAGGAGAAAAAGTGCAATTACTAGAGTTGATATTTCAGTTTGAGTTAGCTCATCAAGGTCGATGGGATGAGGTTGTATATTTACAACAGGCAATGCTCAAAGGTTCAGGTTTTACTGTTGGTGCTGAGAGAGATCTCTCACATGCTCAGATTGAGTCTATGCTGAGTATTATAGATGCCAGTACGGATTCTTTGGTTTTTGCTATTCAGGCATGACTGAGACGCCAAGATACACATTGAGAGAAAATTTATCAACAAGCTCTGAGAATTCATGAAGCGATACATTCATGAGTCTCATCTTCTCTTGATCTTAAAATCAATACTAAACAGAAAATACAACTTGCTATTGATGTTATTCAGGGAAATAATTTTCGAGAAATAGAGAAGTTTTGGGAAAGATTTGTAGAGTTTTCGATAGGACATTTAGACAAGTTAATCTAATTTTGAGAAAAAAATAATTCAACAGCGAGTGATATTGCGTTTCTTGCAAAAAAAATATTTACCAAGAATCAGGGAAAACCAAATCAAGCAGAAAAAATATTATTAAGAATATTTGCAGATAACGCTCGAAGTGAAAAGGCTTTAGGTCATAGATCACGAGTTGCACGTAATAGCTTTTGACTCACAGATGTGGGAGAATGATTTTTGAAATCAAAATAAAGGGATTATATGTTCAAAATATTTGTTTATTGGTGTGAAAAACTTGCTGAAAACTCCATAGTCTTTTCATCAAAAAATATTTGACTTTACATGTCTTGTGCTTAATATCCCCGAGCTTTCAGAAAAAGTATTCCTCCGTAGCTCAGCGGTAGAGTAGACGGCTGTTAACCGTTTGGTCACTGGTTCGAATCCAGTCGGGGGAGCCATTTAAAATAGCACGAGATTGGCATTAGAGTTTTTCATACTTTATGTTTCTGACTGGATGAGAAGTTTATGCCCCGCAGGGGTAAATCCAGTCGGGGGAGCCATTTAAAATAGCACGAGATTGGCATTAGAGTTTTTCATACTTTATGTTTCTGACTGGATGAGAAGTTTATGCCCCGCAGGGGTAAATCCAGTCGGGGAGCCATAAAAAATTATCCTTAATTTCCCCTCTCCTTTGAGGAGAGCTTTGGAATAAGGTTTTGGAGAGATGGCTGAGTGGTCGAAGGCAACGGTCTTGAAAACCGTCGAGGCTTCCGGGTCTCCCAGGGTTCGAATCCCTGTCTCTCCGCCATTTTAATATCACAAAGAGTTATTTTATAGTTTTCGTGATAGATTGTAGAGAAAATGTGGGATGAGAAGTTTATGCCCCGTAGGGGTAAATCCCTGTCTCTCCGCCATTTTAATATCACAAAGAGTTATCCTTTTACTCCCCTCTCCTTTGAGAGAGATATGGGGTAAGGTTCTGGAAAGGTGGCAGAGTGGTTGAATGCGCACCCCTGCTAAGGGTGTGTACCGAATTTCGGTACCGAGGGTTCGAATCCCTCTCTTTCCGCCATTGAAATCGCAAGGCGATTTCCAGATATAAAGTTAAAAGTTTTTTATATATAATACTTTTACTTTTTTCTTGCTACTATTTGGGTCTGTAGCTCAGGGGTTAGAGCAGTCGGCTCATAACCGATTGGCCGTTGGTTCAATTCCAACCAGGCCCACCATTCTTCATGTTACTATGAGCTAGGAATGGTATGTCAGTATACCTTCTACAAGCTTTGTTATCGAAGAAACTACGTCATCTGAGTCTGAAGTGTATCCTATTAAATATTACGAGAGGATAAGCAAAAATACTCTTTACATAAATAAAGGAATACCTTTTTGAGAAAAAAGTAGTAAATTGTTTTGACAAAGAGGCCTCGACTTATAGAATGAGCCGGCTTTCAAATCGGAAGGCGCAAAAATTGCTCTTTAAAATAAGCAGAATATTAGAAAAAAGTGACACTAAGTGCTTTGGAAAAAACTTAAAAAATCAAAGTCCTATATTGTAGTATATAATGTAGGCATTACGTTTGAAAGAGTTTGATCCTAGCTCAGGGTGAACGCTAGCGGTGCGCCTAACACATGCAAGTCGAGCGGTAAAATTTTGTAGCTTGCTATAAAATTTGAGAGCGGCGAACGGGTGAGTAACACGTTGGTACCTGCCCCCAAGTCAGGGATAGCCATTGGAAACGATGATTAATACCGGATATGCTCTGCGGAGTAAAGATTTATCGCTTGGGGAGGGGCCTGCGTTCTATCAGCTAGTTGGTGAGGTAATAGCTCACCAAGGCTATGACGGATAACTGGTCTGAGAGGATGATCAGTCACAATGAAACTGAGACACGGTTCATACTCCTACGGGAGGCAGCAGTGAGGAATCTTCCACAATGGGCGAAAGCCTGATGGAGCGACACCGCGTGAAGGATGAAGGTCTAACGATTGTAAACTTCTTTTCTGAGGGAGCAAAATGAGAGTACCTCAGGAATAAGGGACGGCTAATTACGTGCCAGCAGCCGCGGTAATACGTAAGTCTCAAGCGTTACCCGGAATTATTGGGTGTAAAGGGTCCGTAGGCGGACCTGTAAGTCAGGTATAAAAGACCGGAGCTCAACTCCGTGTTTGTGCTTGAAACTGCAGGCCTTGAATCAGGGAGAGGTTAGCGGAATTCTAAGTGTAGGGGTGCAATCCGTAGATACTTAGAAGAACACCAAAAGCGAAGGCAGCTAACTGGAACTCGATTGACGCTGAGGGACGAAAGCGTGGGGAGCGAAGAGGATTAGATACCCTCGTAGTCCACGCCCTAAACGATGATAACTAAGTGTTGCATGTAGATGCAGTGCTGTAGCTAACGCGTTAAGTTATCCACCTGAGGAGTACGGTCGCAAGATTAAAACTCAAAGGAATAGACGGGGACCCACACAAGCAGTGGATCACGTGGTTTAATTCGACAATAAACGGGGAATCTCACCCAGACTTGACATCCTGAGAATCTTCTAGAAATAGAAGAGTGCCTTTACGGGAGCTCAGTGACAGGTGCTGCATGGTTGTCGTCAGCTCGTGCCTTGAGGTGTTCGGTTAAGTCCGTTAACGAGCGCAACCCATGTCCTTAGTTACTATGTCTAAGGAGACTGCCTTGGTTAACAAGGAGGAAGGTGTGGATGACGTCAAATCAGCATGGCTTTTACGTCTGGGGCTACACACATGATACAATGGTATGTACAAAGAGCAGCAATATCGCGAGATGGAGCCAATCTTAAAAGCATATCTCAGTCCGGATTGGAGTCTGAAACTCGACTCCATGAAGTTGGAATTGCTAGTAATCGTGAATCAGATATGTCACGGTGAATGTGTTCCTGGGTCTTGTACTCACCGCCCGTCACGGCATGGGAGTTGGTAATATCGGAAGCTCCTCTAGTAATATGGGGGTCCATGGTAGGACCAATGACTGGGCTGAAGTCGTAACAAGGTATCCGTAGGAGAACCTGCGGATGGACTATCTCCTTATATTTTTCCTGAAAAGCACAAAGTTCCTTTTTTCTAATATCTTGTTTATTTTGTTCCTTAGCATAATCTGATCAGTCAAAGTTAATTAACTTTAAAACTATATTATAAATTATAATATAAAAATTATTAAAATTTACTCATAGCATAAAGTGGATGCCTTGACTCGAGTATCCGATGAAGGACGTACAAGTCTGCGATAAGCTTGGAGAAGCTGACAAGAAGCGTTATTACTCCAAGATTTCCGAATGGGGGAACCTAAGAGAGCCAATCTCTCTTATCCACAAAGTGGATGGACACGTAGTGAACTGAAATATCTCAGTAGCTACGGAAAAGAAATCAAAAGAGATTCCCTGAGTAGTGACGAGCGAAACGGGATCAGCCCAAACCGTGATGTATGTATAGGTAGCTTTTGTACGCACGGGGTTGTAGGAATAGTATTCGGGGAGGCTAATAAACCGGATATAGTATATTATAGTTAAGAGAAGCATGATGAAACATGTGCCAGAGAGAGTGGAAGCCTCGTATCATAAAACTATTTTATATTGTATGTACTATTTCCTGAGTAGGATCAGGCACGTGGAACCTGGTTTGAATCTGGGGAGACCACTCTCCAAGGCTAAATAGTACTCGAGATCGATAGTGAACTAGTACCATGAGGGAAAGGTGAAAAGAACCCCGGGAGGGGAGTGAAAGAGAACCTGAAACTTTATGCTTTTAAAGAGATGGAGCCTACGGGTGACATCGTACTTTTTGTAGAACGGACCAACGAGTTAGTGAGTATGGCAAGGTTAAGACAGTTTTAGTCGGAGCCGTAGTGAAAGCGAGCCTGAACAGGGCGTAGAGTCATACTTACTAGACCCGAAACTAGGTGAGCTTCCCATGAGCAGGCTGAAGCGGTGGTAAAACACCGTGGAGGGCCGAACCATTTGGAGCTGCAAGTCCATTGGATGACTTGTGGGAAGGAGTGAAAAGCTAATCGAACCTAGAGATAGCTGGTTCTCCGCGAAATAGCTTTAGGGCTAGCGTCGGTTAACTCTTATGGAGGGGTAGAGCTCTGATAGGGCTAGCGGGAGGCAACTCTTAGTAAACCCTGATAAACTTCGAATACTCCATAAATTATTCCGGCAGTCAGACAGTGACAGATAAGTGCCATTGTCAAGAGGGAAACAGCCCAGACTACTATCTAAGGCCCCTAATTCATAACTCAGTGGAAAAAGATGTGAGATTGCTGAGACAACCAGGAGGTTGGCTTAGAAGCAGCCACTCCTTTAAAGAGTGCGTAATAGCTCACTGGTCTAGCGATTTTGCGCTGAAAATTCAACGGGGCTAAGTTATGAGCCGAAGATGTAGAATTATTTATAATTGGTAGCGGAGCGTTCCGTATGTTGATGAAGGTGAGTGGTGATGCTTGCTGGAGATATCGGAAGTGAAAATGTTGGTATGAGTAACGTAATGAAGATGAAAACTCTTCACACCGGATACCCAAGGTTTCCTACGCAACGTCAGTCGACGTAGGGTGAGTCGGTCCTAAGGTGCAACCGAAAGGTGGAGCTGATGGATATCAGGTTAATATTCCTGAACTATGTATATCAGTGAAGGGGGGACATATCGGGATATAGAAGACTCTCAACGAATTGAGTTACGAAAACAAGTCTGAGAATGTAGGCAAATCCGCATTTTTAAGGACGAGTTTAGTTAAGGTAATTGTATTTGCTTGCAAATACATGACCCGGCTTCTACTATATTCGGGTATCAAGAAAAGCCTCTAAACTTATGGTATATGTAACCGTACCGAAAACGAACACTCGTGGGTTAGTGGAGAACACTCAGGTGGACGAGATAACTATGCTTAAGGAACTCGGCAAAACAGCGGTCGTAACTTCGGGATAAGACCTGCCTAGAGGGTATTTTACACTCTAGGCCGCAGCGAAAGAACTCAGGCGACTGTTTACCAAAAACACAGCTCTCTGCAAACTCGTAAGAGGATGTATAGGGGGTGATGCCTGCCCAGTGCCAGAAGGTTACGGGGATGTGTGCAAGCACTGAACTTAAGCCCTGGTGAACGGCGGCCGTAACTATAACGGTCCTAAGGTAGCGAAATTCCTTGTCGGGTAAACATGTGTGTCGGATCTCTCAAGCTTGAGAGAAACACTTGCCCGAGTAGTTTGGCAACAAGCTACATGTAAACTGGCTAATATCGGTGAAGCCTTCATTTCTCTGAAATATGGTAATACCGAGGGAATTCTATATAATGAAACCCGTAACGACTGAGTCGAAAGACGAGATTTGCTTTTGCAAATAATACGCCAGCCCTTACTCTCAAATAAAGATATATGGATTTTTCATCGTATATAACATGATTTGTAGATGGAGAGTGATGTTTTAGTATTTCTTTTAACAAAAGAGAAAAACTCAAAACAAAACTTGAAGTCAGACCAAGTTTCTCTGTATCTCAGAATAAACGAAGTTTTGATATACTATTTGATATACAAAAATACTTCTGATGCTGATGAATTCGATTTTCAAAGCATGATCAATGTTATAAGTATGAAGTACGATCAATACAGGATATTCAAAAAATTATTGTTCCTCATTTTCAAAAGTTTTGTTTGCAGACCTCAAAAAAAGAAGATTTCAAAATTTTCTCAGAGATATGCCAACTCATTTATGAAAATAAGCATAGAAATATACATTTCTTAGAACAAATTATAGAAAAATCATACGCTATGAATACTTCTTGAAAAAGAAGGTATACGAAAAAAGAACTCCTAAGTATTCTTAGTAAGGTGAAGATATAGTCTGAACTATAGAGAAATCTATAGCTAACACTTATGAAGTTCCGACCCGCACGAATGGCATAACGGTCTGAGTACTGTCTCAAGCATAGACTCGGTGAAATTGCAATGTCGGTAAAAATGCCGACTACCTGCAGCAAGACGGAAAGACCCTATGGAGCTTTACTACAGCTTGGTATTGGGTTATGTTTTAAGATGTGCAGAATAGGTGGGAGACTATGAGATATTACCGCTAGGTGATAAGGAGTCACCTTTGAGATACCACCCTTCTTACAATGTAACCCTCACCCGCAAAGCGGGGACAGTGCTTGGTGGGTAGTTTAACTGGGGCGGTTGCCTCCTAAAGAGTAACGGAGGCGCGCAATGGTTGACTATCTTCGGATGGAAATCGGAGAGATAGTGTATTCGCATAAGTCAGCCTGACTGAGAGACCTACAAGTCGATCAGACACGAAAGTGGGCGAAAGTGATCCGGCACTAACGCGTGGAAGTGGTGTCGCTCAACGGATAAAAGTTACCCTAGGGATAACAGGCTGATCGCGTCCAAGAGTTCACATCGACGACGCGGTTTGGCACCTCGATGTCGGCTCGTCGCATCCTGGGGCTGGAGAAGGTCCCAAGGGTATGGCTGTTCGCCATTTAAAGCGGTACGCGAGCTGGGTTCAGAACGTCGTGAGACAGTTTGGCCCCTATCTGCTGTAGGCGTTTAGGAATTTGAGGAGACCTGCTCCTAGTACGAGAGGACCGGAGTGGACGAACCTCTGGTGTATCGGTTGTCTGGTCTACAGGCACTGCCGAGTAGCTAAGTTCGGAATGGATAACCACTGAAAGCATCTAAGTGGGAAGCCAACTTCAAGATAAGATTCCTCTGGCCTTGAGCCAATAAGACCCCTTGAAGACTACAAGGTTGATAGGTTTCAAGTGTAAGAGTAGTGATACTCTCAGCTGAGAAATACTAATAGGTCGAAAGAGTTTTAATATTTTTATGTAATAATTTATATGGTGTTTTTTTTGTTAATTAACTTTGATAGGTCAGTTTATGCCTGGTTAAAATACATGTTCTTCTTGTTTAATGCTAGTATCTTGGTGATTATAACGGTTGGGGTACACCTGTTCCCATTTCGAACACAGTAGTTAAGTCAATTTGTGCCGATGGTAGTGCATCTCGTAGATGTGTGAGAGTAGGTAGTCGCCAAGATTCTGATATTAAGCATGTGTAATAAAAACAGAGCCTTTTCTCAGGCGAGCTTATACGAGTATCACAGCGTGCTATATGCACGAGTAGCTCAGTTGGAAGAGCAGCGCCCTTCTAAGGCGAAGGTCACAGGTTCGAGCCCTGTCTCGTGTACCATTTTACATATTTCGGGTGATTAGCTCAGATGGCGAGAGCATCTGCCTTACAAGCAGAGGGTCGGGAGTTCGAGTCTCTCATCACCCACCATAAAAATCCTTCGTGTTACTATAATATTTATGGTAGTAGGAAGGATTTTTTTATTATTTTATTCATCAGGAATATATATGATTATATTATGGATTTGGCCACTTATTTTTACCTTTTATATATTTGGTTGTTTTATGCTCTGATGGGAGCATCCTTTGGTATCAAGCCTTGTTATCACCCTTGCCTTGGTTGCATTTCTAGGACTCATGAATCATCATGAAACAGTAGCTCGATTTGCAAAACCAAAGAAAAACCAAATAAACGCTTTTCAAATATATTGGAAAATACTCAAAACTTTTTCAGATTCTACGGAGTTTATGGCTATTTTTATACTTCTCCCACTGTTATTTGGATGAGCATATGTTTTTAGTGAACTTGGATTTTTTACCTATCTTCCCCACTTTCATATACCTTGGGCTCCAGTACTTACTATCATAGGAATAATGTCTGCTGCAAATAATGCGATGTCTGAGATACTTGAGAAAATTTATCTTCTTGAAAAAAAAGTATGAAAGTATGGGACATTGGTATGTATGTCACTTCTTTCTTCACTGACAGGTGAACCAGCAAATGCAGCAATACAAAATAAATATCTTCTTCCACGACTACCAAAAAATAAAAAACACCGTACAGAAGTAGGAGTAGGTATTGCAGCGTCAATTTGATCAGGATGAGGACTGACTTTTTTCTCTCCCCCTGCTGTTATCATTATATGGAGCATCATGACAACAGTTTTTGGCTGGTCACTGTGAACGCTTTTACTATGAGTATGAGGAATCGTTATTTTTCATGTACTTGTGTGTGTGGCAATATATGGAAAACATATTCAGGCTCTTCCTGAGAAAGATATGAAAAAAAATGATTATCTCAATAAACAGGTATCAGGAGACTATACTCGGAGCCAAACATCGCTTTTTATTCTCGCATTTATTATTATAGGACATATTTTTATTTCTCTTCCTTTTTCAGACCCTTTTCAGCCATTTGCAAAATATATAGTATTTTGAGCAGATATTCTTTTGGGATTTTATACTTTTGGTGTTGCGCTTTTATGACAACAAGATAAAGCTTTTGATTTTCATCGTTTTGAAAGAGATTTGCAGCCACTTTTGATAGGAGGACTACTAATTGCTATTGATAATATTGGGATACTCGCAGAACCAAGTATTATTTGGTTTGGACAAAACTTACCCCTAGCATGGATTCCACTTGCCATACTTCCAGTAATGCTCGCACTGGTATTGTTTGTTATTACATGAGTGATATCAGCACTTGCGGATAACGCTTTGGCGACAAAGGTGTTTATTAGTCTTCCGATCACTATAGCGTGAAGTATGCTTGCTGCTGGAAGCATTGATACTTCACAGGCAGCACTTATTGCTAATGCAGGGGCTTTATGAGTTATTGTATGAGCGCTAACGTTTTGATGGATTACGGTACAAGGAAATCTTCCAAATTTTCCGATTCGTTCAGCTTTTGATATTGATCCTGTTGATTGGGTCAAGCGGGGATTTCCAAAATATGCTTATACTCTTTTTGCTCCCGTTATTGGTCTGGTAGTGGTGGTACTCTTTATACTTCCGTATATTATTTCACCATTAAATCTTGATGCTGCTTCTTCAAATAAAGCAGAAGCTCATTATAGCGAAGAATATCATTACTAAAAACAAAAGATCTCTCATCCACTCTGGCTCTACTGAGTCATCTCTCTTTTAAAAAAGGAGAAAAAAAGGACTTTTTCAGAGCTTTCTTAAATAATACTCTCTCATTCAAATAACATTTCAGGTTGCCCATCCATATAAGGAAATGCTTGCTCTACGAGTGCCCAAACCTCGGGAATTTTCATACTTGCCTGGTGCGCTTCTTTTGATTCCCATTCTTCATATCCAAAGATAGTATCTCCAGAAATCGCCATGTTATATTTGATATTGCCAGGCATATGTATTTCTGATACCTGTCGTAATAAATCAGCGATTTTTTCTCCATTTCACTTTGTTGCTTGCATTTTAAATGCTCATACCCAGTTTGCCATAAATATATTGTTATAGAGCTAATCAGTCATATAGTATTTACTAATATATAAATTACAAATATGCAAAACTATAACTACCTCCTCACATCCTCTCTCTGACTCGAAGCTCTTGTGAAAAAAGAAGTCCAAAAACAAGACTATACTATTACCCAGGTACAGGATAAAGCTGTATATTTTGAGTGATGAGTCGAGGGAATAGCGCGCATGAACCTCTGGAGTCGATGTGGAAATATTCTATATCTTGTTCTCGAAAAACAGAAAAATATTACGGACTTTAATACATATTTTAATACTTTATATTCTATAGAATGGAAAAAATATATTCCAGATGAGTATGAAATTCTTGTAAAAGCTACGAGTATTAAGTCAGATCTATGATCACTTTCGAGTCTTCAGAGTCTTGCAAAAAAGGCAATAGTGAAGAAACTGGTAGGAGAAAATACTCTCAAAGAAGATTCATCGCGTGGCATGATAGAAGTTCGAGTTCTCATGGAAAATAATACTCTCAAAGTTCTCCTGAATACCTCGTGAGACTGACTGCATAAAAGGGGTTATCGTGAGATGGCGTGAGATGCTCCACTCAAAGAAAATCTCGCTGCAGCACTGGTAATGTTATCAGGCTGGAGGTATACACAGGTTTTGTATGATCCTTTTTGTGGTTCAGGGACAATTGTTATTGAGTCAGCGATGATCGCACGAAATATGGCTCCATGACTGAAAAGATCTTTTGCTTTTGAAAACTGGGAATGGATAGATAGTGATATCATCACAGAAGAAAAAAAACGAGCAAAATCTCTCCAATACGATGGAGATTACACTATTTATGCTTCAGATATTGATGTTGGAGTGATAGAGAAAGCGAGGAGGAACGCTAAATTCGCATGAGTCGATTCAGATATCAATTTCTCTCCCCAAGATTATGAGCTCGTGTTATCTCAACCAATTCAGTGAACTCTTATTTCGAATCCTCCTTATGGGAAGAGGCTAGACGCTGAAATAGATCAAATACATACAGATATTGCATCGCTTTTGTCTCATGGAAATATGACGGGAGGGATTATTACAAGTTATCCGAATTTTGAGGGTATTATCCCTGAAGTAAAGTATAAAAAAAGAAAGCTCTACAACGGATGAGAGCTTTGTTATTTTTATCGAAAGGTTGAGATGTAGTTATTATCCTTTCACCATGAGGCTTGTTATAAGAGGAGCTATGGTTTGAATTTTCATATTTTCTAAGGCTTTTGCTCTTTTTATATTTTCAGGTATAGAGTCAGAAACGATGAGCGTATCAAACGCTTCAGCAACTTTCTTATGCGATTCTTCTGGAAAAACCCCATGAGTAGCATAGGCGTTTACAGAATTTGCTCACTGATCTTTTAGTAACACTCATGTTTCTATCGATGTTCATCAGGTCTGAATGAGATCATCGACAACAAGAATATTTTTATCTTGAGGATTTCATTCTTTTATAGTCACTCTGCGATCGTCTCCATCTCGAACTTTATCGCATATGATTATTTCTTTTCCTTTAAAAAATTCTGAGAACCTCTCAGCTGCACCTTTATCTGGGAAACAAATAGCATCATACTGGTCTGTTTCTACAAGATGCATACCGGTATGGAGCTCAACATTAACATTATCATTAAAGAAGTCTTTAATACGGACATCATGAATATCAAAGATGTGTATAGATGTTTTTCATTTTCTTCATTGAGGAATTGTAGAAAGGATTTTTGCAAAAGTTTTTGCGGTGACCACTTCTCCTCTTTTCTTTGCTCTTTCCATAGTTCATACGGGAAAAAAAGGAAGAATAAGTCTTACTTTATCAGCAGTATTATCGATGATAGAGTGAATAAGAGACATATTTCTTAATAAAAATTTAGGTTTTGAAAAATCCATAACCATGGTCACTTCTCTGTGTTCTATAATATCTTCAACTTGATGTACAAATATATTTGGCCATCAGTCTCGAAAATTATTAAATTCAACTCTACAAGAATTGATTCATTCTCGTAACCAATGTTGAGTGACTCTTTCTAATTCTTGAAATTCAGGACTAAAAATAAGGGTTTGGCGTGACATTATTTATGCAAATAAAAAAATAATAAACACTTAATAAGTATTTATTATTATATGTCAAATTTTTTTTATTCTAAAACTGCTCAGTAAGTTTCATTTTATTTTGATAAAACATTCTTGAGCTTGAGATACCAAATCTCTGTGCTGCTATACGATCAATCCCAATACCAAATGCAAACCCCGAGTATTTCGTAGGATCTATCCCACAACCCTCAAGAACCTTTGGATGAACCATTCATGAACCAAGTAACTCTACCCAACCAGTTCATGAGCACATAGAACACTTTTTTCAGTATGTTGTTCCTGTTCCTGAACATATTTGACAGCTCACATCTACTTCGGCGCTTGGTTCAGTAAATGGGAATATACTTGGCCTGAATCGGAGCTCTGTTTTTTCTCATAAAAGTTTTTTCATGGCAGTATCAAGAGTCCATTTAAGATCTCCAAAGGTGACACCTTCTCCAACTACCAGTCATTCAAGCTGATAAAAGTTACATGTATGTCGCGCATCTTCTTGTTCATAGCGAAATACTCGACCAGGAACAATGACTTTTATAGGGAGTTTTCATTGTAGCATCGTACGAATCTGAACAGGGGAAGTATGTGTTCGGAGAAGAAGTCTTTCTCATATATCTTTTTCGCAATTTATTTCATCACTTACCCAAAAGGTATCCCATACATCGCGAGCAGGATGATCATGAGGAATATTGAGCTTATCAAAATTGTGTTGCTCATCTTCTAGTTGAGGACCATCTTCTATCGTAAAACCAAGAGAAATGAAGATATCTTCTAAGAGTTCTGTTGCGTGAGATATGGGATGTTTGTGTCCACGGTTTTGAGAAGGATAGCCTATAGTAACATCTATTGCTTCTTGCTCTTCAATTTTTGCAAAAGCTTGCACTTCTATTTCGTGGGATTTTGCTTCAATTTTTTCTATAAAGTACTTCTTGAGTTCGTTTGCGCTCACTCCGAGAGTCTTTTTCTCTTCAAGAGAAAGGTCTTTTACTCCGGCAAGAATGGCTTTGAGTTTTCCTTTTTTTCAGAGAAACTCACTTTCGAGCTCTTTAAGTGTTTCAGCTGAGTTTACCCGTAAGAGTTGGCTGTCAAAAAGATCAGAGAGGTTTTTGAGTTCGTTATTCATACTATATGTTACTGATTATAACGAAACAGATGATAGGAAATGTCGCGAAATTTGCAAGAAAAGTCAGATATTTGAGTGATTTTCAAAAGTTATGAGGTAAGTAAATAATCCTCATGTAAGAAGTATTTCAAAGGAGGAAGTTTTTTATTTTTACTTTTTTTATGTATAGTAAGAACAGTTACAACCAATTCAAACCATACACTAAATGCCAAATTTTAATGACTTAGATTTGAAAAAATGGAAGAATATCGACCTAGATATGAATAGTCTATGGGTAATATCAGAGAGGAAAAAAGGATGAAAACACAATAATTTTTATCATTGAAATTTTATTCCTCAAATTCCTGAACACTTCATAAAAAGGTATACAAAAAAATGAGGTTGGGTATTAGATCCATTTTTATGAAGCGCAACTACTGCTATAGAATGTGAAGAATTATGAAGAAATGTTATTTGAATAGATATTCAAAAAGAATTAGTAGATAGAGCAAAAAAATTAATAGATTCTAAAAAAATACATGCTCATTTTTGAGTATGAGATAGTTCCTCAAAAGAAACAAGACATGATATTGAGAAAATATTAAAGCATAGGAAGCTAGATGGTGTTGATTTAGCTTTACTTCATCCTCCTTATGCTGATATAATAAGATTTACAGATAAGAAGGAGGATCTTTCAAATAGTGGTAGTATTGAAAACTTTTTACTGGATTTTTGAAAAGTTTTAAAAAATACATATAAACTTTTAAAAAATAAATGATATATGGTTATAGTTATGTGAGATAAATATGAGAATTCTGAATGGATACCACTATGATTTATGTGCATGGCTGAGGCTCAAAAAGTATGATTTAAATTAAAATGAGTAATTGTTAAAAATATGGAGTGAAATAGATGAAAGGCAGGAAGTTGATGAATTTGGAAGTATAGAGCATTAAATAGTGATTACTATTTATTTAAACATGAGTATATTTTAGTTTTTAAAAAGTAAAGTAATTAACCTAGTATTAAGCATGAATCAGAATCCATTTAAAAAATGATCAAAGGCTTACGATGACTTCCAGACAATGAGTGATTTATTATGGCATTGTTCTAAGTGTGAGCTAAAATCAGGTCAAGCAAAAACTTGGCAAGTTTGGAAGGATGAGAAGGGAATACAACTATGACAGGATGATAATTGAAATTATTATAATATTAAGTTATGTGAGAATTGTTGAGTTAAAACTCATCATAGGAAGATCATTTCAACACAAATCTTAAAAGCTCTAAAACCTAGATCTTGAATTTCTACTAAGGTTGCTAAAAAGGTTAAAGATCTTTATAAAAATCAGGAAGCATTTTTTTTGAGATATTTTTCTCCAAATCAGTTAGAAGTTGATCATAAATTTCCTCAAATTAGATGGAACAGTATAGAAAATAATAATAATGATTTATCTGATGAAGAACTTATGTGAAAGTTTATACTATTATCTAGATCGAATAACTTATGGAAGTCTAGACAATGTGAAAAGTGTTATAAAACAGGAAAAAGGTGAAACTTTCCTTGAATTTATTTTTGGTGGAAGTGAAATAATTTGTGGGATAATGAGATTAATAAATATGATGAAAAAGGATGTATATGATGTTTCTGGCATGATCCATATAAATGGAGAAAAGAACTTAATAATAAAATAAATAATTCATAAAATATTTTGAAAAAGTTCATAAAATATTTGATTTTTAATTTAAAATTATCACAATGTCTAAGCTAGATAAGAATTTAATAAAAAAACTTATGTTACATAAAGATATAAATACTCTTTGAGAACTTGCCAAAGCTTTAAATATCTCTAAAAGCCAACTCTCAAATTTACTCTCTAATAAGTTTAATCCTATAAAGAGTAACATTCAGGAAATTGCTGATTTTTTTCAGGTTGATCCAATTGATTTACTAAAAAAATAAATATGAACTATATTTGATCAAAAAAATCCTTATTAGAATTTATAGAAAGTTCTATAGCAAAAGTGGTGAAAGAGAAAGATTATAAATTTTCTGATCTTTTTGCTGGTACTTGAATAGTATGAAGATATTTTAAAGAAAAATGACATAGCGTTATAGCTAATGACTTACAGTATTATAGCTATGTGATAAATAAAAACTATATAGAAAATCACAAACCCTTAGAGTTTAAAGGTTTATTTGATATTATTGAGTGATTAAAAGATACTGAAATACTAGAAAGAAATAATTTAGTACTAAATTATTTAGATTTATTAAAATGAAAAAAGGGATTTATTTATAAAAACTATTCTATTTGATGAACTAAATGACAAGAACATGAAAGAATGTATTTCAGTGATGAAAATGCAATGAAGTGTGATGCTATTAGAACGCAAATAGAAAATTGGAAAAAATTAAAATCAATAGATGAAAATGAATACTATTTTTTACTAGCTAGCTTATTAGAAAATATAGATAAAGTAGCAAACACGGCTTCCGTTTATGGAGCTTTTTTAAAGAAATTAAAAAGGTCTGCACAAGCTTTAATGAGTTTAAAACCAGCTAATTTCTTCTTAAATGATCATGAACATCTAGTTTATAATTCTGATGTAAATGAGTTAGTAAAAAACACATCTCATGATGTTGTATATTTAGATCCTCCATACAATGAAAGGCAGTATAGTGCAAACTATCATTTACTTGAAACAATTGCAAAATACGATAATCCTCAAATAAAGTGAAAAACTTGAATAAGAGATTATAAGGAACAAAAATCACTATATTGTAAAAAAGTAGAAGTAAAAAAATCATTTAGAGATTTAATTCAAAATATAGATGCTAAGTATGTGTTTTTAAGTTATAACTGCGAGGGGCTAATGAGTTTTGACGACATTAAGAAGATCATGTCAGAAAGATGAAAATATTGAGTATTTACAAAAAAGTACAGAAGGTTTAAAGCCGATAAAACAGAATCAAGAAGCCATAAGAAAGATAGTGTAATCGAGTATTTGCATTATATTATTATCAGCTAATCTTATGTTAGCCTCAAAATAATCCCCTCTTTTGGAGGGGATTATTTTTGCTAAAAATTCTTTTGACAATCAATAATTATTTCATAGAATCTCCGAGCTTTAAAAACTTCCCCTCAAATTAGCGGGAAACTCAGAGGTTACGTTAAACTGTTTCATTAAAACTATGGAAATAAGTTTAACCTCTAACTTTATTTTTGTAAGAAAACTCGAATATGGCAGGAATGCTCGCTCGAAAAATCGAGATGACACGAGTAATAAAGAACGATAAATTTGTTCCTATAACACTCTTAGAAATACCAAGTATGCAAGTACTTGGTTATAAAACACAAGAAAAAGATGGATACTCAGCTATGATTGTAGGTATCTCAGGAGAAACAGAGGCAAAACTCAAAAAAGGGAAAAAAGCCCTTTCGGCTCGTGATTTTTCTGTGGTAAAAGAATTTACAATTCAGCCAGCTGAAGAAAACGAAAAAGCAGTAGGAGCGACAATTGGTTTTACGGATTTAGAATGAGTGGAAAGCGTTGGTATTACATGAGTATCAAAAGGACGCGGATTTGCAGGAGCTATGAAAAGGCATAATTTTCACGGTGGTCCTGCTGGTCATGGTTCAAAATTCCACAGAGCCCTTGGTTCTATAGGGAACAGGAAACCAACACGAACACATAAAGGAAAAAAGATGCATGGGCATTACGGAGTTGACCAAGTATCACTTCGAAGTGTCCCTCTAGAGCTTGTCAATGAAAATGCTGGTATTATCGGAGTACGAGGACCAGTTCCAGGTGGAAGACATTCACTTGTTCAATTATTTTTTTAATGAGAGGTGATGATGAAAGTAAAAGTATATGATCTTACAGGAAAAGAAGCTGGAGAAGCTTCTCTCGATACAGGAGTCTTTGGTGTTGAATTAAATGAGGGACTTGTGCATCGAGCACTTCTTATGCAATTGGCAAATGCTCGAGTTGCTGTTGCTCATACCAAAACGCGATGAGAGAGAAGAGGTTCAACACGAAAACTTTTTAGGCAAAAATGAACAGGAAGGGCTCGAGCTTGAGCATCGAGATCTCCTATCAGAAAAAAAGGATGAGTTGTTTTTGGTCCAAGAAACAATAGGAATTTTACACTTTCTATGAATAAGAAAGAGCGTCAAAAGGCTCTCTTTTGTGTACTTTCTCAAAAAGCAACATCTAACGCTCTTGTTGTAGTGCGTAAGATGGAACTCAAAGAGATAAAAACAAAAACGATGAATACCGTTATGCAATCTCTTCCTGTAGGAAAGTCTTCTCTTATAGCTCTTGAGGATAGAAATGAAAATGTAGAAAAATCAGCATCAAACCTCAAGAATGTGAAAACAATTTCTATACAGTATTTGAACATTGCTGATCTACTCAAGTATGAATCACTTGTTGTTTCCGAACAGTGAGTGAAAGCCCTGAACGCTCTTGTAGCGAAATAATTTTATCTAAAAAACGAGAACTATGAGACTTTTGAAAATTTTACTCAAACCGATTATCACAGAGAAAACATCTACTCTCACAGGGAAAAGTGCTTCTTATGCTTTTGAGGTTCATTCTGATGCAACTAAGATTGATGTAAAAAATGCTATCAAAGAACTCTATGGAGTAGAAGTAGCCCGAGTAAATATGCTCCACACCCGTCAAAAATTTAAGTATGGAAGAAAGAGAGGGATGCAAATACGAAAACGTGAAACAAAAAAAGCGTATATCACACTAAAAAAGGAGAAAGATGTTATAGATGTGACTCTCGTAAAATAATATTCAAAACGGGTAATGTATTATTTGTAATTTGTAATTTGTAAGAAAGCTATGTGACTGAAAAAATTTAATCCTACGACAAATGGTCGACGATGAATGTCGGGTCTTGATTATGCAGAGATCACGACAACAAGTCCTTATAAAGCGTTGACTCTCAATATAAAAAAGCACGCAGGAAGAAATAATACTGGGCGTATTACTATTAGGCATCAAGGAAGTGGGCATGCAAAAAAATACAGACTTGTAGATTTCTACATGACAGATAAGAAATCTATCCCAGCAAGAGTAGAGACAGTAGAATATGATCCGTATCGATCAGCGTTTATTTCTCTTGTATGTTATAAGGATGGTGAGAGAAGATATATTCTCTCGCACAGTGAAATATCTGTTGGAGATGAAATTATAACAGAGGAAAAAGCAGCTTTAAAATCAGGAAATAGAATGGAGATAGGGAATATCCCAGTTGGCCTCAGTGTATATAATGTGGAACTTATTGTAGGACAGTGAGCAACAAGTGTTCGATCAGCAGGATCAAGTGCGCAAATTGTTTCTCAAGAAGGTCAGTTGACACAGCTTAAGATGCCTTCAGGGGAAATCAGATTTGTACACAAAAAGTGCTACGCGAGTCTCGGAAAAGTATCTAATGCTGATCATAACCAGGTAGTTATTGGAAAAGCCGGGAGAAGTAGATGGATGTGAAAAAGACCGACAGTTCGAGGAAAAGCAATGAACCCTGTAGATCATCCACACGGGGGTGGTGAAGGACGATCTCCTATTGGTATGAAAGCACCAAAAACCCCTTGGGGAAAAGTTGCTCTTGGTCGCAAGACTCGAAACAAAAAGAATCCATCATCAAGATGGATACTCAAAACTAGAAAAGGAAAACTCCTTGTATAAATATATTATTTGTAATTTTGAGACTCATAATTTGTAACTTTATATTGAACCTATGACACGAAGTTTAAAAAAATGACCATACATATATGATAGACTGGTAAGAAAGGTGGAAAAACTTAACGAGACCGGAAAAAAATCAGTAATAAAAACATGGTCAAGAGATTGTACTATCATTCCAGAATTTGTAGGACATACTTTTGGTGTTCATAACGGAAAGGCTCATACTCCAGTATTTGTTACAGAAGATATGGTAGGACACAAGTTAGGTGAGTTTTCTCTTACGCGCACCTTTCGATGACATTCTGGAAACAGAAAATAGATATAGATTACTTTCGACTTTTAACTTTTTATTATGAAAGCTTACGCAAAAAATATTCGAATTTCTCCGAAAAAACTCAGAGTTGTTGCTGAAGTTGTAAGAAATATGGATGCTGGAGAAGCAATGAATTTTCTCAAGTTCGCACCAAAGAAATGAGCATGAATTCTCCATAAAGTTCTAAACTCTGCAGTCTCTAACGCAGTACATAATGATAATCAAAAAAAAGAAAATCTTTCAGTTGAGACACTCATTATCACTAAAGGAGTAGTATATAAGAGAGGAAGACCTGTCTCAAGAGGACGAATGCATCCAATACTTAAAAGAACATCGAATGTATATCTAGAACTCCAAGTAAGATAACAACCACATTATAGCAGAGAGTTATCCGTCAACGAGAAAGTTGCTAGACCTCTATAAAGATTTATTACCCTATAATACATAAAACTATGTGACATAAAGTACACCCAATAGCATTTAGAATCCCCTATATCTTACCGTGGAAATCATCATGGTATAAAGATAAGAAATGATATAGAGATTCTTTGAATACTGATATGAAGATACGAGAACTTCTTCAGTCTCAACTTACAGGTATTCCACTATGAGATATTCTTATTTCACAGACGCAAGAAAGTGTGATTATTGATATTTTTACTTCCAAGGCTTCTCTGATATTATGAAAGACAGGAGAAAATGTAGAGAACATAAAAACAAAACTCAGTAATACTTTTGGAGGAGTGTTTGTTATAAATGTAAAAGAAATCAAACAACCAGATCTCAATGCAAAAATAGTTGCTTTTAGTATTGCGAATCAAATTGAGAAAAGAATGCCATATAAGAGAGCTATTAAGCAAGCTCTTTCCAAGGCAATGGAAAAGGGTGTCGGAGGAATCAAGATTAAGATTGGTGGAAGACTCAATGGAGCAGAAATAGCCCGCAAAGAAACATTTAAGGAGTGAAACATTCCAACACAAACAATGAGAGCAAATATTGATTATTGTACGCAGAGAGCAGAAACTATTTATGGAACTATAGGTCTAAAAGTTTGGGTTTATAAGTGAGATGTATTTAAGAAACATAAAAAGACGGATGCGTAATATAATATCCTAAAAAATCTCTCAAAAAGAAGAAAAACGAGAAAACAAAAAATAAACTTGATTATAACAAAATCTTTATATACTTACTTCGCTTACAATGCTACAACCAAAAAAAACAAAATATAGAAAACCAATGCGAGGTCGACTCAAGGGTTCTGCTCAGAGAGGATCTGATATCGCTTTTGGTGAATATGCAATAAAAGCAACTACGAGAGGTTTTATTACTTCTCGTCAGATAGAGTCAGCTAGGCGAGCAATGGTTCGTTATATTAAAAGAGGAGGAAAAATATGGATTCGTATATTTCCTGATAAGGCATTTACTGCCAAACCTCTTGAAGTTCCGATGGGTTGAGGAAAATGATCTGTGGAAATGTACAGAGCTCCAGTAAAACCTGGGAGAATACTCTTTGAAATGACATGAGTATCCCCAGAAGTTGCTAGGGAAGCTTTTACGCTTGCTTCTTATAAGCTTCCAGTAAAGACAAAGATAATAGTTGACTAGTATCGATGACAGTTTAGTAAGAAAAGAAGTCTAAGAGTATAAAAGAGATACTCTAAAAAAGAAAAGTTTTCTCCTTTTACACGATAAACTTAAGAAAAATGAAAGAAATAAAAGATCTGAAAATGCAAAAAGTAGCAGCTCTTGAAAAGATGGATGCAAATGCCCTCACTCAAGAACTCAAATCTGCAGAGAAGAATATGTATGTTTTGAAAATGAAACTTGCTATGGGAGAACTCAAACAGACACACCTAGTAAAGATTCTCCGAAGATATATAGCAATAATTCATACACGCCTTACTACTGTAAAAAACTAATTCTATGAGAACGATAACAGGAACAGTGACAAGTATAAAAATGGATAAGACTATTGTAGTATCTGTTGATACTCGTAAGCGTCATCCAAAGTACAAAAAAGAGTATAAAGTCACAAAAAAGTTTTATGCTCACGATGAGAGTAATGCATGTAAGATCTGAGATACTATAAGTATTGTTGAGACAAAACCTCTCTCAAAACTGAAGAGATGGAAAACGGTCGCATAATGTAATTTGCAAAAGATATTTATAAATAGAAATTATGATACAAACAGAAACAAGACTGGTCGTAACAGATAACTCATGAGCAAAAGAAGTTCTATGTATTAAAGTCCTTTGAGGATCTCATAGAAGATATGCTTCTATATGAGATATTATCGTTTGCTCTGTAAAAAAGGCAAGTCCAGATGGAAATATAAAAAAGAAAAAAGTAGTCAAAGCAGTCGTGGTAAGAACGTCGAAAGAAATACGAAGAGAAGATGGGAGTTATCTTCGCTTTGATGATAATGCTTGCGTGATTATTGGTGATGATGGAAACCCTAAAGGGACTCGTATTTTTTGACCAGTAGCAAGAGAATTAAAAGCAAAAGGATATAATAAAATTGTATCACTTGCTCCAGAAGTTTTATAACAAACAAAAGTTAAGATAATTTTATATAGTATATATTATGAAAATTCGAACGTGAGACAATGTTGTGATTATCTCTGGAAAAAGAGAATATAAGTGAAAAACTGCAAAAGTACTCCGTACTTTTCCGCAGTCACATAAGGTGTTGGTAGAAGGAGTAAATGTTGTAACGCGACATATAAAAAAACAAGGAACACAAGCAGGACAAATTGTAAAAATGGAAAAAGCAATTGATGTTTCTAATGTGATGCTTGAGTGCCCAATAACACAAAAACCTACTCGTATAGGATATGTGATGGTAACAGAAAAATGAAATACAAAAAAGTTTCGTTACTCAAAGAAAGCCGTAAAAGAAAACAAGAAAGCTCCTCAAGACTGTATTATTAAATAATTCTCAAAAAACGAAGATGAATATGCAAGAAACATACAAAAAAGAGATGGTTCCAGCTCTTATGAAAGAACTTAATATTTCAAATATTATGGAAGTTCCAAAAATAGAAAAAATAGTTCTCAATATGGGTATTGGTACATATATCAGAAGCGGAAATAAAGATTACTCTATTCTTTTAGAGCATCTTGCGCTTATCTCTGGTCAAGCTCCAGTTGTCAAGAATGCACGAAAAGCAATATCAAACTTTAAGCTTCGAGCAGGTATGCCAGTAGGTTTAACAGTCACTTTGAGAGGAGAGAATATGTATGCTTTTTTAGAAAAACTTGTTCATATAGTTCTCCCTCGTGTAAGAGATTTTCGTGGTATATCTCCAAAGTCTTTTGATGGAGAAGGAAACTATAACTTTGGGATTAAGGAACATACTATTTTCCCAGAAGTTCCACAGGATGATGTCGTAAAAAATCACGGTATTCAAATTACCGTTAAAACGACAGCAAAAAATAAAGATGCTGGAAAAGCACTTTTAGATCAAATGGGATTTCCATTTGCAAAATAATATTTTATTTATAAGAGAAACCAGTATGGCAAGAAAATCAAAAATTGCAAAAGCGAAAAGACTCAAAAAAGAGTATCTTCATGCACTTTCTTTAGGGAAAAAACCAAAGTTTGCTACAAAAGTATTTAATTGTTGTAGTGTTACGTGAAGAACTCGATGATATCTTGGAAAGTTTGGTATTTCGAGAATCGTTTTTCGAGAAAAAGCTAATGCTGGGGAACTCCCATGAGTTCGAAAATCAAGCTGGTAAAAAGAGATACGTTTTAGTTTTATAATTATTGAATAGTATGATTATGGATCCGATAGGAGATTTACTCACTCGAATACGAAATGCATATCTTGCTCGCATGTCACAAGTGCATATTCCATACTCACGAATGAAAGCTGATATATTAAAGATTTTGAAAAAAAATAAATATATTGCTGATTATAGTGAGGTGCAAGGAACAAAGAGAGAATTGGTAGTAACACTCAATAATGTTCGAAAAACGCTGAGTATTCCAAATTTTAAAAGAATATCTCGCCCAGGGCAGAGAATCTATCTTGGAAGTAAGGATATTAAAAAATCTCGTAATGGGAGTGGGATATATATTGTGTCTACGCCAAAAGGAGTTATTACAGGATATGAGGCAAGGAGTCTGAACGTTGGTTGAGAGCTTTTGTGTGAAGTATTCTAGCAGTGAAGATACAATAAAAATACGAAATCTATATATTTATAATTGATTAATATGTCTAGAGTAGGAAAACTTCCGATAGAAATACCAAACTCCACTGAGGTCAGTGTAAAAGATGGAGTTGTTCATGTAAAAGGACCAAAAGGATCTCTTGATTTTTCCTTTTCTGCTAAGATTGAAGTACAGGTAGAAGAAACACAAGTAGTTGTAAGCCCAAAAGATGATGAAGCAAAGGCTCTTTGGGGAACGACGCGATCTATTATTGCAAATATGTTGAAAGGGGTTTCTGAATGATTTACCAAAAGCTTAGAGATACAAGGTGTTGGGTATAAGTTTGAAATGCAAGGAAAAAAACTCATTCTCTCTATCGGTTATTCTCACAAAGTTGATATGAATATCCCTGAAGATCTGACGGTCTCAATGGATGAAAAACTCAAAAATACCATTCATATAACAGGAATCGATAAACAGCGAGTAGGGCAATTTGCATCAAAGGTAAAGGCAAAGAAAAAACCAGAACCATATAAGGGAAAGGGTATTCGTTATCTTGGAGAACATGTACGCAGAAAGGCTGGTAAAACAGGAGCGAAATAAACAGGGGCTTCAAGAGAGTAGAAACTAAATTTTAAACTTTAAATTGTGAAAATGTTACAAAAACAAGTAAATAGAATCCGAAGAAAAAAAAGGGTACGATCACAAATTGTTGGAACGAGTGTAAAACCGCGTCTTTCAGTGTTTCGAAGTACTAGTCATATTTATGCTCAAGTTGTAGATGATATTTCATGAAAAACGCTTCTCAGTGCGAGTGATATAAAGATGGCAAAATGAACAAAGATAGAAAAAGCAGCAAGTGTGTGATCAGAGATAGCGAAAAAAGCTACATGACTCAAAATTACGACTCTTGTTTTTGATAGATGAGGTTTTGCCTATCATGGCAGAGTAAAGGCTCTTGCAGAAGCTGCAAGACAGTGAGGATTACAATTTTAATTTCTATTACTTTTTAGCATATGTCAGGAGAAGAGAACAGAACTCCAAGGAAAGGAGGAAGAAAAGATTCTTTTAAACCAAAAAAAGAATTTCATGAAGAGCTTCTTTCAATAGATAGAGTAACAAGAGTGACTGCAGGTGGTCGCCAACTTCGTTTTCGCGCAGTCATGGTTATTGGTGATGGAAAAGGACAAGTAGGTCTATGAACAGGAAAGAGCTGGGAAGTAGTAGACGCGATTGCAAAAGCGATTGCAAACGCAAAAAAACACCTTACACATGTCAAGATTGAAAACGGAAGTATTCCATATAATGTTGAGGCAAAGTTTAAGGCAGCAAAAATCATGCTTCATCCAGCATCAAAAGGTACGGGAGTTATTGCTGGGGGGTCTGCTCGTAAAGTTCTTGCCGTAGCGGGATACAGCGATATTTTAGCAAAGAGATATGGTTCTTCAAATCTTTTGAATAACGCAAAAGCGACACTAAAAGCACTGAGTTCTTTTAAGTAACTCAGCTTTCCTCTAGTCTGTAATTTCTAATAAGAGGAAAAACACAAGAATATAAATAAATTCGTATTATGTTAAACTTACAAACACTCAAGGCAAACTCTGGATCTCGTAGAAAGTCAAAAAGGCTTGGTCGAGGAAATTCTTCGGGAAAAGGAACATATGCTGGAAGATGAATGAATGGTCAAAACTCACGATCATGAGGATGAGTACCGGATTGGTTTGAGGGTGGTCAAACACCTCTTTTTCGCAGAATGCCAAAACTCAAAGGGTTTTCTAATGCTCGATTTAAAAAACATTTTTCAGTGATTAATCTTTCAGATATTGATACTGCCGTAAAAAAGGGAGCAAAAGAAATTACAAAAGAAACACTTCTTGAAGCAGGAATCGTTACAAGAAAGAACCTACCAGTAAAACTTCTTGGAAAATGAGAAATAAACTCGAAAGTACATATTTCAATAGATGCTGCCTCTGCTTCGGCTATTTCGGCAGTAGAAAAAGTAGGTGCAAGTATTACACTCCTTTCACAAAACACAGCTCCTCAGAATGTATAATCCAAGGGAAAACTTGGATTTTTTCCTCTATATTTTTATAATATACTCAAATACATCTTTTCTTCTTTTTTTACCGAAGAAGTCAGAGTATAAATAGCTTTTAAAAACATATATGATAGCTCAAATATTTACATCAATATTTTCTATAAAAGATTTACGAAAGAAAATTATTGCAACACTTCTTTTGGTTCTCGTGTACAAGTTTCTCTCAGTTATCCCTATTCCGGGAGTAAATACAGAAGGACTTGGGGCAATTATTGATTCTCAGAGAGGTCTTTCTTTTTTTTCGGCTCTTATGGGTGGATGACTGCAAAACTTTTCTATTATACTTATGGGTCTTTCTCCTTATATCAATGCGGTGATTATTATACAGCTTCTCGGAGTTATTATCCCGCAATTGTGAGACTTACAAAAGCAGTGAGAACAATGACAAAGAAAAGTTACAAGAATGACAAGGTGGCTTACACTACCTATCGCTTTTCTTCAAAGTTATGGAATGATTGTACTCTTAAACTCACTCGCGGGAGGAACGATTATTGATATTACTAATATGTCAGTAGTCCTTATGGCAATGGTTATTGCAACTTGTGGAACGATATTTCTTATGTGGCTTGGTGAAGTAATGACGGAGTATGGTATTTCTAATGGTATTTCTATTATTATTATGGCAGGAGTTCTTTCTACAACACCTGGTATTGTTATGGGATTTCTTACTGGTTCTCAATATGTTCTCTTTGCAGGGCTTTTGGTCGCAACACTTATTATTATTTATATCATTATTAAGTTTACTGAGGGGCATAGAAGAATACCAATTATTTACGCGAAGACAGGAGGAGAAGAAAAATCATTTTTTCCTATTAAAATAAATCAAGCAGGGATGATTCCTATCATATTTGCTGTTTCTATTGTGACATTTCCTGCAATACTTGGTCAGATACTTGCAAATTCTAATGGTGAAAGAGCGTCAAGTGTATGAGAAACTTTGATACAGTATTTTAGCCTTCAAAATCCATCGTGGGTTTTCATAGCGATATACTTTGCCTTGGTTCTCGCATTTTCTTTTTTCTATGTTTCTATTACCTTTAATACTCAAGATATTGCTGAAAATATTCAAAAAAGAGGAGGATATATTCCAGGAATTAGACCAGGAGAGGATACGGCTAATTATCTGCAAAAAGTATCAAACCACCTAAATCTCTTTGGAGGATCGTTTCTTGCATTTATAGCGGTTCTTCCATATATCCTTGGGAAATTTTTAGGACAAACGGTTGATCTGATTATCTCTGGAGCTGGGCTGATCATCATCGTTTCAGTGCTCTTGGATATCATTCGTCGAGTAGACGGAGAAATGAAAATGTTTGATTATTCAAAGTATAAGTAAGCCTCTATACCTCTATCCTCATAATTCCATCATCCTCATCAATCTGGATAACTTCATAGTGTAAGTCAGAGTTTTCAAGGTATTCATAGAGATCCTTCATCTTATGGCGAAACTTGATCACATCATCGATGATAATAGTTCCTCATGGTGCTAATTTTGGAAGACAAAGCTGCAGAAAAGAGAGGCTTGCCTTTTTGAGTCCGTCGATAAAGATAAAGTCATATATTTCCTCTAAAAGAGGAATGATTTCTCGAGCATCTCAAAAATAGTGTTCAATAAGAGAATCTACCTCTGCTTTTGTAAAGTTCTCCTGAGCATCCTCATACGCAAGCTGAGAAAACTCAATACTCGTAATCTTTCATCATCATAAATGTTTTTCTAACTCGTCAGCAAAATGAATGGTTGAATAACCATTTGCGCTTCCTATCTCTAATATGTTCTTGTAGCCTTTTTCTCGTAAAATATTTCGCAGATACTGAGCATTTGAGGAAGAAATATTGGGAATATGATTCTTTTCCCCATGCCTTTCGAGCTCTTTTAGGAATAACTTTCGGTTCATAAGAAGAATATTTTATTATTTGTAGAGTATATTTTGTTTTAAAAAAAGTAAAAACAAGAAAAAAACTTGCCTTTTCCTCTGCTCCTTTGTATAATCACGCCCGTAACTTAATTATTTACTCATAATACATTATGAAAAAGCTTATACACACAGGAATTGCCTCTCTTCTAGCGCTTCATGCAAGCTACGCTTCAGCGGCAATTGATTATGGAACAGGAAGAGTTGACTCTAACCTCCAATGATCATGAAACGATGTCAGCGTTGCGGCTCAACAGATAGTGAATAATCTCATGGGATTTCTTGCGCTTATTGCTGTTTTTTACGGATTATGGGGAGGATTTAATATTCTCACTGCAGGAGGCGATGAAGAAAAAGTGAAAAAAGGAAAAACAGTTCTCATACAGGTTTCTATAGGTCTTGTAATTATTTTCCTTGCATACTCTATTGTTACTTGGGTGATTGGAGCTATTCTTGGTACAAGCTAGACATATATACAAAAAAGAAAAAAAGACTTTTTCCACAGAAAAGGTCTTTTTTTGATAAGCAAAAAACTCTCTAAAAATCAAAATGTTCTTCTTCAGTTTTTGATCATTCGGTTAATTTCGCATGAATCCCGTATCCAAACACTATTCACACAATAATGGAAATCAGTGAAAGCTGCCATGCAGGACCTTGTCATACAAGGACAATAGCGGTATAAGACTGTGTCATATTTCCTAAGACAAGGATACATGAGAATAATATCCCAAGAAGGATCAGAATAGTATTAAAATTCATAAAAAATATTTAAAAAACAGAGTTCTTTTCTATTATAAAATGAGAAAGCATATTTCCAAATTTTTCATCTTTACTTTGCCCTTCTATTTCGTAACATAGCTGTGATTTTCACAAAATATTCTTCAAAAAGCAAAAAAATGTACCCTCATCAAAAAATAGAAAAAAAATGGCAAGAGTACTGGAAAGAACACAATACCTTTCAAACACCAAACTTTTCACTCAAACCAAAGTACTATGTACTTGATATGTTTCCCTATCCAAGCGGAGCAGGCCTTCATGTTGGTCATCCAGAGTGATATACCGCAAATGATATTATTGCGAGATATAAGCACGCAAAAGGCTATAATGTCCTGCATCCTATGGGTTGGGATGCTTTTGGTTTACCTGCAGAAAACTATGCAATTAAAACGGGAACACACCCGAGTATTACTACTAAAGAGAATATTGCTACTTTTAAGAGACAGATAGAGTCACTGGGGTTTTCATATGATTGGGAAAGAGAGATAGATACGACGGATCCTGATTTTTTTCAGTGGACGCAGTGGATATTTCTCAAGCTTTTTGAACATGGCCTTGCCTATGAACAAGACATCCCTATTAATTATTGCCCAAGCTGCGCGACAGGCCTGGCAAATGAGGAGGTTTTATGAGACTTTAGTTGTGAACGCTGTGGGGATCAAGTCGTGAAAAAAAAGATTCGCCAGTGGGTACTCGCTATTACCCAGTACGCTGAAAGACTTCTCCAAGATGTAGATGATCTTGACTGGCCCGAAGGTATCAAGGATATGCAAAGAAATTGGATAGGAAAATCGGAAGGATGCGAGTTTGAGATGAAAAAAAGAGATAATAAGAATCACTCTATTCGAGTCTATACTACCCGAGTAGATACGGTTTTTGGGATGACTTATGCCGTGATTGCTCCTGATCATCCAGATATACAAAACTTTATTAGTGATGAGTATAGGACGGATTGTGAAACCTATATTGATAGAGCAAATAAGCAATCAGATCAAAACAGAACTGCAGATGGAAAAGAGAAAACAGGAGTGTTTACGGGAAGCTTTGTACTAAACCCCTACAATGACGAATCAGTTCCACTTTGGATAGCAGACTATGTTCTTGGAAACTATGGAACAGGAGCGGTTATGGCAGTTCCAGCTCATGATGTGCGAGACTTTGAGTTTGCGAAAAAATATGATTTGCCAATAAAACAGAGTATTGAGTCTCAATTTGAGTGGGATTGAGAAAAGGCAACAACTAATTATGGAACTCTCGTAAACTCTTGAGAGTATAACTGACTTACATCACAGCAAGCAAAAGAACAATTAACAGCTCTTGCGCAGGAAAAATGATTTGGAGCAAAAAAAGTAAACTATAAGCTGAGAGATTGGCTTTTTTCTCGCCAAAGATACTGGTGAGAGCCGATTCCTCTGATACATATTGAAGAAGAAGATATTGCAAAACTTCCAAGAGAGTTTTCTGAAGATGCCTGGCTGAAAGATGATATCCTTATGATAGGAGAGGAAAAAATCTCAAAAATCTATAATGGACTCTACACAAAAATCATATGTGATTATGATCTCCCTGTGAAACTTCCAGAAGTTCAAGAATATAAACCAGCAGGAGATGGAAACTCTCCACTCATCAATGTTCCAGATTTTGTAAATGTTCAAATAGCAAAAAACCTTGCAGGAAAAAGAGAGACAAACACTATGCCTCAGTGGGGATGATCGTGTTGGTATTACTTGCGTTTTATGGACCCAAAAAACAAAAACGTCTTAGTATGAAAAAACGTAGAGGAATATTGGGGAAATGTTGACTCATACGTATGAGGAGCAGAACATGCTGTCCTACATTTGCTTTATGCTCGTTTTTGGCACAAATTTCTCTATGATATAGGAGTAGTATCGACACATGAACCATTTTATAGACTCAGAAATCAGTGAATGATACTGGGTATGAGTTATAAAAATAGTAAGGGAAAGCTGATTGCGGGCGATTTTGTTGAAGAGAGGGACGGAAAGTATTTTGATATCGAGACAGGAGATGAGCTCGAAAAAGTTCCTGCAAAGATGAGTAAATCTTTGAAAAATGTTATCAATCCTGATGATATCGTAAAAGAGTATGGGGCCGATACTCTTCGCATGTATGAGATGTATATGGCAGATTTTAAAGATGCTGCGCCGTGGGATACCAGCTCTATAGTTGGGCTACGAAGGTTTCTGGATAAGGTGTATGTTCTCTTTGTTGAAGGAAAAGAAAAGTTTGCCAGCTCAGACGAAGAAGCATTAAAAGTCCTTCATAAAGCCATTAAAAAAATAGGAGAAGATATTGAGAACTATAAGTTTAATACGGCCATAGCCCAGCTCATGATTCTTATGAATACGGGTATACCAAAGTCTTGAGAATGACAGCGTCAGTGGAAAAAATCATTTTTGATACTTCTGCATCCATTTGCTCCTCATATGGCAGAAGAATGCTGGAAAAAACTCAAAGAGAGTGAAAAATGAAAGAATACAGAATACAAGAAAGTATATTTTGCTACGAGCAATGCAGGAAAAATAGAGAGAGCACAAAAGTGTCTCAAGGTTCTTGATGAAAGTGTACAACTACTCTCATATCCTGATGTGCAGAAAGTTGAAGAAACATGAAACACTCCTCTTGAATGCGCTTTGCAAAAACTCGAACCATATATATGAAAAGGTATCGAAGTTCCAGTTATTTCTGCAGATACGGCAGTATATTTTGAGTGACAAGACTTTGATCCAACTCATGTGAGACGCATAGTACTTGAGAGTATATGAAAATCAGAAGACGATCTCAGCGCGGAAGAAATGGCAAGAGAGATGGTAGAGTTTTATAAGAAAAAAGCACAAGATGCAGGCGGAGAGCTTGAATTTTATTATCAAGATGCTTTTGCAGTACTCTTTCCAAATGGGGAGATAAAAAATTATGCCTACAATAGATACTACAAGCTGACAGATCAGCATGAGGGGGATATACATATCCATGTTCCCATGAGATGACTGTATTATTCTTGTATTACAGGAAAAAGAGCAGCAGAAACAAGTGAAGATGATTACCTTAAAGAGTTTGCGTCTCAAGTAGATGCTTTTAGAGAACTTTTTGGCTATGAGAGAGAATCTATATTTTTTGAGTCTTGGCCAGAGTATGATGAACAAATTATTATAGATAATGAGCTAACTATAGGAGTGCAAGTTTTGTGAAAGCTTCGAGGTGAGATACAGATATCAAAAAACGAAGACCAGTCTGCTGTTCTGGAAAAAGCAAAAAATAATGAAAATGTTGCGAAATGGCTTGAGGAAAAACAAATCATAAAAGAGATTTATGTTCCAGGCAAGATTGTGAATATTGTTGTGAAGTAATAGAGTGAGTTATTCTTTGAATTGTGGAAATACGAAAAAGAACATACTTTTCCCCTATGACTATTTTACGGCGTGATTCTTTTCTCAGCAATATGGGCATACAACCCAACTTATTCGTATTTTCTTTCGGCAACTTTTGCATGACGTTTTGAGAGGGACTTCACAATAGGGACAAATACTAAAATTTTGCTGTACCTGATGATGACATTCAGGGCAATAGATATATTTTTTTGAGTCTCCTTGTCATATTCTTTCTGCAACAATATTACTGAGAGTTTCAAGATCATGATCTATATCATCATGATATTGTGTTGAAAGTGTTTTTTGAGGACGAATCATAAGATATACGATAACCCCTACAGGAGTTGAGATAATCATGAAAATCACACAAAAAAATTGAAAAAAGAAATTACTGCTGCGAGATGAAACATCCTGAGCCACCCATACAATCAGAGAAATCCAAATAACAAAAAAGTAGAGAAGTAAGAACTTGAGAGCAAACTCAAAAGTAAAGAGATCCCAAAGAACCACTGTGTAATACTCTAGAAAGGTATTTATCTGAGATGAGATATTTTCCATTGGTCGATTTTTTTATGATTACCACTCAAGAGGACTGAAGGAATAGAAAGTCATTCAAAAACTTCTGGTTTAGTATACACAGGATATTCTTTTTGTCGAGAAAACTTTTTTGAAAAACTTTCTTCTTCATGGGATATTTGCTTTCCCAGAACTCAAGGCAACAAACGAGTGATACCATCTATAAAGACTTGAGCTGGAAGTTCTCATCCGGTAAGAATAAAGTCTCATAGTGATATTTGATAATCAACATAGAGATCAATGATTCGTTCATCAATTCATTCGTAGTGACCACATATGACAATGTATTCCGTATTATAGTTTTTCTCCTGCTGAATAAGTGTTGTTTTTCCCTCATTTGAGGTGGAGTATGAAGAAATAAAGCTCTCAAACAGTTCTTGTGACATTTTTTGTCATTGAGGAGTGAAGTATATTGTTGGAACCTTGCCTCGCTGCTGATATATATAGTTGATAGCCTTGGCAAGTGGTTCTGCTCTGAGTACCTGTCAGTGCATTCAGTATGCCTTATCATCAATATGTCCAGAAGTTTCAGGCGAGAAATCGTTGAGTTTATAGAGTGATAGTTCCAAGAGTCATTTTTTTATTGCGTTTCAGATGATACTTGTTTTTGAGAAACTGCTGAAAGAATCAGGAAATATAGTGATAATATGAAAATGCATTATGAAATCTGAGAGATAATATTATTGATGATTTCATCAGGAGATAGGTACTCAGCATCAATGATGATATCAAAACATGATTCTTGAGGAGGAAATCATATTTTTGGATAAATACGCTTATATCGAGTAATAAGTTCTTGTTCACGAATACGATTCTTTTTTTCTATTTCTTGGATATCTCATCATTCTCTTTCTTGGATTCTTGTATAGCGGATTTTTTCATCACATTTGAGATATATTTTGATACTGTCACTGATAAAATGCCAGGCAAGACGACTTTCAAAAATAAAATGATTATGAGTTTCTCCATATTCTTTTGTAGACTGATCGAGCTGTATATCAAAGTTGGTATTATTTTTTCCTATCGTTTTTTCAAACTCATAGACGCTCATTCATGCGTCAGCAGCAAATTGTCTATACATATTTCCCGTGGACATAAATGTGTATGAGAGTTTTTCAGCCAGGAGTTTTCAAATAGTTGATGTTCCACTCCCTGCAAGTCAGAAGATGGTTATTTTCACGAAAATGATTCTAAAAAATATATGAGAGGATTATAGAGAAAAAATTGGAAAAATATAGATATTTTTAGACTCTGAGAAAAATTCTTAAAAAATACTTGACAATAAAATAAATATATTATATACTATATATTCTCTAATAAGCTATGTATGAACAATCCATCTTATTCTGGAAATCTTGAAAATTCTCACTCAGAAACAAATAGGTATCCTTCTCGTGAAGAAAGAGAGCATCAATGGCATATTATTGCTGAGGCTGCAAATGTAGATGAGTCTCAAGTGATTATTACTTCGGATAGTATTACTATAGCGGAAGTATGAACTTTTTGTTTTAATGATGAAGCAGGGACATATAATTATGCAGAAGCTTTAGAATACAAATATCTTCCTGATATCACCGTATGGGAGAATCTCATAAAGTTTATGACCGATTGGAATCCTGAACATAAAATAACCTTTCTTAAAGAAGTTATGAATATGAATATCATGTTCAAAAATGATATTTGGAGCTTTTATTGTGCTTCTAATGCTGATGATGAAAAAAAAAGGAAATGGTGTAGGTATCAATACTTCTTCGAAAGAAATCCGACGAACAACTCTCATGGAGGGGTTTCGTTTTCCTGTGAGGTTGATGAAGGGATAAAAGATCTATTTTTGATACAACAAAAGAGCGCAGCTTTAGCTGCGCTCTTTTGCTTTTGGGGAGAATTTTCTCTATTTTTCTACCTCAGCATCTTGCACATCATCTTCTGTTTTTCACGTTTCATCTGACGTATCAGTACTTTCAGCATTTGCAGAAGCATCAGCTTGCGCATATATCTTTTGTCCTACTTGCATCAGAGCGTCTTGCAGCGCCTTTGATGGAGCTTCAAATTCTTCTTTATTCGCATCTGATTTTCCAAGTACTTCTTTTACATCTTTGATTTTTTCTTCTAGAAGTGTTTTATCAGCATCTTCGATCTTATCTGCATTATCTGCTATGAGTTTTTCTGCTTGAGCGACAGCACTATCTGCACCGTTTCGGGCATCAACCATATCTTTCTTTGCTTTATCTTCTTCTTTTTTTGCTTCAGCTTCTTTGACAAGCTTATCTACCTCAGCTTCATCCATACCTGTTGATCCCTGAATAGTGATTTTTTGTTCTTTTCCGGTACCCTTATCTTTTGCCGTAACATGGAGAACGCCGTTTGCATCAATATCAAAAGATACTTCGATTTGTGGGATTCCTCGAGGAGCAGGAGCAATACCATCGAGCATAAATCGCCCAAGAGATTTATTATCTGCTGCCATTTCTCTCTCACCTTGTAAAACATGGATTTCAACACTTGGTTGATTATCAGCAGCAGTAGAAAAAGTTTCTGTTTTATTTGCGGGAATAGTCGTATTTCTCGCGATCATCGGAGTTCTTACTCCTCACATAGTTTCGATTCCAAGCGTGAGAGGAGTCACGTCTAGTAACAGAACATCAGTAACATCTCCTCCTATAATCCCTGCCTGAACAGCAGCTCCCATAGCTACAGACTCGTCAGGATTGATACCGGTATTTGGTTTTTTTCCAAAAAAAGTTTCTACTTTTTGTACCACAAGAGGAACACGAGTTGATCCTCAAACAAGAAGTATTTGGTTGAGATCACCTGCTTTGAGACCTGCATCTTTGAGTACCTCTTTACATGGTTTCAAAGACTTTTCTACTAGATCTGCTATGAGCTCCTCAAACTTTGTTCGAGAGAGAGTCATCATAAGATTTTTTGGTCCGGAGCTATCTACGGTAATATATGGAAGATTGATATCATACTCAGTAGTAGATGAGAGCTCTTTTTTTGCTTTTTCTGCCTCATCACGGACTCTTTGAAGTGCCATAGGATCATTTCTGAGATCAATAGCCTGATCTTTTTTAAACTCATCAATAATCCAGTCAGTAATAACTTTATCAAAGTCATCACCACCCAGATGAGTATCACCATTAGTTGCAAGTACTTCAAATGTTCCTTCTTCAGAAAGTTCAAGAATAGAGATATCAAATGTTCCTCCACCAAGGTCATATACCGCAATTTTTTCATTTTTTCCTTTTCCTGCGCCATAAGCGAGAGCAGCTGCTGTAGGTTCATTTACAATACGCTTTACCTCGAGTCAAGCAATCTTTCCTGCATTGATAGTTGCTTGTCTTTGATCATCATTAAAGTAGGCAGGAACAGTGATGACTGCTTCACTCACACTTGAACCAAGATACTTTTCAGCATCTTCTTTGAGTTTCATGAGAACATGTGCTCCGATTTCTTCTGGGCGGACATCTTTTCCATCAAACTTGATAAGCGCTGCGCCATCTTTTCCTTTTACGACTTCATATGGAACAGAAGCGATTTCGTCTTTTACCTCATCAAACTTACGCCCAATAAACCGTTTTGCAGAGAATATTGTTCCTGCAGGATTGGTAATTGCCTGACGCTTTGCTGGAGTACCAACAATGATAGAACCATCTTTATGAGCCACAATAGAGGGAGTAGTTCTATTTCCTTCAGCATTGGGGATGATCTTTGCCTCTCACCCTTCCATAAATGCGAGAGCAGAGTTGGTTGTACCGAGATCAATACCTATTATTTTTCACATAGTATAAAAATTATAAATATAAAATAACAAGTGTGTAAAAAGGTTTTGTACTACTAGTTAAGAAAGCTCTGAAAAACAAAAAATTTCTAATCCTCTCTGGCTCTATCGAGCCATCTCTCCTTTGTAAAAGGAGAGAAAAAATGAGTTTCTCAGAGCCTCCTTAAGATGTTTGTAGTAATATTTCTTCCCAAGTTGGGAAAATTCCTCTAGAGACAATCCTGATAATATACAAGGAAGTTTCGAGGAATTATGTGTATTGTATCAAATAATTTTTCCTCGTCAAAACTTTTTTAGCACTTTTTTATGTTAGGTGCTAATTTTGAAGAAAAAATAGTATTTTTCAGGAAAAACATGATTTTTTTGGAGTTGAGAAAAAAGTGTGATATGCTAAAAAAAATAAAAACACAAACATATGTCAGAAAACGAAAAAATATCCCCTGAAAACGATAATAACTCCATGCAATACTCACTATGATGAGAACTAGGAAATCATTTTGAGTCTCAACAAGAAGAGAATCGGGACTTGAAAGCTCAGCTGAAAACAACGGTATCTCATCTTGCTCTTATTGCACCTTTTCTCTTTATGTCACCAAATGACCCTGCAAAAATGGTTCAAATGCTGCTTGAGAAACGTGATCGTGATCTTGGAGAAGAGGAATAAAACATAAAAAAATAGAACTCTGAGGAGTTCTATTTTACAAATGCTACAACTTTCTTAAATATTTCGGGGTGAGCAATAGCTATGTTTGAAAGGACTTTTCTATCAAGACCTACTTTCTTTTTATAGAGAAGGTTCATAAAAGTTGAGTAGTTTATTCCTTCGAGTCTTACAGCATTATTGATTCTGGTTGTCCAGAGTCTTCGAAAGTTTCTTTTTTTGAGTTTTCTTCATATATAGGCATTTGTTCCAGCTTTCATCCACGCGTTTTTTGCTCGAGAAAATACGCGGGAATTCAGTTGCCGAAAACCTTTTGTTTCTTTGAGAATTTTTTTATGACGCTTTTTTGTCATTAATGCTCGTTTTACACGTACCATAATTATTTTTTAAGGAATAGATATTGTAACTAGTAGGGGTATTTCTCTAGAGTATGCTATATACTATGAGGAATTTGTCTCTTAATTTTCTTTACTTCGGACTCTGAAACAATAAGACCATAAGTATTTCTTCCTTTTGCTTTTTTCGATTTGTCAGAGAGAAGATGTCTTTTACATGCTTTTCCAAGCTTTATTTTTCCAGATCATGTTACTTTGAGTCTTTTCTTTACGCCTTTTCTAGTCTTTAACATAGTTGTATATTTTTAAATAATATTTTTTTATTTCTTTACTTTGAGGAGAACATGAAAAATATTTCCAGATCGTTTTACCGGGGCGTGAGGAGTGTAATATTCGTCAATACTTTCTATAAAACTCTGTATCTTCTCAGCTGCTAAGTCACTGTAGTGGTTTTCTCTTCCTCGAAGCATGAGACTCACTTTCAGAGGATTTCACTCTTCTGCAAATTTTTGAGCCTGTTTTTTCTTTACCTCGAGGTCGTGATCACCAATCTTGTAGGTAATACGAATAGTTTTCATATCTGGAGACTTTCCTTTTTGTTTCTGTTTTTGGTCTTGTTTTTTCTGTCTGTAGAGATACTTTCAGTAATCTATTATCTTTACGAGGACAGTATCTCCATTGTTTCACATTTCCATGAGATCTAGCCCTTCTGTCTGTGCACGCTGCATCGCTTCATCAAAAGACATCTCTCAGAGGTTTCATTCAGTGTCATGAATAACTTGAACCGTATGAGCTCTGATTTCTTCGTTGAGTCTTTTTTTCTTATCCTTCATTTAGGTGAATAATAAACTAAGCTTTTTCAAGAGATTTTATCATCCCAGCATACTTTGCTTTTTTTCGAGAAGCATTGTTTGGGTGGAGTATATTCTTTTTTGCAAGTTTATCAATAAGAGATTGGAGACCTGACTTTGTCGTTTTTCCATCTTTATCAGTTGTGTTGATGTAGAGTGTTTTTGCAGTTTTTGCATCTCCTGCTTTCACTGCCTTCTCAAAAGCAACTCGCGTTTCGGTAAAGAGTCTCTTAAAATGTGTGTTTCGTGCATTTCGTTTTTTGTTTTGACGAAGCTGCTTTTTTGCTGACTGAATAATCGGCATTATCAGAATAAATAAGAAGTAAAAATATCTGTATTTGTGGCTACTGAGCGACGATACTCAGTATTAAGCCACGGGATTATATGAAAAAAGAAAGGTATTGCAAATTATTTTTTTAGAAGACTTATCTTAAAAACGAAAACTCCGAAAAAGTCTTTTTTCTCTCGTTCTATCGCAACTTTCAACCCTTTTTTTCGACATTTGCCACAATCATATCAATAAGACGATTTTTCACAACATCATCAAGCGTCTCAAAAAGTGACTGAATATATACCTTAAAAGAAAGAGAGCGTTTTCATGGAATTTTGTCTTCAGACTCATATATGTCAAAGAGTTCCACTTTTTTAATAAGAGTGTCAGACTTTTTTATAGCTGTTACGATGTCTTTTCCTGAGGTTTCCTTGTGCACTACAAAAGAGAGATCAAAGTTATTTTCTTGATACTGAGAAACTTCCTTTGTTTGTATTTTACTATAAAGCGCATTTTCTATTTTTTCTAGCTCAATACAAAAAAAACCAACTCTTCCAGATAGAGAGAAGTTTTTTGCAACTTTTGGATGTATTTCTCCTACTTGACCTATGACTTGTCCTTGCACGAGAATATCGGCACTTCGCGTTCTGTGCGCAAAATCAGGAGGATTTTTTGCAGTGTCAAAACTATAGTTTGATACTCAAAGAAAGGATAAAAGATCACGAAGTTCAGAGAGTATATCATAATATAGAATATTAGCATTTTTTTCTATAAGGCAAGAAAGCTCATAATACTCTATGGTGTCCTTTCCGTTTCTTTTAAACACCTTTTCACACTCAAAGATTTTCATATCTTTATACTCTCTTGTATTTTCCTCAAGAGCTTCTAGAAGGTTAGGAATCAGTGAAGGTCGAAGATGAGTGAGTTCTTCACTTAAAGGATTTTTCATAGCAATACAATCCTTGAGAGATGAGAGTGTTTTCTGCATCTTCTTTTCATCTACAAAACTATAGGTATACAGCTCTGTAAAACCTCTGGAAACAAGATGATTCCGAGATCATCGTTTTGCTCTATAGAGAGAAGACTGAGAAATAGCTCAGATATTTATACGAGGAATCGTTGATTTTACTGTATCATATCCATCAAGCCTGGCAACCTCTTCAGCGATATCGGCAATAGTTGTGAGGTCTTTTCTCCAAAGAGGGATTTGGAGTTTTCCATTAAGTTCTTGTATAAAAATCCTATCAAGAATATCCATGATCTCTTCGTGAGAATATTCTTTTCATATCAGAGAGGTTATTCTATCTTTTTCAAAAAGTATTTCTTGAGCATATTCGGGTTCAGGATATACATCGCAAAAGGCCTCGAGTTTCATATGAGGGTTATGAATCTCGAGTTCTTTGATAATAAGTGAAGGTCCTGTTTCACGGATAGATGATACGAGGTCTTTTTCAAAGACATTGAGTGCATCAGTTCGAATTCATAATCTTTTACCAGTCTTTCGAACACTAGCATGGTTGAACCAGGCAGATTCAATGATGATATTTGTAGTTGTATCACTTACGGCGGAGTGCGTTCATCATATGATTCCTCAAAGAGCTATAACTCCAGAATCATCAGCTATAACAATATCTGTTTGTTTGAGGGTATATGTTTTTCCATTGAGGGCATGAAATACCTCTTCATTTTTTGCATATCTAATATGAATATCTCAGACAAGCTTATCAGCATCAAAACAGTGTGTTGGTTGCCCATAGAGATAAAGAGAATAGTTGGTAATATCAATGAGAAGTCCCTTTGCCTCTATACTGTGAGATATGAGAACATCTTTTATATAACTCGGTGAAGTTATATTCTTTACTCATGAAACCTTGAGTCACATGTAGCGTTTAACATCAAGAGGTATATGATTTTGTATACCAAGTTTTGGAAGATCACGAAAATCTCTCCAGCTCATCATATATCCAAGTTTTTTTCATCTAATCGCTTCTATCTCTCTGGCAATACCAATATGAGAAAAGAGGTCAGGTCGGTGGTTAATGGCTTTATTATCTATTTCTAAAATAACATCATCAAATCCAAAATATTCGCGAGCGCAAGTATCAAGAGGCGCATCTTCAGGAAGCTCCATAATACCATCTTGTCTTTGATCTACGAGCCCAAGCTCATCTTCACTACAAAGCATTCCATTACTGGTTTCTCCACGGATTTTTGATTTTTGGATTACGAAACTTGGCTTGAGTTCCGCTCCAGGAAGAGCTACAGCAACAATAAGGTCTTTTTTGACATTTGGAGCCCCACAAATAATTTGTCTGCTTTCTCACAAGACAAGTACCTGACAGATATTTAGCTTGTCAGCATCAGGATGTTTTGTCACGCTTTGTATTTTTCAAATATATACCTTTTCAAGATGTTTTCCTATAGTATAGATTTCCTCTACTTCGGCTGTGTGCATGATCAGCATTTGAGCTACTTTTTCAGGAGAAGGGATATCAGGAATATACTTTTTGAGAACCTTATAAGAGACTTTCACGCTATAAATTTATGGAATAAAAAACTGCTTCGTATCTTACGAAGCAGTCAAGAAATTGCAAGGAGAAGGGAAGAAGAAAAATATATCGTGTTTCCTGAGGTTTTTATTTTACAAACTATTCTTCATCACCTCTTCT
The DNA here is from genome assembly GCA_965229705.1 of Patescibacteria group bacterium. Classification (GTDB taxonomy): domain Bacteria; phylum Patescibacteriota; class Gracilibacteria; order BD1-5; family UBA6164; genus JAACSU01. The sequence goes on from OZ245922.1 coordinate 938,863, forward strand.
ATTTCGTGAGCAATTTGTGGATTTTCTGAGAGGAATATTTTAGCATTTTCTCTTCCTTGTCCAAGTTTTGTTTCACCATAGCTATAAAAAGCTCATGATTTCTTTATCACTCCACTATGTGCTCCGAGATCAACAATCTCGCCTACCTTTGATATTCCTTGATTATACATGACATCAAATTCTCCTTCTCGAAATGGAGGAGCTATTTTGTTTTTAATCACTTTTACTCGAACCTTATTCCCATGGATTTCTTTATCCATACCTGTTCATGACTCTATCTTTTCTTTGCGACGAATATCAAGTCTCTGAGAAGCGTAAAACTTGAGTGCGTTTCATCAAGTCGTAGTTTCTGGAGAACCAAACATCACTCAAATCTTCATACGAATCTGATTGATAAAGATGACAGTACACCCTGTCTTGTTTATAGCTCCAGTAATCTTACGAAGAGCCTGACTCATAAGACGAGCCTGGAGACCCATATGAGAGTCTCCCATATCTCCTTCTATTTCAGCTTTTGGCGTAAGTGCCGCAACAGAGTCAACGATGATGAGGTCTACAGCTCATGAATTTACAAGTTTTTCCGTAATCTCAAGAGCCTGTTCTCAGTAGTCTGGTTGTGAGATAATCAGTTCTGAAGTATTTACCCCTACTTTTTCTGCGTATCTTGGGTCAAGTGCGTGTTCAGCATCAATAAATGCAGCTGTTCCTCATGCTTTTTGCACTTCAGCAATAGCATGGAGAGTCAGAGTCGTTTTTCCAGAAGATTCTGGACCATATATTTCTACTATACGTCCTTTGGCGTATCATCCTCAAAGAGCAAGATCCAGTGAGAGTGATCCCGAAGAAGTTGTTGGAACACCAATCTTAGCATCTTCGTCTCAGAGCGTCATAATAGAACCTTTTCCGTATTGCTTCTCGATCATATCGAGAGCTTGCTTTAGAGCAGCTTTCTTATCCATAGTTATATGTGGTTAAAAAATGTAAATGTCTCATACTTGAAAGCAAGTATATATTGAGTATATATACTGAGTATATTATTGCAAATTTTTTTTAAAACTTTTTTCGAAAAAAAGTATCTTTGATCCCTGCATGTGTTCAAATGACTATGTTTTTTGCTCCACAATCATTACAAGTAAAATTGTAAGATTTTGGTTTTTCGCGAGTTACTTCAACAATATTTTCACACTCTTTACAATAAAAAGAAACTTCTCACCTTTCGGTTTCAAAAGTTTTCCGCTTTTCTCAAAAATCTTCTATATTAACAAGGTCTCCAAAGTAGGACATTATTGTGATAGTTATTAAAATAAGCTCATAATAGTCTTTTCATGATTTTTTAGAAGTATTTTTTTTCTTTTATACAACTCAAGAAAGCACTTGAGAGTTGCTTCTACATCTACCATGGCATCATGAGCACCTATAAAATACTCTTCAAAAAGCTTTTTATAGAGTTCTCAGAGTTTTGGGTATTTATATCGTTCTCATTTTCACATCAGCTGACAAAAATCGACACTCGACTTCATGGTACATATGACTTCTGAGGGGTTATATAAATGTTGTTTTTCTTGTCGTCTGAGTTCCAAACGAATCATATCCTCGTCATACTCAATATTGTGTCATATCACAATATCCGCTTCTCAAAGAAAGCTCATAATATCATCGATACTTTCGTCTATACCGGGAGCGTCTTGAACGTCTATATCGTATATATGGTGAACCTGAGACGCTCCATAGGGAATAGCGATAGGAGGTTTCAGTTTTATGTCTTTTCTTGAGATTTCATTGTAATCTCAAGAAAGGCTCATTTCTCACAAAATACCAGCAAATTGTATAATATAGGGTTGCTTATCAAGCGCTGTTTCTTTTTTATTTATAAATCCCGTTGTCTCTGTATCAAATACAATAATTTTCACGAAACTACATTTTAGCGTAAATAATAAAAAAATTGTAGTTTTTTCTTGAAGAAAAACAAGAAAAAGTCTTCTCTCATGCAAGAAGACCCTGAAACGAGTATAGGATTCTCATACAAGAAGACCCTAAAAGTATAAGGAGTTGAGAATAAAATGCTAGAATAAATAGGTTATTTTCTTACTAAATAACCTATGAATGCTATGTACGATGACTCTCACTTAAAAACCATCTCAGAATTAAAAACATATCTCAAAAATTCTTGTATTGCTCATATAACTCTTTCTTGCAATAAGGAAGAACGAGCAGAATGGGTGCACTCTCGCCTCATACGTTTTAAATATAGCCGTTGCCCTAAAAAAGAAAAAGGAATCATAATACAATATATCAGATATGTCACAGGACTTTCCAGAGAACAGATAAAACGTCACATACAAGCATATAAAAAATGAACAAAGCTTTGTACCCCCTACAAACGAAATACTTTCTCTCAAAAATATACTCTCATAGATGAAGCACTACTGGCAGAAGTAGATAATGCAACCGGGAGAATATCTTGAGCACTGACACTTGCTCTCATTAAAGAAGAATACCTCAGGGGAGATACTCGATTTGAAAGATTGTATAATATTTCTGTGGCAGGAATCTATCGTCTCAGAGGAAGTAAGTATTATACCGAGAAAGCACTTCATATCTCTCATACTTATGCTACTAATATACCTATCTGAGTACGGAAAAAGCCTCGTCCAAATGGAAAACCTGGATATATACGAATAGATACGGTACATCAGGGTGATATAAAAGATTCTGAAGGGTACATCAAATGAGTCTACCATATAAATCTCGTTGATGAAGTAACGCAGTGGGAAATCGTATTTGCAGTCCCTGAGATCTCTGAAACATTCTTACTCCCACTCTTAGAACAAGCTCTCAATTCCTTCCCATTTGAAATCATCAACTTCCACTCAGACAACGGAAGTGAATATATAAATTACCAGGTAGCAAAAATGTTGGAAAAACTGAGAATCTCTCAAAGTAAAAGTAGAGCAAGAAAATCGAACGATAATTGACTCGTAGAATCAAAAAATGCAGCCATTATACGAAAAGAATTTGGGCACTGGCATATACCTCAGATATTTGCAGATAGAATCAATCTCTTCTACCAACAGTATTTGATCCCGTATATAAACTTTCATAGACCCTGTCATTTCCCAGAAAAAGAAATACTGGAAAACGGAAAAATAAAAGTACACTACTATAAAGAAAACTGCATGACTCCGTACAAAAAACTCTGTTCTATAACAGACTGGGAAAAATATCTACGTCTTGATATTACCCCTGAATCTTTAGAAAAAATTTTCCTTCAAAAAACTCCTCTTCAAGCTGCAAAAGATAAGAAAAAAGCTCGAGATAATCTTCTTAAAATTGTACTCCCTAAATATCCCAATACAATAAAAACATAATAACCTATAGTATTCTCATTTCAGGGTCCTCTTGTGTTGAGAATAGACTGAAAAAACTCAGCTGTTTACCATACTGAGTTTTTTGTACTTTTTTGAAAAGAATGCATTATTTTTTTGCTGCGTAAAAGTTTCGTCCGACTCTTTCTATAGCATTTTTGTTTTGGAGATTCATATAAATAGTTGTTTTTTTCACGGTTCGTACTTTGAGTACTTTTTTGATGATATCTTCTGTTTTCATTGGACCACCATTTTTCTTAAGGATATCTAATACTACATCAAGAACCGTTCCTGGAGTAAATCCCCACTCTTTAAGAGCATATATTCAACGACCAATGAGGATAAATTCCTCATTTCGAATAAGTTCATTGTGTATAGTATTTACTTTTACACTTTCTTCAAGATAGTCAGAAATCTTATTTGATATATCAACAAAGTGCATTGGAACTTTCTCTTTTTTCATCACATAAATCGCTTTGTCTTTAAGAGTTTTTGGGTTAAGAATCTTCCATCTTGTAAGTCATATGAGGATTTCTTCTCCTTTTACCAAATCATCAAATATATCCATGATACTATCCATAAAAACAGTATCTAGCTTTCAAAAATCTGCAGAAAGCTCATGTGCTATAAGACTGTAGAGTTCTTCTTGTTTCATAACATCTTTCTTTTTTCGAAGAGTTTTTACCGCAAGGTTGTGAACAGCGTCAATAACTTTTCGGCTAATGGTTGGAAGGGTAAAGTATGTCTGTGTCCCAAGACGAGGCTTTGATTTTACAATTTCAAAGTCAGACTGAATAATTACCTCTAACATATTAGCATTGATATTCTGTGAAAGGTTCATATTTTTTATTATTCCTGCAATAACTTTTTCTCGAGTAATTACTCCTCCATGGAGATCAATAATACTCCTTGCGAGATCTTGAATAGCTATAAGTTCGGTTGCCTTAATGATTCTTCAAATTTTCTTAATTCCTGCATCTTCTATTTGACGAACTCTTTCTCGAGTAATAGCGGGCTTGAAAGAGTTTCCAATATTTTGAAGAGTTTCTCTTCAGTGACGCATACCAACCCTTCTTTCGATAACGGTCTTCTCTTTTTCTGAGAGAGAACTGAGAACTTTTTTAAAACCAGTCTCTATTTGACTTTGTGTGAGTGTTGCTTCCATAATGTAAATATTTATATATTGTATGTAAACAGAAAGGTATTTTTTGTTTTAGAAAGAATACTACTTGGAAATATAATACTTGTAAAAAAAAAGTCAAAATTTTTTTTGTAAAAAGTCATTTTTCAGAACTTTCTCCAGAAGCATAACCCTCCCCTAATCCCTCCCTTCGTAAGGGAGGGGAATACCATTTTCTCTTCTTCCTCCATACACCCAAAAAACAACACCGGGCTATATCCCGAGGTTCATACTCAAACTCAGAGCTTTGCTAAAATGGAAACTTCATATTACCTTGATTGTTTCATTTTGGTTTTTCTCACATATATTGTTCTATATTTACTGAATGCACATGACTTCCAAGAGATTCTCCAGATATATTCTTTTGAAATATATAGACTCCAATAAGCTGAAAGAGCGTAATACTGAGGGCGAAGATGGTAGCTCTTCATACCTGCACCTCGGAAAAATAGAGTTTGGATCACTGTATTAGAGCAATAGACTCAATAATACATCAAAGCACTACGATGCTTCAAAAAAATAAAAAAGTACTCGGAGGTATTTTTAAGCATCCGTATATAGTGATATTTCTTGCCTGAGAGTGATATAACAGAACATATAAGCTGAGTGACTGCATGATCAGTATAAAGTATCAGAGCACTCCAAATATGTTACTAAAAATACTTTCAGAATTCGCTTTTTGATTCCCCAGAGCGTTCTGAAAGTCATATATGATAACCCAAGGGAAAAATAGATTGACGATACTTATAAATATCATGAAAAACAAGAGTTTTTCTACAAAACTTTTTTGTACAAGAAATATTTTACAGTAGTTTCATATCACTTGAGAAATTCTCACAGCTTGATGGTGTAAATGTCTCATAAAGACTTGTATATTTCTCCCCGACATAAGTGTTTGTATAGAAAAAATAAAAAGAGCTATTTGGTTCTTTGATAAAAAGGGATATCATAAGTATATGTACTATGATAAGCGTGAAAAATGAAAACTCAAGAAGTATATTTGAAAAATACATTTATAGACTTATGGGCTTTTTTTTGGAGTCTGTGTACTTTTTCTTTTCTCCATTGTATGTTTTTTCTTGGTATTGTAAGGCGTGAAAATATTTCCAAAGGAAAATCATATGCCTTTTTTCGATTTTTTTCCCATGACTGGAGAAAAAATTATATAGCATCGCCAAGTTTTTACAAAATAGGAAGAATACTGTGAGATCTGATTCATAAAATTTTTTTACATAAATAATGATGCGTAAAAATACAAATGCTTTCACTCTCATTGAAGTTCTCTTAGGTATAATGATTGTAACAATAGTTATGACCTCTTGATTTCAGGCACTTAATGCAGTAGGGGTATGAAAGGTAAAACTTCTTGAGAGAACACATATTGAAAAACAGGCGTTTTATGTGAGTGAAAAATTTTTTGAAATGATAAAAAAGTGATGAACAATAGACTATGAAGAATACTGGAACAGAAAAGTAGTAGATACCACAAGTTTTGAGGCGTGACACTATGCAGTGCAGACTGGATTTTGAAATTTTGGAAATGCTGGACAAATTGGGACAACAGATTATGGAGATCCATTCTATTATTGTGTTAGTAAACATACTTCTTCTATGCCATCGGGTGGGTGTCTTGAAGACTTTAATAGTAACCAAGATGCAAGTATACTTCATCAAAACTATGCGTGACAACCTCAACGATATGGTCAATATAGAGAACATTTTATAGATAGGAACAGTGATAAAGATACCGATTTTGGAGATGAGAATGCTGATGGAGATATTCTTTGAGATGATGATGACTTGTTTTTGTGAGAGTGACCTTTTGCTCTTGATACGCAGGAGGTACCAGAGCTATATTTGATGAGTAATGATGGAAAGCAGAGAACATTGTTTCGTTTGAAGGTGAGAGAAGATCCAGAGAAACCATCTTTTGCCTCATGCGACTTTACTGATCCTCAAAAACCACAGGGAGACGGGTGCTTAGGAACCATAGAGTTTTTGAAACTTACAGGTTCTGATGAGGGATTTTCGCATATGAATGACTCGGGTATATGAGACAATGATGGGGTGGTTGATACTTGGAGAATTGATAGAGACTTTAGTGATGGTTCAGAGGTTGTTGCTGGGAGTAGCGCGCAAGAGTATTGGCAAAAGATTTTTCCAGATACAGTGCATGTTCGAGAACTGAGTTTTTTTGTCTACCCTCAAAAAGATCATACTCTTGCATGGAAAGATGATCAGAGCGCTGTACAGGTACATCCTCATATTGCAGTCCATATGACACTTGAACCTAGCTGGAAAGTGAAAAAAAAGTTGAAGTGAACCTCGCCACAAACACACATTCGCACACATATCTCTCTCTTATCTCATGATATACAGTAGACAATGAAGTATACAAATACACAAGGTTTTTCTCTCGTACTTGCTCTAGGAATGATGATTATGATGACATCTATAGCCCTGTTTATCCTTGAGTTTAGTGTCCCTTTCTCTCGAAGTGTTAAGTGAGTAGAACATGCTGCAAAGTCTTTTTATCAGTGATATTCAGCTTTGGAACATGGACTCTATGATCTTGAGAGAGATATTCCTCAAAAAGAACCTTCGGGTGATACGTCGACGGTAGATGAAAAAACATTTTTTCGTTATGCTTCAGAGGCAGTATGAAGTCAGATTCCTATATCATGATGAGGAAATAGTGAATACGATACTGATTGGAATATGATTTCTTCTTCGGGGTGATTGAGTTTTTTTATTCCAGCGAATACTTTTACAAGTATTAATAAAAAAATATCATTTACTTTTCGTGTTCCAGACTTTGATGAAAATGGAACTTCAGATAGCATAAAAAGTGGAGAAAAAGAGGTATTATTGTTTCAATTATCGAGTAGCAGTGACTCTATTTCTTCAAAAAATCTTTTATCAACCGATTATTCTGGAAACATCTTTTCTCTTCAGGGGCTTATGCAAGGGGAGACACTTTCAAATAATTCTAACACAGATTTTTCTACATTTTATAATGCTCACTGTATTAATGCTGACTGTGTTTTGCGGGTGGCTATTGTACAAAAACTTATAGGAGGATCACAGGGTCAGATACTTCCATATTTAGAGTGGCAGCTCAACTCTTCAAAAGATATGCCTACAGGAGTAACAACTATTTATGCAGAGGGGCACTCATATGGCTATAGAAAAAATCTTGCTCTTCCGTACTCTCAGAAATCTACCAATGCTGCCTTTGACTTTGTAGTATTGCAGTAAAATCATTTTCTTGATATGAAACAATATGAAATAACACCAAATGACTCTGCCCAAAGACTAGACAGATTTCTCTCAAAGCTTTTTATACATGCAAGTAAGAGTCTCATATATAAGCTCAATAGAAAGGGAAAAATAAAGGTTTTTACGCCAGCACTCTCTCTATCCTCTCCAAAGCCCTCTCTCACTCAAGGGAAAACTACATGAAAAAAACAAGATAATGAATATAAACTGCAGGTATGAGATAGGGTACAGGTATTTCTTTCAGATGCAGAAATACACCAACTCACAGCCCCTATAACCCAATCTTCTTTTACCAGGAGAGATGTACCACTCTCAAAAAAAGATGTAATTTTTGAGGACAAGAGCCTGCTTATCGTGAATAAAAACGCAGGTCAAAATGTTCATCCTGGAGACCATAAAACGCAAGAAGTATCACTCATCGAACAGGTGGAGGATTATTTTCAGTGAAAGATACAGAGTTTGACCTTTAAGCCTTCTTTGATTCATAGAGTGGATAGGGATACTTCAGGTATTGTCATGATTGCCAAGCAAAAGCATGTTCTCACGCAGCTTTCACAAGATTTTAAAACACATACACGCCTCACCAAGACCTATTTTGCCATCGTTGTGTGAAAACTCTCGAGAGACAGTGGAACTATCAGAAAAAAACTTTTACGAGTAGAGAATGCAAAAAATGAGAATAAAGTGCAAGTTTCAGATACAGGTCAAGAGGCAGTAACGCACTACAAAGTATGTGAGCAGTATAAAGTGATGATGCCGGAATGAGAACAGTGTATTTCTCTGCTGGAAATAGTCATAGAAACAGGGAGAATGCATCAAATTCGAGTACATATGGCACATCTATGAAATCCCATACTCTGAGATAAGACTTATGGAAATAAGAAACTCAATAGCTATTTTCTAAAACATTTTTGAGTAGGAAGACAGATGCTTCACGCTTGGAAGATCAGCTTTTTTCATCCAGAAAAGAAACAGCAAATGACACTTGAAGCAAAACTTAAAAAGGATATGATGGAGTGTATAAAATTTATACAAAAATAATATGAATACTCCTACAAAGTGAGAGCAGAGAGCAGAAAAATCGTATAGAAACAGGTATAAACCTGTGTGAAACCCCAAGCGTCTCGAACATATACAAAACTCTATCAGAAATCGCGCAACAAAAGCTCGAGAAAGTAACCATAGAAAGCAATGAGACACAAGTGCTAATGAAGAGTAACTCAATCAATATTCTGAACAATTTCTTGGATTTTCTTATATATAGAAAGATCTGCTAAGACTTCTTTTTGAAATAATGTATCTGCTTTGATACTACACATAATACCAAGATTTATTCGTGTTTCTCATGGTTTGAGCGTCAGGATAAAGTCTATTATCTCTTGAAACCTTTGTGTATTTTCTCATATATTTTCTAATGCTTGCGCAATAATCTCTACCTCATCATCAGGCATAGATGATGCCTCTAAGAGAGACTGAGATACACAAAAATCTGATAGTGTATCTATAAGTCTTTTTTTTGATTTCGGTAAATTTCATATTTGATTCATAGTCTATTATCAATATATATAAAGAAATATGGAAAAACTTTGTGTTTCCATAGTATAGCATATATAAAAAAGAGAATCAAAAATAAATACTTTTATGAATATCCTTGCTTTCGAAACATCTTGCGACGATACCTCTATTGCTCTTTTTGAAAATGAAAAGCTTGTTTCAATGCAGACAAAATCACAAATAAAAATCCATAATATCACCTGAGGAGTTGTTCCAGAGGTCGCAAGCCGGGAACATGCAAATGTGATTTTTGATGTTCTTGATGCAGTTCTCACAGAAGGGAGTATCACCCTCAAAGAGATAGATTATATCGCGGTAACAACACATCCATGACTTGTTCCATCACTTCTTACCGGTATCACGGTAGCAAGTAGTATTTCCCAAGCTCTTAGAATACCTATTATTCCGATAGATCATATAGAGGCACATATATTTTCTGCCTGGCTGGAGAGAGACGAGTTTGAAATAGTTTTTCCTCTTGTGTGTCTCACAGTTTCTTGATGACATAATGAAATATGGTATATGCAGCATATGTGGAAAAAAGAAAAACTCTGACAAACACAAGATGATGCAGCTGGAGAAGCCTATGATAAAGTTGCAAAAATGATAGGATGAGGATATCCATGAGGTCCAATTATCGCGAAACTTGCGAGCGAGTATGCCTCTGAATCTTACTGAGATATGGGGACAAAACATATAAAAAATCTCTCTCTATGAGGTGGAGATACTCCGAAACAAAAGAGAGGTTTATTTCCTAGAGTATATCTCGAAAAATCAGAGTTTGGATTTAGCTTTTCAGGACTCAAGAGTGCGGTAAAACGAGAGGTTGATACACGAAAACTCTCCTTATCAGGAGTAGATGCTACAAAGTGACAGAAGCCGTTAACTCTCGCAGATCAACAAGAAATTGCTTTTGAGTTTCAAAACGCAGTGAACGAAGTGCTTGCCTACAAACTTCTTCGTGCAGCTGAGGAAAAATGAGTCAAAACTCTTTTACTTGCTGGAGGAGTGAGCGCGAATGATGATCTCAATACCAAAATTGCTGGAGAAGCTCAAAAACGCGGACTTCATTTTTTTGCTCCAAAGAAAAAACTCTACTGTATGGATAATGCCGCAATGATTGGCATGCTCGCATACTATAGAGTAAAATATGGCAGGTATAGGGAAAAATATGGAATAGTTCAGGTAGGAGAGAAATAGCATAGGAAGTTCTAAAAAATACTAGAACCCTGCTTGGTGGAGAATATCTCGCGCTGAATCTGGAGAAACATAACTCATGAGTTCGTGGTGTTCAGGTATACCTAATTCATCGAGAGTATGACCTCCCATTTTATAAATTTCAGGATCATATGAATTAATAAAATTAAAAACCTCATCTTCATCCATACCTTTTGGTACTAAACCTTGACTAATAAAGTGCTGTAAACCTTTCTGTTCAAGCATGTCATGAACATGATTATTTCATTTTTCAGCTATAAGTTCTGCTAAAGTATCAAAACCTTTTGATACATTTGTAGCAGATGTTGTGGTAGATAATGTTGGGACAAGTAAGGGAGAAAAAGTCATAATCTTGTTTTTAAGAAATAATATCTATACTAAGCGTATCATACTCCAAAGCAGTGGTCAAAAATTAACACTTGCCAAATCATGAAAATATTTTCACTCAAAATTTGAAAAATTACTCGTATCACACTTCTCAAAGAACTGGAGAAACTTTACAAGATTCGCATCATCATACAGGAAAACTGCTCTTTACTCCCAATCCAGAAATATGCCTCAAAATGAGAAAAGATGAAGAGTTTTTAAAAACCCTCCAACAAGCAGACTATCTCACCAGTGATGGTATCGGACTTTATCTCGCGTATCAAATCAATGATTTTCTTGAGAAAGACCAACAAAACCCTCCTACGTTTTGGAAGAGGATTTGATGCTCTATGATGCTTCCATACTTTGTGTACAATATCCTTTTTCAAAAAACATATCTCTACAAGACTTATGGAGATCGCATTACGGGAAGTGGTCTCACAAAAGACTTATTAGATATCTGTGAAAGATCAGAGATACCTATCACAGTATTAGATCTCTATAAACCACAAGACAGTGCAAAGGTTGCGAGCCAAAAAGTATTTGTGAAGAGACTCAAAGAAGTACATCCAAGACTTCAGTGTGATTATTTTGTATACCGCGAAGAAGAGCAAGCAAAAGTTTTTCAGCATATCAGATCCTCATCTTCACGAGTAGTATTTACCACTCTTGGTATGAAACAACAAGAAGTTTTGGCCTTGCAGGTGAGAAATACCTGCAAAAATATCCGACTCTCTCTTGCAGTAGGATCAGCATTTGACTATATTATAGGGTTTCAAAAACCAGCTCCAGAAGTGTATAAAAAACTCTGATTTGAATGGCTCTATAGACTCGTCACCTCTCCTAATCGGGTGCAGAGAATAGGGAGAATATATAGGGCAGTGATTGTTTTTCCATTGAGTGTATGATTTTTTTCTTGAACATGAAACACATAACAATACTTGGATGAACTGGTGGTTTTGGGAAGTGGTTAGCAGAATATATTTTGCGAAATTTTTCTCATATATCTGACTCTGGAGCAGAGAAGTTACGCCTCACTATTACGGGACGAAATACGAAAAAGTGACAAGACGCAGCCAAAGAAATATGAGCAGTATATATTCAGGACAATCAAAAAGCAGTGCAGGACGCGGATATAGTCATATACGCGGTTTCAATAGCGTATATGCAAGAAACAATAGAAAGTACACTTGATGCTCTCAAAGCGTGAGCAATAGTTCTTGATGTTACGAGCGTGAAACAGATGCCCGTTAAAGCGTTTTCTCAGGCTCGCAAAGATATTATTGTGATCCCAACACATCCGATGTTTGGTCCCTACATCTTGGATATTGCTGGTCAGGTAATTGTTTTGACGGCAGATGAATGAACGCAGAAAAAACAGGAATATCAGATCCTGATAGATTTTCTCAGAGCAAAAAAAGCTCGAGTTATTGAGTCAACACCAAAATACCATGATCAGATAATGGCAGTTGTACAGTGACTGACACATCTGAGTATCTTTGTTATGGCAGAGACGATGAAGCGTTTACAGTTTGATATTTCAGCGTCTATGGACTTTGTATCGCCGATTTATAAAATAATGGTATCTTCAGTAGGGAGATATCTCTCACAAAATCCATGACTCTACGCTGATATACAAATATATAACTCTGAGATATGAAAAGTACATGAAAACTTTCTTGATGCAGCAAAAGATTTTCACACTTCTATCAAAGACAGAGATATACAAGCGTTTTGCTCTGATAGAGAGTCAGCAAGAGAATTTTTTGGAGAAGAAAACTGCCAGATAGGTCACGCCTATACAGATAAAATTATATATCTTTTATGAAGGCAGGTTGATCTCATCAAAGAAAATATTGGAAACAGAGTTACTCTCAAAGATATATATTCTTGAGAAGTCATAGAGGGACAACTCGTAAAATATGAAAATAACAAGATATTTCTCGACTCAGGAGAATGCTATAGCATAGATTTTTATGAGCTAATCGTATAAGTATGAAAATATATTATCAGTGAAATCCAGGGAGTTATATGCATACGGCTTCTCTGCAAGTATCTCAGTATATAGATACGCAGGTATCTGAGTATGTATGATGTCCAGATTTTCAGCATGTATGGGAAAATATTTCACAAGAAGGCATGGCAGTTCTCGCAATAGAAAATTCATATATGGGAAGCATTCATCCCAATTTATATAATTTTATGAAATATGATCATAAGATTATTGGGGATATTTCTCTAAATATTCGTCACTGTGTCTGTGCAAAACAAGAAGATATAGGAGATATTCATACAGTGTATTCTCAGATGCCGGCTCTGGATCAGTGTTATCGATATATACAGAAAAAGTGATGGAAGGCTCAGAGTTATAGTGATACAGCGCTTTCGGCAAAGATGGTAAGTCAGTCAACAGAAAAAGGAATTGCCGCTATATGTTCTGAGCTTGCAGCTGAGATGTATGGACTCAATATTCTTGAGAAAAATATTCAAGATAATGATCAAAATACCACACGTTTTGTTGTTATCGTTCCTCAGGCTTCGGATATAATGTATCGTGATCGGAGAGGAAAAATGAGCATTATCTTGCAGGCAAAAGATATTCCAGCAAGCTTGTATAAGTGTCTCGGAGCTTTTGCCACCAATAATGTGAATCTCACAAAAATAGAGAGTCTTCCAAACTATGACAAGCCTTTTGAGGTAAATTTTTGGATAGACTTTGAAGGAAATTCTCTCGATACAAATGTACAAAATGTCTTTGAAGAACTACGATTCTTTACTACAGAGCTTCGTATACTTGGAGAATATTAAACAGAAATTTTTATGATAAAGATATACATTTTTACTGATTCGTATAAGCATTTTGAGAGTGCTATTTGAGAGTATCAAAAGCGACTAGGAAAGAATATTGAAATATATAAACTCAAGCCGATAAAATATGGTTCTGCAAAAGAGATTATTCGAGATGAGACACAGATATTGAGAGAAAAACTCAAGAAAGTGTCGTGATATAGAGTGATACTGACTCCAAAATGACATCAGATGACAACAGAAAAATTTGTGCAGTTAATAGAACAAAGCAAGAATAGGACGCAGGATATTATTTTTTGTATTTGAGGAGCCTATGGCCTTGATTATGAGCTCTTGAAAGATTCTGTAGATGGAGAGCTTTCATTTTCGCAGATGATACTTCCCCACGCTCTGGCGTTGATAGTGTTACTCGAACAGGTGTATCGAGCAAGTGAGATAGTCAAAGGGAGTGAGTATCATAAGTAGTTTATATATAATAAAAAATATGAATATACAACAACGCATCAGACAAGAGCTTGAAAATCCAGACTTTCCAAACCTCGAGTTTTTATATTCTCCAGAAGTACTGGAACATGCTCTCGAAGTGCTTGAGGAGCTTTTAGAAGAAGAAAAAAAAGACTTTGAGAAAAAACTCATAATAAAAGATGAAGATATATCTTTTGAGATATTTCAAGATACTTCTCTTTTAGATTATTTCTTTGGACTCTTAGAACATTATCAAGGAGTTCATAATGATGAGACTATCAGAAATATCATTGAAACCTTTGAGCCAAAATATATTGCCTTTGGAAATGAGGTAGCATACTCAAGAAGATATTATAAGATGTTAAAACATTGTTATGAAAATCTCACTATCACCCCAACCCTCTCTCAATTCGAGAGAGAGAATATTTTAGAGCAAAAACGAATTTTAGAAAAATCACTCAAGGCCTATGAAGTTCGTGGTATTGCTCTTTCAGACCAGCAACAAGATAAGCTCAAAAACATCTCAGAAAGACTCTCAGAGCTTTCACAAAAGTTTTCTAATAATATTCTCGATAGCCAAAAAGTATTTGAATATATTATCAAAGATGAGAGTATTATTTCTCAGATGCCAGAAGATGATAGAGAACTTGCAAAAAATCGATATGAAGAAAAGATCAAAACCTCTCCTGAGTCTCGCTGAAACCATGAACAGAAGACAGGTCCGTTTCTCTTTGATGCAAGTATCAATGCGTATATATCTATTATGAAGTACTGCTCTGATAGCGCGGTGAGAAAACATTTTTATGAGTCGAGACAACGATTTGGAAGTGAAGGGGAATATAACAATAGAGGGATTATTCTACAAATACTTTCTCTAAGGAAAGAAAAGTCGCAGATCCTCTGATACGCCAACTATGCTGAACTTTCACTTGAGTGTAAAATGGCTGAATCTCCTCAGCAGATAATCGAACTTTTCTGAGATATTGCTGAGAAAGCAAAGATAAAAGCCATGAAAGAAATAAAAGAAATACAAGAGTATTTCTCTCTCGATGAACTACAAGAATGGGATGTGTGATATTATGCTCGCAAACTCAAAGAAGAAAAATATGCTCTTGATGAAAAAGTACTCAAAGAATATTTTGAGTTTGAAAGAGTTCGAGAGGGGATGTTTGAGATAGCAAAGAGGCTTTATGGTATTGAGATGAAAAAAATTTATGTTCCCCATCAAAAAGAGGATGAGTATACGCAGGTCTATGAAGTATATAGAAATGGTAAGTTTCTGTCATACTTTATGACAGACTATTTTTACCATCCTCTGAAAAGAAATGGGGCATGGGCAAATATCCTACGAGAAAACTCTCTTTTGCGACCTCTGTGTACTGAGAAAGGAATAAAAGCTACTGATGATAAAGAGACGAAAAAACTTGTTATCAATGTTGCAAATTTTCAAAAGGGAGTAGATGGGAGAGTCCTTTTGACACTTTCAGATGTAGAAACCATGTTCCATGAGTTTGGTCATGCTCTTCATGAAATACTTTCTCAAAGTCGGTATCCAGAACTTTCGGGTTTTCATGTGGAATGGGATTTTGTAGAGCTTCCGAGTCAGCTTTTGGAAAACTGGTGTCGCCATGAGGATGGGATGAAGATTTTTGCTCAGCATTATCAGTCCTGAAAAACTATTCCAAGAGAGCTATTAGCATGACTCAAAAAACTAGAAACTTTTGCTACGGGAAGTTTTATTCTTCGACAAAATACCTTTGCAATGATTGATATGGATTTACATAGTCATGAAGTTCCAAAAAACGCAGAGGAGCTAGATCAGCGAGTAGCAAAGATTCAGCTGCAAAATACCGTTCTCCCAACCCCTGAAATATATACTCCTCATGTAAGTTTTTCTCATATTTTTGATGGAGGATATTCAGCAGGATACTATAGTTATATGTGGGCTGAAATTATTGAAAAAGAGGTATGGAGAACCTTTTGCGATACGGGAGATATTTTTTCAGCTTCTCTGGCTCAAAAATTTTATGATACTGTCCTTTCTCAATGAACAAAAAAACCAGCTACAGAACTGTTTTATGATTTTCTATGAAGAAAAGCTGATATAGAAGCCTTTTTACAGGAAAAGGGGTTGTAATATTATCAAGAATAAAATCATAAAGCTTGAAATCATTAAATATATTACTACTTTAATATATTATTTTAAATAAGTCAAATACTTATTCTCAAAAAACCTTCCTCTTATTTTACATACTTCTTTTCAGAAATAGTATAAGGCTGATATATTTTTTATTTTTACAGCTATGAAAAAATACTTTCTGATACTTCTGAGTTTTACGCTCTTTCATACAGCTTTTGCAAATGATATAGATGATACATCCCTGATTGATAAGATAGAAGAAACATCATTTGAAGAAATATCGCTTGATATCAAAATGCGAAACTTTGAGAGTTGTGACGCATTTGAGGAAGTGATCATAGATTATATAAAAACATATATAGAACATACTCCCCAAAGAAGATACTATCAAGTAATGCCCATGATGATGGAATCAGTCGAGATACAGGCAGATGCCATCATGCAGGAAAGCGCTACTGAGAAATCGTCTTCTGTTTCACAAGGAGAAGATTTTTCACAAACAAATATCCAGGTCGGATGAGTTGATGAACCAGAAATAGTGAAAACCGATGGTCGATACCTCTACTATTACAATGATATAGAAAAAGCTATCTACATCGTTGACACTCAGGCAGGAGGTATTTTTGCGAAAAGTGAGCTCGAAATAGTAAAAAGAATCGCTATTCCAGAATCATTTTATGGTGTAGAGCTCTTTCTCTCAGATCAAAGATTGGTAGTAATCGCGAGCGCGTATTCTCAGAGAGACTATTCAAAAGAAAATTTTTACATCGATAGAAACAGCAAGACCTATACTATCGTGTATGATACTTCAAATATGTCACAATTACAACTGTTAAAGTTCACGAGTGTTGATGGAACATATACCCAGTCTCGACTCATAGATAACACGCTCTATGTCCTTTCGCAAAACGCTATAACTTTTCCGTACTGGAAGTATAGCCTCGAAGACAATATCGTCATACAGGCAGAAAAGTTTCTTCCTCAAACACTGGATGTATCACGCACAGATACACTTGAAAAACATAACCTCACTCTCAGAGACACCAATCTCCCCTATCATGTGACAGGGGGAAATGCAACAGATTGTTCAGAAATATCTTATACACTCCCTAGTGAAGAAACACTTAAAGAGACAGGTTTTAGCCCGGGTTATACGATTGTTTCCAGTATAGATATTCAAGATACAGAAAAAGAAATTCATAGCGATGTTATTGCGGGATCAAATACACAGATATATATGAGTCAAAATAATCTGTATATGACTGAAGGAGTATGGCATTCTCAGAATTTTTCTTGTCCAAGAAATATGATATGTGCACGACCATTTTTTTGGGGGAGAAACCAAAATACATTGATTCATAAACTCAGTATTGACGGTCAAGATGTGACATACAAAAATTCAGCACTCATACCATGATCTCCTCTCAATCAGTATTCTATGGATGAATATGAAGACACTTTCCGAATTATTACTTCAGAATGGTCGCCAGAAACTTCAACAGGATTATATATCTTAGGATCTCAGCTTGAAACAATCTCGAGTCTCACAGGTCTTGCTCCTGGAGAAACATTTCGTTCGAGCCGTTTTATCGGTGAGAAACTCTTTTTAGTGACTTTTGAACAGATAGACCCTCTCTTTGCAATAGACCTTAGTGACCCGACAGATCCTAAGGTTCTCTGAGAATTAAAGATACCATGATTTTCCACCTATCTACACCCTTATGATGAGACGCATCTCATAGGTCTTGGCTACGATACAGAGCTCAATAAGTGGGATAGAGCGCAAACAGTAGGAGTAAAAGTTGATCTCTATAAAATACACTATGATAAAAAATGTGGAGATGAAAACTTGAACTATATACAAAGAGAAAAATGTGAAACAGGTGACTATAAGTGAATCATCGTAGAACAACTCCATAGTGAAACTTTTGGAGGAAAAGGGAGTGACTCACAGGCTCTGAGAAATCCTCGCATGTTTGTATGGAATGATGCAAGAAAGAGACTTTTACTCCCAGTCAATCTCTACCAAAAAGATGAGTCATGGAAGACACAAGACTATTTTAATGGTCTCTTAGATATAGAGATAGAAAAGCTTTGAGGAATCACGCTCAAAAATAAGATTACTCATATTGATATAACTTGACTCGAAGAGCGGCGTATAGAGGAGTGTAAAAAGTATACTCTTCCAACAGAACCAGAGTGTCGAGAACTGGTATCAGGAGAACAAGTATGTCAGGGAATTGGTCAGGTTATAGACTCAAGGTATATTCCTCAGTATTGTTACGCCGATACTTCTGTATGGGTGTATGTGTGAGATCGATCGTGGGATTTTCGTGATATGCATGTAGAGAGAGCTCTCTATATCGGAGATGATATATATAGCTTTTCTCCATCATATTTGATGCATCATAATTGGTGAGGAGAACAGCAGGGAGGAATAAGTTTTTGACAATAATACCTATGAGTATGCTGTGAGATATATGTTTTCTTCTTTTGAGTGGGATTATTCTTTGTATGCCAGTAGTTATTTGGTCATACCTTGCAACGGAATATCCAGAGATCCCACTTTCGCGAAAGTATTTTTTTCTCTGAGTATTTATAGGAGCTCTGACAACACTTCCTTTTGTTTTATGAGGAGATATTTGGGTGTTTTGATATTTTTTAGAAAATATATTTTATAGTCAAAATATTGGAGATAGTACATGATTTTTTTGCTATATATCTGCTTTTATGACACTTTTGTGGTTGGGTATATACATCATAAGTCTGATTTTTCAGAGAAGTAAGAGTTTTTTTATTTTTCACTCTTGGATGTGGGTGATGATAGTGATTGTGTTTGTGAGCATGATAGCTTTTTTGTTTCATCGTTTTTTTCCACTTCAGGACACAGGTATGAATGTCTGGTTTGGAAAACTGGCATTTAGTACACTTGGAGGAATATTTGTATATTATCTTACAGTCGCATTTTTGGAAGAGGCGGTAAAGCATCTTGGGTCTGCGAGCATTTTTCCTCTACGCGTGATATCGCAGTATAAGTCTTCGATACTTCTTGGGATGAGTGTGGCTTTGGGGTTTGCGTTTTTTGAGAATATTCTCTATGTTTTTTCTCATATTCGAGACTCATGAATCAATCTGGAGTTGCTGCTACTTGTTCTCTTTCGTTCTCTTTTCACGCTCTCGCTTCATATATTTGCGACAGGGATATTTCTCTCTGCTTTTTTTATTATTCTTCACAATAGTGGGGTTTATAGTCTCTGGAAAAAATATATGCTATTTTTCTTTCTTGCTCTTGCAGGGATAGGAGCACATATGTTTTTTGATATTTTTATTGTTTTTTCTCTTTCTTTTTTATTGTTTTTTTATTTGATATTTTTGTATGTTTTAACGGTGATTGTTACGGCGAAACAAGCTGAGAAATAGCGAGATAATATTTGGTTTTCGTTCCTCAAACTTTTTGAGATACTGCCTCACACCCTCAAAGTTTTTTTGCTCTAGAAGTGCATCAAGCTCTCTTTTTGCTTCTATGTTCTCAGATCAGTATCAAGGATTTTCTCATTTGAGTTTCTCACTTACAAAAATATAGAGTCTTGCAATCTCATGCTCTCAAATTCTCCTAAGAGTTATTCCCTTATTATTATAAGCGATTGCATGTTGAGGGTTAAGATCAAGAGCCATATCATAGGCCTCTATTGCTTCTTCATATCTTCATAATTTATGGAGAGCAGATCACTTATTATAATAAGCCTGTGCATCTTGCGGATTGAGTTTGAGAACCATATCATAGGCCTCTATTGCTTCTTCATATCTTCATAATTTATGGAGAGTATTTCACTTATTATTGAGTATCTGTGAAAAAAGAATTTTTTCAGGATTATCAGAATGAACCAAAAGACTATAATAAGGATAGCCTTCTAACTTTACTTTTCTATATACTCAAATGGTATCTCCATAGTCAGCTTTATGAATCCTTGAAGAAGCAGTAGGGTCAAAGTAGTATGGCTCTCATCATAGATTTACCTCTAGAGCAGAATGACCGGGTATACCTAGTCATTGATGCTCTATTCACAGTTCACTGAGGAAACTGTGTCAGAGAAGCGCAAAACCAACACAGTATATTTCTTTATGCCGAAGTATCTCTGCAGGCTCATAACCATAATCGTTACTCGTAAGTTGGTAGGGGTACTCATAGAGAGTTTGAAGTATCTTTTCGGTTGCTTGTGTTTCTGATTATATGATTCTCTCACCATCACCCGACTCTCTCGCAGCATCAAGGTCTGCTTTAAGTTCCTCTATTCCTATCTTTTCTCTGAGTAACCTCTCCTCTTTATCAAGTGTTTCGCTATCTTGACGGACAACTATTTTCTCTCAGTCATCGAGACTCTTGCTTTTTCCTTTGAGTGCTTCTTGCTCTGCCTGAGTGATAGTCATCATTCAGAGTCTGAGCATATTCACTCATTTTCTAAAAAATGTGAGACCAAACTCATTTCCAAAAATATGTGATAATATTTCCTCAGAAATATGACTGTCTCAAGTTTCTCAGAGTCTGGTACTTGCTGGTACTTCATCACTCTTTGTATTTTCTCCTCTCTTTTCTCTGATAGCTCGTATAAAATCTTTTGATGATGTATTGACTCATATTGTGTGTGATCTGATCTTCTCACGAAATGCATCACTAATCTTGTATCTTGATAAGAGATCATTCAATATTTTTTCTTTTTTTTCTTGTTCATCTTCTTTTACTTTTTCTCCCTTTGTTAGTCCTTTTTCTCTCAGTATCGTTCAAATAGCTATCTTTGTGTATGAGAGGAGATTCTCTACAGGAGCATAGTTTGTAATCTCAAACTTTTGAGAGAGGGTATCGATGATTTCGAGAGTTT
This sequence comes from Patescibacteria group bacterium, assembly GCA_965229705.1. GTDB lineage: Bacteria > Patescibacteriota > Gracilibacteria > BD1-5 > UBA6164 > JAACSU01. Next base: position 960,115 of record OZ245922.1, read on the forward strand.
CCCATACCTGTAAGTCCTCAGGCAAGAAGAGGGTATAAAACTGTCAAAATTTATCCCTTTCTCCACTTGCCTCCAGAAACTCTCATCGTTTCCCCTCAAACTCTTCACGCGAAACAAACTCTGCAGAGATATGATCAAGAGACGCTAAAATCTCTTGAAAAGTAGACTGTTGTATTTGTTCAGAGAAGACAAGGTTTTCCAGTGGAGACATAGAGATAGAACATATAATATGTATATATCTTTATGGTATCACATTATGTATGAGAAATGCAAGAAATGGGAGGGTATTTTCTAATATATTAGTCTCTGTTTTTGTATATTTACGACTTTCCATCGAGAGTCTTGTTGCTGCAGGAGCTGGAAAATTCCTTCAAAATGGAGCATACCATAGAGAATAATGATTTTTTCATATTCACTTTTACGAACTTCTTCAACGACATAGGCATTTCTTTCGTCGAGGATAACAGAAAAAATATCAGGTCAAAACTGTCAGAGTATCATATCTTGCAATCATGGATTTTTAATAAATATATTCATAAATCCTTGATTGATATACTGCAGTATCTTTTTCTCGCGTGGACGAAGACCGTCAAGTACCTGGAGGATATCACTCTCTATATTTACAATATCCTTTTGCATGCTTCTTTGAATATTCTCTTGTCCTACTTTCTCACGATACAGCCTCACAACACTGTCTAGGTCAAGATCAACATTTATATCTTCTGTACTTCCAAAACCAAGAAAATCCTGATTATTTTGGGCAACCATACCATAGAGCTCTGAGAGTTTTTCATAGCTCTCACTATCAAGGTCTATTCATAAAGCTTGACGAAAGATAGTAATACTCTCCTCAGAGCCCCCACTCACTCCTTCATAGAAGAGTACATATCCTTGAGATTTTTTTTCTTGAATATTTTCTTGAACTTTTGTATAAAATTCTGGACTCGCAATATGACTCATAGCTTGAAAAAATATAGTTTTTTCGCCATTACTCAAACTATAAGACTCAATATACGCTGGAGATATATGGTTATGGTAGTAAAAAAAGATACATAAACTTACAATAACTCCTCAAATAACTATATAAACCCTGAGTAAAAAATATATAGCAAAGTTTTTCCAAGAGGGAAGAGGCGCGTTTCGAAGATACTTCCACAAGCACGAAATGCAAAAAGCTACGAGCGTATAAAAACCTAGAGAAATAGTGAGGGAAAAGACTCAGTATCATCAGGAGATAGAGAATAATACAGCGATGTATAAGAGGCTGAGTCATATTATAAGGAGGATATTTCTAGGGGGAATGTGGTTCATGTTTTTTTAATTTATACGAAGTTATAAAAAATATACTTGCGTTTTTATGAAAGCATATATACTTCACGAAGGAAATAGTTTTTTCACGTTTTGTACAAAAACAATTATGAAGTACAGAGTATACATTTTGATGTGATTTTGCATACTTTTTTCTGCATTTTTTTGAACACAGGCGTGATTTTTTGATGACTTTCTCAATGATGGAGCACCAGAAATTCGCTATTGTCAGTGAGATTATGAGTGTGGTCTTGACCAGGGAATAGAAAAAGTAAAAGAAGGTATTACAGATATCGAAACAGAGAGAACCGCCTCTGAGTATGTCCAAGATTTGGTAGTATACATACTGACATTTTTATCTATAGTGGCAGTACTGTATATCATATATGCGGGTTTCCAGATCCTCCTTGGAGGATGAGATGAAGAAAAAGTCAAAAAATCAAAACAAACTATCCTGTATGTTGCTATAGGTGTTATAGTGATTTGGCTTGCTTGGCCTATAACCAGTTTTATATTATTGCTTCTTAACGCATAGATTATGTCAGACACAAAAACGGACTTTTATAAAAGAAAAAGAGTGAAAGGTTTTTACCTATCATGTATTCTCTTTTTCTTGATACTTGCTTTTACTCTTGCAGCAGCTTTTTACAATATGAAATTAGCAGCAGCAAATGAAGACCTTGAACGAACACTGACTCAGAGAAATGACTTAATACAAACATTGCAGGCAAACGAAAATATTGCCAGTTATAGTATATACGAGAAAAATGCAGAAGTATTTGAAGAAATTCAAAAAAAATCAGCAGTCCCTCTTTATATTTCTCATCTGAGAAAAAGCCTTAATCGTTTTGATCTTGTTATGTGAGATGCCCGATATAGAGCTCCCGAGTTAGAAATAGAAGTTGCTTCAGAAACAAATGAAGAAGGATATGCTTTTCAAAAACTTCTCGAATTTATGGAAGAATACAGAAATAGTGAAGAATCTCTTTTTGAACTCGAATCTGTCGAAGAACTTCGATGATACGATAAAATGGCGTTTACGCTTCGATTTACTCTTAAATAATATTCAAGTATGAAAAACATTACACACAATCCAATTCTTGTTTATCTCCTTATTCTTTTTTCAGCGTGTACGCTCATATTTTTCACATGAAATCAGTATAGCGCCCTGCAAGAAAATCAAGATGCTCAAGTATCTCTCTCACAAGAGCTAGAAGAAAAAGAGGATCTCCTACAAAAACTCTGAACACTCAAAATCAAGCTCGAAAGTGAGGACAGCACACTCTTAGATGAGATTTCATTTCTAGCAGAAGGTTATACAGATGCGGAAATGATAGAGTACATATACTCTTATGCACAAAAAGTGAATCTAGGAAATGAAAGAGTGATTATAAAAAATATGAGCTTCACAGATAGTGGTGAGTCAGATGTATGATTTAATACTCTTTCTCTCAAGCTTTCTGGAGTATTTTCATCTGAGGCGACACTTTTTGCTTTTCTTGATTTTATGAGTTCCACTGAAGGAAAATATAGCTTTCAGGTATCTAACTTTTATTATCCTGCTCAAGAATCGGGAAATATTACGACAAATATTCCATTTACTCTCTATTACAAATAATACAACTTTATGTTCCAATTTTCACTTTTTCGTTCGAGTATTTCTCTCACGGATAAATTTAATTTTTACGAGTATCTTAGCGTGATGCTTGAGGGAGGTGTTGGTATGGCTGAAACATTGCAGTCTGTAGGGTCAAAGATACAAAATCCATACTTCAAAGAAAAAATCTTAGAAATTGAGACCTATGTCTCTTCATGAGATGCTCTTTCAAAAAGTTTTAAAAAAATACCACAAGTATTTTCGCCTTGAGAAGTTGCTATGGTTGAGTCTGGTGAAGCAACAGGAAAACTCTCACAGTCTCTTGATCGACTTTCAAAAAACTTAAAAAAGAGCCATGACTTACGGTCAAAAATAAAGTCAGCACTGACATACCCGAGTATTATTTTTTCTTTTCTTGTTTTTGCTATTGTACTCGTACTCGTATATGTTATTCCTGCACTGAGTGAACTGTTTGATAACTCAGGCGTGGGTCTACCGATAGCAACACAGATGCTGATAGGTACATCAAACTTTATTATATACAACTGGTTTCTTATCATACTTCTTTTGCTGATGTTAGTCATTGTTTCTTTTGTGTATAAAAATACAGAATCAGGAAAAGCAAATATTGATTCTCTCATACTGAGTCTCCCTCTTATCGGGAAAGTGTATAGAAACTATCTTCTTGCGAATTTTGCAACAAACTTTGGAAATCTTATTTCTTCAGGAGTTTCTGTAGTTTCTTCTCTGAGACTTGCGGGAAAATCTCTCAATAATGCTGTGTATGAACATTATATTCTTGAAGTAGAAAAAAAAGTAACATGAGGAAGTAAGATTGTGGATTCTTTTTCTGAAGTGGATCCTGATCATCATTGTTTTCCTCAAGATTATCTTCAGATGCTCGCTGTAGGAGAAAAAACTGCTTCACTCGAAAAAGTATCAGAACGACTCTCAGAACAGTATACAAGAGAGGTACAATACTCTGTTGCAAACATGACAAAGTGGATAGAGCCTCTGGCAATCCTCATTTCGGGAGTGTTTGTACTCTGGTTTGCTTTTGCAATATTTGGAGCTATCTTAAAGGTGACACAAACAGTTTCCTAATACCTGATACATGAAAAAGAGAGAGAAAAAGGCATTTACTCTGATAGAAATACTTATAGTTATTCTCATTGTATGACTTGTCTCTTTTAGTACCTATATTCCATACTCTTATCACCAAAAAAAAGTGTATCTCCAAGAATGAGTAAAAGATATTTCACAAGGTCTCACCAGAGCGAGAAATATCGCAATTCACTGATATGCGAATGCGTGACAAAATCAAAGAAGTTATGTAGAAATTGTTCCTGGCGAATCAGAATTGCACATTTATACTCTTTCTTTTGATGAGTCAGACCATAGCCTCAAAACACTTTTTTCCAGTATTGATCTTCCAAGGGGAGTGATAGTAGAAACAGTAAATGGCTCAAAAGATATGCTGACTCTTATATATGATGCTATCAGTGGGGAACTGAGTTTTGTCTCAGGAAATCCCTGAGACACAATAGAGATACTTCTTTCTTATAAATGAGCCAACAACGCAACACTCCAAAAAAATATACAGTATTATACTGCTACACATATAAGCGATTACTAATATGAGATATACACATTCATACTCAGCGTCAGCATTTTCTATAATAGAGATTCTTATAGGAATTTTTGTGTTTTCTTTAGGACTTATATCTATATACGCTTTGCTGTCTTCCTCTGTATCTGTATGAGCATATAATAAAAATACGATTATTGCTTCAAATCTTGCAAGAGAGCAAATAGAACTATTTTTTCATCTTCGTGATACAAATTATAAAAAACTTCAAATATGGGATAAAAAAGATCCCTACACTCTCTATGATTCAGATATTCCTCATGAGGATCAAACCTTTAACGCTGATACGTATTATAGTCTTTCTCCTTGACTTGAGGGGAAAGAAGTAAGTATATATGAGTTTCCGAGTGTTCCTCCAGAAGGTCGAGAGAAAATACAAGAAATGCATAATACATCTTGATATAAGATATGTATACAAGACAATGCCTACATGCCATGTTCGTGAGAAAGTGATGAAAAGAAGACCTTTTTCTTCCGTTATCTATACATCAGTGATACTGCAGAAGATGGAAGCTCTCTTCCAGAGGGATCATATAGACTGGTCTCAAAAGTTATATGGAAGGCAAGAAACTATCATGAGTATGATATTTCTACTATTATTACTGACTGGAGAAGAATATAATGAAAAAAATATATAACCATCCCCGAGCTTTTACTCTCATAGAGATTATTGTTGCTGTAACGATTTTTGGTATTATCATGATATCGGTAATGAGCATTTTTTTTATTGCTGCAGAAACATCAAAAAGTATTGAGATAGCCCGAGTATTACAACAAAATACAAAGAGTCTTGTAGAAGATATTTCACAAAGTATTCGCTCAGAGTGAATCTATGATTTGAGTCCTGATATCCTTACTGATTGTAGTGAGACTTCTTTTTCATTGTGAACAGAGGATTATAAAACAGGGACAAAACTCTGTATAGGTGATGGAGATACTGCCTACTTTATTGCTCAGCAAGTAGCAGGATCATGGCAGAGAGTAGCAAATGTGGAAGATTGTAGGTTTACCTCCGAAACGGCAGCAAGCCTTTGGCGCAATCCTTGCCGTATGGTAAAAAAGCAGCAGTGAACAATATTTCCTATTACAAATAATAGGGTTCATATAGCAAATGCGTCTTTCTTTTTGGCAAACAGGGATATTCCAAGGATTACTATCATGCTTGATATGCACTCAAGTGTTTGAGAAGGAGTGCGTTCAGATAATATAGAAAAGAGCAGGCTCATATTTCAGACAAGTTTAAGTGAGCGTCTTATATTCCAAGATTTATAAATATGAAAATTGATCTACATCATAACAATGGCGGATACTCTATTATTGCTGCTATCATGCTAGTAGGTTTTTTATTGGTACTGTGTAGTGGAATTCTCAAGGCAGTACTTTTAGAAATGCAAGACAATAAATGACGACAAGAGTATCTCAAGGCAAGCGCTTGAGCACTCTGAGCTTTAGAACTCTCTCTTTTAGAGATAAAAGAATATGGATATGGCTTTGATGGATATCAAGAGGATATATCCACTCTTTGAGAGACAAGAAAAACCGCTTTGATGCACTATGATTTTGAAAGTAGAGTGAAAGAATATAAAGGAGAGCTTGAACCATATGAAACAACATTCATTCCTCTTTTTTGGATAGATGAGTGAGGTATATACAGTTTGTCTTGAGATGATATATCACTGAGCGTGAATGATGAGGTTGCCTGGAATATTATAGGAAATAATACAGGTATGTCAGGAAGATGACCATTTAGTAGCTTGTCACAAACCTATGTCACATGAATTGATGGAACAAAGTCTTTTATTTCTGTAAAAGATTTTCTTGCATCAAACTCTCAGAGTTATCTCCAACTGTATAATACAAATTCTGTATCGCAGGAGGAAGTGACACTCAAGATTGATACAATATCAAATGAGTATTTTACTCTTCCGAGTGCAAGTATTTTTGCAAAGTGAACTATAGGAAATCATCATCAAAATCTCATTGCAGAGGTAGATAATACGAATTTCTTGCAAATATTACGCTATTCTATATTTTCTCAATAATAGCTATTTAAAGGTAAAAACTCTCTTCTTTTCTCTAAAAATAAAGAAAAACTCAAAAAAAAACTTGAAAAAGCCTTTTCCTTAGCTAATATCTGAATGTTTATTTTATATACTTACTATTTACGGTATGAAAAAACAAGATTTTATTAAAGCTGTTGCAGCTTCTGCTGGTATTTCTCAAGACGCTGTTGCGAAAGTACTTGCTGCGGAGATTGATGTTATTACTGCTGAACTTTCAAGATGAGGTGAAGTAAACATCACTGGTTTTGGTGCTTTTAAAGTAGCTAAAAGAGCTGCAAGAAATGGTGTAAACCCAAGAACACGACAAGCCATCAAAATTCCTGCAATGAAGTCTCCAGTATTTAGATCTGGAAAAACTTTTAAAGAGGCAGTGAGATAATAACTTGAGTTATTCAAAAAAGTACTTTGCAACTTGCAAAGTACTTTTTTTGTATTTTTTCCTCTTGAGTGATATACTAGAGTTATAATTCACAAGTTTTTACTCATATATGTATAAAATACACCTAGATTCTCTTCAAGATACACAAAAAGAAGAAGAATTTATCTCACGACTATCTCTTCAGGAGGGAATAGATATATGTATATCTTTTCCTGCTATTTTCTCGAGCTCAAAAACTCTGCGGGATATTATTGATAAAGTATGTCAGAAGATAGATGTTCTCCCGTTATGGAGGACTCGTCTTATTCTTATCGCAGATGAACTGAATAATAACTCTATAGAACATGGAAGTGAACCATGAGATGAAAATGAGTTTGTTTTTCGAGTAATAGTAGAAGATCAAGATACTCTCTCTCTCTTTCTACAAGTTACAGATACAGGAAATTCTCCTGGTAATAAAACTGCCAAAGAAATGGAAGAGCTCCGACAAGCTTCACAAAAAAAAGACTATAAACAGCATACCTCTATTAGGTGAAGGGGATTATTTTTGATTATTTCAGATCTTGTTGATGAACTTTCTTTTGATGATACTGCAATGTGAGGATTGCAGGTTGGGGTATCTTTACATATTCCTAGATATCCTTCAAAAAGCTAAACTCCCGAAAATCATAATACTTTTCAAGAGTACTCCTACAAGCATACTCCTCTCAGAGGGAACAATAATGAATTTTCCTTGGGATACGAACATCAATATATACAAAGTTCGCCTCGGAGATATTCGTATGTTCATTATGAAATACGGAAAGCCTTTTTACTTGATCATTGATATCACCATTCAAGTCAAAAATCAATATATTCAATCCGGTACCTTGAAGGATAAGCTCTTGCTGCTTGATGTAATATAAGGCTGGATCATAAGAAAAACTGGGTATATTTTTTTGCAGGCTTTTTTGGAGTTCTATAATTTTTTGTATGTATTCTTCTTCTAGCACTTCGCTATACTGATCTAAGAGTTGTTTGTGAGAGTCGTACAGAACAATTTTTGGGATATCTATATAATTTTTGTTTTCTTTTTTGAGCGTTTTTCCACTTTCAAGTATGAGGAGGTTTTCCGTTTGAAATATGATATTTTCCGATCGGAGAGAAATATAGAGTTTATTAGGAAAACTTCTTCGTATATATACATCACGAATCCATGGTTGGGATTTTTGGAGTCGATTCTCAATTTTGGCAAAGTCTGTAAAAGCAATATGTTCTTCTCGAAGGTATCACAAAGTTTCATAGGCCCTATTTATATCAATAAGTGTATCACCTCGAGCAATATAGAGCGATTGGTAAGATATTCGAAAAAAAGGAAGTAGGAGGAAAAGTACACACAGGATAAGTAGTCATGCGCAGAGAGTTCATAGTTTTGCAAAAAGAGAGTATTGCTTTATTCCCGAGATTCAGGGAAGAAAGGAGGTTTTTTTCTTTGTCTTGCGCGAAAAAAAAGGCCTTTTTCTTGAACTTCCAATTTCTCAAAAGAGCAGCATTTGAGAAGATTTTTTTTTCTTCTTTGAAAAAAATTTTATTCATTTCATGAAACCTCAGCAATAGTGGTATAAATATTAGCGCTGGTTTCTCCACTATGATCATAGCGAAAGCGTACTTTTGGAATCTTGAAGAAAGCTATTTTTTTTGCCATAATACGAGTGATGTTACTCGCGTGAGATGCAAGAGCTTTTGTAAGAGTTTCTGTATTTTTTTGACAACTGACAAAGACATCCATATAAGAACTATCAGGGCTTATACAAATCTTTGTAAGAGTAATGATACCAAATGTAGTAATGTAGGAGTCTTGCACCCCAAGAATATACTCTCCTATTTCTTGAGCGCAAAGAGACTGTGCTTTTTTTCTTCTTTCTTCTTTCATATATGATGTGATTTTTCAGAGAAAATACTTCATTTGCATACTACTCGGACATTTCGTTTTGACAAAAAAAAATATTCCATAAAATGCAGGCACTTTATACTATTATTATTTGTTAAGGAGATAGAGCATGATATACGCAGTTCGCAAGGAGAATGAGTCAAACGAAAAACTCGTACTTCGTTATAAGAAGCTTTTTTTTGGTTCACGAATAGTGACAAAACTCAAAAAAGAAAGATATGTCAGCAAATGACTCAAGAAGAGAAAGCAAAGAGAAAAAGCTATAGTGACACACAACTATAGAGAACTCAACGCAAAAGTGTATTTTTAGTTTTTCAGACTTTCCTCTAAGAATAATAAAAAGCATCTTCCATTCTTGGAAGATGCTTTTATATGTTAAGAATACTTCTAGAAGCCCGTGATACTATTTTTTTGTATTCTAATTTTTGCGCTCGAATCAGTTGTAGTAAGAGAGGTTGTTGGGAAAGCACTGCTACTATTTGGCTTACTTGTGTCAAACCCAGTTCATCATACAGTGAGTTCCCATCTATTATCATCAGAGTTAGAAACTGTTACATCGTCTTCGGCTCTATTTGATCTATTTCCATCATTTTCAAATGCCGTAGAAAGTTCATAAGATCATTGGTCTATCCCTACAGTATCTTCTCATACCATATAAGCATATCCACATCGTGACTGATTACATGTTTGGTCATTTTTTGGGTCACCCGCAAGTGATGGAACATAGTCTTGTACATCAGTATCTGAAGTATTACTGAGCCAGTCAGATCCCCCTTGAGGGTATTCTGCAGTATCTTGATAAAATTGTTCAATACCTCACTGAAGCGCTTTCATATCGTTGATACGGGTTGTATCTCGAGCTTTCTGTATTTGAGAGGTATATACAGAAACAGCCCCTGTTGCAAGAACTCCAATAATAGTAATCACTACCAGTAACTCTATCAGAGTAAAACCCTTATTTTTCAATGCTAACATAATATATTGTATTAGTAATAAATTAACATTGCTTAGTATATGAAAATCTCTCTAAAAAGCGAAATACTCAAGAAAAAAGTCCTTGCATATATGATAAAGATTATTATGAATATTTTTTTACTTACATTTTGTATTTTTTCTATTTTTTTATATACTCCCTGCGTTATTTTATATTCCTTATATTTCTTTCCCGGAGTATTCACGGAAAGATGTCTTAAAGCGATAGAAAGGGCTAATGAACTATTATGAAAGTAGAGAAAAAAATACTTCCTCACTCGAGAGTAGAACTTATTATAGAAGAAAGCGCTGAAAATGTCGCAAAATTTCGAAAAAAAGTTATTACTCATGCCAGTAAACATGCTGATATAAAATGATTTCGAAAGGGAGTAAAAATCCCTGAAAATGTCATTGTGCGTCAACTGTGAGAAGAAACTATAGCGCAAATGACTATTGAAAAAGCTATAGAATCAACATATAGAGAAACATTAACAAAAGAGAAGCTCATCCCAGTTTCTCAGGCAGAGATTCAAGAAGTTATTTCTCAAAGTCCACTCAAAGTACGAGTACAACTAGAAGTATTTCCAAGCGTAGAAATACAATCTGGATACAAAAAAATAAAACTCAAAAAATCAAAGCTCTCCGTGACAAAAAAAGAAATAGATGCTGCGCTAGTTGATATCCAAACTCGTTTTACCCATTTTCATGAAGTAAGCGACACAAAGGTTGCCGCAAAGATGGGAGATAAAGTTACGATTGATACGCAAGGTTTTGAAAATGGAACAGCGCTTGAATCAACACAAATGCAAGACTACCCAATTGTTCTTGGTTCAAATATTCTTGTTGCTGGATTTGAGGAAGATATTGCTGGCATGAAAGTAGGAGAAACAAAAGATATTGATGTGACATTCCCAAAAGACTACCACGACGCTGACTTTGCTGGGAAAAAAACGAAATTTACGGTAACAGTAAAAAAACTTGAGTCCGCTCACAAGCCAGAGTTTACCCCAGAGTTTATTGAGCAACTTCGTGGGAAGAAGCTCGATCTTGAGGGGTTTAAAAAACTTATTGAATCTGAGATTTTGGAAACAAAAGAAGCAAATGATTCTCTAGAGAGAGAAATGCAACTCATAGAAGAACTTTTGAAACATACTACGATGCAACTCGGAGAAAAATTCATAGCTCAGCAAACGGATATAGTTTTTGGAGAAATAAAAGAAAATATTTCAAAAGATGGTATGAGAATAGAAGACTATCTCGCATCTCTGAGTCTTTCAGAGGCTGAATATAAAGAGAAACATGTAAAAGAAACAGCAATAAAGAGACTTCAAGGAGAACTCATCTTACATGAGTTATTAAAGCTCGAAAAAGTTGAGGTATCAGATGATGAGATGAAGGTTGAGGTAGAAAAAATAATGTCTCGTTTTGAGTCACAAGAGGTACTCAAAAGACTCAAAGAACTCTATGTTCCAGGAAATAAATACTATGAAGAGATGAAGAGGAGAGTAGTATTTAAAAAACTTATTGAGAGTTTCTTTGAATTTGAAGAAGCAAAAAAATAATTTTTTATAAAAACATCCTCTTCAGCTTGCTGCAGAGGATTATTTTTACCGAACATTATGAAAAAAATTTATAAAGATGCCATTGTAAATATTGATGGAACGGATGAGTATGACCAAATTTTTTCCTTGGACTATGCTACTTCATTGCAAGCTACAAAGGATAGAGAGATAATTTATATGAGAGATCTTTTAGAGAAATATAAAAATGAAGAAATTTCAAAGAAGGTAAAAGAAAAACCAGCAATGTGGTCTGAGGTATACTCTCCAAAAAATGAGCTTGCTCTCTTTACAGAACTATTTGAAAAGGCCCTTAAAGAGAAGAAGAAAATTCATATTATCTGAATAACTCTCGGAGAAGAAATCGAGATGCTGGAGAGGTACTACGAGGAGCTCGGATGTATGCGAGAAGATATCAATGCCTTTGAGGTAGATTTTTCTCTCCCACTCGTAACAGTGAGTTGCCATATAGAGAATCTTATTTGGAAGTGAAGTGACTACAAATCTCAGTGAAGCAAGATATTTTTTTGCCCTCCTATTCGTGAATCGGGTCAAAATAAAGCACTTTTCAAGGGAATTACGAGAGGAGTTATAGCTGGAATAGAGCTTTGAGAATTTACTAATGAAAAGCAAATATTTATTGGAGATTGTATCAGACAAGAAAAAATCCTGCCCATTCATATGGCAAAAGTTTTGAAATATAATTTGGAGGATATGGGTATACTATGAGGTACTCAGAGTATGTGTGTCTCTTATTAGTGAGTTTCTCAGAGCTTCTTTAGAATACTATATCTTCTCAAAAAATTTCTTTCCAAACTTTTTTTTCCCACTGTATCATTTCTTCATATTCTTCATCGGTCTCATGATCATATCCAAGTATATGGAGAAGCGAATGAATGAGGAGTTTATAAAACTCTTTCTCTGTTCATAATCCATACTCTTTTCCCTGAGAGATGATTCTTTCTTCGCAAAAAATTATCTCTCCTGCAAGGTCCGTTTCTCAGAGATGACAAAAACTTTCATAATAGTGAAAACTCAAAACATCTGTTACTTTATTTATTTTTCTATATTTCTTGTTCAAATTTTGTATACCTCAAGCATCAAAAAACACGAGATTTATGACTCATAGTTGTTTTTTTTCTATGAGTTTAGAAATACAGAGTCATATTTCGTCAAGGATATTTTCAGAAACAGTAAACTGAGGTTCTTTTACTATTTGAAGCGAAAACATAAGCATTATAAAAAAGAAATATATAGTAAAAGAGTATAGAAAATTTGCTCCTTATGTCGAGTAGAAGTATAATCTCTTTGTTTTTCTGGTCTATCGGTGGCATGCCCAATAATTTTTTCCTTACAACAAAAAATTATATGCGGGTGTTCTACACTAATTATCTGGGTAGAGGGGTTCGTCCTTTCCGAAAGATAGAGGCTCCTGCAGAAGCTGTATTCAATAAGGAATACCAAAATCTTGAGCTGACCATAGATTGGATATATATCATAAAAAATCAGGTTTTCGGACTTGATTTTTTTTACTCTCTCATATAATTTTGTGAGTTTTCTACGCGGAGTTTCAGGAAAAGATGTTTCCTCATTTTGAGATCAGTTTTACAAGGATTTTGTACTTCTCAAAGCTTCTAAAATATTATTTACTTTGAAAGATATATGTCGATTATTACTCAAGAACAAGTATCAGCGCTCAGATCTGCAAATGTTGCAGTGCCAGACGTTAATGAGACTTGTATAGGATGTAGTGCTTGTGTGGCAATTGCTGGGGAAGTGTTTGAACTCAACAGTGAGGGGAAGTCGGAGGTAGTATATAAAGACAGCTATGAGTGATGTGATGTTGATGATGCTATATGCGCTTGTCCGGTTGATGCAATATCTTGGACAGAATAAATTTCTATCTCGTTTCTTTTGGTTATTTACTCCTGCTTTTCTCAAGAAAGCAGGAGATTTTTTTAGAGTAATATACCTTCTCGATATTTTGTAAATTGACAAAAATTACAATTTTTATTCCTAAAAATTTTCTTAAAAAAACTTATTTTTGGAGAGATTTTTTCTCTATCCAATAACGCCTTTGAGTTTTCCACATTTTATTAACATAACTGCACACATTTTTGTAGCAAAACTTTTGAAAAACTATACATTCTCTCTGCGTGATGATGTGAAAATATCATCCTTTATTTTTTCCCTTATGGAGGGGATAGTAATATATTATATAGAGAGAAAAAATGACAATAGAACATGTAAGAAAACGCTCAGGAGAAATGGTAAGTTTCGACGGAGAAAAAGTCACACAAGCAGTGTATAAATGCCTTGAACAAATAGGACATACTGACGCTCTCGGAGAGTCTGTAAAGATTTCAAAAAAAGTAGAAAAAAAGATCATAAAGTTTGCCAAAGATCACAAGGACTTTATCCCTACAGTTGAAGAGATACAAGATATAGTAGAATTTCAACTTATGAAGGCAGGACTTTTTGAGGCAGCAAAAGCATATATCCTTTATCGTGAAGAGAGAAAGAAAGACAGGAGTAGGAGTATTTTTCGAAAGCGAATCAATCTCAAACCATACGAGTATCCAGAACTCGCAGAATATGTTGATGCTATTCGTCATTCATACTGGGTACATACAGAGTTTAATTTTACCTGAGATATACAAGACTTTAAAGTTATGGTTTCTCCGCAAGAGCGAAATGCTATAAAAAACACCATGCTTGCTATTGCTCAGATAGAAGTATCTGTAAAGACTTTCTGGGGGGATATTTATAAAAGAATGCCAAAGCCAGAGATAGGAGCCGTTGGTCAAACTTTTGCTGAATCCGAAGTTCGTCATATGGATGCCTACTCACACCTACTAGAAATACTTGGGCTCAATGAAGATTTTGAGAAAGTAAAATCTCTTCCTGTTCTTTCAAAGAGGGTGAATTACTTGCAAGATGTTTTAAAAAATACACACTCAGAGGACAACGAAGAGTATGCACATTCTATTCTGCTTTTTTCCCTGTTTATTGAACACGTTTCTCTTTTTTCCCAGTTTCTTATTATGATGGCGTTTAATAAGCATAAGAATATTTTTAAAGGGATATCAAATGTTGTCGAAGCAACGAGTAAAGAAGAACAAATTCATGGATTATTTGGGATTGATCTCATCAAGCTTATCAAAGCAGAACACCCAAGCTGGTTTCACGATGATTTTTATAATGAAGTCAAAAAATCATGTCTGAGAGCCTATGAAGCTGAGTCTGATGTTCTTGACTGGATATTTGAAGAGGGAGAGTTGAGTTTTCTTCCAAAGGATATGATAGGAGAGTTTGTAAAAAATAGATTTAATAAGTCTCTCGAGTCTATTGGTATGGAGAAGCTTTTTGAAATAAATGAAGAGCTCTTGCAAGAAACAGACTGGTTTGATGATGAGATTATTGCCACAAAGCATGGGGATTTCTTTTACAAGAGACCCATTAACTATAACAAAAAGTCTAAAAGTATTACGGGAGACGATTTATTTTAAATATTATTTTTTAAACATTTGCAACTATGAGATGGCTTAATGAACACTCAAAACTTTTTCTGGAAAGAGGATATTTGGTAGAATGACAAACGGCACAAAAACGACTTCGAGATATTGCAGAAAATGCAGAAAAAATACTCAAAAAACCAGGATTTGCAGATACATTTTATGGATATATGGAAAAAGGGTATTACTCTCTTTCATCTCCTGTTTGGGCAAACTTTGGTCTTGATAGAGGTCTTCCGATTTCTTGTTTTGGTTCATATATTTGAGATGATATGTGAAGTATCCTTCATACGCACGCAGAGGTAGGAATGATGACGAAGTATGGAGGAGGAACAACAGGATATTTTTGAGATTTGCGTCCAAGATGAGCAGAGATAAAAGACAACGGACATTCTTCTGGAGCAGTACACTTTATGAAACTTTTTGATTCGTTGATAGATGTGGTATCTCAGGGAGCTGTAAGACGATGAACATTTGCTACCTATCTTCCTCTTGAACATGCAGATGCAGATGAGTTTTTGGATATTCGTTCAGATGGAAACCCGATTCAGCATATCAATTTTGCCGTAACGGTCACAGATCAGTGGCTCAATGAAATGGTTGATGGAGATGAAGAAAAACGAAAACTGTGGGCAAAAGTCATTCAACGAAGGAGTGAGTGAGGTCAGCCATATATTTTCTTTACTGATAATGTCAATAATCATACGGTTGATACATATAAAGACCACAACAAGCGTATTCATATGAGTAATGTGTGTAGCGAGATCATGCTTCCAACCGATGAAAATGAGTCATTTGTTTGCTGTCTTTCTTCTATGAATGTTGAGTATTTTGATGAGTGGAAAGATACAGATGCTGTGGAGATTATGACCTATTTTCTTGATGCCGTGATGCAGGAGTTTATTGAAAAACTTGAAGCACTCAGAGATAGCGATGACCTGCAGAAGCAGAGAGCCTTTGGGTTCATGGAGAGAGCATATAACTTTGCATACAATCATAGAGCTCTTGGTCTTGGGATATTTTGATGGCACTCATACTTGCAATCAAAGATGATTCCTTTTGAACATCCAGATGCGATGCAGCTCAATAAAACGATTTTTCAGTTTCTTCACGAGAAATCTTACAAAGCGTCAACGCAAATGGCAAAAGAGTATGGAGAAGCTCCACTCACACAAGGATATGGAAGAAGAAATACGACCCTGCTTGCAGTTGCTCCAACAACCTCATCAGCGTTTATCATTGGTCAAGCATCTCAATCTATCGAGCCGTGGTGGTCTAACTGTTATGTAAAAGATCTTGCAAAGATGAAAGTCACAATTAAAAACAAATATCTTGAAGCACTTTTAGAAGAGAAGGGAAAAAATGACAGAGATACATGGAACTCGATTCGTGATAATGATGGATCTGTACGACATCTCGATTTTCTCTCAGATCTTGAAAAAGATGTGTTTAAGACTTTTGCGGAAATCAATCAGTTTGTGATTGTAGCACAAGCAGCTGATCGTCAGCAATATATTGATCAAGGACAGTCACTCAATCTGATGGTTCATCCAGATACACCGGTAAAAGATATCAATGCTCTTTACATAGATGCATGGAAGCAAGGAATAAAAACGCTTTATTATCAGCATAGTAAGTCTGCAGCCCAAGAACTTTCGAGAAAGATTAGTTGCGTTGGGTGTGAAGCGTAAACTCCGTACACTCCTTTTCTCAAAACTCTCATGCTGACTCCTCTATAAATGCTATTCTCTCAGAACTTATAGGATGAGTTGAAAAATATACTCCATATTGTTCCCAATCCTCCTGGTTTCTCTCGAAAAATCATATCGCGCAACGAGTGTTCAACTGGAGATCGTGCAAAAGTTCTACTCCTCAAGCATCTGCGCTTCGTTCTAAACTGCGAGATTGAGTATTGCTAAATATTTGGGCAATCTCACTGATAGGAATACCAGAATCAAACCCCAGAAAAGCAAGACCAAGAGTCATAGGTGCGTGTACCAGGAGTCATCGAAGAGCGTCCCTATTTTCTAAATGTTCTATTTCATGACCGAGGATAAATAACAGTTCCTCTTCATACTGTATTGCTTCTAAGAGTCACCTTGTTATCATGAGGGTTGCTCCTATCATCGCAAAGGCATTTTCTGCTTCTTCCTCAAGAATATAGATGTCATAGTCTTTACTTTGAGGAAGACGATACTGAAGACGACTCATATCAAGCTTTTCTAGCGAAGTATCAAGAAAGAGGGGACCAAGATATTTCTTTTCTTTTTCGAGGTCTATGATTAGGAGAACAGACCACGCAAATATCCAAAATGCCACATAACAAAACACTATAGCAGCGATGAGATAGCCAAGCGTTATCATTGCCCACCTCAGATTTGGACGCAGAGGAAGTGCTTCGTGAATATTTATAGGAAGCTCTATTTTTTCAATCTCTTTCTTTTTTGTCTCATCTTTCATAGGAAAAAAATTCGTCAAAGAGTATTATTTTTTATAATATGAAAATATTATTTTTGTAAATAATCTCTATGTCAAAGGAAAGCAAAATCATACGACCAAAGTTTTGGAGCTTTATGCTCCCTCGAAGCATAATGCTTGTGATCCTCACCATTATTATGCTATTTGTGAGTATATGACTCATGATGGAAGATATGCTTATAGGAGCAGTAGTAGCTCTTGTGAGTTTTGTCATAGTATCCTTTCTCTACTATCTTCTCTATGTGATGTACACAAAAGAGTCATATCACTTCGAAGGAAATAAAATAGTGAGATACTATGGAACACTTTTTTCTGATAATCATCTGGAGTTACAGCTTCATCGAACAGCAATCCTGCGTCTTACCAGGCCATTTCTTTTACAAATATTTTTTTGAACTGGACATATTGCTATTCAGGCAGCAGGAAGTTCGGGAGCAAGATTTTTTCTCCAACATATAGGGAATCCTAAAGAGGTCTATGAAGAAATTCAATGATACCTGCAAGAATCGTGATTTCACCTCAAGAAAGAAAAACTCGTCCAAGAGGCTCGTCCTCATCCACTTGGAGTGTTTTGAGAAATAGGAAAGAAACTCGCAGTAACAATATTTTTTACGGCGTATATTCTTGGTTCAATCATATATGAGTTTTCTTCACAGCTCAGTTTTGCTGGATTAGGATTTCTATCATATTTTAGCAGCTGAACTCTCATCTTGATCATATTGGGAGTATATATCTCTTTGAGCTATATGGATCTCAAGAGAAGGCGTTACAACATATATGAAGATGCAGTTGAGTTTTATGAGTGATTTCTTACAAAAAGATATAGTGTGATTCCTATGGAAAATGTGAGCGATGTAGAAAACACGCAAAGTTTTCTCTCAAAGATTTTTGGCTTACATGATATAAAAGTGAGTTGTGCATGATGAGAAAACGAAGTGCTATTTAAAAATATGACGCAGGGAGAAAAGATGATAGAAAATCTCAAATTTCTTAAAAATGAGATTATCCCAAAAGAGAGAGCAAAAAGTATCCCAAAAGACACTCGTTCTCTTATCAGCTTTATCGATAAGATTGAGGAGCCTCTAAAGTACGATGAGTGATTTACCGGAGAATATAGGATGAAGTATATCAGATCTATCGCGCCATACCTGCTCTTTCTTATTCCACCACTTACCCCTGTGGGTATTGGGATGATTGTATGGGAAACTCTTAGAGTAAAATTTACTGATTATAGTATCACTCCGTCAAGCATTGATAAGAGATTTCATTTTCTCTCAAACAAACATGTGAGCTACAGTATTGAGAAGATTACAGGAATGATAGTGAAGAGAAATGTCATTGATATTATTTTTGGGACATGCTCTGTGAGCTTTTTGTCTCTTGGTTCAAGTGGAACGCTTGATTTTTCCAATATTGCATATAGCGAAGATATTGAGAAACATATGAGGCAAAAGGTCTGAATATATCTTCCTAAAGAACAACCTATTCTTCCTATTCGGTTTGGATATATAAACTTTTTTAAGGCAAATATTTTTTGGTCATGGTTTCTACCACTTTCTTTACCGATATATGCTTATAAGCTCTTTTTTTATTCACAGCGATTTTACAAAAATATATTTTTTGATGAGTGTATTTGTGCAAAAAAGGGAATTTTTATGCAAACAACTTTTTACGCTCTTTCGAGAAATATCAAATGAATCACTTCTGTGAAGTATCCTCTTACTCAGGTAGGACAACTGAACTTGAATGTTGCAGGAGAGAAAATGATTCAAAGCAAAAATAAAAAAGGCTCATGACAATGAATTATGCTGTTATCTCATAAAATACATATTCCATATCTAGATAACGTACAAGATGCTCAGGATTATTTTGATACGAGATTTTTTGGGACATGATTTTCTCGTGAAATGGTGGTTGAGACTTGACAGTCAGTAAAAAATACGCTTTTCTCTCTTAGTATTCCTTTTGCGATATTTATAGCATACATTTTTAGTCAAGGTATTATGTGACTTCTTGTATGTATAGCGCTTTTGTTAGGGTGCGCATGAATGATAGTATGGGTAATTCGTATGAGGTATTTTCGTTTGGAGAAGTCGAGAGTGATTTTCGGATCATGAATTATCTATAAAAGACGGCAGTCTATCTTGTACTCAAAATTGAACTTTATCGAGCTCAATAGATGATTTCTCAATAAGATTTTTACAAATGGGAGTATTGGAATATATACACTTGGGAGTACTTCTCGTGAGATGACGCTCAGAGATATAGATGAGTACCAAAACTTGTATGAGCTCTTACAAACTCAATAGGGAAATACTAAGAAACTGCGAAAAAACTTCGTATTCTAGACGGTTTTTCCCTTGTTATTCACTTCAAAGATTTTCCTCCATTCTTTGCATAATCTCTTTTGAAAGTGAGCTTTCATCTTGCTCCATGAGGTGTAGAAGAACTTCGCTTGATAGGACAATGACCTCAAGTTCTTGAGTGGCAACTACGCTTGCGCTTCGAACCTCTTCACTGAGAAGAGCCATTTCTCCAAAGATATCTCAAGTTCTCATGATATGCCGTGATCCTTGGGGTGTTGATACTTCGACAGATCCAGAAAGAATAATATATCATTCCCCATTTGGTTCCTCTCCTTGAGAAATAATAGTTTCTCCCTCGAGAAATTTCTTGGTACTACTAGCGGCGATAATCTCCTCTATCACTTCGTCTTTGAGACCTTGGAATATTTTGAGATGAGAATAATAGGAACTCATAATCTTTATATTTAAGAAATAAAAAATACTTGCTTTAGGAAATGCGGAAAAAATTCGTATTTTATCGTCAAAAACCAACATTAACTAGTACGCTTATTTCAGCCAAGTTGATTTTTCCTTGAACTACTTGTTTTTACACATTTCTTATTTTCTATGCTTACTGTTAGTATAGGCTATATTTTTTTTATAAGCAAATAATTGCTCTGAGTATCATAATATGATACGATACTTTCAGTAGAAGTATAAAAAGAGTATTATGAGTATGCAACATTTTCTTGAAACTTTGAGTGTATTTTATATTTCTCCCTCTATGATGGGGATAGTTTTTGTGATGTTGTTTCTTTTAGGAATTTCTTTTCTTTTTACGAGATTCCCTGAGAGTAACTTTTCTCTTGTATGAGATATGTTTTACGAAAAAATATTTTCTTTTTTTGATGACCTTTTATGAAGCGACTTTTCTCTTGGTACAAAAACATTTATTGTGAGTCTCTTTTTCATTATTCTTTTCACAAATATTCTTGGAATATTTTTGGATTTTTTGGCTCCTATCTTTGGTGTGAGTGAAGGGGGCTTTGTTTTGGAAAAATTTATTCGTATTCCGAGCGCTGATGTTCAGTTTAATATGGCATTAGCAATCGTCAGTATGGTACTGCTCATCTATTTACAGTTTTTAGCTCTTGGAAAAAAAGATTTTTTTCTGAGCTATTTTCCGATATATGGGAAAGGATATCTAGAATTGCAGAAGGGAAGTATGAACCATATTTTGTATTGGATCGTTTTTCCTTTGGTCAAAATTTTTGATATTCTTATATCATTTTTTCTGAGTTTTTTGGATATTATTGGCTTGTTTGCAAAGGTCATTTCTCTGTCGTTTCGTCTTTTTTGAAATATTGTTTCAGGCGGAGTTCTCCTAGCGATACTCATAGTTGCTCTTGGGAACTTTACGGAGTCCCTTACAAGTTTTATGGGAGGGATTCATTTTCCTGTAATACTTCCGTTGATAGTATATGCGCAGTCACTGCTTATAGCAGTGATACAGGCTCTGGTATTTTCTCTCTTGGTTGCGATATTTATGAAGGTAAGTCAGGGGGAGAATTAGGAGACAAGAGGCTACTTTTTTGCACTTATAATAAAAGTATGATAGCATAGAAATATATTATTTCTTACACAGACACTTATGGATATCTCGGCAATTTCACTTTGAGCGTCACTTTCAGTATGACTTGCAGGAATCTGAGTAGCTCTTGGTCAATCAGGACTTGCAAGAACAGCTATCGAAATGATAGGGAAGTCGCCACGACTCTCAGGAACTATGCTTATTTATACTATTCTTGGATTGGCACTTGTCGAAACAGCAATTATTTATGGACTGGTAGTAGCTTTTTCGATTATCGGAGCAACAGATGTAGGGAGTAGCCATCTTATAGGCGCTGGTCTTGTTATGGGTCTTACAGCTTTTTGAGCTGGTTATGGTGAAGGGAGACTTCTCTGCGCTGCTCTTGAAGCCGTAAATAGAAACCCAGAGAACAAGGCGCAAATACTTCAGTATATGGTACTTTTTGCAGCACTTGTCGAGACTTCTGCTATATATGGACTGATTATTGCGATGAAACTCCTTAACGCTTAAATATCATGCTCCAAATAGACATATACATTCTTTTTGCGCAAATAATCAATTTTTGAATTCTCTTTTTTATATTCAAAAAATATATTGCCAATGCGATGAATGCTCGAATACAGGAGCGCAGAAGAGAGCTAGAAAAACTCAAAAAAGCCGATGAACACTACGAACAAAAAATGTCTCTTGCACAACAACAAAAAAAAGAAATACTTGATACCGCTCGAGAAACAAGCTCAGCATTGATGAAAGAGTCAGAAGTGATTATACAACAAAAGGTAGGAACAATTATTGCAAAAGCCAAGCAAGAAGCTCTTGCTATTTTGGAGAGTGGTAAACGCGAGCTGGAAAAAGACCGTCTTTCTATGCTCTCTCAGATGAAGTCTCATATTATTGATGTCTCACTCAAACTGAATGAGAAAATGTTTGGAAAATGAAAAACCAATAAAGAGTTTTTAGAAAAAGAGTTAGAGAATTTATAGAAAGCTCTGAATTTAAACCCCGGGGTATAATACCCCGGGGTTTATTTTGAGTGGAGGTTGGTGTGAACTCGAAGATTTTTTCTTCTTTACATACTCATAAATCCAATACAATAAAAAGTAAGATATATTCTCTTGCTTTTTCATGCTCAAAATCTCTCTCAAAATCTTTGTAATAATTCTCTGAAATTTATTTGCGTTTCTCACTCTTTGACTTATACTTGGGCGCGTTTTTAATGCAGAGGCACAATGGATGATAATCATGATGGTTCTTTCCATACTTCCCCTGTACTGGTTTCTCATCAGCGTTATGAGAAATTTTCGAAAAGAATCAGAATTATTATATAAAGATCCAGAGTAAATGGCTGAAGCATATCCTGAAAAAACAGATACCACTCCTATTGGAGAAACCTCTCACGCGCAGTCACATCATGAGTGACCACATATTCCTTTAATACAAGGAGAGACTGTGTATGGTCCGATTTCTAATACGACACTTACCAGTTTTATATTTTTGGTTATTGTCTTTTTTGTTGCTATTTCAGCAAAGAAAGCCCTCCTCAATAATAAAAAATCAAAACCCAAGCTCTTTTTTCTCACTTTTGTAAAATTTTTTGATGATCAGCTTCGAGATGCTTTTGGAAATAAGAAAATGGCAAGAGCCTATTTTCCCCTCATCGTAGGAATGTTTTTTCTCATACTTTTTGGAAATCTCTTTTGACTCCTCATAGACTGGTTTGGTCTTTCAGTTATGCCAAATATCCTTTACTACTTGAGACCTATGCATAGTGACATGAATACTACTCTTGTACTTGCGAGTATTACCGTTGTAATACTTCTCACAATACAGATAAAAACTCATGGGACAGGAGGAATGCTCAAATCATATTTATGGAACTTTCAGGGAGACGGCATCATGTCAAAATGTATAAATGTCTTTGTTGGATGGCTTCATCTTATTGGTATTCCAGCGACTCTAGCATCTCTTTCTCTTCGTTTATTTGGAAATATTTTTGCGGGAATCGTTTTGATTGGAGTGATAAGTTATTTGATGGCATGAGCAACATGAGCAGTTTTTGAGATTGGAAGATTGGCAGTAATACCGTTTTGGTTTTTTGAAGTATTTGTCGCGCTGATTCAGGCGATCGTTTTTACATTTTTGATGATTGCATACTTTAAGTGAGCAAGCGAACACCACTAAAAAGTAAGATACATATTTTCTCTTTATTTTTCAAGAAGAGAAAATATAATTTTATTTTTTATACTATAACTTTTGATTATGGAATTAAACACACTTGCAATGGCGCTTGCTATTGGACTCGGGGCATTTGGTCCTGGTATTGGAGTAGGATTGATCGGAAAAGGAGCACTTGAAGCACTTGGAAGAAATCCAGATGCAGCAGCAAAAATACAGTCTCTCGCTATTCTTGCTATTGCCTTTGCAGAAGCAATTGCTATTTATGCTCTTGTTATCGCATTTATTATCGGTTTTGTTATGTAAATATGCAGAAGCTTTGTGCTTCTTTGCTCTCGCTTTGCAGTGTGCTTCGCGGGATGAGTAAAAAGAATAGATGAGTTTTTACATGCAAAAAGTATTTTTATTATGTGAGCATCACTTGGTATAATATTTTTTACTCTGTATCTCATTATCTTTAAGTATTTTTAATAAGTAATTTATAATTGATTTTATGGCAGCACAACAAGCCCAAGGACTTATAAATCTTCAATTTGTCACAGTAGAAACATTTATTATTCAGTTTATTATACTCTTAGTAGTATTATGGGTATTGAATAAATTTGTTTTCAAACCATATCTTGCGTATCTCGATGAATGGGAGGCAAAACAAGAAAAGGTGCAAGAAGACTATAATAACGCTGAAAAAATACTTGAAGAAAAGCGTCAACAGTGAGATAAGATGCTCGAGAATGCTCGCATGAAATGAAACCTACTCATAGAAGAGTCGGAAACACTTGCAAAACAAAAAAAGGAAAAAATACTTCTTGATGCTGAGACAGAAGCTCAAAATGCTGTAAACGCTGGACAGAAACAAATAGAACAAGAACGCCGATGAATGCTTTCGGATATGAAAGAAAATGTTATGAACCTGGCACTTAAACTCAATGAGAAACTTTTTCAAGATGAAAAAGCCTCAAAAGATTTTATGAAAAAGCATATAGATACCCTTTAATAACTGATATACATGCAATACATTGATACGCTTGATGCATCTTCCGCAACGGTAGTGCTTTGAGAACTCAAAAAATACGCTGAACTGAGAAAGAAGCTCGGAAAAAGAGGGAGAGATCTTTTTCATCGCAAACTTAGTGGTCAAAAACATCTTGTTGTAGAGCATGCGCAAAGCGTCTCTGAGGATATGGCGTGGCAGCACGCTGAGTGAGTATTTGAAAAAACTTTTTGACACAAGACAGAAAAACGGCAGGTAGTATTTGTTCCTCGATCATCTCTCAAAGGCTGAATGAAAGTATATCTTGATGATATGATGGTTGATGTGAGCTTTAAAAAAGTAGAAAAACACATGCAAAAATAAAAAACATAATTTTATAATCTAAACAAAATAAAATATGTCACAAGATGTATTACAGTCAATTATCTCTGAAATAGAGGCAAAGATAGATTCTACTGATTTTTCTCCTGAGATTGAAAATGTTGGAGAAGTTTTTTATCTCTGAGATGGAGTTGCAAAAGTATCAGGACTAAGAGGAGCAAAATACAATGAAGTCTTGGAGTTTGATTCTGGAGCAACAGGAGTAGCTCTCAATCTTGAGGATCACTTTGTTGGTGTAGTGATTCTCTCGGGTTTTGCTAGTGTAAAAGAGGGAGAAAAAGTTACTTCTACCGGGAAAACACTTGAGGTACCAGTTGGAAAGGAGATGATAGGAAGAGTTGTTGATGCTCTTGGAAGACCGATCGATGGACTTTGAGAGATAGCTACAAAGGAGCATTATCCAGTAGAGAGAACCGCAGAATGAGTAATGGCTCGTAAGTCGGTTCATGAACCTATGGAGACAGGTATCAAGGCGGTTGATGCGCTCGTACCTATTGGACGAGGACAGCGTGAACTTATTATTGGTGATAGGCAAACAGGAAAAACACAGGTAGCAATAGATACGATTCTCAACCAAAAAGGTCAAAATATGATGTGTGTGTATGTTGCTATTGGTCAAAAAGAAGGAAAAGTATCACGAACAGTAGAAGAACTCCGAAAGAGAGGGGCTATGGACTACACTATTGTTGTTTCAGCAGGGGCTTCAGAACCAGCAGCAATGCAGTATCTTGCTCCATATACAGGGTGTGCTATGGCTGAGTACTTTATGTACAACAGTCAGCACGCACTTATTATTTATGATGATCTCTCAAAACAGGCAACGGCGTATCGTGAAATGTCTCTCCTCCTCAGAAGACCACCAGGACGAGAGGCGTATCCGGGAGATGTATTTTTTCTTCACTCACGACTTTTGGAAAGAGCTGCCAAACTCTCAGATGAAAAAGGTGCTGGATCTATGACAGCGCTTCCGATTATTGAAACGCAAGCAGGTGATGTATCTGCTTATATCCCGACGAATGTGATTTCTATTACTGATGGGCAGATATTTCTCGACTCAAACCTCTTTAACTCAGGACAAAAACCAGCGATATCAGTAGGTCTTTCAGTTTCACGAGTTGGATGATCAGCGCAGATGAAAGCCATGAAAAAAAATTCTGGAACACTCAAACTTGATCTTGCTCAGTATCGTGAACTTGCAGCATTTTCACAATTTGCTTCTGATCTTGATGAGGCAACGAGAGCCCAGCTAGACAGAGGAGCTCGTATGATGGAACTTCTCAAACAAGGGCTTAATGCTCCAGTACCAGTACCAAAACAGGTATGTGCACTCTATGCGGGAGGAAAAGGATATCTTGATGGTATTTCAGTAGAAAAGGTTTTGAAATTTGAAGAAGATTTACACGCTGCTCTTGATCAGGATAAGAAAGTACTTGAGACGCTTGCAAATGAGAAAAATCTCTCAGAAAATACAGAAAAAGATCTGGTAAAGATCATAGAAAAAGTAGTTGAGTTACATAAGTAAAAAACATGTTCAATTCTGAAAAAGGAATCGTTGATTTTGACATAGATGGTAATGTTGTAGAGATAGAAATGTTTTGAGTAAAGAAGACTTTTGCGAAAAATAATATTTTTCTTGATCAAAAAGAATTAATAGCATAAATGTAAACTTTTTACTTTTATCTTTTAACCTTAG
This sequence comes from Patescibacteria group bacterium, assembly GCA_965229705.1. GTDB lineage: Bacteria > Patescibacteriota > Gracilibacteria > BD1-5 > UBA6164 > JAACSU01. The sequence goes on from OZ245922.1 coordinate 986,680, forward strand.
ACTTTCCACTTTAAACTTTCCACTATTGAGAAATACAAAAAAAATATATAATAGAGGCAGTATTTTCTAAAAAAAATTATGGCAACAATACAAGTTGAGTTACCTGAACAAGTACAAGATACATTTAAAATATCAGAAGAGCCAATAACAACAGAAGACTTTCTGACTCGTCTTGAACAAGCAGAAGAAGACATGTGGATTGATATAGAGTTAGATGAACCAATATCTATGCAAGAATTTTCCAGGATGCTAAAAAAAGATATTTATGGTTCCTAAATGGCTGAAAATTATTCAAAAATCACCATATGAATCTCAACTACAAAAAGTTTCTGAGAATATCGTTTTAGGGGATTTTCGATGATTAGATATTAAGAAGATACGATGAAAGTTTTGAATATATAGGTGTAGAGTGTGAGACTATAGAATTATTTTTGAGGAGAGAGTAAATGGTGAATACAAAATTCTCCACATAGGAGGAAGAGGAGATATTTACAAAAATATATAGTATACTTTCCACTTTAAACTTTCTACTTTAAACATCTTTTAACTTTTCGCTTTCCACTATTGAGAAATACAAAAAAAGTATATAATAGAGACAGTATTTTCTAAAAAGAAATTATGGTTGTAATGGAGGTAGAGGTTCCACAAAAAATAGCAGAATCGTTTTTTGAATCAAAACAAAGAATTAGCTATGCTGACTTGAGGAAAAAAGAACAAGAAATCGAGGCGACAGAGTGGACGGACGTTATGTTTGATGAGCCTGTCCCTATAGAAGAATTTAGTGTCTACCTCAAAAAACAAATACATGGTTAAAAAATGGCAGAAAACGATAAAAAAAGCTCCGAATAAAGAAAAAATTAATGAAGTAATTGATAAGATATTTAGTACAAGATTTTCAGGAATTAGATATCGATATACTTCATGGAAAAGAAAAGCACTTTCGTTGTAGAATATGAGATTTTAGAATCATATTTTCCAAGAAAAATGGAAAAATAGAGATAGAGGGAGCCGGACATAGATGAGATGTTTACAAAAATATATAGTATACTTTTAACCTTAGACTTTCCACTTTAAACTTTTAACTTGTAACTTTAAGCTTTAAACTTTTAACTTATAACTTGTAACTTCCCGTGGCAAACGCAAAAGAAATAGGACGAAAAATTTGAAGTATTAAAAATACCTCAAAAATCACCAAAGCAATGGAACTCATCTCAACAGTGAAGATGAAGAAAGCTCAAGACCTTGCAATGCAAAAAAAAGACTTTGTGATAGAAATGCTGAAAGTATTTTCTCGTATTGAAGGTTTTTTAGAAGATTTTTCATATTTTCAAAAATATGAGAGTCAGAAAACTCTGGGGATCATTATCACTTCAAATAAAGGTTTATGTGGAGGGTATAATGTAAATGTTTTAAAAAAAGTACATGAGTACACAAAACAAAATCCAGATGAAGATATGGACTATATCAGTCTTGGGAAAAAAGCAGCAGCCTTTGTAACTCGAACAGGAAATACGCTTCATGCAGATTTTTCTCCAGAGTATACAGATAATATTGATACACGCTTTGTAAAATCTCTCACGCAGACTATGTATGATGCCTATCTTTCTGGAAAATATGGGAAGGTTGTAGTGTTTTATAACTACTATGTCAACTCTATTAAACAAATTCCGGTTGCCCGAGAGTTTCTTCCTATTGATGCTCAGGGAGTACGAAACTATCTTGAGAGCATTATTGATGACGAAAAGGTTCTTGAAGATATAGGAAGCGAGACTATAGATTATATTATAGAACCAAGCTCAGAGTCTATTGCTGATGATCTTATACCAATGATTCTTGATATGATGTTTTATGATATTTTACTTCAGGCAAAAGCCTCAGAACACTCAGCAAGAATGGTTGCGATGAAAGCAGCAAAAGACAATTCTCAAAAAATTGCGGATATGCTCACACTGCAGTTTAATAAAGCCCGCCAAGGACTCATTACTAGAGAAGTATCTGAGATAGTCGCAGGTGTTGAATCTCTCAAGGATACCTAACAATTCTTGAGAGAAGTATTTGAAAAACACGATACAAGAAAGATTTTATTTTTTTACACATATCTTCGTATGAAATATATAAGCATAGCTCTCAAGATGATGATAAATATCGCGTTATATTGTATATATGTGATTTGTATTTCTTTTGTTTTTTCTTTCTTTTTCCCTCTAGCACTCAGACTTATGGGAAAAAATATTCCACACTACGCAGATCCAGTTTTTGTCAAAATCCAAGTATTTATTGCAGCTCTTGTACTCCTATTGTCCCTTATTTTTCGTAAATATCTCTACACTTCCTGTAAGGATAAAAAATATCTTTCTGCAAAAAATCAGAAATCTAGTAGTAATCCAACAACTACTCAAGCTCATAATCATCAAAAAACAGTGAAAAAAACGGTAAAAACACCAGCAAAGAAAACTCCTGCAAAAGCAAAAAAACCAGTAAAGAAAAGAGCAAGTTCTCAGGCAAAAACAAAAAAAGAAGATGATATGAAAATATATGTAGAAAAAGAAATAAAATAATTTCGGGATTTATTCAAATCCTCAAGTAAAAGAATTATTCTTTTGTTTGATCTTTTGAATAAATACACATACAAAAAGGAATATCGAGACCGGTCTCGAGTTCCAAATATTTAGTAACAGGAGACCGGTCTCTCTCAAGAAAAGATGTTACTACGAGTATATACAGATTGAGGATCTAGAGGGAACCCATGAGTGGCAGGCCTAGGAGTGTATATAGTGGACAAAGAGGGAACACCTCTTGAGAGACGCTATAAGTATCTCGGAACGACGACCAATAATATCGCCGAGTATACAGGGGCATTCTATGGAATAAAAAGAGCTCTTGAGCTCTGAGCTACACAGATAGAACTCTATATGGATTCAAAACTGGTTATATCGCAACTCAAGGGAGAGTGGAAGGTAAAAGACGCTGAGCTCAAAAAAATTTATTTAGAGATTCTCCAGTTAGTATGAGACAGAGATGTGAGCTATAACTGGATCCCAAGAGAGCAAAATACTGAGGCAGATGCACTCAGTAATAAAGCTATGGACGAAAAGATCTAAAAATAATTATTAAACATATTTTATCCTATGAAAAAAGGTATAATTACAAAAGTAATCGGGGTCGTAATCGATGTACGATTTGACGACTGATATATTCCTGCAGTTCTTGATGCTCTTGAAGTACAAGGACATAGCGAGAAACTCGTTTTAGAGGTACAACAACAACTTGGTGATGGCGTAGTAAGAACGATTGCCATGGGATCTGTAGAAGGACTCAAGAGAGGACTTGAGGTAGTCGCAACACAGGCTCCAATCTCTGTTCCTGTTGGTGAAAAAGTTCTTGGGCGTATGTTTAATGTTTTGGGTGATCCTATCGATGAAAAAGAAAAACCAAAAACAGAACACACAGACCCTATCCACAGAGCTGCTCCGGCATTTCAAGATCTCTCAAATAAGGCAGAAGTTTTTGAAACAGGGATCAAGGTCGTAGATCTTATTGCTCCTATGCTCAAAGGAGGAAAAGTAGGACTTTTTGGTGGTGCTGGGGTAGGAAAAACGGTTATTATGCAGGAACTGATTCATAATATTGCTTCAGAACATGGAGGATACTCGGTCGTTGCTGGTGTCGGAGAAAGAACTCGTGAAGGAAATGATCTTTTCCATGAAATGACAGAATCAGGAGTTATTGATAAAACAGCAATGGTATTTGGGCAGATGAACGAAGCTCCAGGACCAAGAGCAAGAGTTGCCCTTACTGGTCTGACAATGGCTGAACACTTTCGTGATAGAGAAAAGAGAGATGTATTATTATTTGTTGATAATATTTTTCGATTTACGCAGGCAGGATCTGAGATATCAGCACTTTTAGGGCGTATTCCTTCAGCAGTATGATACCAACCAACACTTGCAACAGATATGGGAGCCCTCCAAGAGAGAATTACTTCAACAAAAGATGGTTCTATTACCTCAGTGCAGGCAGTATATGTACCCGCAGATGATCTCACTGATCCAGCTCCAGCAACAACATTTTCGCATCTTGACTCAACAGTGGTACTCAATCGAGCGATTGCTGAGCTTGGAATTTATCCTGCAGTAGACCCACTTGATAGTACCTCAACGGTTCTTGATCCAAATGTTGTGGGAGAAGAACATTATTATGTTGCTCGTGAAGTACAAAGAATTCTTCAAAAATATAAGGAACTTCAAGATATTATTGCCATTCTTGGTATGGATGAACTCTCAGAAGAAGATAAAAAAACAGTAGCCAGAGCAAGAAGAATACAAAAATTTCTTTCTCAACCATTTTTTGTAGCAGAGCAGTTTACGGGAACTCCTGGAGTTTATGCAAAACTCTCAGATACAGTGGCAGGATTTCGAAAGATTATTGACGGAGAACTCGATGAAGTACCAGAAAACTTTTTTATGTACAAGGCAGGTATTGATGATGTGGTAAAAGCGTTTGAAGAAAGTAAGAAATAATAATAAACACTATGAAACTTAGCGTATTGTCATTTTCAGGAGAAAACTTTTTTCATGAAAATATTCTCTCTGTGACACTCATGACAAAGTCATGAGAAATAACCATTCTCGATAATCATGCTCCAATGATTGCATTGATTGAACCTTGTGTTCTTTATACGAAATATAAAGATGAAAATGGTATTGAGCAAAGGGATGATTTTGCAATAGGAACGGGTGTAGTCGAGATACATAATTCGAGCGTAAAAATCATGTCAGATATGCTTATTGATGTGGAAGAGGTAGATCTTGATCAGGCGCAACTTGCAAAAGAGAGAGCTCTAGAACTTATGGAGAAATACAAGCACAGAAAAGATAGGGTTGATATGGAAAAGTTTATTGAGGCTGAGGATCAGCTCCTCAAATCTATAGCGCAGCTCAAGCTCTATGATCTGAAAAAATAGATAGTAAAAGACATTGAAAATTCTTCAATGCCTTTTACGGGTAAGACATAGTAGAGAATTTATATTTTTCATATCTCCTTAAGGAAACTCTGAGAAACAAAAAATTTCTAATCCTCTCTGGCTCTAACGAGCCATCTCTCCTTTGAAAAAGGAGAGGAAAAAGGACTTTCTCAGAGATTCCTAAAAAAATATTTTTTCACTCCTTAATATATGGAAATACTGATACCAGTATGTGTATTTCTCTTCTTACTGAGTATTCTTATTCCAGCGCTTTCTCTGGCTCCTTGGGTTCCTACTCGCATGCTGGATATAGAAAGACTCTTGAAACTTATACATCTCAAAGCTGGAGATACATTCCTCGAAATTGGATCTGGAGACGGAAGAGTGTCCCTTATACTTGCAAAACATTTTCCTCATTCGCATATTAGGGGAGTAGAGTTTGCTTTTCCGTTCTATTTCCTATGATATATGAGGGCGTATATATATGGGAAACCTACAAATCTTTCTCTCGTTTTTTGAAATGCTTTTTGTGAAGATTTTTCAAAATATGACGGGATATATGTGTATGGAATGCCAGAGCAGATGCAGTCAAAAATTGTACCAAAGTTTCTTGCAGAAGCCAAAAAATGAGCAAAACTTTATTCATATATATTTTCTATTCCCAAAGAATACTCTGAAAGTGTGGTATCTCATGGAGGAGAAAATCAGCCGAAGATACATGTACTCGAAAAAAAATAATACTCTTTTTTAGCTCCTAAAATATGTAAGCATGTGCTGAATATTTGCCTATGTTGGAAAAAGTGATTGTCGCAGCCTCCTTTTACATGCTCTCAGAGACCTTGAATATAGAGGCTATGATAGCGCTGGAATGGTCTGTATAAATGAAAATAATAAGATATTTCTCGAAAAAGCAGTATGAAGAGTCTCAGCTTTAGCACACAATATTGATGCCCGAAAAGCAGATACTACCATATACTCTTGCGGTATCGCTCATACTCGCTGGGCAACACATGGAGGCGTAACGCGAGAAAATACTCATCCCCATAGTTCTTCCAGAGAGCGTTTTTTTATAGTGCATAATGGAATTATCGAAAATTATAAAGAACTCAAAAAAGAGCTTGAGTGAGTCTATAGTTTTTCTTCAGATACAGATACAGAAGTGGTTATCAAACTCGTAGAACATCTCTATGATGGAAGTCTTAAATCTACTCTCCAAAAAGTTGCAAAAAGACTTGTTGGCGCTTATTCTCTGGCAATTATTGATAGAGAAAATCCAAAAGAAATTGTTGCCATGAAGCTCGGGAGTCCTCTAGTTGTAGGAGTTGCATCTCAGAGCGTCTTTCTCTCAAGCGATATACAAGCTCTTTCACAGCTAACGGATAGATACACGGTTTTAGAAGACCATGAGATTGTCGTGATACACTCAGAGAAGTATGACATTTCTATGTTTGGGAAAACAGTAGATCGTGAAGCAGAAAAACTTGAAAGTCACCAAAAAGCAGAAGCACTCTGAAACTTTACAACATATACAGAAAAAGAAATCTTTGATATCCCAAGTGTGCTTGAAAATGTATTTTCATGAAGGATTCATTTTGGGAGAAAAGAAATCTGTAATGAAACACTCGAAACACTTTGAGGTATGAATATTGAGAGAATATGTGTGGTTTCTTCAGGTTCGAGTTACTATGCCGGAGATGTAGGAACATATTTTTTTCGAAAATTTGCTGGAATTCCAGCGCAAGCAATTATTTCAAGTGAGTTTCTTGCTGATAGCTTTATCCCAGATATGAAGACTCTGTATATATTTCTTTCTCAATCTGGAGAAACCGCAGATGTGCGAGAATGTATGAAGATCGTTCAAGCGAAGTGATGTATGAGTTTTGGGATTGTAAATGTTGTAGGGTCAAGCATTGCTCGCATGGCAGATATTGGTCTCTATTCTCATGCAGGAGTAGAACGATGAGTAGCCAGTACAAAAAATGTCATCGCGCAACTCGCAGTCATGCTGATGATGTCTCTCAGTCTTGGAGCAAAGCATGATATGCAAATCTCAGAAATTCGTGATATTATTTCAGAGCTTCATACGCTTCCAGATATGATTCACAAGGTATTGAGGCAAAAAGAATATATTCGCACGCTTGCAGAAAAATATGCAAAATATAATAGTATGTTTGTTCTTGGGAGAAACTATTTTTATCCTGCTGCAGGTGAAGCAGCACTCAAGTGTAAAGAGCTTTCATATATTCATTGTGAGAGCTACTCTGCAGGAGAGCTCAAACATGGTCCACTCGCTCTTGTAGGAGAAGATTTTCCGGTCATAGTTTTTAATCCTATGGGGAAGTTTCATCGTAAAACAGTTTCAAATATTCAAGAGATTCTTGCTCGAAAAGCACCGATTCTCGGTTATATTTCTCACAATGATAGCCACAAAGAGCTCTACACTGACACTATAGAACTTCCCGAGAGTTCTGAACTTATCTCGCTTTTTACCTGACTCACAGCAAGTTATCTCTTTGCTTTGTATACGGCAGAATTTCTAGGAAGAGATATTGATAAGCCGAGAAATCTTGCAAAAAGTGTGACGGTAGAGTAAATATTTTAACCCCGGGGCATAACACCCCGGGGTTGTTTTTTTGAGACTTCGAGCAAGGAGAGAAAAAAGAAGTTTTTCAGAGCTTTTTAATATATCACATTCTTGTGTCACATCTTTCTTCCAGCTTTCGCTTCTCATTTTCCATAACTTGTCACTACTTCGTTTTCTACAAAGTATGTTCCAAATCGACACCAGTCTACCTCATCCATCTCAGCAATATCATTTCCAATCATATTGGTCATTTTTCCTACATGTAGATTTCGTATATATCATGGCATAGGCTCATCGAGCATTGCCATAATCTGTAAATCAAACTGACTTATAGGGTGAGTATCTTGAGTGATGTGACCACTATTGTGTGCTCGCGCGGCAATCTCATTGGCTCGAAAACTCCCATCTTTTAGCAGAAACATCTCCATACACATGATTCACTCAAGCCCGAGTCACTCTGCAACTTTTTTGGTAAATGCTATCATGTTTTCACATACTTCTTGGTCTACTCATATGTTACCGGTCTGAGTTGTTCGCAGGATTCATCATTCATGATGATTGAGAAAGGGATCATACCACGCAAACTCTCACCGAGAATTTCGTCCTACTATGACTGAAAGTTCTTTGGTAAATGGAACATTTTGTTCATATACGAGTTTTGGGATATTTCGCATCTTCTCCATTTCACAAAAGGCATTTTCGAGATCAGATTCTTGCGTGATGGCCCACTGACCTTTTCCATCATATCATCACTCACAGGTTTTGAGTCGTCATGCTCAAAGACTGCTAAATGCTTGCAATGCTGCATCAAGACTTGAAACCTCTTCATACGCAGCAGTAATAGTCTCTCCATGTATACTGTTAATTGCAGCTTTTTCTCGACCTCTATGTTGTGTTGTTTCGAGTACCTCCCATCCTGGCTTAAGATAGAGAGCATTATTTTCAAGATATTTGAGAGCATTGAGAGGAGCATTTTCCCAGTCAAATGCTACTGGTGCTCAACGCGAGAGAGCATAGACAAAACTATCAAGTCATTGCCGATTGAGATATTTTTCTGCCACTGTGTCTCCACCAGAAGAAATAATAGAGGTACCCGGCTGATTGTTTTTGTTTCACTCAAGGATTACTTGCGCTGCTGACGATGTAGCACTTGTTCCGAGTACTACAGGGTGAAGTCATCTTGCTTGAGCACTTTGACATCACATCGCAGCAAGTTGTCAGTCACAGATATATCCAATATATCCATTTGTATTATTTTCTATACTACTATAATAAACTTATAAATTATACCTTAGCAATGTACTTTTTTAATAAGTATTGTCAAAAAAATTTGCAAAAAATAAAAAAACGTATATATAGAGATGTATGAATATATATAGCATTATAAAAACAACGAAAAAACTTGAGGCATATCTCCCCAAGGTTTTTGTTGTATAGTGTTAGAAATATTCACATATCAACATAGAGTCTCAGGGGAACCTGAGATTTTTTTATTATTTTACTATAGATCAACATGCAATATATTACCGTTAAAAAGCTCTGAGGAGAAAATGCTGCGCAGATAGCAAGCAGTATAGAGAATATTCTCACAGATCACAGAGATCAAGTTTTACAGATCATCGTTGTATCAGCAATGAGATCTTCAGAGTATAATACAACTGATATACTCATACAACTCTGAGAAATGCTTGCTGCCTGAGAAGATTTTCAAAAAATACAGGAAGTATTATGGAGTATACAGGAGTTTCATAGAGGAGTACTACAAAAGAATTTTACATGAAATGCATATAAGCACCTTCTTTCATTTTTAGAAAAAGCGTGCGTGAAACTCAAAGAAGATGTTACTTTCTTTTATTCTCTTACGCAAGATACGCGAAAAACATGTTTATGAGATAACGACTATATGATACGTACAAAGACGGGAGAGGGATATTCACTCATATGATTTTGAGAAGTACTCTCGAGTAAAATATTTTCTTTGGCTCTTTGTCTTTCAGATGAAGATGTTCTTTGATCTGAAGCTATAGATCTTTCACATCTCGTAGTGAACCAAGAACTTTCGTGAAAAAATCAGGGAGAAGTATTTCTCCATATATCTGATAAAATATATCAGACAGTACAAGAGACACTTTCTCATGAGAAAGTTTTGGTATTGCCATGATATATTTGAGAGTTTGAGGAAGGGATTGATACGGTTCTTGGTCGATGATATACAGACGCAACAGCAGCTATGCTCTCAGTATGACTGCAAAATCATTGATATACAGCAACCCTTGAGATTCAAAAGTCTGTCAGAGGAATATTGAGCGCTGATCCACGAGTTCTCGAGAGACCTGAAGATGCGGTTATTCTTTCACATATAGACTATACCACTGCAAGAGAAATTACATGAGACAGTTGAGCTCATGCGAAACTTCTTCATTCACAGGCGCTTCGTTCAGAACTCCAAGATGCTTGAGTCAATATTCATATAGTTGATCCTTTTTCTGATGAGCAGGGAAGTTGGGTGATGCCAAAAGTTTCAGACGAAGTTTTGAGAAAGACTCCTGTGTTTATAGGAGGAAGAAAAGACATCACTTTTTTTTCTATTAGCTCTGGAAAGATGTTTGAGCGAGGAGTATTGTCAGGTATTTTTGATATTGTAAGAAATTATTATACTGTTGATATTGTCTCCACTTCGGAAACGGAGGTGACGTTCACTATTGATCAAAATCAATGAATAGAAAATAAGAGTTTTTTTCAGATGCTCAAACAGCTGAGAAACAGACTCTCGATACCAGAAAATTCTCAAGGAGAGTTTATAGAATATGAGAAGAATAAAGCGTTGATATTTTGTATAGGATCTTCTCTTCGAGATAGAGTATGAGTTTTAGCTCAGGCAACATCAGCACTCTCACAGCAGTGAGTGAATATAGAACTTGCTTCTCAATGAAGACTGCAACGAGCAATGGTATTTGGTATAGACTCAAGAGATATGCAAAAAGCGGTAAATACTCTCCATGATATTTTTGTTTGTGAAAATTGAGTTTTTGAAAAATAGACAAATATTACTATTATAGAGTGTAGCTGTAATGATATTTGATTCGTATTAAGGTAATAGCTATGAAGAAAAAAATATTTGATATTCTCGACTCTTTAGAGATAGACTATACCAATTATGAGCATGATGCCGTATTTACTTGTGATGAGGCAAAATGAGTAGATATTCCCTGAAAGAGAGTGAAGTCACTACTTCTGAGAAACAAAAAGGCAACAAACTACTATATGATAGTATTGCCCGACTATAAAAAACTTGATATAAATAGTATTCGAGCAATATTTGATGAGTCGAAAATGAGCTTTGCCAGTGAAGAAGCCATGATGAATAAGATAGGACTCAAGCCTTGAAATGTGAGTCCTTTTGCTCTGATACATAATGAACAGAGAGATATTCCAGTGGTGTTTGATGTATCACTCAAGTGACGACTTATTGGCTTTCATCCTCTACAAAATGATAATACGATTGTATTAGAAATGAAAGATGTTGAGCATTTTTTAGAAAATATTTGCGTGAAATATATCTATACAGAACTATAAAATACATATGAAAAAGAAACTATACTGGATTTTGTGTTCTCTTCTCAAGATAGCAGCAAAAACCTATCTCTGGAGAACGCAGGTGTATGTAATAGGGATTACAGGAAGTGTTGGAAAAACAAGTTGTCGCATGATAGTTACTCAGGTACTCCAGCAAGTTGGAAAAGATACGGTTTTTTATACTTCACCACAGAACTTCAATTCTGAGCTGGGACTTATTTTTTCTATTTTTCAAATAGAACACTATCAGCCAGGATATAAAAATCTCTTGACTATTAGTGCTTATATTTTGAGAAAGGCATTATTTTCGAGAAAACATTATGACGTCTTAATCGCTGAGTATGGAATAGATAGTCCAGGAGATATGGATTTTCTTCTCTCAGTTATGAGACCTCATATAGGAGTTTTGACGAAACTTGATCGTGTACATTCTGTCAATTTTCCATGAGGAACCACAGAGTATTGGCAGGATAAAATGAAACTCCTCATAGCAAGTTCGGAGTATGTATTTTATAATGCTGAAGATACATATATACATGAAAAACAAGAGTATATCACTGTCCCAAAGAAAGATATTTCTCAAGGGGGGATACAAAAGGGTGTAGAAATATATGAGGATCGTATACAGCAAAGATTTCTGTATGACTCTTATGATATCTCGATAAATCTTATCTGAGATGAAAACAGGAACTATACAGTGCTTGCTTTTGATATTGCGAAGATACTAGGTATTTCTCTGAAAGTAGGAAAATACCATTTTGAATACACTTTACAGCCATGAAGATTTTCGCTTTTTACAAAAAATGAAAATATATTTATTGACTCAAGTTACAATGCGAGTCCTGAAAGTATGAAAAATACCATAGATAACACTCGTACTCTTCATAAGCACTTGTATCCAAAACATAAGATTCTCTATGTTCTTGGGGATATACGTGAGATAGGAGAGGTGTCTTCAAGTGTTCATAAGTCTCTGGCAAAGCTCTTGTATGAAAGTGAGCTTGTTTGTACGGTTGGGCCAGAAATGTATACATATCTTGTGTGAGCACTGCACTGAGAGAATTATCAGTGACAGATATATAGTTCTCTTTCTTCAAGAGAAGTGTGAAAATATATAAAGAAATATCTCAGAGAAAATCAGCAGGAAAAATACATCGTTCTTTTTAAAGGATCTCAAAACACTATTTTTATAGAAGAGGCTTTAGCCTTGCAGTTATCTCACAGGCAGAGAAAAAATCTCCCGAGGCAATCTGAGAATTGGCAGCAAAAAAAAGAAGCGTTTTTTCAGAGTTTATAAATCTCATTTAGCAAAGGCTATGTAGTTATCTGGATTTATGGTGATAAGAGTTGTATTTTTGTATCATATATATGATATTAGCGACTAATTTTGATATAAATATGGATGATTAACCAACCAATTTTTATATGTTTTTAGTTGGTTTACAAAGTTTTTTCAGTGCTATACGCGTAAAGAGTCCACTTTATCGAAAAATCTTATAGTTTCAAAATTTGACATAGTTTTCTTCATGTGATTTTTTTCATCAAGTACCTGATCAAAAAAGCATAAAAATACCAATAATCACGCAGGCTCAACCTATGATATATGCAATAAAGTCGGGAAATACAATATTGGTTATCCCAAAAAGAATGAGAAAAATAGCTGTTTTGTTCATAGTCATATAAGTAAATATGTAAAGAGATGAGAGTTATATTTCTTCTATGTCTACACCGAGACTTTGAAGCTTTTCCAAGAGATTATCATACCCCCTTTTAATCCAGTAAATGTTCTCCACAAGTGTCTCCCCCTCAGCAATTATACCAGCCAAAACCATAGCTGCTCATGATCGCAGATCCCAACTATTGACCCGAGATCAATGTAGGCGAGATTTTCCTTGTATTTTTGCTTCATGAGGATTGATAATGCGAGGAGTATTTCCTAACCTTTCATATTCTACCAGCCAGTTGAGGCGTCATTCATAGAGTATTTCATGAATACGACTCTCTCACTCACACTGCGTTAAAAGAACAGTAAAAAGAGGCATCAAGTCAGTTGGAAACCCAGGAAAGATATTTGTTTGAAGATTGACAGCCCGAAAGTGATCACTTCTATAGACTCTCAAGGTATCATTTCAGAGATCTTCTGTCTTTCCACCTGCCTCATGCAACTTGTAGAGAAAGGCAGATAAGTCAGCTATCCGAGCATTATGAATATCAATATAGTCTTTACTTGCAAGTGTCCCAAGAATGATAAAGGTTCAAGACTGGAGATAGTCCGAGATAACCCGATGTTGAATATTTTTTTGCAATGAAACTCATCCATGTACGATAATTGTATGATCATAGCGAATATCTATGGGGACTCAGAGCTTTCGGAGAAAATCTATGAGGTTAAATATATGAGGTTCAAAAGCGCAAAGCTCAATACGCGTTATCGCTTTTCGAGAGACAGCTCACAGTATCAGATTTGCTGTAGCAGTAACAGCAAAGTAGGCATGAGTAGTAACATCTTTTTGTCATCCATCTCCAGAGAACTTGAGTATGCCTTCATCTTCATAAAACTCATACCCCATATCTGTGTATCCATGAATATGCTCATCTATTGGTCGTTTTCCTATCTTGTCACCTGCAGGAAAGGGAATATGGGCTTTTCAGAATCTTGTAAGTAGTCAAGCAATACAATATATTCATGCTCTCGTTCGTGCGAGCTGAGAAGTGTTTATGCGCTCTTCTTTGATATCAGAACAATCAATCTCAAGTGTATTTCCCCGAAAAGTTACTGGTGCTCAAATACTTTCATAAAAATGAATAAAATCATGCACATCATGAATATCAGGAACATTTTCAAATATACTTTTTCCGCATACAAGCATAGCGCTCGAAATCAGAGGAAGCGCTGCATTTTTACTTCCAGCAATATTTATAGATCATTGTATGTACTTTCCACCACGAATACGATACATAGAAAAAGATGGTAATTGAAGATATAAACATTTTCTATTTTTTGATACTTCTTTAGTATATCGGACTTAAAAAAATAATAAAGAAAAAGGGAGAAAAGTTTTTTCTTTGACAAAGATACTCAGTGAGGATATTATTTTTTTACTGTGTAAAATCTGAGTAATACAAGAGTCGTTTTTTCTCTAATAAATGTACACAAACCCAGCACTACTGTAAAAAATTATTCAAAAAAGTATAGATATATATGTTTCAAAGTGATATCCGCAAGCATGTGCTTGCCTCAGACTCATCAAAACTCAAGATGAGTGTTATGCCTCTGAGCGATGACGTGGAGGCAATCATCATGATTTCCTGTGAAGATGAAAATAAAACGGTTCTTTTATATCATCGTATACTTGATGCACTTCTCGATCATATAGATACGCAGAATGTGTATAAGAACTTTTCTCTCGCGCTTGAACATGTAAATGCCTTGCTTACATCGTGGAGAGACGGAGATGGAAATATCTCATGACTTACAGCTATTATTGCTGTTTATGCTCAAGATACACTCTATTTTTCTCCTTTTTGACCATCATTTTTGTCTCTATACAATTCTTGAAAACAGCTTGTTGAGATCACAGAAAAGCATCAGAGCATGAGAGAGTTTCATTATATTTCCAGTGGAAAGATCATTCCGTGAGAGACTCTTATTTTTTCGACAACTCGTCTTTTAGATACGCTTTCGGAAGATGATGTGATAGATGTTTTATGTAGTAGTAATGTTCATACAATAGGAAAAGATTTGCTCACAATGGTATCTCGTGAATATTATAATGAGAGTGTTGGTGTCATCGTTATCAAAAAAGAAGATCCCTTATACACTTCTTCAGTGCAGACAAATGTTTCTTCCCTCGTAAAAGATTATGCTCTTAAAGCTTGCGATAATTTTCTCGTAAAAAAATGACTTTCATATATATATCAGATTCAGGATATCATGGCTGCTCAGTGAAAGGTAACGCTGCAGATAGTATTTTGAACAACTTTTTGTATTACGCTATATATTGTATATCTGATACTTTCTTCGTTTTTGACTCTTGATGCATCACAAAAAGATTTACAGGCACATAAGGAATTGTTATTCTCAGCTCAAAACAGCATTATTACTGCAAGCGAGAGCTTGCATAACTCAGATATTTTTGCTCTAGAGATAGAAAAAGCGGAAAAAAATCTTGATATACTTCAATCAAAAAACCTCTTCACAAGCGATAGTACAAAACTCAGAGAAGAAATATATATACTGCAAAAACAGTTTAATGGGGTAGAGATATTTTTTCCTAAAGAATCATCATATATTATGTCTTTTACCTCAAGAAAAGATGTGGTAAAAGTACTCGGACTCGAAAATAAAATATATCTTGTCACAAAAAAGTCAGTGATAGGTCCGGTTTTTTCATGACAAACTCCTCAAGAACGCGTCTTTAATAAGCTTACGGCAAATGATGTTTTTCAGGATGCAACATCTCAGGAAGGTGATATCATCTTGATAACACAAGAGTGAAAACTCGTACGTTACGCTGACGCAAAGTATTTTTCTTATATAGATATTACAGGAGATACTCTCTGGCAAAAATCAAATATTCTTACAGCCTATGGCTCAAATATTTATCTTACTTCAGAAGATGAGAGACAAATACTAGTACATAAAAGAAGACTTGGGGCTTATGGTGAAGCAGTAGAGTACCTCAAAGACGCTGATAGTCTGAGTTTGTGAAAGATTCTTTCTCTCGCAATAGATGGATGAATATATATCCTAAAACATGATGGATCTTTGTTGAAGTTTTTTCGTGTTCCCGGCTATAGGCTCGAATCTTTGAGTCTGAATAATCTTCCAGAAAACTATAACTTTGATAAAATTGATGTCGAAAAACTTCCTTCTGTCAGAGCGAGAATTGATCTTGCATATGTATATATGCTTCTGGATCACCGTATATATGTTTTCCAGCCAAACTCGAAAAGGTATCAGGATACAAAATCTTTGAAGTATATAGGTCAGATAGAACGCTCAGATATAGAAATACAAGATTTTTATGTAGAAGACGATGGAGAACTTGTTGTTGCAAGTGATGATGGAGTGTATCGGCTCAGTTTTGAAATAGAGGAGGATCGACTATTTTTAAGATAGTTACTATTTCCTACTCTTAGGGAAGTATGGAAAATAATAAATACGGAGTTTTTCTACATTTCTTTAGGTTCGAAATGTATTTTTTTCTATAAAATCGTCTACCTCTTTTTGGAGTTCAGGGGAGATTATTTCGTTACTTGAAATAATATTTACATCCTCATCTTTTTCAAAAGCCTCTCGCATTTTAGTAATCTTGAGAGCCTTATCAAAATCTATGACTTCTACTTCATTATCAGCTATATAATCAAGTTTTGATTCATAGAGTTCTACTGAATGTTGCTGGAAAAAATTTTCCACAGATATACAGTCTTCAATCTCTGTGATAATCTTTATGTATCACGCTTCTTTCCCAATATCTAAAACGTCAGTTTCTATAGCAAGCTCTTCGATATAATCATAGGTATGTTTTTGAGGATCAATAAAGATCACTCATTTTTTGTGAAACATCCATGAGACACTTCAAGTCTCTCACATATTTCCTCCGTATTTTGAAAAAATACTTCGTATATGAGAAACAGTACGATTTTTGTTATCGGTCAGTGTTGAAATGATAAATGCAACGCCACCAGGAGCATAGCCTTCGTAGCATATTTCTGATATTTGCGAGGCATCGGTATCTTCTCAGCTTCATTTTTTTATGGCTCTTTCGATCGTATCATTGGGAACACCATTTTTTTTTGCTTTGGTTATGAGACTTGCAAGTGATGGATTATCTTCTGGTTTTCATCATTCCATTGCTGCAAGAGCAATGAGCTTTGCATGCATGGAAAATACTTTTCCCTTAGCAGCATTTACGGCATCTTTTCGTGCCTGAACTACAGGACCTCTTCACATGAGAAAATAGTAATTGATAAACAAAAAGATACTAGCATTTTTCTGCTCTGTGTAAAGTGAGAAAAATAAATAAAAAACTTTTGCAAGAAATATGTTTTTGTATATAGTTTCACGGCTTTAAAATACGTATTATTTTTTTAGATATATTATGTCGAATTTTGCTATATCAGCGGATATCCGTGAAAAAGGAATAAAAACTTCTCTTTTGAGAAAACAGCAAAAAGTTCCATGAGTGGTATATGGAAAATCACAAGAACCAGTCTCACTGAGTCTTGATGCATCTGACTTTCTCAGACTTTATAGAGCAGCATGAGAGAGTAGTATTATAGAACTGAGCGCAGGAAAAAAGAAAATAGAAGTTCTGATTCATGCAACACAAAAAGATCCTGTTATTGGAAACTTTACTCATGTAGATTTTTATGCCATTACGCGAGGTGAAGTGCTGCAGACAAAAATTGCACTTACGCAAGTTGGAGACTCACCAGCTACGAGAGAAGGAGCTATTCTTGAAGAATCACTCAGAGAAGTAGAAGTAAAATGTCTTCCAAGACACTTAGTAGATCACTTTGATGTAGATATTTCAGCTCTTGAAAAACCAGGAGATGTTCTCAGAGTTTCAGATCTTGGTCTTGATGGAGAAAAGTATGAGATCGTTACAGCAATAGATGATGTAGTTGTTTCTGCGAGCCTTCCTCGAGCAGCACTTGCAAGTGATGATGAAGAACCTCAAGAAGAAGTATCAGCAGAAACAGAAGAAAAAACAGAAGCATAATAATTGATTTTTAGAACTTCTTCTCTATATTTTGAGGAGAAGTTTTTTATTTCTTATATTTTTTTCTATGAAAGTCTATATATGGTGATCATCTGATGAAGCCACACATTTAAAAAATGCAGTTGCTGGAGTGCTGGAGGAACTCGGACTTACCGACTTTGTCGCACTAGAACAGTGACAAGATGAAGAGCTCAAGAAAAAACTATCTATTTCAAAGGATTCGGCTCTTGTTATAGAAGAAGAGAGTATAGACTTTCAGGATATGATTTTTGAAGGAATGGTTCCTGAGGCAGAAGAGTTGAAGTCAATGTTTGTTTCGATTATTTGAGGAGGTTCTGGTGGATGATGTGCTCCTGGATGATGTGGAAGTTGATGTAGTTGTTAAAGAAACCCCGGGGTATACCTCGGGGTTTCTTTTTATGCTTCATCAGAGATAAGTTTCTCTTTTTCTGGTATGATTTCTTCTGGAACTGTTTCAAGAGCAGGAGGAGTTTCCTCTTGTACTGGTAGAGCTGGTGGTGGAGTCTCGCTTCGAGTTGGAGCAGTCTGTTTTACAATAGTATAATAGTCTGTGTATACCTTTTCTCCATCTTCTCCAAAATAATCTATTTTGTATTGATTGGTTCACTCTTGAAGATTATCAAATCTTGTAAACGCATGATACCTCCACGTACTTCCATTAAAAGACTTGAGCGTGAACCCATTAACTTGAACACTACTAATATTTTCTGCTGTGGTAATTCATCGAATAGTGATTTCTTGGCCACTGGTAGTAAATTTTCCAGTGACAGATGGAGCAGTGAAACCGAACTGATTTGCATCAACGCTATAAGTAGTAACTCATTGTGAGGCTGAAGAAGTAGTCGATGAGTCTTGTATCTTTGCGTTTGTATAAAGGGTGATAATCGATTTTTCTAGGATATTTTTTTCTTCATCAAAAATTTTTATGACTAGATCATGAACATTGCCACTGAGAGGAAAATCCTCAAGAATAAAAGTCTTTTCATTTTGATTGATACTGGCATCTATATTATTAAAACTGATAGCTCAGAGATTGGTTGGTGTCGTGATTCTTCCGGCAATATTGATACTTGAAGAGCTGAGCTGTATTTCATCTTCTATGTTTTCAAGCTCTATATACGAGCTGATACTTTCTCAGCTGGAAGTATCTTCGCTTTGAAGAGATGTTTGTGAACTTATGAGATAGCCTTCGTTTTCAATATACCAATCACTTTCCTTAAAGTATGTGTCAATATTGGTTTTTTCTATAGAAAGATCAATATCTTTTTTTGCGGCGTTTTGAGCAGAAATACTTATCTTTTGCCCTGCAGAGAGCTGGGTGCTTACTCATCAGAGGTTCTCAACTTTTGCGCTTCCTCTCAGAACATATATAGTGCTTCCTGCTTCGTTTTGAGTGAGAGATACAATACTTTGACTATTTGCATATACATCAGCATATCTCATAGAGATATGCATCTTTTCTGTGACATCAAACCAGGCATCAGAAGAATAAAACGAGAAACTTTCGTCGTTATTATATTTGAGCTCTGCAATCTTGTTGAGTGCGATTTGAGAACCATTTATAAGACTCAATTCTACAATACCTTCTTTGACGCTGAGAGTTTCTCATTTATAGAGTCCTTCGTCATCATTGATACTTTCTTTTTTATTCCCAGGATAACTGATAATAGACTCTGTTGAGCTAGTTTTAAAACTTATATCGATAGGGGTAGCATTTGTCGCAGGTAGAAGGTCACCAGAAGAATTGTCTCATCGCAGAAAACTATATAAGATCAGGAGGATCAGAACTCATCATATAATAGGTACGATGTAGTCCTTGAGAGTGTTTTGAAGAGAGTTTCTTTTTCTGTAGCGAGACATAGATAAGAGTTAGAAATATATATATCTGTATTTATAATGAGCTTTGAGAATAATACAAGAAAATTTTTTTTGACTTTGAAGACATTTTTTTTAGTCTTCGTCTTGTATAGTGATTGAAAATAAAAAATATGCTTTCTTATTTACAGAAATTGCACCTGCTTCCCGTTTTCCCTTCTTTCTCAAGAAAGGGTGTTTTGTAAGATTTTTTGAAAAACTGCAATCCCTTCTTCGAGAGAAAGCAGGGATTTTTTTATATATTATAGCTTATAACTCTTATGCTAAAACTTTCTAACTTTCCATTTCAGACCCTCAAGTCAGCTCCAAAAGTGAGTGATAACCGTTCAACCAGTC